>CAJTOJ010000003.1 GCA_910577665.1 uncultured Acetatifactor sp.
GTTCCGTTCCGGCGAACTGGATATCATCGAAGTGGCCATGCAGGATATCGCCTCCCTTATGGCTGACCTGGGCGATACAGCGCAGCTCCGGGAACTGGCCAGCACCAACTGGGGTTCCTACCTGATTACCTTCAACTACACCTGCAAGGAAACCAATTACGCCGAACTGTTTGCCAACCCCAAATTCCGCCAGGCCATATCCATCTGCGTGGACCGGAACCAGGTGTCCGGCCTGTTGTCCGAAGGTTTCTTAGAGCCGGGCCAGTGTGCTCCCCAGGAAGGTAACTTTGGCTATGACGCAGAATGGGAGCAGAAGTGGACCGAGTACGATGTAGACGGTGCCAAGACCCTTCTGGAAGAATGCGGCCTTGTGATGGGCAGCGATGGCTTCTATGACTTCGCGGACGGAACTGACTTTGTCCTTACCATCTATACCTACACAGATTCCGGTGCTGCCAATGCATATCCGGTGCTGGAACAGTATTACAACAAAGCCGGTATCAAGTGTGCCACAAAGGATATTGAAGTATCTGCATTCGACACAGAGATCGACAACAATAACTGGTATGCAGTGCTTGGTCCCCACACCGCCATCGGCGGCGTATCCCTGAAATCCAGGGTGCAGCCGTTCGTTCCCATCGCCCAGTCCGCAGAGTGGTACGGCGAGTACGGTACCTACTACGGCACCGGCGGGGCACAGGGTGTCGCTCCCGAAGGGGATATGGCAAAGCTGGTGGAAATCTATGAGCAGTGGAAATCCACTCCCGACACTGCCGCAAGAGACCAGTATACCCTGGACATTTACAATCTCCACAAGGAAAACCTCTGGACTATCGCTTACCTGAAGGCAGCAGGCGCTTACAGCCTGGTCAGCTCCAAGATCCACAATTATCCGGATCTGCTGGTGTCTGACGACCTGTATCAGTACCAGAACATTATCCATTACTGGACCCTGTTCAAAACAGAATAAACAGCACAGGAACGCAGTCATAACTTCCGTAAGTCGGGGGAACCGAGTTCCCCCGCCTTCGGATTCTTTGAGAAAGGGAATTTCTAATGGAAGAAAATGCGTATAAACCAGAAAGCATGCAGAACCAGATCCCGAAGAAAGCCCTGATGGAATCTGTCAGCGATTTCTTCAAAAAGGATCTGGTCCAATACATCGTGAAGCGTGTTCTGATGTTCATTCCTACATTGCTTTTGATCTCTATCCTGGTCTTTTTCGTCATCCAGCTTCCTCCCGGGGATTATGTGTCCGCCCATATTGCCGCGCTGGCAACGGAAGGGGAAATCGTGGATGCAGATTACGCTGCTGCCCTGCGGGCAGACTATGGACTGGACCTGCCCATCCATGAGCAGTATTTCAAATGGATCAAGGATATCATATGGACTCCCACAGATTCCACCTATTACAGATTATACGGATCCCATCACAACTGGAAGTATTCCTTCGCCTACGGCCGCGATGTGTGGGATGTAGTGGACGACAGACTGGGACTTACCATCCTGGTTACGGCCATCATTATGATTTTCCAGTATGCAGTATCCCTGCCTATCGCTGTCTATGCCTCCACCCACCAATACTCTGTAGGGGATTACATCTCCTCCATCATCGGATTCCTGGGGGCTGCCATACCCAACTTTATTCTGGCAATCGTGCTGATGTACCTCTCCTATAAATGGACCGGAAATGCAAATGTGGGACTGTTTTCCCAGGAGATGTTGCAGAATGGCATTCACTTATATAATTTCGGTGACTTTCTGAAGAGAATGATCATCCCTATCATTGTCATCGGCACCAGCGGCACCTGCGGCATCATCCGCTCTGTCCGCGCCCAGATGCTGGATGAGGTGGCCAGACAGTATACACTGACTGCAAGGGCAAAGGGCGTGCCGGAGCGGACCATCATCATGAAATACTGTTTCCGGGCAGCCATCAACCCCACCGTCTCCGGTCTGGGCGGCGTACTCTCCAGCCTGTTCTCCGGTTCCACGGTAACTGCCATGGTACTGAACATGCAGATTCAGGGTCCGGTACTCTTCAAAGCCCTACAGGCGCAGGATATGTATCTGGCCGGGGCAATCGTCATGGTCCAGGCTGTCCTGGTGGTCATCGGTATCCTGTTCTCTGATATCGCGCTGGCATTTCTGGATCCCAGAATCCGTTATTCAGGAGGTGGCCGATAATGTGGAAAAAGAAACAGAAGACCAACGAGGATTATTATCTTGCTTCCCAGTGGACCTTAATGGGCAGAAAGCTGAAAAAACACAAGCTTGCAAAATTGTCCATGCTCATCCTCCTCATTTTATACCTGGGTGCCCTGTTTGCAGATTTCCTGGCGCCGTATTCGCTGGATGAATTCGATGCCCTGTACAAGGACAGCGCCCCTTCCAGAATCCACTGGACCTACCAGGGGGATTTTATAGGACCACATATCTACAAGCTGGAGAAGACCATAGACCGGTCAGATTTCTCCGTGACCATCACAGAAGATACTTCCGAGTATTACAAGCTACGCTTCTTCGTACACGGCTCAGAGTATAAGATCCTGGGACTGATTCCCTGTGATCTCCATCTCTTCGGTGTAGGGGAAGGCAGCAATGGCGGAAGCGGAGCCAAGATCATGCTCTTCGGCACAGATTCCCTGGGGCGGGATATCTTCTCCCGGGTTCTGCTGGGAAGCCGGATCTCCCTTACCATTCCCTTCGCCAGTGCCATCATCAGTTTCTTCCTGGGTGTTACCATTGGTTCCATCTCTGGATACTTTGGCGGTGCCATTGACATTGCGATCCAGAGAATCATCGAAGTAATCGGGGCTGTTCCCCAGATTCCGCTCTGGATGGCCCTCTCTGCAGCAATTCCTCCGGGGATCTCCACGGTGAAGATGTACTTTTACATAACCATCATTCTCTCTTTTATCAACTGGACCGGCATGGCCCGGGTAGTGCGCGGAAAATTCCTTTCCCTGAAGAATGAAGATTATGTGATGGCGGCAAGGCTGTCCGGCGTATCCACATGGAAGATTATCTGGAAACACCTGGTACCGGGATTCATGAGTTATCTCATCGTCTCTATCACACTGGGTATTCCCGGTTCCATCGTGGGCGAAACATCCATGTCCTACCTGGGACTGGGTATCAAATCCCCTGCCACCAGCTGGGGTGTCCTGCTCCAGGAGGCAAGCTCCGTCACTGATGTTGCAAGCAATCCCCACAAGCTGATCCCCATCATCTTCGTGACCATTGCAGTCCTGGCCTTCAACTTCCTGGGAGACGGGATCCGTGATGCTGCTGACCCTTATAAGTAAGGGATGCTTCCAGATAAGGAACCAGTTTCCGGATAAGGAAGCATAAAACATTCACTTTGCATGGGAATCCGAATAAGGCTTTCCATGCAAGACGGAAATGTGTGCCGCTGAGACGGCATGTCTGGTAGTCTGAAAGTAAACTTTCAAAGATTGATTGGTATGTGCGCCAGAGCGCACAGGGAGGTAGCAACGTGAACGAAGAAAATATTCTTGAAGTCAAAGACCTCCATGTTGACATTCATATGACGGAGGGCCTTCTGACAGCAGTCCGGGGTGTAAACTTCGAGATGAAAAAGGGCGAGACCCTGGGACTGGTGGGCGAGTCCGGCTGCGGCAAGTCTCTTACCTGTAAGGCAATCCTGGGCATCAACGAAAAGAAATGTGTGTCCAGCGGACAGATTTTATTTGATTCAGAAGGAATGGGCCAGATAGATCTCCTCTCCTTGAACCAGCGAGGCCAGGAGATCCGGTCCATCCGCGGTAAGGAGATCTCCATGATCTTCCAGGAACCCATGGTGGCCTTTTCCCCCATGTATACCATCGGCAACCAGATCAATGAAGCCACCAGGCTTCATATCACCAAAGACAAAAAGAAGTCCAGGGAGATTTCCATGGAGGTGATGCGCAAGGTGGGTATTGCCAATGTGGAAAAACGTTACAACCAGTATCCCCATGAGTTCTCCGGCGGTATGCTGCAGCGGGCTCTGATCGCCATGGCCCTGGTGTGCAATCCCAAAATGCTCATCGCCGATGAACCCACCACCGCTCTGGATGTCACCATCCAGGCCCAGATCCTGGAGTTGATGAAAGAACTTCAGAAGGATTTCAACATGGCAATCCTTTTCATCACCCATGACCTGGGTGTGGTAGCCAAGATGTGTGACCGGGTGGCAGTCATGTATCTGGGGAAAATCGTGGAAAGCGCAAATGCATCCGAAATCTATGCAAACCCCCAGCACCCCTATACCAGAGGACTAATCGGTTCTGTCCACAAGATCGGATCCAAGAAGCAGGAGCGGCTGTTCTCCATTGAAGGAACCGTTCCCCTGGCCATGAACCTGCCCAAAGCCTGCGGATTCTACGACCGCTGTGATGTGCGTATCGAAGGTCTGTGCGACCGGGCAGATCCCGAACTGGTGGAGATTGCCCCAGGGCATAGGATCGCCTGCTTTAACTGCCCCCATGAAGCCTGCCAGGCCCAGAGAGCCAGGGTGGAGGCTGCACTGGACAGTGATGCCTCCACCGGGAACAATTCTCCCAAGGACGCCCCTTTAAAGGACATCCCGAAGAAAAAGAAGGGCGGTGCAGAATGAACAAAGACAATATTATGGAAGTCAAGGGACTACATAAACGGTTTACATCAAAAGGTGTCACCGTAAAGGCTGTGACGGATGTAAGCTTTGACGTAAAACCAGGTGAGACAATCGGCATTGTAGGGGAATCCGGCTGTGGCAAGACCACGCTGGGACGCTGTATTGTCCGGGCCTATGCAGCATCTGAGGGAGAAGTGTTTTATCGCACAAAAAATGGTGAGGAGCTGGACTTCCTAAAGGTAGACAAGAAGAAAATGAAAGAGATCCGCAAGGAGATCCAGATGATCTTCCAGGATCCCTACTCCTCCCTGGATCCCAGGATGACCGTCTTAGACATTATCAAAGAACCTCTAAAGGCCAATTATCCCAAGATGCCCAAGGCGGAAATGGATCAGCGGGCCAAAGCCATGGCAGAGAAGGTGGGCTTGAATCCCATGTATCTGATGCGTTATCCCCATGCCTTTTCCGGAGGACAGCGCCAGCGCATCGGCATAGCAAGGGCCCTGGTGATCGAGCCACAGATCATCGTCTGCGATGAAGCAGTCTCCGCCCTGGACGTATCCATCCAGGCCCAGGTCATCAACCTGCTGCGGGATCTGCAGAAAGAACTACAGCTGACCTATCTGTTCATCAGCCATGACCTGTCGGTGGTAGAGCATATCTCTGACAAAGTGGGAGTCATGTACCTGGGACGGATGGTTGAATTTGCCCCGGCGGAGATGCTCTTTGAGAAGCCCATGCACCCCTATACAGAAGCACTGCTCTCTGCTGTACCTGTGGCAGATCCCACCATCCAGATGGAACGCATTCCCTTGAAAGGAGAGATTCCCAATCCTGCCAATCCTCCGGACGGCTGCTATTTCCATGAAAGATGCCATTATTGCATCCAGAAATGTAAAACAGATGCTCCCTCCCTGGAAACCATGCCTGACGGAAGGCTTTGTGCCTGCCACCGGGCAAAAGAACTGGATCTGCGCGGCTTTACCTATGATGAAGACGCCAGGACCCAGCAAATGCCATAAACAAACCTTTTTCTTTAGGCCATGATGGGGTGGGACCAGGAGCAAAAGCTCCCGGTTCCACCCCATCTTTTTTCCATCTTCCTGTCGGTATGTCATCCTTCCCATCGTACAGCAACAGACTACAGACCCTGACCGCTTATGTGGCTCCTGCAGGTCTTAGAGATACCGCACCACATCCTCCAGTTTCCGCTTGGGCACCACATAATCTTTTTTCTCATCCAGATAGTACTTGAAAGCCTCTGGATCCTCCATATCCACCACAAGGCTTGCATGGGAGGGATAACCGAAAGCCACCACCGTGTGCAGCTTCTGCTTGTCTGTCAAGCCAAACAGCTCAGAGAGGGCTGCCTTGTTACAGGCCCCGATCATACAGCTTCCCACACCATGGTTCCAGGCTGCCAGGGTCATATTGCTGATGGCAAGACCTGCATCTGTGTCACAGTCCGGGTTGATATCCAGATTCTCCACCACTCCGATGAAGAGTACCGGCTTTTCCCCCTCTTTAGGCTGCCCCACCTCCGGCGGCAGGGCACCGGCCCATCTGGTATGCGCGAACACCTGCTCCACCTTCTCCTTGTCCCGGATTACAATATAACTTAAGGGCTGTCTGTTGGCTGCGCTGGAAGCCAGCCTGGCCGCCTGCAGGATCTCCTCCAGGATCTCCTGGGATATCTCCTTCTGGGCAAATCTGCGGTAAGTCCTACGCCCCTTCAGCAATGTCATCAAATCATTCATATATCCTGTCTCCTGTTTCTATTCATGCACCATACACATGCCGCCAGCCGGGAATCCATATAGGGATCCGTGGCCCTCTGGGCGATTCCCATTCCAGCCTGCGTACTTTCATGCGCTCCGTTTCGCAGCAGGGTTGCTTATTTCCCTGCCACCGAGATCTCACGTACCAATACCGAGGGTGACCCATACATCCCGTTTACAAAATCCAGGTCCGCACCCAGCTGTTCCATCTCTTTCAGCAGGGTGAAGAAATTGCCCGATACGGTAAAACTCTTCACCGGCGCCCCTTTCTTCCCCTCCTGGATCAGAAATCCCCTGGAGGAAAGAGAGAAATCCCCTGTCACCGGATTGGCACCTGCATGCAGGCCGGAGATCTCTGTCACATACAGCCCCTCCCCTGTGCTGGCAAACAATTCCTCCGGATCGCCCATGCGGTCCCCGTCAGTATGCTGTTCTCCCTCCCCAGGGCAGATATAAAAAGTAAAAGGACTGATACCCACCACAGATGCATAGGAAGGTTTGCTGGCATTGCCAGTGGACTTCCCCCCTGCCTTGGCGGCAGTCTTCAGGTTGTGGAGCAGCGTGGTGAGGATGCCTCCTTCCACCACATTCTTCGCATAGGTGGCAACTCCTTCCCCGTCAAATGTCCTTTTCACCGGATTATCCTCATATCTGGGATCATCCACGATGGTCACGAAATCTGCTGCGATCCGCTCTCCTTCCTTGCCTGCCAGCAGGGACATGCCCTTCTGGGCCTGCTCTGCAGAGAACACAGACGCATAGGTGGCCAGCAGGGTAGCCATGGTTTTGTTGGAGAATACCACTGCATATTTCCCGCTGGGAACACTGCCTGCACCAATGCCGGAGGTGGCATCTTCCACCGACTTCCTGGCGATCTCCTTCAAGTCAAATTCCTGCAGCCTGCCCCGCTTGTTCTCGAAACCATCATACCTTTCTTCCCCGTCTGCCACCAGTGCCAGGCCGTAGCAATGCGCCAGGGATACCTGGTCCTCCAGATCCAGGCCATTGGAATTGTACAGGGCATATTTCTGCCTGCTGTATGCCATATAAGCCTGGGTACCATCCGTCACCCTGGCATCCATAGCATACATCTCCTTCTGTAAAGCCAATGCCTTGTCTGTCAGCTCCCTGCCGGTGGGCCGTACATCCGCATTCTCAGGAAGAGTGGCATAAGTATCTCCCTTCTGGTGCAGCAGGGATACCTCCTCACTCTCTATAGATGCAGCATTCTCATAAGCCCGCTGTACCAAGGACTGCGCCTCCTGTCTGGTCAGGTTCTCCGTGGAGGCATAACCTGCCTTGCCGTCTATGATACACCGGAAGCAGATGCCCAGTTCCTCTTCCACACTGTAGCCCTTCACCTCATCTTTGTATATCTCCACAGATGTGGAATCTCCCTCCGTATAATAAAGTTCATAATCCGCAATCTGCATATCGTCAGCGATTGTGGTCACAGCCGCTTTAAATTCCTGATATGTCATCTCCCACTCCAATCCGCCCGCACTCCGGGCTTATTTTACTCTGTAATACTGTTCGCATATCTTTTTGCTTTATCAGCGTCCTCCCACCGTAATGGAGGACACGCGGATCAAGGGCTGTCCCACATCTGTGGGAATGCTCCCGGAGGAAGCCCCGCACATGCCCTGGGCACGTTCCACATTCCGGCCCACCATGTCAATGTTCATGAGTATCTCCGAACCCTTGCCGATCAGGCTGGCTCCCCGCACTGGTTCACATATTTTTCCGTCCCGGATGATATAACCTTCATTCACGGCAAAGTTAAACTGCCCTGTGACCGGGTTCACCGAACCGCCTCCCATTTTTCTGGCATAGAGCCCGTATGCAATTGAGGCTATGATATCCTCATCCCTGTCTTCCCCTGCCGCTATGTAAGTATTGGTCATCCTGGAAGTAGGCTCATACTGATAGCTCTGGCGCCTGCAGTTCCCTGTTGGTTCCATTCCCATCCTGCGTCCATTGAGTCTGTCCACCATGTAAGTCTTCAAGATACCATTCTCAATCAGCACATTCCGCCGGCCAGGTGTACCCTCATCATCTATGTTGATCGAACCCCATGCATTGGGAATCGTTCCGTCATCTATAGCCGTAACCTTGGGATTGGCTATCTGTGTGCCCAGCTTCCCTGCAAACTGGGACTGCCCCAGCGCCACACAGGACGCCTCCAGGGAGTGGCCACAGGCCTCATGGAATATGACACCGCCAAATCCGTTCTCGATTGCCACAGGCATGGTACCTGCCTGGATATAGCCGGCATGGAGCATGGTGACCGCCTGGGCAGAAGCCTGTTCCCCCATCTCTTTGGGATCCAGGATCTCGAACAGCTCCAGACCCTTCCTGGCGCCGGGGGCTGGCACTGCCTGTCTGATTCTCGCCGTCCTTGCTGGCTATGGCAGACACCGACACTCTGCTGCGGATCTGCCTGTCCTGGGCGTACAATCCCTCGCTGGTGGCAATGAGGATCTTGTGATCCACCTCCACATAGTTACCACTCACCTGGGAGATCTCCCCGCTGTACTGTCTGGCCGCCAGACACACTTCCCGCAGGAAATCTGTCTTGCAGGCATTCCCCACACCTGCAGGCACGATTTTTACAGGGTGAATGTCCCCGAAGAGCCGTTCCCTCAGACAGATATCCTGGATCTTCCGGGAACCTGTCAAGGCATCTGCCACCCTTTCCGCACAGCTAAGTACAGCCTCTGGAGCCAGAGAGGACGCCGATCCCGACACGCACCTGGTTCCCTGGAAGATTCGGATACCCACCCCGGATATAACACTGTCTTCCATCTTATCCGTCTTCCCCGAAATGTTGTTGATGGTTTTGCTCTGGGTGTGTTCTGCATAGACCTCCGCATAGTCCGCCCCGGTTGCAAGCGCCCGGTACAGCGCCTCCTTCACAAGTTCTCTTGTTAACATAGATACCTCCTGTTCATTTTATATTCTTTTTATGAAACCTGCATACAGGAAATGATACATCGTTATTGTTCACTGCTTTGTTGCTCACAGCAACCTAACGCACATGATATATTCCCCCATATCTAACTCAGGAACTGTTAAAGAATAAATCTTAACCGTTCCTCACTGGAAGGTTATCCACTTCCCTGCCACAGGCACCTTTCCTGCAATCCAGCCCAGGGACATGGCAACTGCAAAGATTCCAACTGTCATAACCGGGATAGATATCACAACCGGATATGCAGTCACCTTGATTCCCAACAGATTCAGTTTCTCTATAAAAAAGGGATGTGCCATATATACAAAAAACGAACATTTTGCCATAGCCGGCACCCATTTTCCATCTGCTATCTTTCGAGGCAGACGCACATGTTTAAAAAATACAAAAACAGCAATACTGAAAAACAGCACATTCAAATTGCTTGGCAAAAGCCAGTGGTCATCATAAGTAGCGCTTGTCCTGCAATCTGATATGGTCTTCACCATGGTGAACACAAGACTTCCCGCTCCAAGTATATAGAGCAGATATCTCCCTGCTCTGGGAATATCCATTCTGGACAGATAATATCCTCCCAGAAAATAGCCAATATATCCTGTCAATAAATACATATGCATATTCGTTACTGTAGCCAGCAGCATGCCCCCACCCACATTGGGCAGTATTGTCACTATCCCGAAACGGACAATTACCCATAATAGCAGAAAATATCCCAGAATCCGGATATCTTCACAAACCTTCCGCAATACAGGGAGCAGCAGATAGAAACCGAACAGATCCCATAGGAACCACATATGTCCATGTCCCATAATCAGTCTGCTTACTGCGTCAGACCACATTTCATGGCTCACACTTCCCCATCCGTACTTAAAACCATGGAACAGGACACTCTGAAAAGCATAAAACAATGACCAGATGAAAAACCCGCCAGCCAGCTTTACCAGTTTCATTGCCCATTTCCCTGGAATAAATTCCTTCTCTGGATCCAAAAGGAAAAGACCACTCAGCATGAAAAACACCGGCACACCAAATCTTGTAAAGCTATTATATATTGTCATAACAGCAAAATCCCATCCATTTATGTCCACCGAATACCAATAACTACTGGAGACATGTAATAAAACAATCGAAAAACATGCTACAATACGTAATAAATCATATTTTGCTACTCTCCTCATTCCCTGCCCCCACTTTATCATTCTACAGAAAACTCGCCTTACTTCGCCGCATATGACAGAATCCCCTGCCGCCCTGTTAAGGTGCACCGGAACATACATTACTGTAGTATCCAGCACATTCCAAAACGGCCAGGGGATTCCAAATACTTTATCTCATGCTACAACAAACCTGTCTTTATTTCTGGGCTACATCTTTCATGGAGAAACTGATCCTGCCCATCTTATCCTTGCCAAGGCACACTACATTGACCACATCCCCCAGGGTCAGCACATCCTCCACCCGGTTGATCCTCTCCCTGGCAATCTTGGAGATATGCACCATGCCTTCCTTGCCCGGTGCGAACTCCAGGAAGGCACCGAACTCCTTGATGCTCACCACTTTCCCCCTGAAGATCTGGCCGGCCTCAAAGTCTGTGACAATGATCTTCACCATATCCTCAGCCTTGGCCATCATCTCCTTGTCCGTGCCGCAGATGGATACCATACCATCATCGGTGATGTCGATCTTCACACCGGTACGTGCAATGATCTCGTTGATGGTCTTGCCCCTCTGGCCCACCACATCACCGATCCGCTCCGGATCAATCTGGAGGGAAATGATTTTAGGTGCATAAGGCCCTACTTCCGGTCTGGGTGCCGCAATGGCAGGCTTCATGCAATTGTCCATGATAAACAGCCTTGCCTCCCGGCACCTTGCAATGGCACCTTCCACAATGGGTCTTGTCAAGCCATGGATCTTAATATCCATCTGGATGGCCGTGATCCCCTCCGTGGTACCTGTCACCTTGAAGTCCATATCTCCGAAGAAGTCTTCCAGTCCCTGGATATCCGTCAGCAACACAAACTCATCGTCTGTCTCTCCGGTCACAAGGCCGCAGGAGATACCTGCCACCATCTTCTTCAAGGGCACACCTGCCGCCATCAGGGACATGCAGGACGCACAGGTGGAAGCCATGGAGGTGGAACCGTTGGACTCGAAGGTCTCGGACACGGTACGGATGGCATAGGGGAACTCCTCCTCGCTGGGCAGTACTGGAACCAGGGCACGCTCTGCCAGGGCGCCATGGCCGATCTCCCTTCTTCCCGGTCCTCTGGAAGGTTTGGTCTCCCCTACGGAGTAGGAAGGGAAATTATAATGGTGCATATACCGCTTGCTCACCTCATTCTCATCCAGTCCGTCAATCTTCTGCTGTTCGGAGAGAGGTGCCAGGGTACATACATTACAGATCTGGGTCTGGCCCCTGGTGAACATGGCAGAGCCATGGACCCTGGGAATGATGTCCACCTCAGCTGCCAGAGGACGGATCTGGGTGATATCGCGTCCATCCGGACGCTTGTGGTCCTTCAAGATCATCTTGCGCACTGTCTTCTTCTCATACTGGTAGACAGCTTCCCCAAGCACAGGCAGCCAGTCCTCTTTCTCAGCAAAGGCTTCGGTAAGTTTCTCCGTGACCACACGGATATTCTCTTCCCTGGTCTGCTTGTCATCGGTGAACACTGCCCTCTCCATCTCTTCCGGGGGCACAATTTCCTTCATGGCCCGGAACATCTCCTCCGGAATGGCACAGCTGGTATAACTGTGCTTGGCCTTCCCCATCTCCGCCACAATCCTGTCAATGAAGGCGATAATGGTCTGATTGATCTCATGGGCCTTGTAAATCGCTTCCAGCATCTGTGCCTCGGGCACTTCATTGGCACCAGCCTCAATCATGATGACCTTCTCCCTGGTGGAAGCCACCGTCAGATTCAGATCCCCCTTCTTCCACTGCTCCTGGGAAGGGTTCACGATCAGCTCCCCGTCTATCATCCCGATCTGGGTCATGGCACAGGGACCGTCAAAGGGAATATCCGAAACACAGGTGGCAATGGCGGCACCGATCATGGCCACCAGCTCCGGACGACACTCCGGATCCACACTCATCACCAGATTGTTCAATGTCACATCATTGCGGTAGTCCTTGGGAAACAGGGGACGCATGGGTCTGTCAATGACACGGCTGGTCAGGACTGCATTCTCGCTGGCTTTACCCTCTCTCTTGTTAAAGCCGCCAGGAATCTTGCCCACTGCATAAAGCTTCTCCTCATACTCCACACTCAAAGGGAAAAAGTCAATTCCCTCCCTGGGCTTCTCGCTTGCCGTGGCAGTACAGAGCACCGTTGTGTCCCCGTAATGCATAAAAGCACAGCCGTTGGCCTGCTTGCCCACACGTCCGATATCCACCTTAAGTGGACGTCCACCCAGTTCCATCTCATAAGTCTTGTACATATTTTTCCTCCATTCCACCGCCACAGCGGCAATCTGTCTCCGGAACAGAAGACACCGAAACTACTGAAAAACGCATGCCCTGCCTGCATACCCTTTTCAGCGGTCTCGGGCTTCCTTCTGCCCCGCAGGTCTCCTTTTACCTTTCTTTT
Organism: uncultured Acetatifactor sp.; assembly: GCA_910577665.1. Classification (GTDB taxonomy): domain Bacteria; phylum Bacillota; class Clostridia; order Lachnospirales; family Lachnospiraceae; genus Acetatifactor. The sequence goes on from CAJTOJ010000003.1 coordinate 12,964, forward strand.
TTCAGACAACAAGCGGAGGTGCCGCAAAACGGCCATCTCCGCTTCTTTTCCAGACTATTTTCTAAGACCGAGCCTCTCGATCAGGGAACGGTATCTCTCGATATCCTTCTTCTTCAAGTAAGCCAGCAGCCCTCGTCTCTGGCCTACCATCTTCAACATGCCCCTGCGGGAATGATGATCCTTGGGATTCTCCTTCAGATGGTCGGTCAGTTCCTGGATCCTTGCAGTCAAGACTGCCACCTGTACCTCCGGGGAGCCGGTGTCACCAGGTGTCCTGGCATACTCGTTCATAATAGCTGTCTTTTTTTCCTTAGAAATCATTTTCTTTCCTCCTTACTCTTAAAACCGCCTGATACTAAGACCGGGTCGGAGCATCCCTGGTCTGGGCATCGGCTGAATTGTCCTTAAGTATGGTAACATATCCCTGCGGAAATGTAAACCCTTAATCCTGCAATATCTTCACACATTTCACGGGAGTGCGGTAATTGTATTTGCTGATCTTGATTCCTGTGGTGGGGGAGCTGGCGTGGATCACCTGCCCGCCACCGATATAGATGGCCACATGGTTGATGGTGCCTCTGCTGTTCCCATAGAACACCAGATCCCCGGGCTGTAAGTCCCCTGCCGCAATCTTCGTACCTGCATTGGCCTGGGAGCCGGAATGATGGCTTAGGGACACACCGAACTTCTTGAACACACTGAGTACGAACCCGGAACAGTCAGCACCCTTGGTAAGGCTGGTACCGCCGTACACATATGGATTCCCCAGAAACTGCTTGGCATACTCCACAAGCTCCACCCTGACATCGGACACTCCTTGTCCATAGAGCAGTTCTGTCATGGTGATCGCTGTATCCAGCTTGTCCTCTATGGTCACGTATTCGGAGGAAATATAGGCCTCCTCCCCGTCAATGGACACCTTCACCCAGCCGTCCACCGTCTCTACATATTCCAGCTCCTCACCTTCCGGCACCTGGGTCAGAATGGCACCATCCAGGCCTGGCTGCTCCCGCACATTCAAACCGTCCGTGTTCGCCACAGCCACAGTGCGCACCAGACTACCTGCCGCCAGCTTCGCATCTGGTCCTGTAAACAGATATTCCAGACTCACATATCCTTCCACTTCCCCGGATTTGATGTGCGCCCAGCCATCTGCTGACTCTAGCACCTCACAGGCAGAGTTCTTGGGCATCTTGCCCACCAGCTTACCCTCTGTGGAGGGTTGCTCCCGTACATTCAGATTACCGCTGTCCACATTGGCAATGCCAATGTTGGTATACCCCCAGGCGGCCCCTTCCGCCTGCCTGGCGGCCTCCAGGTATTCCTCTTCGGAACGGCCCGAAGAGACCAGCAGGGAAGCCACCCCGGCAGTCTGTAGCACACTGTCCGTGCTGCCTGCTGCAAATGCTTCCAAGGGTGTGGCCAGGGCCAGGCAGCATACCAGCCCGGCACAGATGCCTATATACTTTTTATGCTTGTTCAAATATCTCATGAATTCTGTCCTCTGTATTTTTCAAAGATGAAATGTTCATTACAAATATATTACAATTTTGTTACGCCACGTATCAAATTATACATACTTTCCCATCTCCTGTCAACAGCTAACAGATATTTCCAAAAAAATATGGCAGGCCATACAAAACGCCCGCCATACAATTCTTTATCTAGTTCTACTCCGCTTCCGCCTCTTTCTCTGCCACCACAATGGCAAAGGCTATGTTGGTGGCATGATCAGCCACCCGCTCTAAGCCTGACACAATATCCGAGAAAATCATACCGCCCTCTGCCGTACATTCTCCCTTGGTCAGCCGCTCCACATGCTTCTTCTGGAGCTTCTTCTCCATGACATCCACCTTGTCTTCTAAGGTGATCACCTCCTGCATGTGGCTCTCATCACTCTTGGCAAACATGTCAATGGAATACTGGATAATCTTGTTCACCATATCCAGCATCTCTCCCAGCTCATGGGTGGCATCCGGGCTGAAGAAAGCTCCTGTCTCCTTCCGCTGTCTGGCAGCATCTGCCACATTCTCCGCATGGTCTCCGATCCGCTCGATATCATTCACTACATGGAACAGGGCACCCAGGCTCTTCAAGTCTTCAATGGGCAGGGTGGTCTGGTTGATCTTCACCAGATAATCGGTGATGGCATGATTCAGGAAGTTGATATTCTTCTCCACCTCATACACTTCCTCAATGTCTTCATCGTCCAGGGTGATCAGCGCATTCATGGCCCGGTTCAGGTTCTCATTGGCCAGGGATGCCATACGCTCTAACTCCTTGATCACCTCCACCACAGCGGTAGCCGGGTTAAATACCACCTTCTCCCCGATGTATTTCAGCTGATAGCTCTCCCTGTAACTGACCTTCTTGTCCTCTCCAGGCACACACAGAATAGAGAGCTTTACAATCCAGTTGGAGAAGGGAAACAGTACAATCACCTGGAAAATCTTAATCATGGTGTGGGCATTTGCCACAAAACGTCCGTTGTCAGCGGATACAGACCAGATCAGCTTCATCACCGGCTCCTGTGCCACGAACAGGAGCACATACAGCACCAGGGTACCGATCACATTGAACCAGAAGTGGATCAGTGCAGCCCGCTTGGCATCTTTCTTGCCCGCCAGGGAAGCCAGCATTGCCGTGGTACAGGCGCCGATGTTACACCCCAGTATGATATAGAGGGTAATCGGCAGGGACAGCAGATCCTGGTTGGCCAGAAGCAGTACAATGCTCACTGTCACCGAGGAACTCTGGATCACAGAAGTCAGCACCAGACCTACCAGGGTAGCCATCAGGGGATTTCGCAGGGAACTTAACAGTTCCACAACCTCAGGGACCTCCCGCATACTGGCCATGGAGCCGGACATGGTGCTCAAGCCCAGGAAGAGGACGCCAAACCCGATGATGATCTCCGCAAACTGCTTCACCTTCTCGTTCTTACAGAACATGACCACCAGGACACCACTGAGCAATATCACGGGTGCATATGCTGACAGGTTGAAAGAGACAAGCTGGGAAGTGATAGTGGTACCGATGTTGGCACCGAAGATCACCCCTGCTGCCTGGTACAGGTTCATCAGTCCCGCATTTACAAAGCTGACCACCATGGCTGTACAGGCCGAAGAAGACTGTATGATCCCGGTAAACACGATGCCCACCAGCATCCCCGAGAAACGGTTGGTAGTAAAGATCTCCAGGATCCGGCGCAGCTTTGCCCCTGCCACCTTCTCAATGGAATCACTCATGACACGCATGCCGAACAGGAACAGCCCTAATCCTCCGGCCATTGATAATAGGATAGTTGCATTCATCAGACTTTCCCTTCCACAATCCCTAGAGCGTGTTTAAAATTCATTCCCGCCATCTGCCGCGGTAGACCGCATTCCCACATTTGCGGTATATTGGGCCCTCGTTCGGGCAATCATCTGTAAGATGATTTTATCTCCCACAAATTGTGACGCACATCTGTCAGAAAGCAATTTTCAAACACGCTCTAATATGAAACACACAGCCGCACATCCTTTGCGACTGTTTCAGACAGATAACAAGCTCATTCTACGGGAAAAGCCAAAAAGATACAATAGAAAATTCACAAATTGTTCATGATTTTTTTAAAATTTAGTTCCTACCCGCCGCTATATCCGCCTGGAGCTGTTTCCGCAATGCTTCCACATCCGCAAAATGCTGCTCCGGCCGACGGAAGGAACACAGGTATACCTCGATATCCTGGCCGTAGATGTCCTCCTGGAAGTCATACAGGTAAGATTCCACTCCCATCCTGTGTCTGTCCGTAACCGTGGGCTTGTATCCCACATTTGTAATGGCCCGGTACAGTTTCCCTTTGTAGCGGACCCTGGAAAAGTAGACGCCGCATGGAGGCAGGAGCTTGTTAGGCGGAGGTTCTATATTCACGGTAGGGAATCCCAGTGTCCTGCCGATCCGGTTTCCCCTTACCACCTTCCCTGCAACCAGATATGGCTCCCCCAGCAGCTTCTCCACTGCTTCCATATGCCCAGCCTCCACATAGCGCCGCACCAGGGTGGAGCTGACCTCCTCCCCCTCCAGGCAGATCTTGTCTATGGTCTCCACCGCAAATCCAAACTCCGGTGCCAGCTTTTTCAGCAGGGCTGCATTTCCCCGTCCTCCGTTTCCGAAGGACAGGTCATGTCCTGCCGCCAGGAACCGGACATGCATCTCCCCTGCCAGTACGTCCCGGACAAAGACCTCCGGCAGCATGGCGGCGGTCTCCCCATTCAAGGGGAATTCAATGAAAATATCCACCCCCATCCGCTTGAAAAGCAGCCTTTTCTCCGCTCTTGTGGTCAGCTCCCTGCCGTCAGAATATCCAAAGAGTACCGCCGGAGCAGGATCAAAGGTAAACACACAGGACGCCAGCCCCTGTTCCTTCCGGTTAAGGATCTCCTCCAGAAGCCTTCTGTGGCCGATATGTACCCCGTCAAACTTACCAATGGCAGCCGCCGTCTTTGTATTCAGGTGAAATTCTACCGTGTTTTCAATGATCTCCACGTGTCATCCCGCTTTCTATGTTCTCCATACGCATTGCCGTCCCCATGCCACAAAATGCTGCAAGACAGCACCTACCGCAGGAAAAGGCCATACTTATTCCAACATCATCTTGATAATCTCTTTGTCTGTCTGATGCATACCCACCTTCCCGATATATCCCACACAGCTGATGGTCTCCCCGGCATCCTCCTTCAGAATACCGGTATAAGCCTCATACTCCTTGTTCTCCATGGCCAGGTAATGGGCCATCATGGAGGCATCCAGACTGGACGCAATCTTGGCCGCGCAGGAAATCTTGGCGCCATCGCAGATGATCCCGGGTATGTTGGCCAGAGTGTTGTCGATGGTGGCCTTGATCTGCCCGATGGTACCGCCTGTCATATAGGTGATAGCTGCCGCCGAGGCACAGGAAGCCGACACCGCACCGCAAAAGGCGGACAGTTTCCCGATAAATTCCTTCTGATAGATGGTCAGAAGGCCGGAGAAAGCCAGTGCCCGGTAGAGTTTTTCAGTGGGAATATTCTTCTCTCTGGCATAGATGACCACCGGTACAGAAGAGGCGATGCCCTGGTTGCCGCTGCCCGAATTGATGATCACAGGCATATCACAGCCACCCATACGGGCCTCGGACGCAGCCGCTGCATAGGCTTTCATACGGGTGACAATGCCATCCGCATAAGACTGACGGATCACCCGGCCTATACCCAGTCCATAGTCCCCCGAGATCCCTTCATAGGCAATGTCCATGTTATACCGGATCTGCCGCTCAAAAATGTCCCGGATCTGCGAAAGCTCCACTTCATCGGCAAAAGCCTTGATGGTGTCTAAGGAAAGCCCCTGGCGGTCTGTGGCATACCCTTTTTCTGCCTGCTTTTGCTCCTTTGTAAAGACTACCTGTCCATCTTTTACAATGGAGACAATGTTGGTGTGGGTGTGGCGCACCTCCACCTCCGCCACATGTCCGCCTCCGGACAATTCTATGATAAAGTGCAGGGGAATCTCCGAATCCAGGAATTCCACGCTGCAACAGTTCTTCTGAAGCAGCTGACTGGTGCGCATCCGCCCTCTGTCATCCACCATCTCCAGCACTTCCATGCCCGCTGCGGCATTTCCTGCCACACTGCCCAGAATACAGGCTGCCTCAATGCCTGTGAGTCCTCCGGAATTGGGAATGGTGACGCAGCGTACATTCTTGATCATATTCCCGGAACACCGTGCCGTGATTTTCTCCGGCTCACAGCCTAACACCTCCCGCCCCCTGGCAGAGGCATAGGCAAGTGCTATAGGTTCCGTACACCCCATGGCCGGAACCAGTTCTTCCTGTAAGATCCTGATAAATTCTTCCTGTAGTGTATGTGTCAACATATCTGTCACCGTATTTTTCCTTTTTTAGTATAATCCGCCCTAATTGCCCGTATGTTTGGCGCAGGATATATTTTCAGTCTGCAAGGCGGCTGAACGAGTCGATGCGGTGGGCTTCTGTTCAGAATTTCTTTACACACTGGTAACGGCCCTTTTCCCCATCATATGCATAGATCCCGGCGAACACCCCGTCTGTGCCATAAAAGCACACCCACCTGCCAGGTGCATACACTTCTTTCTCTACGGTCTGTGCCGGCAGGATGGCATTGCCATTTATGAGCAGCCTCTCCCAGTCCTTGTGCACATGCATCTGCGGGTTGCCGTTAAACACACTTTCCACGGGACGAACCACTTCCTCCAGTCTGTCGTGATCCCTGTACTGCTGGAGTTCCTCCAGTGTGATGGCGTCCCCTAAGGTAAAGCCCCCTGCTTTGGTGCGCTTCAGGCTCTTCATGGTGCCTCCCACACCCAGCCGCTCCCCTATGTCTGCGCATAAGGTGCGGATATAGGTTCCCTTGGAACAGACCACCCGCAGTTTCACCACAGGCAGGCAGACCTGCAGGATCTCCATCTCAATAATGGACACAGCACGGGGCTTGCGCTCCACTTCCCTGCCAGACCTGGCCAGTTCATACAGTTTCTTACCGTTTACTTTCAAAGCAGAGTACATAGGCGGAACCTGCAGATACTCCCCCAGAAAAGATTCACAGGCCTGCCTGACTTCTGGCTCTGTCACCGGCAGGGACTCTGTAGTGGCCCCCTGGGGCAGTTGTCCTTCCGGGTTTTCCTGCTGCACGCTCCCCTGGCAAGCGCCTTTGGAAATCCCGCCCTCCGATGCCGGATCTGGTTTTATCTGGCTTAAGACCCTGTAGGAATCTGAGAGCACTGTCCCTGTCATGTCTTGAGTATCGGTCCTGACTCCCAGCAAAAGCTCCGCCACATATTCCTTGTTGCTATCCATAAGCATATCGCTAAGCTTCGTACCGCTGCCCAGACACACAGGGAGCACACCTGTTGCTCCCGGGTCGAGAGTGCCAGTGTGCCCTATTTTCTTCTGGCCGCAGATTCCCCGCATCTTCGCCACCACATCGTGGGAGGTGAATCCCAGCCCTTTATTGATTACAATAATGCCATTCATCATACCGATACCATCCTACATGCATGATATGCATCCAATCCACAAAACCCCGGGAGCTCTGTAGCATCTCACTCCAGTGCCTTGAGCTGTCTCTCTATATGTAACGACAGGTTGTTTACACAGTCATGGAAAGTCCCCCGCATGGTACAGCCTGCTGCGCGTGCATGGCCACCGCCGCCAAAAAACATGGCAATCCTGGCTACATCCACCTTTTCACTGGACCGCAGGCTCACTTTGTATTCCAGCACTTCCGTCTGGTACAGGAAGATGGCACAGTCAATTCCTTCGATGTTGCGCAGCTGGTTCACAATCCCGTCCAGATCATTGGGTTCTGCATGGTAAAAATCCATCACTTTCCTGTCCACCACACTGACAATACACCTTCCGTCCATAAACCGGATACTTTCCATGAGGGTTCTCCCCATGATCTGGGCCTGGAGATATGTTTTCTGGTAGAAAGTCTCCTGGATCAGTCTGGCAAAATCAAAGCCATACCGGATCAGCTTTGCGCCCTTTTCCATTGTGGCCGGTGTGGTATTGGAGTACTGGAAAACACCGGTATCATGAATGATACCGGTATAAATGGCCATGGCCAGATCCTGATCCAGGTTCTCCTCCCCGATCAGGTCATATACCAGTTCGCAGGTGGATCCTGTCTGGGGCTTGATATAATTGATATCCCCACAGCCGGAATTGCTCACATGGTGATCAATATTTACAGTCTTACCCGCCGTATGGAAATACTTCTCCGCTTCTCCCAGCCTGTCCAGGGTACAGTCCACCACAAAAAACACATCAAAGGGCTCTTCTTCCAGAAACTGGGAGTCAATCTCTTCATATCCTTTGAGTCTGCTGAAAATCTGAGCAGGTTTTTCCAGAAATGCCTTCACCTTAGCCTGTGGAAGGCTCTTTTGCAGATATTGATATAATCCCAGGACCGCCCCTACACAATCGCCGTCCGGGCGAATGTGTCCGCCGATCCCAACCCTCTTTGCATCCTTACAGATCTCTGCCAAATTCAGATTCATTTACTACCTCATTATTCTGTCCATTTTCCTCATCCCGGGCGATGACTTCATCAATTCTCCGGGACATATTGACACCATACTCGATGGACTGGTCCATCAGAAAGGAAATCTCCGGCGTATTCCGCAGATTCACGGTCCTGGCCAGTTGCCTGCGGATAAAGCCTTCCGCACTTCTCAGACCCTGCAGGGTAGCCTCCCTGGCCTCCCCGTCACCCAGAACGCTGATCCACGCCTTGCAGCTCTTCAGATCAGGCGCCACTTCCACAGCCACAACACTTGTCCACTGGCTGATCCGGGGATCTTTGATCTCTCCCCGGATAATCTCTGCCAGCGCACGCTGCACCTCCCCGTTGATACGGGTATTCTTCACACTATTTTTTCTCATTCCCTAATCCTATCCATACAGACCTAACCATTTTACAGGCATTCTTCCTTAAGAACCCGTTCTGCCTGGGCAGGGTGCTTTCCTGCCTTAGCAGAACTTCTTAGCATGTCAGCGTGGTACCTCCACCATGGTATAGGCCTCCACAATATCCAGCTCCTGGATCTGGTCAAAACCATCAAACACCAGACCGCATTCATAGCCTTCCTTCACTTCCTTCACATCATCCTTAAACCGCTTCAAGGAAGCCACCGCACCCTCGTAGATCTGGGTGCCTTCGCGGCTGATACGCACCTTGCAGCCTCTCTGGAACACACCGTCCAGCACATAAGAGCCAGCGATATTGCCCACCTGGGAAGCCTTAAAGATCTGACGCACCTCTGCATGGCCGATGACCTTTTCCTCGAAGACCGGATCCAGCATGCCCTTCATAGCCGCCTCGATATCCTCAATAGCCTGGTAGATTACACGGTATAGTCTTACATCCACACCTTCCCGTTCTGCAGTGGCCTTGGCGGTGGCATCCGGTCTCACATTGAAGCCAATGATAATGGCATTGGACGCGCTGGCCAGGGTTACATCGGATTCATTGATGGCGCCTACGCCCCCATGGATGCATTTCACCACAACTTCCTCGTTGGTCAGCTTCAGCAAGGACTGTTTCACAGCCTCCACACTGCCCTGCACATCTGCCTTCACGATCAGGTTCAGCTCCTTTAGATTACCTTCCTTAATCTGGGAGAACAGATCATCCAGGGACATCTTGGACCTGGTCTCTTCCAGCATTTTCTCTTTGTTCTGTGCCAGGTAGGTATCCGCATAAGACTTGGCCGTCTTGTCGCTTTCATGGGCCAGGAACACTTCCCCTGCACTGGGCACATCGGAAAGTCCCAGAATCTCCACTGGTGTGGAAGGGTCTGCCTCCTTGACTCTTCTGCCCTTGTCATCGATCATGGCACGCACCTTACCGCTACAGGCTCCTGCAGAGATGAAGTCGCCCACATGCAGGGTTCCCTTCTGTACCAGCACGGTAGCCACAGGCCCCCGTCCCTTGTCAAGCTCTGCCTCAATAACCAGGCCCCTGGCCCTTCTTGTGGGATTAGCCTTCAGCTCCATAATATCTGCCGTGAGCAGGATCGTCTCCAGCAGGTCCTCAATACCCTGTCCGGACTTGGCCGATACCGGCACGAACTCGGTGCTGCCGCCCCAGTCGGTGGCAATCAGTTCATACTCCGTCAGTTCCTGCTTCACTCGGTCAATATTGGCGGAAGGCTTATCGATCTTGTTCACTGCCACCACAATCTCAATGCCGGCTGCTTTGGCATGGTTGATGGCTTCTATTGTCTGAGGCATCACACCATCGTCTGCTGCCACCACCAGGATCGCAATGTCCGTGGCATTGGCGCCGCGCATACGCATGGCTGTAAAAGCTTCATGTCCCGGGGTATCCAGGAATGTGATCCTGCGGTCTCCCACATGCACGGTATATGCGCCAATGTGCTGTGTGATACCGCCTGCTTCCTTGTCAATGACATTTGTCTTCCGGATAGCATCCAGAAGTGAGGTCTTGCCATGGTCAACATGCCCCATCACACAGATTACGGGCGGTCTCTCCACCATCTTGCTCTCGTCTTCGTCATCTTCCTTCAGCAGCTCCTCAATGATATCCACCTTGACTTCTTTCTCACAGAGGATATCGTACTCCATCACGATATTTTCCGCATCCTCATAGGAGATTTCCTGGTTCACTGTCACAATCTTGCCTTCCAGGAACAGCTTCTTCACAATGGCAGAAGGCTGCATCCTGATCTTCTCAGCCAGCTCCTTGATGGTGATGCTCTCGGGAAGCGTGATAACCTTGATCACTTCCTCTGTCACATCGCTCTTTTTCTTCTCCGGTTTGATGAAACGTCCGGGCTTATTCTTTAATGCCTCGTCTTCCTCATAGATATGGTCTTTCCTGGAGCGCTTATCCTTCTCCTGGCTGCTTGCGCGCCTCTTCTCTTCCTCGCGCCTCTTCTCCATATCTTTTCCAGAAGTCTCTGCCGCGAAGCCTTTGCCCTGCTTATTATCTCCGAATCGATTTCCCGGTCCGCCATTGCCTCTGCCATCGCGCGGTGCACCGTTAAAGCCGCGGTTGCCGCCCTGGCCACCGCCCGGACCCCTGCGGTCACCCTGGCCACCTTCAAAACCTGGCCTACCACCTCTCTGATACCCATTCTGTCTGTCACCCTGCGGTCTTCCATTTCCACCATTGCCTCCCCGGCCCTGATACTGTCCTCCGCGGTCTGGCCGGTTGCCGTTTCCCTGGTAACCGCCGGTGCTTCTGCCGTCCCGGAACCTGTTATCCTGGCCACGCATGTCACGGCCTCTTCCATCCTGGCTACGCACGTCACGGTTCCTGTTATCCTGGCTGCGGCCTTCCCGTGGTGCCCGGTCTTCCTGGTTCCGATCCTCACGGCTGCGTCTGTCCTGTCCTGCAGCCGGGTTCTGATTCCTGAAAGGCTTATTCTGGGGCGCTGCCACAGACTGTCCCTGTGCTTTGTCTTTTATCTGGGATCCGCCCTGCACCTTGGGCTCCTGCTGTACGCTCTCCGTCACCTGTGGCGGCGCTGTCAGTACCGGCTCCTTAACCGGTTCTGTCACTACATTCTTCGGCTCCTCCACAACAGGTGCAGGCTGGGGCTTCTGGGCCTTTGGCTGCGGCTTGGGAGGTACCATCTGTACACTGGGTGTAGGGGATGGCGGTGTCAGCGGCTTAATGGGACGCACAGTGGGCCTCCCGGAACCAAATCCGCTCTGATAACCTCCCTGGCGGCTTCCTCCCGGACGGCCTCCCTGGGTATTGGTACGGTTTCCCTGGGTATTGCCACCTCCCTGACGGTTTGCACCGGACTGCACATTGGCGCGGTTACCCCCGTTCTGTGCCCCTGCACCGCCTTGGCGGTTTGTGCCTGCCGGGCGGTTTGCGCCATTCTGGCCACCGGTCTGGCGGCCGGTGTTGTTCTGGCTGCCTGTCTGACGGCCTGCGTTGTTCTGTCCCCCCTGGCGGCCTCCCTGCATCTTGGAATTCTGTGGATTGCTCACAAATATAATCGTCTTTTTCTTCTTCGGGGATTCCTCGGACTCTGCCTTCCTGGACCTGGTGCCCTCCCCGCCCTTTCCATTCCTGGACGGTTCTGCCATACCCTGTACAGCCCCCTTCTTATCCTCCCCGGTCTTTTCCTCTTTTCTCTTTTCCTCTTTCACCTTATCTTCTCTGCCCTTATCTGCTTTAATTTTATCCTCTCCCGGTTTCCCCTCTCCGGTCTCTGCCCTGGACTCTCCTTCCTTTGCAGGCAGGGAAGTCTTCTTCTCTTCAGCCCTGGTATCTGCTTTGTCCGCCTGGTCAGCCCCGGTATCAGCAGACATCTTTGCCGTCTCCTGGCCCTGGGCCTTTCCAAACGCCCTGCGCACCATCTGTGCCACATCCTCCTCCACAGAACTCTGTGCAGCTTTTGCTTCTATACCTTTTCCCTGCAGGAAACTCAATATGTCCTTGCTCTGTTTATCCAGTTCCTTAGCGAGTTCATGTACCTTTATCTTCGCCATGCTTTCCTCCATTTCTGCCGCTAGCGGCTACTTTCGTTATTAAGTATCAATTGTCTGATAATCGCATCCGCTAACCCTGCGTTACATACGCCCACAGATGACCTCAAGTCCTTCCCGATTGCCCGGCCCAGTTCTTCCTTTGTCCCGTACCCGAAAACTGGCACCTGGTAAAAAGAACACTTATCGGTAAATAACTTTCTGGTATTCTCGGACGCATCCTCCGCAATGATCACCAGCATGGCGGAGCCTTTCTTAATCGCATTCAAGGTCTGAAATTCGCCGCTGACCAGATTGCGTCCTCTCATAGCAATTCCCAAAAGCGAAAAGACTTTATTCTGCTTCAATCGATTCAAACTCCTTCTCTAAAGTGTCATACACTTCATTTGGAATACCCATCTTGAAAGAGCGCTCCAGGCCCTTGTTTTTCCTGGCCTTTTGCAGACATTCCCTGCTCTTACAAACATATGCGCCTCTTCCGTTCTTCTTGCCTGTGACATCCAGGCAAATCTCATTTTCAGCAGTCTTAAGAACCCGCATCATTTCTTTTTTGCCCTTCATCTCGCCACAGCCCACACACTGCCTCAAAGGAATCTTCTTCGCCATATCCACACTCCTTAGCGTACTCCGGCATCTGTAACATTGTCTGGATCTTTACATGTAATCTCCTTCCCCTGAAAGCTGTCCGACTTCCGAAAAATCCTCACCTTCCGGAAAGTCTCCATCCTCCGGTAAATTCCCCCCTTCCGCATAGTCTTCTGGTTCCCTGTAACCTTCCTCTACATCTTCCCCGTACTCACCCTCCTCATACACTACATTTTCATCGTTCTCATAGGATTCCTCACCGTAATCCTCATCCATATAATCCTCATACCTGAAGCCCGGTGCATCTTTAGCCTGGGTTTCCGATTTGATATCAATTTTGTAACCAGTGAGTCTGGCAGCCAGCCTGGCGTTCTGTCCCTCCTTGCCGATGGCCAGGGAAAGCTGGTAATCCGGCACCACCACCTTGGCTGTCTTCTCATCCGGATCTGCGAACACTGCCACAATCTTTGCCGGGGACAGGGCATTCTGGATCAGGTTGCCGGGATTCTCATCCCAGGTGACAATGTCGATCTTTTCTCCCCGCAGCTCCTCCACAATGGCGTTGACTCTGGCGCCGTTCATACCCACACAGGCACCTACAGGATCCACATTGGGATTGTTGCTCCACACAGCCAGCTTGGTACGGCTTCCAGCCTCCCTGGCAATGCTCTTGATCTCCACAGTGCCGTCCCGGATCTCCGTGACCTCAGACTCAAACAGCCTCTTGACCAGTTCCGGATGGGTGCGGCTCACATTGATGCGGGGTCCTTTCGGCGTGTTCTTCACTTCCAGGATATATACCTTAATGCGCTCCGTAGGACGGAACACCTCTCCCTTCACCTGTTCGCTCTCGGTGAGCATGGCATCGGCCTTTCCCAGATTGATACTGATATTCCTGCCCACATAACGCTGCACCACGCCTGTGATCACATCCTTTTCCTTCTCATAATACTGGTTATAGATGACACTGCGCTCCTCCTCCCGGATCTTCTGGAGGATCACATTCTTGGCATTCTGGGTGGCAATACGGCCGAATTCCTTGGACTGTATCTCCACATGGAGCATATCGCCCACCTGGGCCTTGGTGGATAGCTCCCTGGCATCCTCAAGGGATATCTGCAGGCAGGGATCCTCCACGTCCTCGGCGTTCTCCATCACTTCCTTCTCCGCATATACCAGGAAATCGCAGGTCTCCCGGTCAATTTCCACGTGCACATTGTCCGCTTTTCCGAAGTGGTTCTTGCACGCGGTCAGCAGAGAGTTCTCGATCGCCTCAAACAAGGTTTCCTTGCTGATCTCCTTTTCCCTCTCCAAAATGTCCAGTGCTTCCATCAATTCCTTATTCATCATTTCCTCCATTCTGGCTATTGCCATCTTTGTTCCCAGTATCCAATTTCCTGGCTGTTCTTATGTCCTGCTTCTTTTGTCCCCTCAGAAATCCAGCGCCAGCCTGACCAGCGCAATGTCCTCCCGGTTAAAGTGCCTGGGAGCATCTTCCCCTTCCACTGCTATCGTGATGGTTCCCTGGTCAAAGCCCTCCAGGATCCCACCGTACTCCTTCCTCTCCTCTAAGGCCTTGTACAGCTTCACTTCCACCTTACTGCCAAGGCTGGCCTGCAGGTGTTTATCCTTCTTCAGGGTTCTGCCCAGTCCGGGACTGCTCACCTCCAGGATATAGGCATCCGGAATGAAGTCCTCCCGGTCCAGCACATCTGACAGCTGTCTGCTCACATTCTCACAGTCCTGGATGTTCACGCCGCCCTCTTTGTCGATATAAGCCCTCAGATAACAGTCCCTGCCTTCCTTTACATATTCCACATCGTAGACAGATACCCCGTTCGCCTGGGCAATGGGGGCAAGAAGCCTCTCTGTCTTCTCCTCGTATTCTTCCCTGCGGGACATATCCTGTCCTCCTTCCTGTACCGCTGCCGGATGCAGCCTTACGGTCCGCCATCAAACGCCTGCCAGGATCCTCCTGAAATGGCTATCCTGCCAGAGATGACTACAGCCACCAGCGGACTCTTTTGTCAGTCCCTGGTGCATGGACGGCCCGGCCTGCACAATCTACAGCCAAACAAGAAAGAGTGGCGTATCAGCCACTCTTACCTTTTACCATCATCATCAATAAGTGAAGTATAATCCCTCATCCAGAAAATGTCAATAGGTTTCTGGAATTTCCTTCAAAATATTTGTGTATTTCTCCTCCAGAAGCTTTCCCGCCAGCCCATCCGGCATCTCATATCCACAGATCGCTGCAAACTCCGCCATCTGGTCCGGCGAGGACACCGCGGTGGCAGGATATACTTGAAAAGGCTGGGCCAGCAGGAATGCCTGTCCCAGGCCAAAGGCGCTGATCCCGCAACGGGCAGATTCCTCCTGCAACAGATGAAATATTTTCCGGTTCCGATCCTGGTCATATTTTGCAGCCATACCTTCAGACATCTGCCCGGCCTCCAGCCTGGCAAAATATCCCCCGGCAGATGAGCTGTAGGGTACCAGCGGCATGCCTGTCTGCCTGTGCCATTCATAGAGAGTCCGATTAGTCTTCACCATGGTAGGGTCCCCTGTAGCCGCATTCTGCGAAGCCTCTCCCTGCTTGCGATCCACAGCCAGGCTCCACTGGTTGGACACAGCCCGAAAACCCTGCCCTCTGTGAGTGTCAGCGTAAGCGTAAGCTTCTTCCAGCCGCTCCAGGCAGAAATTGGAAGCGCCGTAATAGCGGATCTTCCCTTCCTTCACCAGCTCCTCCAGGATGCCAATCAGCTCTTCCATCTCCATGGCCGGATTGTCCCGGTGAAGCCAGTAAAAATCAATCCGCTCCAGACCAAGGGACCAAAGACTCTCCTCCAGGTCAGCCCGGATCCCTTCCCTTGTAACCCGGCTGATCCCGGGATGGTCCAGGTCATAATGGCCGCCCTTGGTGGCCACCACCATGTCCTGGGCAGCTTTCCTCTCCCGCAGCCACTGTCCTACCAGACGCTCGCTGTGGTTGATGCCGTCCGGAAGCCATTTCCCATATATGTTGGCCGTATCCAGGAAGTTGCCCCCCAGATCCCGGAAATGATCCAGGATACGAAAGGCCTCCTGTCCGGACAGCTTACTCCCGAACTGATCCGTGCCCAGACAGATTCTGCTTAAGGTTAAATCTGTGCCTGCCATACGAACTTTTTTCACAATGATACCTCCCTGCGTCTGCCCCGCATATGATACTTCACTTAGGAAGTATATCACAAGTTTCGGAATCAGGAACCCCTGGTTGCGAATCCTTCATAAAATGTCTGACATTCAGAAATAGAATGGATACAGGGAAAAACGCTCTGCCCAGGATAAACCCAATAGCTACAGCGTAAGGGGCAGAACCAGCACAAACATACTTACCGAATATAAATAAATGTTTGTTCGTCCCCTTTTCTGACGCATAGCATTCCTCCCGACCGTGACACTGAGTCTGCCGGATACCCCTCCGTGACCTTATCAAAATTCTTATCCACCACGTATGCCATGCCGTCCTCCTCCACCACAAGGGCATAACCGTCATAAAAGCCGGAACAGTCGGTCCATCGGGCCGAATTTACCATGCTGCCCTGCTCATTCAGGTAAAACCACGACTCGCCATCGCTTGCCGCGTAATATCCGTCTCCCGCAAGGCTGATATAGGGATACTCCGCCAGAATCAAGTCGGAAAGATTCAACACGTTTCCCAATTCGTCCGTCCTGGCTTTGGAGAAATCCACCAGGTAATCCGTATGGTCTTCGCCGCCGTAAGTGACAAAGCCCCGCATAACCACCTGTGTCCCTTTGTTTGCATACCACTGTCCGTCATCATAAAAGGACTGGGGCCACATCTCCTCAAATTGATTCCACACAAAACCTTCCTCCAACCTGTATGTATCAAAACGCAGGTATCGCCTCTCGTTACAATCAAACATCCTGAATATCGATGCCTCCAGCCAGGGGGCGCAGACCATGTAACCGCCGTTGGGACTCTGAACGGGGTAGCCCGGATCATACATAAAGCTTGACATTCCTCCGACATTCGCCCAATCCCTGTCCGGCATCTGTTCTCCCTGGCTCTGTTCCTCTTCCTCCCAGATTCTCTCCATCTCTGCTTCCAACGCCTCATCTGTCCACACCGTGCTGCCATCCTTTTGAATCTGACGAAGCCGCAGATCCCCTGGAGATGAGCAGTAAAAGCTTCCATTCTGCATCCCCGTAATCTGGGCACTGAAATTGCTCTGCCACTGTTCGTTTGTCAGTTCCATCTTCAAGGTCATACGACCCTCGCCCATGTCGTAACAGCCCACTTCCTTCCGACCCTCCGCATTTGTACGACTGTAGGTAGCCGCATTCTCCGATATCTGAAGGCTGATAAGCCCCGGTATCTCCACGACCATGTTACCTTGGTTGTCAAAAACAAACGTATTCTCCCCGTCTCCTAAAGCGAACTGCCCTTCCTTGTTCGGCGTGCGCACATACGTGGAATACTTGTTGGGGACAATCTCCTCCCCATTCAGATTCACCGCGCCGTACATCCCGTCCCGCAATGTCACGATCACATTCCCTGTTCCGTTTCCGTTGACAAATTCCAATTCATTGACATTCGTTGTGATGACCACAGGCTCCTGCACGGCATTTCCATCTTCGCCGGATGTCTCTTCCCCGCTTCCATCTTCGCCGGACACGCCTTCCCCGTCTTCGGCTCCGTTGCCTGACGCTTCCTCGTTCGCTGCCAGAATCTCCCCGACCTGCTCCTCAAACCTGGAATCCTTCTCAAGCTCTGCCGTCACAAAGAACGGGATTTCCTCCTTGGTGAACTTTTCCACGATGATCTCTGCCTTCCCGTCCTTCCACACAAGTCTTGCCGACTCACCCTCCGTCACGGTCTGCGCTGCCGCGACCTCCCCGGTATCCGGATCCGTTATGCTGCATTCCACGGTTCCCTCTAAGATATACACATACATCTCTCCTTCGCCCGGTACATCCACCCATCCGCAGGTTCCCCTGATACCTACCGCCATATTGGAGGTGCGGATGCTCATGGTTTCATCCTCCTTTAGAGGCTCCGTCACATTGAAAAAGAGGCTTCCCGAATGCAGCAGAATCTCCAGATCCTTCCCCGATTTTTGTATCTCAACGTCGCTTTCCTCGTCCATTTTCGTCAGCTTTACGCTGTCCAGATTGATATAGGAATAAGACTCCTTCCCTGTTTTCAGTTGATATCCACTGTACAGATTCATGTCCTCCGCTGGAGTCAGATCCTTCTCCTTTTCATCGCGGACCGACACCTCTCCCTCCACCCGTGCCAACTTCATGGTTGTAGCGGCCGCTCCGTTCCCACAAGCAGCACATAACACGCAGACCATGCATGTCAGAAGGGCCGCCGCCCTTGCAGAAAATTCTTTAAAACGTACTCTTCTCTCTCCCATACCGTTTTCTCCTCTTACTGCATTTCATCTCACTAATCCGCAAACCGTGTCACTGGTATATCACTGGTCTTCGAACCGATGCTAATTATAGCATATGGCAAACAAAACATACAACAGGTTTGCATCAGAAATTACCGCAAAATTCCCAGAAAACAGGTTGTAAAAAGACCCGAGTCTGCATTGGCCGGACTACCTACATTGTGTGGGTTCATTTCAGCAAGACCAGCAGGGAAACATCCCTCTCCCCCAAAATCCGTTTCCCTACATTACCACTACCGCTTGTATTCCGCTTTCTTCGCTTTGGTGCTTTCTTCCCGCTCTTTCTATTTGCCGTTGGCTGCCCGCCACTCATCTAACTGTCTCTGGCACTCCCCCAGCACTTTCTCAATCCCGGCGTCCTTTAGCTTGCCCACATACTCCTCCAGATTGGCCTCCGGGTCAATGGCGCCGGTGTGCAAGGCCATGCCATACTGACTGTTCACAGAGTCGATAGCCGCCATTTCTACGGAGACTTTGCTGACATCGAACACGAATCCCAGCACCGGCGAGATAATGGCTTCTTCATTGAAGGCTTCATATTTTGTCCATTTTTCCGGATCCTCCGTATCCCGCAGGTAATTGTTGAACTGGTTGCCGAACAGCCATCCCTGGTTGGCATACCCCACGCTCTCTGCTGTAACCCCTTCCGGATAGGTGATGATGCCATCGCTTACCTTCACATAGTCTTTGCCCTCTATACCAAATACCAACAGATTGATCAACTCCTTGTCCGTATAGAGCAGGTTCAGAAACTGCATGACCCTCTCCGGGTTCCGGGACGTCCTGCCAATGCTGGACATGATGCCCAGGGACTGTGTGGAAGCCATATAGTTGTCGCACAAGAATACCTGTTCCACTTCCAGACCCCAGGCGCTGGACAACTCCAGCGCTTTGCCCGGATGCATCTCATAGGGCATGCAGAACGCATTCCCCGCCTTCATGGGACCTTCATCTGTGTCTGTCAGGCTGCTCTTGTTCACATAGCCAGCCTCGTACATTTCCCGGATCCAGCGCAGTAGTTCCAGCTCTGGCTCATATTCGTACCAGGGAATCACCTGGAAATCTTCTGTGTCGCAAGGCACAAAGAACATGTCGGAATACACATCGCCACAGTGGGCCGCATTCCGCAGGCTGCGGGTATCCCTTCCGGACATGCACAAGGGCGTGACCCCCGGTTCCTTCTCCTTGATGACCTGGAGCATAGGCTCAATGTCCTTATAACTCTTCACCGTGGTAAGGTCAAACTCATATTTCTCCACCAGTTCCTTGTTGAAGATATACCCATAGGCAATCCCCTTCTCCTTCAGCACTGGAACCCCATAGATATGTCCGTTCAAAGTGGTGCCAGAGATAAAGTCCCAGCCGCAGGCATCGATGATGCCCTGACCATATTCCTGGATCAGCTCCTCCAGTTCCAGGAAAGCGCCTTTGGCCACACTGGTGCTGTAATCCGGGCTTAAGCCTGCAGAGCTGCAGATCACATCGATCTTGTCCTGGGACACATACATCATGTTGACCTTGTCCGACCAGGCGCCGCTGTCAATGGGATGAAGCACAATATCCGCATTGATCTTCTCCCTTAGGATGTCGCTCATTGCCGCCTGGACATCCTCTAAGTCCTTCAGCGGGGAATTATAATTGATGTAATAAAAATCAATGGTGTAAGGCTCTGCGTTGGCATCTTTTGCTGCCTCACCGTTCTCCCCGCCTGGATTTTCCACCACCTGGGTGTCCGTATCTTTTGCGGATCCTTCTTTGTTGTTCCCGCAGCCGGCCAGGGTTCCAAGGGTCATTCCACAGGCCAGAAGCAGTGCCAATACTCTGGTGCATTTTTTTCTCATAAGAACTTCCTCCTTCTTGTTGTTTCTCCTCACACTTCCAGACATGCCGCTTTTGCGGCAGTCTGTCTCCAGTTCTCCACTCCAATTTTTCAGCATTCCTTATTGCGAACACCCCGGGAATCACTCCGGTCTGCCAGGCAGGTCACCCTTATCTCTGCGCCCCCTCGCTTCCTGCCCGAATCCGCCTGCCATCCGGAATCCTTCCCACAAATGTATCTTTTTAACCCTTTACTGCGCCGATTGTCAGTCCGCTGACCAGATATTTCCGGAAAAAGGGAAAGATCAGTAGCATAGGGCCTGCCCCCACTACCGCCATGGCCATCCGGATAGATTCGCTGGGCATGTTTCCAAGGGCCTTCAGCATATCCGGCGTCATCTGGGACTGCTGTGCCTTCAGCGCCTGGATATTCAACAGCACCTTTGTCATCAGGTATTGCAGGCTCACCGTCTTGTCATTGGTCATGAAGACCAGGCTGTTGTACCAGTCATTCCAATAATTCAGCACCACCATGAAACCCACCGTGGCCAGAACCGGCCTGGACAGGGGTACCACTATCTTCCTGTATATCTGGAATTCCCCTGCCCCGTCCAGATATGCCGACTCGATCAGCGAAGGCGGGATACTGTTCTGGAAAAAGGTTCTCATGACCATCACATTGAACCCGCTGAGCATCAGATTTGGGACAATCAAGGCAAAAACAGAGTCCTTGATATGCAGGAAGTTGCTGTAGACCAGATACCACGGCACCAGACCCCCGTTGAAAAGCATGGTGAAAAAGACAAAGAAGGACAAAAGCCCACGGTAGGGGTAATCTCTTCTGGACAGGGTATAGGCAAGCATGGAGCCAATGATCAGATGCGCCAGGGTACCCGTCAGCGTCACCAGAATCGTTATCATATACCCCCGCACAATGCCGGAGAAGTCTGCAAGCAGATACCGGTATGCTGCCAGACTCCACCGCGCCGGGAAAAAGGAGTACCCGTTTTGCAGGATGGCTTTTTCCTCTGTGAAGGATATGATCACTACCAGGACAAACGGAACCAGGCAGCACAGGGATCCGGCTGCCAGGATCACATGGATCCAGGCATTTCGCAGCGGATGGCTGGATGTTTTCATATGACGGTGTTTGATGGGGGTTTTCATACAGTTTTCCATATCCTCTGTCCTTTCCTTGGCTAAAACAATGCGTTCTCACTGCTATATTTCCTGGTCAGAAGATTGGCTCCCAGAACCAGCACAAACCCAATGACAGACTGATAGCAGCCTGCGGCGGCAGACATACCGATGTCTCCTGTGGTGAGCAGAGCGCGGTACACATAGGTGTCAATCACATTGGTGGTAGAATGCAGCAGCCCACTGTTCATGGTGGTCTGGTAGAACAGTCCGAAATCTGCATAGAAAATACGGCCAATGTTGAGAAGCAGCAGCATAATGATCACTGGCTGGATGGAGGGCAGGGTAATATACCGGATCTTCTGCCAGCGGCTGGCGCCGTCCAGCATGGCCGCCTCGTAGTATGTGGCATCAATTCCCATGATGGCTGCCAGATACATCACCGAGGAATAGCCGCAGTTCTTCCAGAGATTGACAAATACCAGTACAGGAGGCCATTTGGCTGCTTCCGCATACCAGTTTACGGCTTCCCTGCCCAGCACCTTCTCCAGGAACAAATTCGCGATTCCGTAATCGGGACTCAGGAAAGCGTATACAATATATCCCACCACCGTGAAGGAAATCAAATAGGGAATGATCAGGGAACTCTGGTATAGGCGCGGAAGGAACCTCCCTCTCAGTTCGTTCAGCAGGATAGCGATAAACACCGCAGATGGAATTCCCAGTAGGATAAACACCAGGTTATAGCATATGGTATTGCGGGTGATGGTATAGGCATCCGGCGTCAGGAACAGGAACCTGAAATTGTCCCACCCGCACCAGGGACTTTTCCAAATGCCATCCACATAATTCACCTTCTTAAATGCAATACTAAGTCCCAGCAGCGGGAGATAATTGTTGAGCAGCAGGTAAAGCACTGCCGGAACTGCCATCAGGGAGAGGGCATAATATCTCCGGAACGTTTTCAGGGACCATTTCTTCTTCATAATAGTTGTGCTATTCGCCTTCTTCAAACTGGTACCTCCTCCTTGCCTGGTTCTTGTCCTGATCTGTTGCCTGGTTCTTGTTCTGGTTTCTGGCCTGTCCATACTATAGCATGTTTCCAGTTGGACGGGGTGGTATGCCTGTGGCAGGACAGGGTGAGGCCTGTGCCGTGAAACCGGTCCATGCCCTTGCAGGGGAACCCGGCCACATGCCCAGGAGCGCGGACAGCACACCAGGCCCCCCTCTTCCAGACACAAAAATACACCTTCCAAACTTGATTTGTCCCCGGTTTATTGTATAATGAATCTAATATTTACAGTCGGCGCACAAGATTTATAGGATATTCAGCCCAAATGCAGCCGCTTATTTCCTGTTCAAATTGGTATATGTGCCCAAATACACAAGGTATTAAGGTATATAAGATATTAAGGTATATAAGATGAACAATCCCAGACAAAAAAAGACAGGCGCACCTGTCTCCATCAAAAAGCATTTTTCCCTGTTCCTGTTTCTCAATTGTACTGCCACCCTGCTCCTGATCGGCACAGTGAGCTGCATCACCATATATACCATACACGAGAATACCACCCAGGCCACCATTCTGGGCGCCCTGGACACGATCTGCATGACCATGTCCAACACTTATGACAGCCTGGATAACACGGCCAAGCAGCTCGCATATGAAGATCTGGTGGTCAGCAGCCACACCATCTCAGATTCCCTGCGCAGGTATCTTGACTTTCTTGGCAGCCAGTCAGAATACAGCGACCAGGAAAAACTGGAACTGGTATCGAGCAAAAACTACCTCCATTCCAGTGTCCACTTTATCGCCTCCGTCAATCCGAATGTGGGGCTGGCCCTGTTTTACCGTGCTGTCCCTGAGAAGACCATCCTCTTCTCCAGTGCCAGCGCTCTCTCCGGAACCCTTCAGGTTCCAGAAGACAGCTACATACAGGACTACGGCCTGGCACGGTTCCACGGCCTCCACGCATCCGTCCTGTCGCCCTTCTCCCCGGTGATCTCTGTGGAGCGCAGGGTCTCCGGTCTTGAGGATGTGTATGTCTATGTGGAAGCCGGGGCAGGCTGGTTCCGCACCTTGTTAGAGAACAGCCACATAGGAGGCGACCCCGTTTTCCTGATGACGGACAGCCAGGCTACCGTCATCTTCAGCACTCATCCGGAACAGATTCCGCCCGGAACCCAGTTCCAGGCAGCCTCCCTGGGAGGAGGAAAGGCCTCTTTCGGGAATTATTTTCTGTTCAGCAGCGCCAGGGATGACTACCACGTGGCAATGGCCATCCCCAAATGGGAATACAACAAAGAGATTACTGCCTGGTTCGGCCATTTTCTGCTAATTGTGTTGTTTTCCTTGATATTGACGGTATCCCTGGCCATCCTGATGTGGCGCTCCCTCTATCACCCCATCCACATACTGCACAGGGAATTCCAGCTCATGGCCGCCAATTCCCCAGTCCCGGTCAACATGGGCACCGGGATAAAGGAATTCAATGAACTTCTGGAAGAATTCCACGATGCCCGCTACCGCGTTTTTCTGCTCATGCAGCAGATGACAGAGCAGAAGACACAGCAGATGCGGCTGGAAATCGACAAGCTCCGAATGCAGATCAATCCCCATTTCATCCACAATACCCTGAATTCTATCCAGTGGATGGCTCGGCTGCACCAGGAACCGGAGATCGAGCAGATGGCCACCCTGTTTTCCCGCATCCTGAAGTATAACCTGGAAGGAGAAGACATTTTCGCTTCCCTGCAGGAGGAACTTCTGGCCATCCAGAGCTATATCGACTTGCAGAAAATCCGCTATCAGTTCGCCTTGGAGGCCTCCTTCCAGATAGACGAGGGCCTTGGCCAGGTAAAACTCCCCCGTTTTATTCTGCAGCCCCTTGTAGAGAATGCCATTTTTCACGGCATGAACAGAGGCCGGGGCAGTATCCAGATCCGGGCCGCCAGGACAGAGGAAAACTGCCTGACACTGCAGGTCATAGACAGCGGACCTGGAATTCCCCCCGATAAACTCCGGAAAATAGCAGAAGAAAACCTAAAGAGCGAGGAACATACAGGCTTCGGCCTGGGACTGAAATACGTGAACAGTACGATCCGTTTTTATTATGGCGAAGAATACCATCTTACCATTGACAGCACCCAGGATGCCGGAACCACCGTCTCCCTGCTTCTCCCCTGCTCACCCGTCTGCCAGGAATCCCCCTGGAAAGGAGCCGATTATGATCAAAGCCTTACTTGTTGACGATGAATATCTGAGCCGCAAGGGAATGATGCTCACCATCCCGTGGGAAAAATATGGCATCCGGATCATCGGGGAAGCCGACTGTATGGAACATGCCGTGGATTTCCTTGCCTGCCATACTGTGGATCTGCTGCTCACCGACATCTCCATGCCCAAGCAGACTGGCTTTGACCTGATCAGTTATGTAGTACGCCAATATCCCGCTATCTTTATTGTGCTGATTACTTGCCACCAGGATTTCAATTACCTGCAAAAAGCCCTGCGAATGGGCGCCATAGACTATATCGTGAAGACAGAACTGGAACAGGAAACCCTGGAGGAATGCCTGAACAGGATCACACACAAGATCCGCTCCTATTCCGGATCTGCCCACAACACGCTGCAGCTCCCCCCGGACACCGCCGTCCTGCTATATGCCCCCTCTTCTGGCAGGCCTTACGTCCCCCAAAGGGAAAGCCTGGTGGTGACAGAACAGATCCCCCTGGATGAGAAAAGCCTCCTCCTTCGGATGGACATCTGCTGTGCAGAGGCTATTTCCGCCATGTCCGCCTCCCACCCACACCAGATTATGCTCCTGGCCAGGGAAGTGTCTGCCTATACCACCAGCCAGTTGGCAGAGCTGTTCAAGGTTTACATGAACTACCAGCTCTTCTACCAGTATCGTCCCAATACCAGATCCTATGTGGTGGATCCATGCTGTCAGCTTCCGGAGCCTTCCCAGGAAGAGGCAGTGGCAGAGCACCTGCAGGAGGAATGGTCCAGTCTGCAGTGGATCTATGGACAGGATCTGTTCGATGCGCTTAAAAGGGAGACCATGACCTCCTATATCAAGTCTTCCCGGTTGAAACGAATCCTCTATATAGCCCTCCGCGAACTGGAGCAGCGCACTGCCATTCCCCTATCGGACCAGTTGTACCTGCGCCTGGAAACGGCAGAATTCTGGACAGAATGTGAGACTTTGCTGGAAGATGCCAGAGACACCCTGGCATCCCAGTTCAATCATTCTTCCTACCCGGATGAAACTTTCCGGATGATCCTTGCGTCCGTGGAATATATCCAGGCCCATTTTGTGGAGAATCTGAACCAGGAATCTATTGCCAGACAGTTTCACCTAAGCAGGAGCTATTTCTCCAGGGCCTTTAAAAATATCGTGGGAAACAGCTTTACGGAATACATCCATGGACTGCGGATGCGGGAGGCCGGACAGCTTCTGCTGCGGAAAAACACCCCGATCTTCACAATCGCCTATGAGCTGGGATTCTGCGATGAAAAGTATTTTTCAAAAAGCTTCAAAAAATACTACGGCATTTCCCCCATGGAGTTCCGCAGCCAGCATCATAAGACAGACGCCTGCGCAAAGGGGAAATTATCAGACTGATTTGAACCCCTGGCGCTGTCTGCTTTCAGGAATCATTTTACATACTTCTCATCCAGGAGTAGAGTGGATACAGGGAAAAACGCTCTGCCCAGGATAAACCCAATAGCTGCAGCACCAGGGGCAGAATAAACACCAGCATGGCAAGAAAGTATGTCCTGGCGCCAGTCCTCTGCCACAGACTCAGCGCGAATACCAGCAGCGCCGCCACGGCCAGCACCAGCCCCTGGGACAGCGCGAATACCAGCACAAAGCCGACCACAGGCAGTGCCGTGAGAAATCCGGGCAGCATACTACAGCAGGGAATATCTCCTGTTGAAAGGCCAAACCCCTGCCAGGTAAACAGATCCCGCATCCCGACTGCCCGGCACAACACAGGAACCAGGGCCAGCAGCAAGGCTGTGGACACGCATACCCGCAGTCTGGACATGAGAATGCGCCTCTTTCCTGCCCTGGTGGCCCCAAGCAGTTTCCAGATTCCACAAGTGGTATCCGGGCCGTTCCCATTGCCGGTCACCAGGATCACACCCAGCACCACAAGCAACAGATCCACCAGATTCTCCCCGCCCCAGATCCCAAACAGATGCAAATATCCTGTGTCATAGATAAAATGCCCCTCCCCATGCTCCCTGATCCCCTCGTACTGCTGCCACACACGCCTAAAATCCGGATAGAAAGCCAGGATTCCCTTCCATTTTGCCATCTGCTCCTCCCCGGCCGGTTCACTGAGAACCCCTTCTGCCATCAGTCTTTCAATCCGTTCCACCTGCTGGAAGGCTTTCTCATATCGGCTTTTCTCTGCCAGCACCAAGTCCTCCTTCTCCTTTGTCAGCCCTCCTTCCAGGCGCAGCATGATATCCCGGTAATACTGTTCCCCTGCCGAAAGGTAACAGGCCCTTCCCAGTTCAAAACTACCTACCAGCACCATGCAGCACAGTAAGATCACACCCCCCCGGTTTCCCACCATGATCTTGTGGCATTCATGACGCAAAAGACTGCCATGAGGCTTGAAAGGAGGCCTCCAGACCCATAGATGCCCTTTCCGCAGCACCAGCCGCTGTCCCCTTACAAAGCAGAAGATGCTTCCCCCCACCGAAAGCAGCACAAACAGCAGGATTACAAGCCAGGCTGCCACCACCCTGGAAAACGGATACCCCAACAGGTCAAAGTTCAGGTAGGCACCGTAAAGTCGTTTTGTCTGGAGCAGACCGGCCAGATTTAAGGTTTTGAGAGGCAATGCCCTGGAGGAAGCAGGAACAGCCAGGTACAGGATCCCGTTTATCCCGCAAAACAGCATACCCAGGCCGTAGGGCAGCACCAAGGAATCTGCCAGAAGACAGGGAATTGTAAGCAGGACGCCGAACCCATACAGCACCACCGCCTTCGTCAGTACAGACAGCATCACATATTCCCAGATCCGGATGGCAAAAGGACTTTCCCGGAAAGCTGCCACCGACTGCAGCCTGGCACTTCCATCCGGGAACCCGGCCTGGCATCCGAAAAAGAGGAAATTGACGGCATACAGACTGCCTGTCAGCAGAATGCAGTGAATCAGGAGGGCGGCCAGCTTACCCGCAATGCTTCCTGTGAGTCCATGCTTCGTGACACGGGTCACAAGAAACAGCCCCTTTTCTTTTTCTGCCAGAATCATCTCCCCCACCGACAGGAATACCCCCAGCAGAAGCACCAGGTCTGTCCACATATGCTCCAGGGCACCTGTCAGCGTCCGGCCCAGGGTAAAACGGATCCCGGATGCTGTCAGATGCGCATAATCCCGGGCACTTTTCCGGATATTCCGGGCAGAGAAGGAATCCCCGGATCCGGCAAAGATCCCGATGCCGCCCAGGGTATCCTTTTTCTCCTGTATGGATGCCAGATAGTCCCCATAGGTGGAAACCTGCTGCCATTCCCCATACACCTCTTCTACCATGGTCCGTTCCCGCCACAGGGAATCTGTCCATTCCAGATAAGCGCCGCTCAGATACCATTCATCATATTCCTGGAAAAGCCCTGGATGCTCTGCCATGGCCCGGTCTGCCAGCTCCTGGCCCATCTGTCCGGAAACTCCCTGAAAGAGCAGCACTTCTTCCACAAAAGAGACCCCATCCAGGATCTCTTTGCGCCTGCAGATGTAGGCCCCTTTTTCCTCCTCGTTCATGCCTGCTGTCATCTCCTGGAACCGCCCATAGGCAGACAAGGGCGGCGTCTGCTCATCCGGCAGATTCTGATACCACAGCAGAAACACATGAAGAGCCATGAAGGCACACAGAAACAGCAGAAACCGGGGCCTGCCCCATATTTTTTTCAATTCATAAATAACCAGTTTCACCTTTATCCACATTTCCCTTCTCACAGTGCCCAAATACCTGCAGATAGACTTCCTCCAGTCCCTTGCTACAGTGATACGCTTCGCAGAGCTTCTCCACGCTGCCCCTGGCAGCTACCTTCCCCTCCTTGAGCAGGATGACCTCCTGGGCAATGGGCTCTATATCCGAGACCACATGGGTAGATACCAAAATGATCCTGCTCCCTGTAGGTTTCTCCTCCTTAGGGGATTTCTCCAGAGGACACTGTACTGTGCCGGGTGTCCCTGCAAGCTTCCGGATCCCCTCCCGGATGCGCACCCGCTCTCTGGGATCCAGGCCTGCTGTAGGTTCATCCAGCACAAGGAGCTTCGGATCTCCCAGAATGGCCTGGGCAATCAGGATCCGTTGCTTCATACCGCCAGAATAAGTGCCCATGGGGCGCCCTGCCACATCTGTCATGTTCACATAGTCCAGAACCCTTTCGATCTCCTCCTTCTGTTTCTTCCGGGATATCCCCTTCAAGGTGGCCATGTAGGACAGGAAACGTCTGCCGGAAAACTGGTCATACAGTCCCTGCTGCTGGGGTGCATATCCCAGAAGGCTGCGGTATGTGGCACCCAGCTTCCTGGTTTCTGTCCCATCCCACAGCACCCGCCCCACCTTAGGTCTGCAATTCCCACAGATCACGTTCATCAGTGTGGACTTACCTGCCCCGTTTGGACCCAGAAGCCCATAGATGCCAGGGTTCAATGTCAGGCTCACTCCATCCAGGGCCTTTTTGTCCCGGTATCTGTGGGTGATGTCACATAGTTCCAGCCGGGTACTACCCCCCGCGCCGGGAGAGGGAATCTCCCCCGCTCTTTCCGGGTCATCCTGCACTCTTTTCATCCTCTACTCCCCTCTCCCCACCATCTGGATCTTTCGGTAATTGCCATTGCCAGCCACCAGATCTTCCTTGGAGATCAAGCCATACTGAAACCGTTTTATCTCATAGCCGCCAAACCCACTGGCAACAGCATCATAGTCATAGACCACCAGTACATCCTGGTCCAGCACAGCCTTGAACTCCAGGCTCCACCCCAGACTCAGGTTGACC
Organism: uncultured Acetatifactor sp.; assembly: GCA_910577665.1. Classification (GTDB taxonomy): domain Bacteria; phylum Bacillota; class Clostridia; order Lachnospirales; family Lachnospiraceae; genus Acetatifactor. The sequence goes on from CAJTOJ010000003.1 coordinate 42,024, forward strand.
AGGGGAGAATGGCTGACAGTCCCTGTATTCATGTCAATATAGTAAAAAGTAGAATCCCAGGACTGGTCCTTACAGCAGAGCTTATCCCCTACCACGTCCCAGATATAATAATAGTTGCCTTCTGCCACACAAACGGTTCTCTCTGCACCGGTGTCCAGGTCAATCGCCTTGATTCCACCGCCCTCCCGGGAAGACACGTACAACGTATGTCCCACCAGCCTGTCACAATTCTCCTCCCGGTTGGAGATGCGGTACCGCTCCGTCTTCTGTCCGCTGTCCAGATCCAGGGACGCATAGATCTCTACCGAATTCTCCAGCAAGGTCTTGTATGTATCATCATCATAATATTCCTCCTGGGTATAGGCCCGCCCATAGTCCGTCCCCGACAAAAGCAACTCATTCCCATATCCCCCCAGGATATTCCACTGGATCCCGTCCCCGAAATCCAGGGAACAGACCTGGGTCTCCTGTCCGGTATCCGGGTTCACACGCACCAGCCTGCGGGACATGGAAGTGTAATAAGTATGTGTCCCCTCCTGTTTGGCGGCCACTTCCTTTTCCACCACATAGATACCTTCCTCATCCCCCAGCACCAGATCTTCCACTGCAACATTCTGTTCAAATGTATGTACCTTTCTCCGATCCGTGCCATCCAGGTTCATCCGATAGAGAACGGACTCCATCTCTTTCATCTTTGACCCCAGGGAAACACTCTCCGTACTGTCCACATACATGCTGTTATCCTCTCCTTCCCTGGACAATATCCAGAGTGCATCCTGGTACACAAAGAGCAATGCGGTAAACGGCGGGAACTCATCATACAGACACAGGGCCTGACAGTCCGCGGAATTGTGGTTACAGCCTGCATTGCTGCACAGGTACACCTCCTGCAGGGTGGCAAAGTCCATGTACATCAGCCGGGAACCGTAACTTCCATCTGAAAGGGATTCCGGCTGCCCAGGCAGATAATAATAGCCGTCCTGGGTATAGCAGACGCTTTGCTGCTTCTGGGAAGCCAGCAGATACAGACCACCTCCGGAAGCATCCGTGTGCCGGGCCGTACCACCGTCTTTGGTCATACCAGCATCTGTACCCTGGGTTCCCGTACTGGCCACTGCTCCACCGGCACCTGTCGCCTGCATACTGTCATCCCCATTCAGGATATCTGCCCCCAGGCTTTGCAGCCCAGGGTGGTCAGCGCTGTTCTGTCCACAGGAAACCAGGGACAGGAGCATACCGGCTGTTACAATCCATGTGACTATTTTTCCTGTTTTTTTCATGCAAAAAGACCTCCTTGTTTCTATATTCCAATGCAACAAGGAGATCTTACAGGGTAAAAGTCAAGATTTTGTCAAGTTTCTATAGATTCGGACCAACTTCATACCGCTAAAATGATTTTCACCACAGTCCCCGGCTTTTCCAGGGTGGTTTTCCCAGGATCCTCATTCCCCTCCACCTCTTTCCCAGGCACACTGCTTCCGTTCCACATTTCCAGACTCCCTCCATGTTTCCCGGCAAAAAGCCTGCTGATGGCAAGTCCCATGCCCAGATGGCCGTCTTCCCGCCCGGTGGGCAGAAAGTGATTTCCCTTCCCCGCCAGCACCTTCTCCGGGAAGCCAGGGCCGTCATCCTGCACCATAATACACAGCCTGGAACCGTTCTTCTTCCAGTCCACACGGACCCTGGTCCGTGCAAAATGCAGGGCATTCTCCACCACATTCTCCAGGATCCGCCATACCATATCCCGGTCAAGCCGTAGCTTCTCCCCGGGTAAAACACCGTTTTCCTGTAGGGAAAGTTCCCTTTCCGGCCAGACCAGGCCTGCATCTGCACCCAGCCGGGCCCCGCCCACACACAGCAGTTTCCCGGTTCCGGAAGCCAGCATCCCCAGATCATCTGCAAGTTCTCCAAAAAATTCCCCGGCTGTAACCTCCTCAAGTTTTACTTCCATATCCTCCAGCCGGTTCAGGATCCTGACAGATTCCGTGTACTGCGCCAGCCTGCCAGCCGTCACATGCAGATGGCTGGCAATACGGCTTATTTTCTCCGTGGAAAGCTTTCCTCCAGGCAGATTCATTTGCAGATATTCCGTGTACCCCTGGAGGATGGCAAGCGGATTGCGCAGATCATGGGCAATGGAGGCCTGCAGGAACCTGCGCTGTTCTAACAGATTCCACATCTGCTGGTTGTTTTCCTCTAAGGCCGCCCGCATCTGTTCGAAGGAGTGGCACAGCTCCCCCATCTCATCCCTGCAGTCATATTCCAGGGAAAAATCCAGGTTCTGGTCTGCAATCTGCCCAGCGGCCTCCTGCAACAGACAAAGGGGCCGGTCCAGTTTCTTCCGGTAGAAGAAGACACCGCCAATCAGAATACCCGACAACGACAATACCCCTGGAATCACTACCATGGCGATACCACAGCACTGGTAAGCCACCTTACGCCTGGGCGTCAAGGTGTCAAAACTCCGGGTTATCTTCTCTACAGAATATTTTGTATCGGAAAGGTCCTGCTGTAGCACTTTTTCCTCTTCTGTCCCATTGGCATCCACTTCCACGGCAGACAACCTTGGGAGGCTGGTCTCCTCCTCCCCGAATCCCATCCTCCAACTCTGCGTATTTTCTGTACCATCCGGATATACATTCCTCACCGTCAGGTACACAGCCTCCGGATCCGGCAGCAGATAGGCCCTGCAGGCCATACAACCCCAGACCACCAGTCCGGACAACAGCACCACCACACCAAAGACTGCTGATACCGTCAGTATAAAAAAGCTTCTCAAGGACAGATTCTTCACCGGCTCCATTTGTACCCCACCCCCCAGACCGTCTCGATGTAATCTTTTCCTGTCATTTCCCGCAGTTTGGAACGGATCTTCCGGACATGTTCCTTCACCACATTGCTGTCTCCTTCCGCGTCATATCCCCACACGCCCTCATAGATCCGCTCCTTGTCAAATACCTGGTTGGCATTGGTCATTAAAAATTCCAGAATATCGAATTCCCTTCTGGAAAACGGGATCTCCCTGCCCTGGCAGGACACACTCCTCTGGGTCAGATCCACCAGCAGCCCTTCTGCTGTCAGCACAAAAGGTCTGTGCCTGCTTCTCTCATCCCGGCGCAGATGGGCTGCAATGCGGGCAGACAGTTCATTCAGGCTGAATGGCTTGGTGATATAATCATCTCCGCCATACTGCAGGCCATTGACCTTATCCTGCTCTGTGATCCGGGCTGTCAGAAAGAGAATGGGACAGGTAATATGGCTACGGATGTTCCGGCACAGCTCCAGACCATCCATATCCGGCATGTTAATGTCCAGAAGAATCAAATCCGGCTGCCGTTGCAACAGGGCCAGGGCCTCCCTGGCATTTCCCGCTGCCAGGGTCTCATACCCACAGTCCTGCAAATGGTCACTGAGCAGCTCCGTCATCATCTCCTCATCATCTACGATCAGTATCTTATACACAGCCATACCCTCTCCCTTGTATCACTTTTTTCACTTTCTGTCTTAGCGTGAAAACACCTCTCGGCAATACCGAGTGAACAGTAACCAGGATATCTCCTCTTTGCCTACATCAGGAAAAGAGCTGTAAGATCCGGAAGGAAACCGTCACCACAAAGAGATCCGCATTGGTCTCCCAGCAGAACTGTCCGCCGCAGGCCTCTGTGAAGCTCTGGGCGATGGACATTCCCAGGCCACTGCCGCCGTCCGTGCGGCTGGTATCCCCCCTGGCAAACCGTTCCGTGAAATCCTTTCCCACTTCGATCTCCATACTGGAAGTATTCTTCACACTGGCCACTGCCAGCTTTCCGTCCGTCTGCAATGTCACATGGACCCTGGATCCATCCAGGGAATACTGGAGGGCATTCTGGAACAGGTTCTGGAACACCCGGTACAGCCTCTGTCCGTCCGCCCGGATCATCACCGGCGTGTCGGGAAGCTCTGTGCGGAAGGACACCCTGCTGCCCGCGATCTGTTCCTCCATGTCCGCCAGGGTCTGACGCAACAGCTTACCGAAATCCAGTTCCTCCATGTGTACAGGAAGCTCCCCTGAAGCTGCCTTGCTCACCGCAAACACATCCTGCACCATATTCTTCAGCCGCTGGGCCTTTTCGTCCAGAATAGCCACATAATCCTTCACATGATCCGGCAGGTTTTCTTCTTCCTTCAGAAACTCCACATAACTGATGATGGAGGTCAGCGGGGTCTTGATGTCATGGGACACATTGGCAATCAGCTCCACCTTCATGCGCTCGCTCTTCATCTGTTCATCCACCGCTTTCGCCATACCATGCCGGATGTCCTCCAGCCTGGCCATCACCGTCTCCAGATCATGGCCCACATACAGGGCTGCACCCTGGCCTGCCTGGGAAGAGTCCTTCCCTGCATCCCTGCCATCCTCCGCTTCGCTGTCAGAGTCTGCTCCAGTCCCATAGTTCCCGCTGCGGATATCGTCTATCCGATCTGACAGGGCCTCCACATCCCTGGCCACTTCCACATTTTTGGTGCCAATGAGGTATTCCACCACCAGGAATGCCATCATACCCATGATAATCACCAGCCCCTCCGTCCAGGCCGACCCACGTCCATTGCGAAGCGCCCCTGCAGCCCCGAAAAGCAACAACACGCCATAAGCCACTGCCACCCCGAAGGACAGGGCATTTCGGTGTACCATCCTGCGGGAGAGAGGCCGCTTCAGCCCTCTGTCAGAAAAAGTCTGGTACAGCTTTGCCGCCAGAGACTTCTTCCAGGGTTTTTTGTTGTACCGGATGTCGTTCCCCACCAGGTAAACTGTCCAGAACAGGAGAACCCAGAATCCGCTGGGGAAACGCCGTAACAGTTCACCGCCATACCAGCTGTCAAACAGCAACATATAATCATATTCATAGGCATAGGTATATTCCAGCCACAGATCATTGCCATAGACATAGATAAACTGATAAAACAGCGCATACAGGATACCAAAGAGCAGGACCACTTTACATTCCACCCAGATCTTTGCCTGGAGACGGGCAATCCCCTGGTCTGCCTGCCTTTTCCCCTTCCGGACAAGGAATGCCGGCAGAAGCAGTACCAGACCGGCTGCCAGACCTCCCAGACACCGGATCACATTTTGCCGTTCTGCCACAGCATTGTACTGCATCCAGTACAGGGAATTGTCCTTCTGGAGATAACCGCCACGCCCGTATGTTCCCTCTGTGTACAGAAGCGGCTCCCTGGCTACAGCCATGCAGATCTCTGCTTTCTTCATCTTCTCGTCCACCTGGAAATTGCGATATCCTGGCACATACCAGTCACTACTACCGTTTCCCGTAGTACCGTCCCTGTAGTAGCCGTCCCCATAAACATCCAGTTCCTGCCCGTCCTTCCAGATCCGTACCTTGCCATCCTTGTAATACAACAGGAAATTGTATCCTTCCGGGGCACTCAGGATGCCGTCAGCAGATACCATCAGTTCCCCCGAGTTGGTATAAAGCTCTTTGCCATCATAAGACACCTTATACAGCAGGTTTGCGTCCCCCTTGATAAGGTCATGGTACTGTTCGGCCGCTTTCCTGGCAAGTTCCTTCCTTTTTTCCGGTGTAAGTGCCTTGCTGTTCCCATCGCTGCCATCTGTATCCCAGTCTGTGTCATATTCCCAGTACCATCTCTCGTTCCAGTCCTCCCAGTATGGCCAGACCTCCTCCTGAATGGCTTCAGAGCCGACCACCGCTGTTGCCTCCTCTGTCACCTGGTTCATCAAAATATCATTGAGCATGGCATCGTAGTCGCTGGTACCATAGCCGCCATAGCCATAGTAACTCCCATCATAGCTGTATCCATATCCACCAAACCTTAGGGAGTCTGTTGCCATATCCAGAAAAACTTCCAGACGGTTCGAAATATATCCCCGGAATCTGCCTCTGGACTGGTAGTCTTCCCCCTCCAGCATTTTCCCAAGTTGTCCCGGGGAGAGACGGTCTGACCAGTTCTGTAAGAAGTATATTGCATTCCCCAGCACCAGGCTCACTCCCAGCACAAAAACCATAAAACTAACGACATTTTTCCTGTTTTTCCATTTTGTATCCAATTCCCCACACCACCTTTATATATTCTGGCTCTTTTGGATTCAGTTCCAGCTTCTCGCGTATGCGTCTGATGTGTACCATCACGGTATTCTCCGAGGCGAAGGCTTCTTCCTCCCACACTCTGCGATAGATCTCCTCCGCCGGGAAGATCCGGCCCAGATTGCGCATAAGCAGGTCTACAATCTTGGTCTCTGTGGCAGTCAGCTTCACTGCCTCCCCGTCTGCGTAGAGGATCCTCTCGTCTGTGTGGTATGTGAGCCTGCCGTTGGTGATCTCCCCGGCCCTCTCCCCGGCATGGATATCCCCCAGCAAGGTATACCTGCGCAGCTGGCTTTTCACCCGGGCCGCCAGCTCTGCCGGATTGTAGGGCTTGGACACATAGTCATCTGCCCCCATGGACAGTCCCAGCACTTTGTCGGTGTCCTCACTCTTGGCGCTTAGGACAATGACAGGGATATTTGCTTTCTGCCGGATGCGCATCAGAGCGGACAGCCCGTCCAGCTTCGGCATCATCACATCAATGAGCACCAGCTGCACCCTGCCTGTGGTCAGGATATCCAGGGCTTTAAGACCGTCATAGGCTTTCAGCACCTCATATCCTTCCCCCTCCAGCAGGATGCTGATGGCTTTTACAATCTCCCTGTCGTCATCTACGACCAACACACATTCCTTCATTTTGACACGCTCTCCTCCATGATACCTTTTGCACTGCAAGAAGTGAAAAACAGTCCCGGACTGCCCGCCCTGGAACCGCAGGCTGCCCTTGACTGTCTCAGCACTGTTCCTTCAAGCTGTAAATAGCTTACATCGGAATTTTTACAAATCATGTGGGGTATTTCTTACAGCTTTCTTACAAATATGCAGAATATTTTTCCCCTGTCTTCAGGAAATACAGCTCTCCCCCATACAACCCGGCTTCCTGTAGCCTCAGGATTCCGGCTGCCAGTCTGGGTACCAGCCTGTGGTAAACCCGTCTTTCCTCCCAGGGAAGCCCCTCCACATATGCCCTCTGCCGCCCCTCCAGGGTCTGCAGCATCCTGGCAAAACGTTCTGGCTCCTTGGCGGCTATGATCCCGAAATCACAGGAGACATACGCATATTCTTCCCCGTTTTCCGCTATTTTCCGGGACAACAGTGCAGGAAACGCTTCCTGCACTGGAACCTCCAGAATATTCCATCCTGGCATAGATCCACATGCCTGCATAGTCTCATATGTCTCCATAGCCGCACCCGCCTGCCTGGTACTGTTGCCCACATGCTGATCCGATGCTGCCACCCGCCGGAAGCTGGGCTTTCCATACTGATCATATTCCCTTACATAGGCCACCTTTTCCCGCACCACACCTGTACCAGGTACCTCCCGGAGCACCACTCCTGTATCCAGCAGATGTTCCCATACAACACGCCTTATACGGGAAATAGGTGTGGGAAATGCCAGTTCCCTCTGGATCTCCTCTACCGTGTACCCCAGATCTGCCAGATGACGGATGGCACCTCCGCTTGCCGCTTCCTGGGTAAAATCAGCCAACGCCTTCTGAAAATAAGAATTCTCCTGCATCCTGTACGGATCCTTTCCCGCCTTCCTTCACTGCTATCTGATGTTCAAACTTCTCCAAACTGTCGGATCTGGACGCTATCTTCAACCACTCCTTTAAGATGTCCAGTTTCACTGCCAGGACTGCTGCATCTGGGCACACATGATCAGGAATGCACCTACTCCATGCAAATCATTCACCGAAGTAGGCCGTTCACAATAATGCCTGTAGTCCCCTACCCCGGTACCCACACAGACACCCTGTACCAGCAGGTTTTCTCCCTCCCAGCCAAGATGGCGGATCACAGCCTCATAGCCTTTCCTGGCCTGTTCCATAAAGGAGGCCGGCAGGATGCCCTCCCGCACTGCCTTGCAGATAGCCGCTACAATGAGACAGGTACAGGAAGTCTCCGGCCAGTTCTCCTCTCTGTCTGCCTTGTCCACCACCTGGTACCACATGCCCTCCGGGGACTGGTAATGGCACACGGCCTGGAGCAGTTCCCGTACCAGATGCCTAAGTCCCTCACGGCCAGGATGATCCTCCGGCAGGAAATCCAGGTCATCCAGCACAGCCACCGGCACCCAGCCAATGCTCCTGCCCCAGAACTCCGGGGACAGGCCTGTCACAGGATCCGCCCAGCCCTCCTTCTTCGAGCAGTCCCAGGCATGATACCAAAGTCCCGTGTTCTTATCCCTGGTCTTCTCTTCCATCAAAAGGGCCTGTTCCACCACCAGGTCCAGATATTCCGGCGCATCAAACTTTTTCCCATATTCCGCGCTGATGGGTCCTGCCATATACAGTCCGTCCAGCCACATCTGATCCGGATACCACTGCTTGTGCCAGAATCCCCCCGCCTCATTCCTGGGAAAATCCCGGATCACGGGAAGCAATGTATCCAATGCCTTCTTATACCGCACGTCCCCGGTCTTCTCATATAACGGAAACAGCAGGATACCCGGCTGGATATCGTCAAGCTGTCCCCTGTCATAGGTATGGATCTCCCCGTTCTCATCCACGCAGGAATCCACCCAGTCCTTCATGTACCGGAAATAGCGCTCCTCCCCGCACAATTGCCAGGTCTGGTACACCCCGGACAGAAACACACCCTGGTGATAGTGGAAATGCCCTTTGGGCGGCAGGTCCGCCGCCTGGAACTTCCGCATCATGGTGTCCACCGATGCCTTCGCATAGTAAATAGGTTCTCTGATCTCGCTCATAGCCACCTCCGTATCCCTGCTCCCCTTTTGGGAGTCTGTATTCTATCATACTTATCTTATCACACTTCCGGACATGCCGCCATGCAGCCGACACAAACAATGGATGAAGAACGCTGCCCTTGCGTTCTTCGGTGTGAGAGAGGCGCTCTCTTGCGCCGTAGAAGTTCTTAGCGTACGCATTTTGAACGCTTAGAACTTCTTCTCACACTTTACTCTGTCCACAAAGGGGCAAAGCTGATATTCAGATCCACCGCCCCCTTGATCCCCTGGACGGAACCACTCTGGGAATATTGCCACACCTTATACTCATAAGGATAGTACAGGCTGTCGGAATAAGATGCAAACCACTTGTCATACGCCTCCAGGGCCGGCAGATCCAGGAACAGGGATCCCATCTCCGTATTATGGTAGATCATGGGCCTGTATCCCGCATTCTCAATGGTCTGGCAGAACAAGGCTGTAAACCGGGTCCTCTCCTCCACGGATATCTTGTTCATACGCCCATCGGAACCGCTGACGCGCTCCACATCAAACACTACGGGACACTGAAGCGTATAGGAAGCCAGCTTGTCAATCACCAGCTGGGCCTCCTCCAGCACCTCTGCCTCGGTGATGGCCTGGCTGTAGAAATAGACCCCTGTCTTGATCCCTGCCGCCTGTGCCCCCTGGATATTCCGGTCAAAGTATTCGTCCTCCACCAGCTTTCCCTCCGCACCATATCCCCTGAAGCCCACCCGGATGAAGGCAAATTCCACACCATCCGCAGCAACCTGGTTCCAGTTGATCTCCCCCTGGTGTTTGGACACATCTATGCCCTTGTGGGAGCTTACCTGGCCCTCTGTGAGATATTGGAATTCCCCACTTTCCAGGATATTAAGGTTCTCCGCAGACAACTGGTTCATCTGTAATGCGTGGTTGATGGGTACAAAATGATACTTTCCTCCACTGCCCACCACCAGATGATCCGGATACAGGGGACGCAGGGTCTCCAGTACCGTATCCCCCTGGGACAACCCTGTCATGATACTGCCCAGCACCTCCTCCTGTCCCTGGTTCTGGGCCGCCAGCACCGCCTCTGCCACTTTGGCATCCAGTTCCTCCTGGGAATAGACCGCGCTGCCGGAGACGGCACTGATCACATTGCCATTCTCATCCAGCGTAATCTTGTTCACATCCTCCCCGGATCCACCCGGTATATCTTCCCCGTCCTGCATTCCTGCCGCTGGCAGTATGTTCCCCCCGCCCTGTCCAGCCTCCTGGAAACGTGTGTAGACCATGGTCCCCGCATACATGACTGCTACCATCACGGTCAGGACACCGATCATAGCAAACACTGTCTTGATCCAGTAACCCCCGCCCCTGCGCCTTCTGGCAGGTTTCCTGCCACTGGAGGGTCTGTTGCGGGCATACCCATCCCTGCCACTCCCATCCCACATATCTTCCTCCCCCACATCTTCCTTCCAGGAACGGCTTCCCCTGTATCTGTCTGCCTCCTGTTCTTCCAAGACATCAGAAACCGACTTTCTGTCCGCTCCCCGGCCTGGTTTCCGGCCTGCTTTTTCTTCTGCCCCCCGGCCCTTTTTCCGGCCTTCCTTCTGGTCTGCTTTCCGGGCCGCCTTTTGATCCCTCTTCCCCTCTAAGCGCCGGTCTGTCTTTTCGCCCCTGCCTCTCCTGGCATAGGGATCCATCTCCAGGTCATTGAGAAAGTCCTCTTCCTGATCCTCCTCTTTCCATCCGTCCTCACCGGTGTCCGGATCCGTCTCATAGAATTCCAGTCCGCCGTCCTCTTCCTCCAGCAGGTATCTATCTTCTTTCTTCATTCCTGTCCTCCGCTTTTTGTCCCTTCCTGTCAAAAAGGTTCTCTCCCTATCTTTCTCTCTTTCCACTATGATAACGGATATTTCCAGGAAAGAAAAGCGGAAATTATTGCATGTATGATTAAGATTCTATAAAATAGATTACTGTTCACTCCGTTCACAGTAACAGATGCACACAAAACGCAAAGGACATACGTTTTGGCGCACGCTGTCTCAGGTTTTTATGCAAAATGCGCATAAAAACGCCTCGCGTTACTGACGAGTCAACAGTAACTAAAACAGTGCTACTGACCGGCTTTCTCCCGCATCCGGAGCAGTATCTTCTTCTCCAGGCGACTGACCTGCACCTGGCTGGTGCCCAGGATAGCCGCCACCTCCATCTGGGTCTTATCCTGGAAATACCGCAGGAAAATCAGTTCCTTCTCCTTCTGCTCCAGGCTCCCCAGCAGCTGGTCCAGCAGCATATGATCCAGCAGTTTCTCCTTCTCCGCGTCTTCACTTCCCGACACGCCGCTCATGCTGCTTCCCACACTGCCATTTATCCCCCGGACTACCTTGTCCACCAGGTAGACTTCACTTCCGTCATCCTGATAGATGGCGCTGTAGATAGATTCCACCTCCACCGAGGCTTCCATGGCCATCACCACCTCTTCGTCTGTAAGCCCTGTCTCCTGCACAATGTCCTGCAGGGTCGGCTCTCTTCCTTCCCTGGCCTGTAGATGCTGTCTGGCCATCTTCACCTTCAGTCCGTTCTCCTTGATGGTCCGGGATACCTTCACCAGACCGTCATCCCGCAGGAAACGCTTGATCTCACCTGTGATCATGGGCACCGCATAGGTGGAGAATTTTACCCCCAGACCCAGATCAAATTTATCAATTGCTTTCATCAGCCCGATGGTGCCGATCTGGAACAGATCCTCCAGATCATATCCTCTTCCAGCGAACCGTCTCACAATATGGTGTACCAATCCTAAATTGTTCTCTATCAGTACTTCCCTGGCATCCCTTTCTCCTGCCTGTGACCTGGCGATCAGTACTGACATATCCTCCATTGTCTACTCCTCACCGCCAATCCAGCCGCCCAGACCTATTTTCTTCTTCATCCGCACAGTAGTACCCTCCCCCGGGGTACTCTCTACCTCCAGGTCATCCATAAAAGCCTCCATAAAGGCAAACCCCATGCCAGACCGCTCCAGCTCCGGCTTTGTGGTGAACAATGGTTCCATGGCCTGTTCCACATTTTCCATACCTTTTCCCTGGTCCGTGACCTGTATATGTAATACCCCTTCCTCCAGCATACACAGGATCTGTACCTTACCCGGATTCACCGTTCTGCGCGCTGCGGGAATCTCCCCCGGTCTGCCATACCCGTAGAGGTTTTCATAGCCATGTATGATACAGTTTGTCACGGCCTCCGACACAGCTGTCTTGATATCCGAGATTTCTTCCAGGGTAGGATTCAAATGGGACACAAAGGCTGACACCGCCACCCTGGCAAAACCCTCATTGTCTGAAATTGCGTCAAAGATAATCTCCATCTCATTCTTCATTCTAGCACCTCCACAATCTTATTCAGGCCCGATACCTTGAGGATCCTCTGGATCTGCCGGTCCGCATGTATGGCGTAAACCCGGCCTCCAAAACAGGATATTTTCCGGTAACGCCCCATAATGATCCCGATCCCTGAAGAATCCATAAACCTTGTGTTCTCAAAGTCAAATACCACATTACACACCTCTTCCTTTACCAGGTACCTGTCCGCACTTTCACAGATAAATCCCGCCCCATGGTGGTCTATCTCCTCCGGCAGCCGGATCAGCAGGCAATTGTCAATCACCTGGAAATCATCTGCAGTAATCTGTCCCATACGTTTTCCTTCCTTTCCCAGAATGGTATCGCAAAAATCCCCCTATCCGCTACAGGCCCTTCTGTCTGTTCCTGTCAGCCCGGAAAAGGGATGCAAAAAAGAACCTATAGCCGCTATAGGTTCTCTTCTTACGTACTTTCAGATTCTGTGTACCTCTCCGGAAGGGATGAACCCATCCATGCCCATCATATCACAAGTTCCAGACCTGGACAACAAACCACAGCCATCCTAATTGCCCACATCCAGCCTGTCCCGCTCTGTCTGGGACTGCCTGGCCCGCTGGGTACCCGGGAACAGTTCTATTACCTTGTCATAGCTTGCAATGGCATTCTCGTAATCCTCATTCCTCTGATAGGATCTTGCCAGATAATACCAGGCCTCCGCATTGGTGGCATCGTAATACACCGCCTTGGAAAAGCTCTCTATAGCCGCTGTGAAATCCTCTGTCCGGAAAGACTCGTTCCCTTCCGTAAAATAGGAAACCGACAGATTCGGCCCGATAGCCGCCAGCAAAGCCTGGTACAGTCCCCGGAACCCTTCGGAGACTTCCTCCAGGTTCACTGCCTGCTGGATGGCCTCCAGGCTTGCCGCTGTTGCCGCCTCATCCTGGGTTTCCAGGTAGATGGCAGCGGCAGACAACAGACTGTCTATCACCTGCAGGGTACCTTCTTCCCCCACATATCCCTGTAGTTCCTGGCTCAGACCTTCCCGTTCCCTTGTCAGGTCCTGTATCTCCTTCTCCAGCTCCTGCATCCGCACCGTCTTGGCATCCGATACATTACTGATCTCCGTAATCGTCTTCTGTGCCTCATTGTTGACCTCTGTCCGTACCGCAGGCACCACCAGGAAACAGGCTGCCGCCAGACCAATGGCAAGGCCAATCCCTATATTCACCAGGGTAGACACCCCTCCGGACTTTGGCTCCTTCACATTCAGCGGCTGGATGATCAGCTCATTCTCACTCTGGTAGCGTACGGACTCATCCTTCTTCCGCCTGGCAGTCTGGCGCACGGATTCATCCGGTGCCAGCATCCGCTCCACCTCCTGCAAGTAGCGCAGGGTCTGGGTATTGTTCCTGTCAATGTCCACACATTTGCGCAGCTCGCGCTCTGCCCTCTCCCAATCCTCCATTTCCATATGCAGAAGCGCCAGAAGCTGGTGGGCCCGGACGAACCGGGGGTTCAGGGAGAGAACCTTCTTCAGTTGGATCATCGCCAGGTCCTTGCTGTCCTGGTTGCAGTATACCAGGGCCTGGTTATATTTCTTGATGGTCTGGTTGATAGACTCCAGCCTTGCGGCATTGGACTGCACCTTATCGATATAATCATTTGCAAAATTCTTTTCGGGTTTCAGATTCTTGCTGATCACCCACTCACTGAGGGCAGATACCACTTCGCCCATCTCAAAATACACCAGTCCCAGAAGGTTCCTGGCTTCTATATTATATTTGTTGAATTTCAAGCTCTGCCGAAGACTGTTGATGGATCCTGTCAGATCCCTGACACCTGCTTTTTCCAAACCGTCATTATAATATGCATTGGAGGCGCCGATCAGCTTCTTATACAGGGCCACATCTGCCCCACAGGCCGTACAAAAGTCATATTCTGACAAACTGCACCCACAATTATAACAAAACATCTGACACCTCGCCTGTCTGTTCCTCGGACTCCTGCATAATCTTCACAAGCATATCAACCAAATCTGTCATATTCTGATTATTGATGGCATCCTCCGCATCCTCTACCTCAAGGCTGGGGTGGAATTTTTTCAGCTCTTCCTCGAAATTTATCATAATCTACCTCGTAAATACATTGAAACCAGCCAAAACTGTGAAATCTGATTCTGCATGTCCGGAAGTGTTTCTGTTCACACCACGCCATTTGCAGAATATCTTACGGAGCCATCCCGCGTAATTCAGCGGGAACTCCATACTGGCCTGCGCAACGCAGTACTATATCTTCCTGTCTCACTGAACCTTGCCACTTAAAATCTCTTTACGCACTTCTCCAGCCAGGTACAAGCTCCCTGCCACATAAACCCGTTCTCCCTGGCTCCTGTCTGCCAACACCTGCCTGAGTGCCTGGGCCACACTGTCATATCTCACACAAATACAGCCTGGATACTGCCCAAGCAAATGCTGCAGCCGCTCAGGAGCAACCCCGCGCCCTGTCTGCATATGGGCCAGGGCAACCTTGCAAAACAGCCCGCTTCCCGCAAGCTGTCCGATCATCTTCTCAAAATCCTTATCACTGACCACACCAAAAAGCAGCGTCCTTGCACCGGCGTGGCCATCCCTGGTCACAGTCTCCAGAAATGCCCGGATGCCGTCCCCGTTGTGGGCACCATCCACATAAACCTCCGGAAGCACTTCCTCCATCCTACCCGGCCAGGAAAAATGCCGGATTCCCTGACGGATCTGTTCCGGTGTAATATGTCTTCCCTTGTCCAGTATTTCCACAGCACGCAACGCAAGAACCGCATTTTCCATCTGGTATGCGGCTATGGTGGGCAGGGTAAGTGCCAGAACACCTTTCTGTGTATCATAATAATACCCAGTGCGAACGGAAAAATCAATGGTTTTCTTTTTAAAATTTAATAAAGTATAGTCCTTTTTCGACACAAAAGAAGCAGATATCCCCAGTTCCCCGGCCCGCTTCCCAAATACCGCACTTGTCTCCTCACAGGTATCCCATATGACAGCCGGAACTTTTGGCATAAGGATCCCTGCCTTCTCCCCGGCAATCTTGCCTAAAGTGTCACCCAGATATTCCACATGATCCAGGCCGATGCGTGTGATGATGGACAGTTCCTTGCCCGAAACTGCATTGGTAGCATCCAGCCGGCCCCCAAGCCCTGTCTCCAGGATACAGAAATCCGGCTGCTTTTCCGAGAAGAGCACCATTGCCATGAAGAAGAGATATTCAAAATAGCTGGGATGGTAGCCCTCTGTCTCCCCAGCCTCCAGCACCTGCCAGTCCAGCATTTCGTAGATCTGTAAGAAAGCCTTGAGAAAGTCCTCCTCAGACACCACCTCCCCCTCTGCCACAAACCGCTCCCGGATGTCCACAAGATGCGGGGAAGTAAACAAGGCCACCTTATATCCCGCTGCCTCCAGCATATAGCGCAGATAGGCACAGACGGAACCCTTGCCGTTTGTGCCTGCCACATGTATGATGCGCATCTGCCTGTCCGGATCCCCCAGCCGGTGCAGGAATGCCTTTGTGTCCTTCATGGAATGTTTACTGGTAAAACGGGGAATGTCGTCAATATAATATACGGCTTCTTCGAAAGTACCTATCTTCTTTTTCTTCAAGTCCTATCACGCCCCCATATTTTCCGATATCACATGCGTTCACATTTTATCTGTTGCACACTTTCCTTCGCTGAATACATCCTGCATTCCTGTATGTCTGCTTTCTATGGACTTTTTTTATATTGCATACAGGCTTTCAGTCTTTTACAGAAAGTATTTCCTTTACATACGGCCTCTTTCAAACCATACGCCGCAAAGGGAAACATCATCACATAATATGGAAAAGCGTATCTACCCTTGGCCTCGGAAAAAATACTGTAAAGAAATCCTCCAATAATGGCAATAGCTGTCACATGCCACAGCAATTCGCTTTCCCGCTTTACGCAGAACAGGAAATAGCACAACATTCCCACATAAACAACAAACTGCCATCTGTCGCAAAAAGCAAGTGCTATCTCATAATACCGTTCCCAAAGTCCGGCTGCAAGGGAATCAGGCTTTGGCCCACCTGTAAGATCCGGGCTTTCCGAATTAAAAAACAATGCCTGGTACAAAGGCCCATTCCATTGGGACAGTAGTTTCTTGCCAAAAAACTTTCCTGCATATACCGGGTCATTCTGAAATGTTTCCAGCCTGTCCGAAATGCTCTCCCTGGCCGCTTCCGATACAGCCTCCAAATCATAGCCAGACTCAAAATAGACCTGCTTGTAATAATCATTATCCCAACCACAGCTCCCCTTTGTTTCCTCCAGGCCTGTGGCAAACCACACAAGCATTGACATACCCTCTGAATGTTCATAGCCGGAACGGACTTCATACATCTTGTAAATGATTCCGTATGCACACTGGGAGAGCAGAACCGAGACCAGAAAAACCAATAAGATTTTTTTATCCTTATGCCGAAAAGTGTGAAGTAATATCACAATTCCTGCTGCAATCATAAAAATCATGGAGTTTCTACGCACCAGCATAGCAAATGTCATAGCGATTGCCATAACCACCAGATACCTATACCTGGACCTTGCCGAATAAGCTACCAACATCCATGCTGCCAACAGGGCAAAGAAAATACTGGGGAGATCCCCATATACCCATGATGTATAAAAAATAAGTGGCAGACATCCCATCATCAGAATATTATATCCCACCACAGCAAGTCCATTCCCTGTCAGTTCCCGCAATATGAAGTATCCACAGCAGGCGCTACCTGCTGCCAATATCACGCATATAACTTCAAATGCATAATAATTGAAGGCTCCCGCCAGATGAAACAGAAGCTCGCAAAGCGCTATGAGACCCAGCTGATAAGGATACATATGGCAGTAACCGCCAGGCGCCAGAAAGTCATATTGACCTGCCATGAAATAGGACGCCCCACCATAAATATACGCTTGATCCCCTTGCGGCAAATGAGCTGAAGCGTTAATCCACCAGATACCTGCACCTGCAATCCAGAGAACCATTGCTATGCCGGAAAGCAGACCAGACAGCAGACGGGCTTTCGCATCAAGATGCTTTTCCAAATATGCCAGTAAAGCAAACATCCCGCCTGCCATAGTTAGTGTCAAAAGATTATAGAGCGGAGAGTCAAGACGGTTCAGTGGGATTTCGCTTCCACCAGGAGGCATATACTGGGTATATACCAATGCTCCGCATACAAGAAAAGAGAAAATCAAGCTCCCCGTAATACGTACTATAAAATTACCCAAATTATAGAGTCCCCTTGCCGCCCTTTCTCTCTTACTCTCCATATCTTTTTTCACCTTCTTCCTTTCATTGTTTCTGGTTATTCCATGCAACCTACACCCTTCAGCCGGGAATTCCTGCCATAGTCCTATTGCCTACCTAAACTCCCATGCAGCCAGCCGCAACACCATACCTAAAAGTCTGGGAGTTTAGGTGATGCACACAAAATGCGCAAGAGAAGCTCCTTTTGGCGCACAGCTGTCTCGGTTTTTGCGCATAGAAAGCGCAAAAACACTTCGCGGTACCAGAATGGCATAGGAATTTTTCATTGAAAAGTCTATTACTGCAGCTGCGCAAGCCGCGCCGTCACCTGCTCCATCATCCCGGTATATTTCTCCAGCTTCTCCCGCTCTGCGGCAACCTTCTCCTCCGGGGCCTTGGACAGGAACCGCTCATTGGACAGCATACCATTCACCCTGGCAAGCTCCCCTTCCAGGCGCTTCTGCTCCTTGGTGAGCCTTTCGATCTCCTGGGCAATATCCACCAGATCTGCAAAAGGAATGTACAGGGTGGCGCCAGGGATCACCACGGACACCGCATCCTCTGGGATTCCAGACTTCCCTGTGTCCACGGTCTGCTGGTCCAGGATCTCTACCTCACTTGCATAGGCCAGGGAGGCGAAGAACAGCCTGCCCTCCTGGAACGTCCTGCCCACGGCTTCGTCCCCGCTGGCCACATACACCTTTGTCTTACGGCTGGGCGGTACATTCCGCTCATTGCGGATGTTCCGGATCCCCCGGACGGCTTCCTTGATGGTCTCGATATCCTTCTCCTCCTTGGGAAAGCTTCTGGCCGGATCAGCCACGGGCCATCTGCTGATCATGATGGACTCTTCCCCGGAGGACGCATCATCTGCTGCATCTTCCCCTATGCCCTGGAGGGTGCAGAAGATCTCCTCGGTCACAAAAGGCATATAGGGATGCAGCAGCTTCAAGGCATCTATAAGCACATTCTTCAATGTCCAGAGTGCTGCATTCTGGCTGGCAGCATCGTCCGTGTTGTACAGCCGGGGCTTCACCATCTCAATATACCAGTCGCAGAATTCCTCCCAGATAAAGTCATACACCTTCTGCACGGCGATTCCCAGTTCAAAATGTTCCATATTGTCCGTCACATCCTGCACCAGGGTATTCAGCCGCGACAGGATCCACTTGTCCACCGGCTCCAGGGCCTCCGGTGCAGGCGCCGTCACCTCCGTGGAATGAGCTTCCATATTCATCATGATAAAGCGGGAAGCATTCCACACCTTATTGGCAAAATTACGGCTATTCTCTATCCGTTCATAGTAGAAACGCATGTCATTTCCCGGAGCATTGCCTGTGATCAGGGTCAGCCGCAGGGCATCTGCCCCGTATTTCTCAATGACCTCCAGGGGATCAATGCCGTTGCCCAGGGACTTGGACATCTTGCGTCCCTGACCGTCCCTGACCAGACCGTGGAACAGCACGGTATTAAATGGCTTCTCCCCCATGTGCTCATACCCGGAGAAAATCATCCGGATGACCCAGAAGAAGATAATATCATACCCCGTCACCAGCACATCCGTGGGATAAAAATACTTCAGATCCTCGGTCTGGTCCGGCCACCCCAAGGTCTCAAAGGGCCACAGGGCAGAGGAGAACCAGGTGTCCAGGGTGTCGGGATCCTGGGTGAAATGAGTGCCTCCGCATTTAGGGCAGCGCTCCGGCATCCCGGCAGCCACCACCGTCTCCCCACAGGCATCGCAGTAGTAGGCAGGAATCCGGTGTCCCCACCAGAGCTGGCGGCTGATGCACCAGTCCCTGATATTGTCCGTCCAGTTGAAATAGATCTTCTCCATGCGTTCCGGGATCAGACGTATCTCCCCCTTCTTCACGGCCTCCACCGCAGGCTTGATCAGTTCCTCCATCTTCACGAACCACTGCTCCTTCACCAGGGGTTCAATGGTGGTCTTACAGCGGTCATGGGTACCCACATTGTGGCTATAGTCCTCGATCTTCACCAGAAGTCCCAGGCCGTCCAGCTCCTCCACAATGGCCTTCCTGGCTGCATAACGGTCCATACCGGCATATTTTCCACCATTTTCATTGATGGTGGCATCATCGTTCATCACATTGATAACAGGCAGGTTGTGACGCTTTCCCACCTCGAAGTCATTGGGGTCATGGGCCGGGGTGATCTTCACCACACCGGTTCCAAACTCCCGGTCCACATAGGTGTCCGTGACCACCGGGATAACCCGGTTCATCAGGGGCAGCAGGACACTCTTCCCGATGAGATGGCTGTACCGCTCATCCTCCGGATGGATGGCCACCGCCGTATCCCCCAGCATAGTCTCCGGACGGGTGGTGGCAAAGGTCAGGAACTCCGTACCGCTGGGCTTCCCATCCTTCCCGATCACCGGGTACTTGATATGCCACAGGTGTCCGGCCTGTTCCTGGTACTCCACCTCCGCATCAGAGATAGAGGTGTTGCACACCGGACACCAGTTGATGATGCGGGCACCCTTGTAGATATACCCTTTCTCGTGCATCTTCACGAACACTTCCGTCACGGCCCGGTTACAGCCCTCATCCATGGTAAAGCGCTCCCTGTCCCAGTCGCAGGAGGATCCCATCTTCTTGAGCTGGGAGATGATACGCCCCCCATACTCCTTCTTCCACTCCCAGGCCCTCTCTAAGAATTTCTCCCGGCCCAGCTCATGCTTGTCGATGCCCTCTTCCTTCAAGGTCTCTGTGATCTTCACCTCCGTGGCAATGGAGGCATGGTCCGTGCCGGGCTGCCACAAGGCATTATAGCCCTGCATCCTTTTGAAGCGGATCAAGATATCCTGCATGGTGTTGTCCAGGGCATGGCCCATGTGAAGCTGCCCCGTGATATTTGGCGGGGGGATCACAATGGTAAAGGGCGTTCTGGAGTGATCAACCTCTGCATGAAAATATCCTTTGTCCATCCATTTCTGGTAGATTCTGTCCTCCAGCCCCTTGGGGTCATAGGTTTTTGCCAGTTCCTTGCTCATGTCTTCTCCTTTCTTCTCTGAGGTGGACGATTCTGACTCTCCCACAGGCGGAAATATTTTGTGCCACAGGATAAGATGCAAATATCCACATAACACAAAAGCCCTCTGCCAGCTTCCACCGGCAAAGGGCGTCATAAACGCGGTACCACCTTTGTTCGCAGCCCGGACGCATGTTCCGCATCCTGCTGCCTCCTTGCGACTTCCTGCAAAGTCCTATCCTGTAACGGGGATAAAACGTGGGAACTTACTGTCAAGACTGCTGCCCCTGTCAGAGACGGTCTGCCACAGATGCGGCATACCTCTGGCAGACATAGATGCTCTGGGTTCCCCGGCTCGAAAGCTACCTTCCACAAGCCTTCCTTTGGGCAGCCTCCCAGCGTCCGGATTCCTGTACAACACCTGCCTGCCCTGTATCCTGCACAGGGAAGCACAAATGCCCACAAGTATCACCCAGACAGCCGCTCTCTCTGGTAAGGGGTCCTGTGTACTCCTCTTTGTCATAGCCTTTATACTATCATAGGAAGAATATAGACCATCCGGAAGAACCTGTCAAGAGGAAATCTTCCGGATCCAGTAACTGCCCCTTCCTCCTTCCCTGTAGGAATTGCCATCCTCTGCAAAGACATATCCCTCCTCCAGCCAGGTCTCACAGGCAACACCGGCGGGGCAGGCCACCTCCAGCCGGATCCTGTCTCCCTGCCTGCGCCAGATGGTGTGCACTTCCCCTGCAGGAAGCCTGTGGCTTGCAGTGACATGCTCCAGGCTGTGGATAAAGGCGGGGCGGATCACCACCTTCCTGCTGTTTTCCACATGTATCCCTCCGGGATAGCGTATGTACCACTGCACCACATCCCCCAGGAAATGGTGATTCTGGGACAGAAGCCGCCTCTTCTCATCCGGCAGGAATTGTTCCGGCAGGGTGGTCTCCCCCCTTTCCACAAAATACCCATAGGAAGGGTATGTCCTGCCCGTGATCATCCTGTAGGCCAGCTCCGACTCCCCGAAAGCAGACAACACATGGAACAGGACCCGCATTCCCAGGAAACCGCAGGTGACTTTATCCCCGTCCCTGTGCAGGATCTCCAGAAGCTTTCCGAAAGCTGCCTGGCACTCCCCGGTGTCGAATATCCCATAATAGATCCCCATGGCCTGGGCGCTCTGGCAGTTTCCCTTCACCAGCATCCGGTCCAGGTCCAGGTATCTGCGCCGCAGGGCATCCCGCACCTGTATACCAAGTTCCCTGGCAAAGGCACTGTGAAGCCTAAGCCCCACTGCCTGGAACATCTCCTCCGCCTCCCGGCACATCCAGTACACCATCACACTGTCCGTAAAGCCCAGGGGTACCTGGTAGGCCTCCACATCCCTGTCCACAGGCACCCAGTCCCCCAGACCAAAGGCAATGATGCCCTCCCCATCCCGTCTTTTGCTGATATATTCCAGATAACCCAGCATGGCGTGGGCATTCTCCCGGATCACCTCCGTCTCCCCCCGGTATTTGTATATCATATAGGGCAGCTCAAACAACGCCCGGTCCCAGGCAGGACCGTTTCCCCAGTCATAGCCCCAGCTCCCTGTGGGCACGATCCCTGGCAGACTGCCGTCCTCCCTCTGGGCAAGGCGGATATTGTGCAGCCATTCCCGCCAGCTTTTCTCTGCCCCCATGGTCAGAATCATATGCTCTGCGGAAACCTGGGCATCCCCTGTCCAGCCGTTCTTCTCCCGGTGGGGGCAGTCCGTTGGAAAATAAAAGAAATTGGCCTGGTCGCTTCTTGTTGCCATGGCATAGATGGCATTGGCCGTCTCATCGGAGCAGTGGAAGCTTCCCCGCTCCTCCAGGGCAGAAGATAACACCAGGTAAGTGAGAAGCTCCGGCACGGCCTGCTCCTCCTCTATCCCGGACACATAGAGGTACCGGTAGCCATGGAAGGTGAACAGGGGTTCAAAACATTCCTCCTCATGGCTTCCCAGGATATAAATGTCCCTCTGGGCATACCCATCCGGGAAGAAATTGATATTGCTGTAGTCCACTGCATCGCCCTGTAGCATCTCCCCACACTGGATGTCGATCCGTTGTCCGGGATATCCCTTGATCCGCAGGCGGTAGATCCCCGCATTGTTCTCCCCGAAGTCGTAGATATATCCCCCCTCCCGCCTGGGGGCTGTCTCTTCCGGCTCCTGTCCAAAGAGACCTTCCTCCACATCGGCCCTGGGCGTGTATTCCCCCAGACTCCCTTTCCGGATCCTTACCGGTGCCAGTTCCCGCCTGACCACCACAGGCTCTGCTTCACAGATCCTGGCCGCTCCCCGGGGTCTGTCTGCCAGAAGAGGCACATGCCACCCTGTGTCCTCCACAAACCCAGGTTCCATCCAGCCCTTCTCCTCCAGCCGCCTGTCGAAGAAGATACCGGAGCGAAGGTCGTTGAACAGCACCGGCCCCTTTTTGCAGGAGAAATCCATTCCGTCAAAGGCCAAAGTGTGCCCCGCCGACTCCACCAGCACCGAGATGGCCAGCTTGGGGGCACTGTTGAACACATTGTCCATAAAATCCCATATCCTGGTCTTCCCGTTCTGGAAGCCGTCCCCCAGCAGGATGGCAATCACATTCTCCCCTGTCTGCAGGCAGGGGGTAATGTCATACCGGTCATAATACGTCAAGTGGTCACTGTTGGATATGTATGGCGCCAGATATCCCTTGGTCATCCGTTGCCCGTTCACAAACAGCTCATAGAATCCCAGTCCGCACAGCAATATCTCTCCCTCAGCACCCGCTCCTTCCACCTGGAAGCTTTTACGGAACAGAGGTGCGCGCACATGCTTCAGGTATGTGGAAATCTCCCTGCACTCGCTGACAAAACGGGTGGAAAATGTTGTTTTTGCAATCATATAATTGTGCTCTCCTCTTCCTTTCCTGTAAAAGTCCCAGGCTTTTCGGTATTCTCCACACTGATGCACAACACCATGTCCCGGGTCAGCACCCCAGGCAGGGCACATGTCTCCCAGACCCGGGTCTGATCCATGACCCTGCATTCCGTGATCCTGCAGATTTCCTGTCCTGCCTTCCCCCAGCCTGCCAGATCCACCTGCAGGGGAAGATCCTCTCCCGAAAGGTTGGCAATCATTACAGATCCGTTCCCACACCCGCCAGGAACCTCCCCTTCCTTTTTCCTGGCCGCCACCACATACACATCTTCCCTGTCGACGGATGCGGCAACCTGCCATCCCAACCGGTAAAGCAACCCGAATCCCAGGAAAGAATAGTAAGCGGGGAAAGGCTCTGCCGTAAGCGGATGGAACAGGCTGCCATAGACAGAGACCCCATACCTGGCATCATAAAACATGGCGCTTTCCAGAGAGGAATTCTGCATGGCCAGCAGCATGGCAGCGGTGACAGCCCCATGATGGGATGTTCCCCGCATATTCACCTCACAGTTCCACTCATTCAAGGTATGTTCCGTGTGTGCGAATCCCTCCTCATCCAGCCGCTTTCTGGCATAAGCCGCATAGAAAAGATTTGCCTGTACGCCGTCATAGCTGTGCCAGGAGAAGAAGTCCAGGGGACAGTCATTCTCCTTCACATAGGCCAGGAATCCCTCAAAAAAAGTGAGAAAATACTCCATTCTGGGGGAGGATGCCGCCTCAGCTACCGCCTCTTTCTTCCCCCAGGCCGCATAGAAACCACAGCTTCCATACCCGCCGATCTTCAAGTGGGGAAAACGCTCCTTGAGATACCTGGAAGCCACCCCATACAGGGCATAGAACTGTTCCTTTGTTCCCCGCCACATCTGGTTCTCCAGCACTTCCTCATAGTTGTCCGGTTCATTCCAGATCTCCCAGTACCGGATATCATAATGGAATCCGTCTGCCCAGCCCTGGGTATAGTGGCGGATGATCCCCTCGCAGATCCTGGCCCATTTCAAGTTGTCCCCAGGCGGATCCAGGCGGTAGGCCTTCCTTGTACATTCATTTTCAATGGACACCCCCAGACGGAAGAAAGGTTCCACACTATTTTCCACCAGGGCTGTCACCAGCAGGTCTGTGAACACGAAATCATAGGACGCCGGATCCTCGGGATCCGCGTCAAAGTCCCGGAACAGATTGGGCACATCCACGTAGCGCCCGCCTCCCAGGAAGCCTCCCACATCGTGAAGCCTGGAGAAGGGAATCCCCGCCTCCTCCAGATAATGGAACATACTGAAATCTGCCCCGTAAAAGGGAGGCTGTCCCACCCCGTGTACAGGCTTTACCTTCCCTAATTCCTTAGAAAAATCCACTTCTATTTTCACTGTATCCTCCACATACCTTTCATATTTAACCCTTGATGGACCCTACCATGACCCCCTTCACAAAATATTTTTGTACAAAGGGGTAAACCACCAGCATGGGCACCGTGGCCACAATGATGGAACTGTATTTCAGCGTCTGGGCCAGATAGAGTTTAGCCTGCATCTCCTCCGGACTCAGACTGCCTCCTGTGACCCTGGTGATGGAATTGTTCACCAGAAGATCCCGCATGAAGGACTGCAGGGGGCGCAGCCCCTGGTCGTTGATATAGATCAGGGCACTGTAGTAATCATTCCAGTGACCCACCATATAATACAGGGCAATCACGGCGATCACAGGTTTTGACAGGGGCAGTACCACCCGCAGCAGATACTGCATGGGATTCGCCCCATCCAGGGTAGATGCCTCCTCCAGGCTCACCGGGATACTATGGATAAAATACGCCCGCACAATCAGCATATTGTAAACTGACAGTGCATTGGGAATCATCATGGCCCAGATGGTATTGGTCATATGCAGCCCCCGCACCACCATATAGCTGGGGATCAGTCCGCCCCCGAAATACATGGTAATAAGGGCAATCGTCATGATAATCTTCTTGGGCATGAACTTCCTGCGGGACAAGGGGTATGCCAGACAGATGGTGATAAAGACATTGATCAGGGTTCCCACTACCGTATAGAAGATGGTGTTGCGGTACCCGATCCATATCTGCTTATATTCCAGGATTGCCTTGTAAGATTCCAGTGTGATTCCCTTGGGAAACAGGATCACCTCCCCCCGGTACACTGCCCCTGGATCGCTCAGGGATGCAATGACCACGAACCACAAGGGCCAGGCAAATACCAGCAGCATCACCACCATAAGAACCAGGTTCACCACATCGAATGTCCTGTCCACACTAAACCAGTTTTTATGTCCCCTGCCTGCTTTCAGAAAAGTCTCTCTGCCACCTGTTCTGTTTCTTCCACCTGCAATGTCCATGTCACTTTTTCCGATTTTACCGCTCATCCTTTCTCCTCCTAGAACAGGCTCTCTTTGGTGAGGCGCTTACACAACTGGTTCGCCGTAACCAGCAGGATCAGGTTGATCATAGAATTAAACAGCCCCACTGCCGTGGAATATCCATAATCACTATTGATCAGTCCCACCCGGTATACATAAGTGGAGATCACCTCCGACTCGCTCATATTCAAGTCATTCTGCAACAGGAATACCTTCTCAAATCCAACTCCCATCAAAGAACCGATCTGCAGGATCAGCAGCATGATAATAGTGGGTTTGATGGAAGGCAGATCCACATACCAGATCCGCTGGAGTTTATTGGCCCCATCCACAATGGCCGCCTCATGAAGCTGATAGTCCACACCGGCCAGGGCTGAAATATAGATAATGGAAGCCCATCCCATACCCTGCCACACGCTTGTCCACACATAGATGTCTTTGAAATAGGCTGGTGTCCCCATGAAATTCACCCCGTCCAGCCCCACAAACCGCAGCAGCTGGTTCACAGCCCCGGTGTCCTTGTCCAGGAAGATGATAATCATGCCGCACATGACCACCGTGGAGATAAAATAAGGGGCATAGGACACCATCTGTACAGTCTTTTTCAGCTTCCTCTGCCTCAGATAATTTAGGAACAGTGCAAAGATAATGGGAATGGGAAAGCCCACTGCCAGGCTGTACACATTGATGGAAATGGTATTCCACAGGATAGTCCGGAAGGAATAACTCTTGAAAAAACGTTCAAAGTTCTTGAACCCGATCCAGGGACTGTCCCAGATCCCCAGCTTCGCCTTGAAGGTCTTGAAGGCAAGCTGGATCCCGCCCATGGGCACATAGCAGAATATAATCAGCCATACCAGAGGAATCAGCACCATCAGGTAAATGGTCCAGTTGTCCCGAAGGTCGATACGCAGCCTCTTGAAAAAGGGGCTGCGCTGTATTGTCACATTCTTCTTTTTTGCATTTTTCATATACATGCTCCCATGCGTGCAGGAGGGAAATCCCCCTCTTGCACGCATACCAGTCCATAGCTGAAGTCTTCATCCAGACTTCCTGTCATGCATCCTGAGGTGTCACGGCCACCTGTACCGGCCGTCTGCCCACCTCCCTACTTCTTCATCTCCTGGTACTTGGAATTGTACATTTCCGCGTACTTGCCGGAACCCATTTCTTCCATCCGAGCCAGGTAATCCTCCCAGGTGCTGTCCAGATCCTGGATCCCGGTGATCACCTCCGCCTGGTACTGCCAGGCATAGTTAAACAGGTCTGCCGTGATGGTTCCCGCTTCGGCCTGCTCCTCCTCGGTGAGCTGGATCCTGGGGAAAGGCTTGGCCGCCAGTTGTGCCACCCTGGTGCCCTCCAGGCCACCGGATACACTGTTGCCCTCCCGGTATTTCTTCTCTGCGTAGAAGGACGGAACCAGTCCCGGGCAGTGGGCATAGCCCTGCAGGATGTAGGCATCCCTCACTTCCATTTCTTCGCTGCCAGCATCCCCGTCCAGGATCCACTCCCAGAGACCATCCTCCCTCCACCGGAAACTCTCTCCTTCAATGCCAAGCTGCATCAGCGTACCGCCCTCCTCGGAGTAGAAATAGTCTGCCCACGCACAGACCAAAGCAGGATTCTCACATGCATCTGTGATACACAGTCCTCCTTCTGTGATACCGGAGGTGGTGCTCAGGCTGTTTGCTCCCCAGGGATCCATGACTTTATAGTCATAGCCCTCGGCCAGGTCGGCGCCCACCGTCTCAGAAGGGGACCATCCCAGAAACAGGCCATAGATGTCATCGGGGCCGGTGGCATACTGCTTATCAGGGGCCGCCTGGAAGGCATCGTCATTCATCAGACCTTCCTCATAGAACTTGTGCATCCAGTACAGGTAGTCATACCAGTCGTCATTTGCCATGGAATACACGATTTCATCCTCATCATTCACTGCACAGAAGGAATTCATATCCACCGGCAGGTCATATCCGAACAGATAGAAAGGAAGCAGGGCCGTGTTGGCCACATAGGGAATCTCATCTGCCTTTCCATTGCCATTGGGATCCTTCTCCTTGAAAGCCTTGAGAACCTCGTACAGGGTCTCCCAGCTGTCCGGCTCCTCCATCTCTACCTTATCCAGCCACCGCACATTGATCCACATAAGGATATTCTGTAGTCCCGGCTGGTCAATGAAGGGAAGGCTGTAGATATGTCCATCGGCGGAGGTAATCTCGTTCCACGCATTTCTCTCGTCCAGCACAGCCGTCAGATTCGGCATGTGCTGCCGGATCAGATCCTCCAGGGGCAGGAAAATTCCCTCCATACCATATTTTGCAATGTCATCGCTTCCTATGCCGGATTTATACAGCACATCCGGATAGGCCCCTGTATTGAGAAGCGTTCCTCTCTGGTCCTGGATATCCCCTGCACTGGAGGATGTTACCTTCCAGTTTATATTGGTCAGCTCTGCCATCTTCTGGAACGCCACATTGTCGGGAAGTTCTGTCCCTGTGGTAGTGGCAGACACTGCAAACATGCTCATGGTCACAGGCTCTGCCAATGGAAAAGTGATCCCTGCGCCTTCCCCGTCTGCACTGCCATCTGCTGTGGATCCGTCCTCCTGGCCGGTACTGCTGCCCTGCCCGGAACCGCTATCCTGAACAGTGCTGCCACCATCCCCTGTCTTGTCATCTTCCTTGCCACATCCTGCAAATGCTGTTGCAGTCAAGGCAAGTGCCATAAATAGAGCCATCCATTTTTTTCTCTTCA
Organism: uncultured Acetatifactor sp.; assembly: GCA_910577665.1. Taxonomy (GTDB): domain Bacteria; phylum Bacillota; class Clostridia; order Lachnospirales; family Lachnospiraceae; genus Acetatifactor. The sequence continues at coordinate 70,562 of CAJTOJ010000003.1, forward strand.
TACTTACACCTCCGTATGCGCTTCAAAAGCGGCGTCTACAAACTCCTGCCGGGTATCCGGTTTGCATTTTACATGTAACCTGCCATACTATCTTGCCGGAAAACAACTTTGTCTCACCACCTCCTTCAGGAAAACATCAGTCAACTTTTCTGCAATTTCCTCTCCTTCTGGATAATTTATCCAAATTATTGCTCTGGCCACATCTGTTTTCTATCATTTTCACCAGTTCTTCTTGCTTTTTATCCTAACAGATAGTAAACTCATATAAAAGACACAGATTTATCCAAAAACAGAGGTGATTTTAACCCGTTTAGAGACAACTGGAAAACCGGGGAAACCAAAAATCAACAGAAAAGAGGCCTTTATGCCGAAAAATACGCTTATGCTGGAACTGCCCGAGGAAGCCATCACTGTGGATGACAAAGTGGCTGTGCTGCCCTTCTGGCAGGTAGATATCGGGAACCACCAACACCACTTCTTTGAGCTGGCCTATGTCACCGGCGGTTGTGCCCTGCACACTTTGAACGGAAATACTGCCATGGTCCGGGAGGGGGACTACTTTATCATGGACTATGACAGCGTGCACAGCTATGCACAGACTGCCGATTTCACCCTCATCAACTGCATGTTCCTGCCGGAAGTCATTGATTATACCCTGCGGGGATGCAGAACTTTCGATGAACTGATGCGCGTGTGCCTAATGCGGTATTACAAACAATATTCGGGCCAGACCGCTGTCAACCGTGTCTTCCGGGATGATGACGGACGCATCCTACAGCTTCTCACAGGTGCCCAGACCGAATACCTGAACAAAAACGTGGGCTATACCGAAATCTTCCGGGGACGGCTAATGGAGATTCTGATTCTGACCATGCGCCGGGTGCTCAGCGGGGAAAGTGCGGAAAGCCAGGTCCTGCCCCAGAGTACCATTGTGCTGGAAGCCGTCCAGTATCTGGACACCCATTACTGTCACAAGGCATTGTTAGGGGATTTCTGCCAGGAATACCATTACAGTCTCCAGTATGTGTCCCGGAAGTTCAAACAGGAGACCGGTTTCACGGCCTCCGAATATCTCCAGAAAAAACGGCTGGAAAAAAGCTGTGAGCTGCTTATCTCCAGTGATTTGTCCATACAGGAAATCGCACACCAGATCGGCTATGAGGATACCAGGTTCTTCAACCAGCTTTTCCATAAAAAGCTGCAGATGTCACCCCGGGAGTTTCGGAAAATGTCTGGAAATAGCTAAAAGAATCCTGTCAGACCAACAGGAATGCCCTAATGACAGATATAGGCAGCAGGGTGTTGATTTCCTTCTACCCTGCTGCCCTGTTTTCCCTATTTCGTGCTTTCCCTGACAAATGGCGCACTGAGTACCCCCATGGGTCTGATCTGATACGCATCCGACCAGGCCTCCCCTGTGGTCCGCCAGGAATCCGGCCCTATCCAGACCAGGTCATCGCCGATCATGTGCAGCTGTCCAAATCCGTTGTATCTGTGTCCCAGGCAGGTGACCTCAATTCGGTGCTTTCCCTTTTTGAGATTTCGAAACAGGCACTCATGCGGAAGCAATGCCGCCATCTGTTCTTCTCCCCCGTCTACTGAAACCTTGACTGCGGCCCCTGCATAATAAGGAATCCTGATACACCAGTCCATATCCCGGTCACAGATATCCTCCAGATAATAGGTCATATTACCTGTATAAAAAGGATAGCCCTGTCTGGTGTAGTCTCCCCAGAACAGCCGCTCTGGTTTCGGAACCACTTCCCTCTGGCTTCCTGCCAGCTGCACCCCGAATTCCCCAAGCAGATACATCCATTCCAGATTGGTGTCTTTCCCATACTGTAAATATAGGATCAGTTCGTTTTCTCCTTTTTGTAACCCAGGCAGACGTACAGTGGTAATAGCCCTGTCTACGTAATACCCTACAGGCTCCATGCAGATTTCCTGATCATTCAAAGTTCCCCTGTAATACTCCGGCTCTTCCAGGGCAAGAAGGCAACCACTTACCTCTGCCTGTGATGTGATGCTTGTGCGCAACCTGACCAGATGATCCCGGCAGTCAGCTTCCTTTCTCACATATGGCTGCTCCATCCGTTCCATCCGCAAGGGATAGCCCAGTCTTTCCCGCAGATCATTGTCTGCTTTGAGCAACTCGCATTCGCCGCAATACACTTCATCCCCCAGGGCATACTGGAACCTGTCCAGAAGCAGTACATTGGGTTCATTTGTTTCAAAGCCAGCCGGCTCACCTATCCTATGTTCCCGTTGTACCGCTGCCAGGGATGGCCGCTGTGTACGGTCAGGAGCCAGACAGATATCCCTGTCCTTTTCCACATCCGGTCTACGTGGAATGCCATTCCCAGGTTTTAAATGTAGCAACAAACTATCATCTCCATGCATATCATATGATATCCAGGTACTTCCATGCGCATAGCTGGCATTGCATTCTTCCCAGGTTCCGGTCAGGGCATCACATTTCACCACCAGCCAGTCCCCCTTAATCCGGATCGTGATCTCCTCCGGTACATGCCTGGGTCTTCTCTCCCAGGTTCCCTTCTGCCTGGATCGCAGACCACCATAGGCTTGTGCCAGGAAGAGCCATCTGTCCTCTCCCTCCTGACGGAACTGATGCAGGTAGTTCTCTGTCCTGATGCCATCCTTCCCTGTAATTTCCAATTCCCTCCAGGGTTCCAGGGCCTTTAGCAATTCCTGCTTTTGCACCGGTATCCACCGGCATGCTTCCACCAGTTCCTGTAACTGCCTTTCCGGTCGGCATGCCACATATCCGGGCACAGTTCCACATAAAAGGATGTGCCCGCCTACCTTTTGGAATTGCACCAGTCTCTGAAGCGTATGGGGGCGCAGATGACGACAGTCCGGCACCAGGAGCACATCATATTGCATTTCCCCACATACGAAGCCATGCGGATCTTCCGGCCATTCAAATTCCTCCAGCAACGCCTCCGAAATGTAGTCAAAGTCGATTCCGTTTGTCAGCATCCACTCAGTCATGTTGTGAAAGTCCGTCTCCAGCTGTTCCCTGTTTGCCGCCCCTTGCACTGTGTTTCCTTGATACAGCCACATAGTCTCAATAGGATGGATCATCCCCACATGCACCAACGGCTTACCCCTGGTCAGGCAATAACTCACCCTGGCAAAATAGTCCTCCAGATAAGCAAAATCCTTATACCAGGGAGACTGCCATCCGATTGCCGCCGGATAGTCCCGCTTTGATTCCCCTGCCATGGAAGCCCAGGCCAGATGGTGGACCCTGGTGGTAACCCCCAGTGCTGCCTGCCAGTCCCCAGCCAGCTTATACCCTTGAAACCCAAAATCCCACTGTGTCACCCCATACAGTTCGCTCAATACCCCTTCCCTGCCATACTGATGGGCCACACTGGATGCCTGCTTTACCGAAGAAAATTCTCTGTGGTCACACAGATTGTCTATGCCGGGCAGATGGAATTCCCGGTAGCACTGCATAGCCTCTCCCACGGTACCGGCCTGGCCTGCCAGGCTCTCCTCCCCCAGAATATGGCCTGTGGAGAGAATACCGTGTTCCTGGCACCATTTCCCAATGGTTCCGCAAAAAGCCCATGCAAACTGTCCGGCACATACCTCATACAGATAATACCGCTCCGGGGATACCTCCCTGGATTTCCGGTTCCACACCATATCCGGTATAGCAAGGTAAAAGTCCAGTCCGCTTTTCTGTCCATACAGCCAGGGCAGCTCTTCTGTATAAGGCAGGCTGATCTGCCCTTTTTGCCCACACAGATCCACTCCCCAGATATGAGGTTCATCCGTAAAGATGGCCGGAACGGATTTCCCGAATGCCTCTTGGAGTACGGAGGCATACTTCTCGTGGGTTCTGGCCAGAAACGTCTCTGTGGCCGTTTGATTCAAGGTATCCACGTAGGTCTGGTTATTACACCAGGAGGATTCTTCTGCCAGTACCTCGTATAGATACCAGATCGTTCCGCCAGCCTCCGGCACTTCTTCCCCTGGCTCCATCATCCGGAATTCTTTCAAATAGCCCTCTTCCAGCACGATATCGTATTGTTTCAGCAGGCAGCCCGCTGTTTTTTCATTCCTTTCCTGTTTCTCCAGAAAGTCTTCTCTGGAATCCGAGATATCTTCCCTCTTCTTTGTGGTCAGCAGCAGGCTCCTGGCCCTGAATGCAATGGTTTTCGTTACTTCTCCCCCGGCAATACCAGAAGCATATCTGTCTTCGTCATAAAGCCAGCACAGCATCCCGTTCTCCCTGGCCTTCTGTTCACAATAGCTGACCAGTTTCAGGAAATCATCATCCAGGTACTGGTTTTTCAGTCCTACCCTAACATGGATATGGAATCCGCCCATCCCCATCTCTTTGAAAAGAGGAATCTGTTCCTCTATCATTTCCCTGGTAACAAGACAATTCCATGACCAGAACGGCGCCCCCCGGTAACAGGCATCCGGATTCTTAAAACCCGCTTCCGACCATTTTGTTTTTGAACTTGTATACAGCATGTCTGCTTTCCTCCATTTAGCCCTCTTCCTGTTTATACCTACAAGTACCTGCCTTATCCCTTTACACTTCCCAGAGTCAGACCCGTTGTAAAATATTTCTGTAGAAACGGATAGACCAGCATCAGCGGTATAACAGAAATGAATATCTGCGCCGATTTCATATTGGTATCATTCACCTGGGTCAGTTCCATAATCGTCTTCAGGTCACTTGTCCTAAGCGCTTCTGTAGTAGAGACCACCAGGGTCTGCAGATAAGACTGCAACGGATAATTCTGGGTATAATTGGAATAGATCAATCCCTCAAACCAGGAATTCCAGTGCCATATCAGACTAAACAGAGTCACCGTGGCAATGGACGGCTTAGAAAGGGGCAGGAAAATACGTATCAGTACCTGGAACTGGTTGGCACCATCCAGCCTGGCCGATTCCTCCAGCTCCTCTGGAATCCCGCGGAAAAAATTCATCAGCACAATGCAGGAAAAAATCGGCACTGCACCGGGCAGAACCAGGGACCAGATTGTATCAATCAGCCCTGTCTTCGCAACAATAAAATAGGTGGGCATCAGTCCTCCATTGAATAACATGGCCACCAGCATAAAAGCCACATAGTACTTCCGGGCTGGAAATGCATGGTCTGATTTTGACAAGGGATATGCCACCAGTATGGTCATGACCACATTCAAGGGAACTCCCAGTAACACCCTTTTTGCGCTGACCATAACAGATGTCCAGAACTCTTTATTCTTCAACACATATTCATAGGCCCTGGTAGTAAAGTCCACCGGGAGCAGAAAAACACGGTTCTCAATAATGGCCTGGGAAGAACTGAAGGACATGGCTAACAGATTCAGCAGTGGAATCATACAGCTTAAAGTAATCACCGCCACAATTACATAGTTCAAACACAGGAACACCTTTCTTCCTTTTGATTTTCTGGTTTTTTCCATCTGATTTCCCTCCTACCAGACTTTGTAGCCTGCATATCGATCCGCCAGCCTGTAACCCGCAAGCACCAGAATACATGACACAATGGATTTCAAGAGTCCGATTGCCGCTGACAGGGAATACTGTTTGTTCACCAGTCCCATCCGGTAGACCAGAGTATCAATGATGTCCCCCGATGCATACACAGCAGGACTATACAGATTAAATATCTGGTCAAAACCTGCGTTCAACACGTTTCCGATGGACAGAATTGTCATCAGCGCTATAAACGGAGCGATACCGGGCAATGTTACATGGACAGTCTGTTTCCATCGTCCAGCCCCATCTATGGCCGCAGCCTCATACAGGGATGGATCGATTCCTGTCAGTGCTGCCAGATAGACAATGGAATTGTAGCCAAAGCCCTTCCAGATATCACTTACCACAATGGTTCCCTGAAAGGTAGCATTGGTTCCCAGAAAATAGACAGGTTCCTTGATCAGCCCCAGATTTAAAAGTACCGTGTTCAGGAATCCCGGCTCACTGGCTGCACTTCCTGGTGACAGGAACTTAATCAAGATGCCTGCCACAATCACCCAGGACAGAAAATAAGGCAGATATGTAATTGTCTGCACAGTGCGCTTAAACCACTTTACCCGGATCTCATTCAGCAACAGGGCAAATACAATGGGAACCATCAGATTTCCTGCAATTTTCCAGACTGCGATCACCACTGTATTGCGAAGGGCAGGCAGTGTATCCGGAAGCCTCCACAATCTGATGAAATTTTTAAATCCTACAAACTCCGAACCAAAGAAACCTTTTCCCGGCTGGAAATTCTGAAATGCCATCAGAATCCCCGCCGGAATCGGCAGCACATTGTAGAGAAAGAGAAGTGCCACCGGGAAAAATAGCATTGCATGAAACAGAAAGGTACTGCTGTTTCTATATCTTCTTTTCTTTGTGTGTGTCATTGATATACCTCCCTAACCCAGACAAACCCGGCAAAAAGGTGATGAAACACATTTCTGCCCTTCATCACCTTATCCTTTCCTGTAATCTATAGAGCCTTTAACATTTAATTTGAATCTGCCCAGGCCTGCGCATCGTCAATGACATCCTGCCCTCCCAATGCATACCAGGTCTGCAAGAAGGTATCATAGCTGTCCACTGGTTCTCCGGTAATGATCTTGGCAATGGTCTCCACAGTCAGCTTCTTAAGAGTTGATGCATTTTCTGCCATACTGTCGCTGGGCAGGAAATTGTATGCGGAATACACAAACCGGTCCTTCCGGATCATCTCATCCAGGGCCGCATAAGATCCCTGGGGATCCCCAAATACTGTGTACAATGCGATTCCAGAGGAAATCTCCGGATCCTCCGGATCAAATGCCTCCGTGCCCTTTGCATCCAGGTATTTCTTCATATTCGTATAATCACCCTGCTGTTCTGCGTTCAGCTGACTGGTATCGCCACTGCTCAATGCGGCAGATACCAGTTTATAATTGTCATAGTTCTTCAGAGGAGCCAGTGTCTGCGTAATCGCACATTTCCATCCGGTAGAAACTCCCGTATTGCCATAATATTTGAAAAACTCTTCCTCACTCTCCGGATAACAAAGCTTCTGTACACTCAAGTTCATCAGTTTAATCAGTACTTCCGGATTCTCACATTTGCTGCTGACACAGTAGACACTCTCTATGGCAGGATTCAGCAACGACCTGCTGCCACCCGTACCCAGTCCATCGGGAACTGGCGCGGATACAATATGCACATCGGGACTGTTCTGGGCTGCATTGCTGCCTGCCACCATGCCACCCCACATAGGGCCGAACCAGATCCCGCACCGGCCTGCGCCCGTCTCCTCAAAAATGGAATTGGCGTCCATGGTGATAAAATTCTTTGCCAGGGAACCATCCGCATACATATCCTGTAACAGTTGAAGACCTGCCTTCATACCCTCCGCATTGGTGCCACCCCAGGTAACCTTTCCTTTCTCATATTCCACAAAAGCCATGCCATCCGTTCCGGGATAAGCACCGAAGCCTGCAAAAATAGCACTGGTATCCCCCACGGAATTGGAGAGAATATTCATGCCATCAATGGCCAGGCCATAGGTATCATCTGCCCCGTTCTGGTCCGGGTCATCATAAGTAAATGCATGAGCCACTTCCTTCAGTTCCTCCATAGTAGCAGGAATCGCCAGTCCCAGATTATCCAGCCAGTCCTGTCGGATAAACATAACCGGTACGGAGTCGTAACTGCTTCCCATCTTAGGAAGCCCATACATCCTGCCATCAATTGTCACATAACTTAAAGCCAGCCCTCCATCCACATTCAAATACTCTTTCAGTTCTTCGCTTGCATACTCCTGGAATACATCCGTGATATCGGCGACCACATCTGTCTGGGCATAATTGACAAAATCTGATGTGGATGCCCCGAAGACATCGGGATAATTTCCTGACATGATGGCAGTGGACATTTTTGTCTCCCCCTGGGTGCTATCCACTTCATAGAGAATCTCCGGAATGATGTTGTGCTCCCGGTACAATCGCGCCCAGTTGTTCTCCGTAGCGCTCTCCCCCTCCACGTAGGAGAAATCCGCCGCATAGCTTAAGCCGATTTTAATGGTCACAGGTTCGGCGTATCCATATAAATCTTTCTCCCCCTGCACTGCCGGGGATGCATCCGGCTCTTCCTGTAGATTTCCGGATTGTTCTGTCTTCGGGTCAGCAGATGTGCCCTCCGAAGAATTTCCATTGGAATCCGGGCTGCCGCATGCTGTCATACTCCCAGCCAAAGCCAGTGACACGAAAAGCGATAGTATCTTTCTCATTTTCATAGGTTTCCCTCCTTTATGAACTGACTTTATTATAAAGCCGGGGATTCCTGACATCCATATACATATCATGACATCCTTAACATCCCTTTACCTCCTGGACGCAGGCATTCATGATCCGGTCATTCTGCGCAGATTCCCAGAAAATGTCTCTTACCTATGCAATGCTCTTGCCTGTGCAATTTCCGGGAAATTGTTTTTACTTATGCAGTTCCCTATATTCCGCCGGAGAGATTCCCGCATAACTGCGGAAAGTTCTGGCAAAAGACTGTGCAGACGGATACCCTGCCTCCTCGCCGATATCCTGTATCTTCCGGTTCGTCTGCACCAGCAGTCTCTCCGCCAGTTCCATGCGCTTCTGATACACATAATCCGAAATACTTATCTTTGTGTTCTGCTTGAACAGCCTGGACAGATAACTGGCGTTAAAGCCCCCCACCTGGGCAAGCCTGGTCAGAGTCAGATCCCCGGACAGGTTCCCGGCAATATAATCCAGTACCCGCTGCAATGCCCTGTCCGACAGGACATGCTCATTCTCTCCCAGCAGGTCAAAAACAGCCACAGACACTTCAAATAAATACCTGGCCGCCTCTGTCCAGGAATCATGTTCATCCACTTTTGTCAGTTTATACAGGCCTATACTAAAAGCAATCTTCTCATTCAGCTTTCCATCATTGATAAACTGTAACAGCATAACCGATATACTATAATAGAGTTCCAGGGCACGGGTATCATGTCTGCTTATTGTCTTCACCAGTTCTTCACACAACTGATCCAGTAGTTCAAAATAAGACATCCTTCTTTGCAGTTCCAGATAGGATTTCAGCAGCGGAACTCTATGGATAGCGTCTGTCTGCTTCTCCTCCTTCTTCTCTGCCCCGAAGGTCTCCGCATGCACCACCACCTCCTGTTCCCCTCCCAGATATCCTACCAGGATCTGTCTCAGACCGGCATATACCCCTGCTATTGAGCCATAACAGGCAGGAGTCGATGCAATGACAGCTGAGAATCTCCTGTGGCAGCATTTGCGGAAACTGACCTGGGCATACTCCACTGCCCCCTTCCACACAGCAAATACGCGGTTCCAGTCCCCATTTCTGCTGTCCATGGGCTGTATCAGCAACAGGGACTGCCCGTTCTCCAGCCTGTGCAGATACGCCTGTAGATCCTGGGGCAGGTTCCTCCTAAGCATCCGGTAGAGCACTTCCACTTCCTCTTCCCTGTGATATCCCCTTTCCTCCTCCGCAGCATCGATCCTCACCAGTGTCACCAGAAACGAATCCAGGATCCTTACAGGGAATCCCAGGCGCTCTGCCCGCTTTCTGATCTCATCAGAAGAATCCGCTACCCCCTTCAACAAATCGTCAACGAACTCCCTGTGCATCCAGCACCGGGCTTTTTCCAGATCTTCCTGCCGGGTCTGGTTCAAATTCTCCTGTTCCAGTTCCATCCTGAATTCATCCAGAGCATCCCCGACAGCCTGCTTGATCACTTCATCCCTTTCGCTTTTCAATATAAAGCGCACATCCTTATGGTTGATGATCTTATACATATCATCAAAATTCCGATAACCTGTCAAAAATATAGTCTTACACCTTGGCCAGTTATCCTTGATCTTCTGAAACAAGGTAATCCCATCCATCCCCGGCATACGCACATCTGTGAGCACCACGTCAAAGTTTACACGGTTTAACAGTTCCAACGCGTTTGCCGCCGATGAGGCCGGATAGACATCAATTTCCCTGTCGAACTCATATCTGAACATTTCTTCCAGCCAGGCCAGCGCGTCATATTCATCGTCAACAATCAACAAGTTCTGGTTCATCTGACACCTCCCTCTATGAGTCAAAACCCTGCTCCAGGCAACAGGACATCCGGCTTGCAACGCTAAAAAGCAGCAGGGTATCCCTGGCATGCTGTCTGCATTTGTCAGATATCCATGTAAACATGGCTGTTTTCCTCGTTGCCCGCGGGAATAAAAATGGCCATGCATACCCCTCCAAGGACACTTCTGCCTACCTTAAGTCCTGCCCGGTTATGGTAGAATAGCCTAAGTCTTCTGTTAATATTGTAGATTCCGCTGCTCTGTGCCTTCACTTTCCCCAGCCCTTCCTTCATTTCTTCCAGTTTTTCGTCCGGTACCTCTCCATTGTCTTCCACCAGAACCTGGTACTCTCCTCCGGATTCTGCAAAATGAACCCATAGTTTCCCGTCCTGGACTTTATCCTCCAGCCCATGTTCAAATGCGTTTTCCAGAAGCGGTTGCAGGATCAGCCTTGGCACTGTGATCTTTCCAAGATGCCCTGGCAGTTCCTCAAAGGTAATCGTGATCCGATGAATGAACCTGGTTCCCTGTATGGCCGAATAGCTTCTGGCATGATCCACTTCCTGTCCCAACGAGACACTGTCTGATTCATTTCTTGTCAGGTACTGGAAATAATCCCCAAGATGCATGGCCAGTTCCCTGGCGTTCTCATAATCGCCCCGTTTGATCTTACTGCTCAGGGAAAAGAAACTATTGTATAAAAAATGAGGTGCTATCTGTGCCTGCAATTGCTTCATCTGTGCCTTTTGTGCCAGAGTGGTCTGCTCATACACCTGACTGATCATTTCCCCCATCTGGTCCTCCATCTGATTGAACCCGTCATAGATATAGCTGAATTCATCCTGTCTCTCGTGCCTGATGTGCTCTGTCCAGTTTCCCTCCTGTATCCGCTTAAAAGCCTGCAAAAGGGTCTCCATGGGACGGTGGAGGATTCCCTTGGTATAGATCCCGGACAGGACAGCAAAAGACAGCATAAGCACAAACAGAAGATACACCAGATTGCGAAACCGGGTAATCGGCTCCATCACAGAGGTTTCCCTCTGGTATTCCACAAAATACCCCAGAACTCCTTCCCCGCCTACGAAGACCAGATAGGGATCCCCTCCCACCGCTACCCGCTGGGTGCTCAGATAGTTTCCTTCCTTATCCTTTTGCAAAAGCCCCAGGATCTCTTTTCCTATGCCCTCCCTGCTATGTTCCACCAGGGCCTGTTCCTGGATATCATAGAGAAAAGCCCCGCTTTCCCCCAGGGAACCAAACGCCGCAAGGTTCTGTTGCAATTGTTGAATGGAGAACCGGATCACCAGCAGATGGCTGGGTTCCGCATAAAGACCGATTCTGGGCACACCGGCCTCCACCATAAAAAAACTCTCACCATCATAATGGATTTTGCCATCCAGGTATTCCAGATACCCCTCCATTTCCTCTTTATCCGCACTGCCCATATTCCGCACTTCTGATGATGTGATACGATACCCTGACTTCGGCAGATACAGCGTTCCTTCCTGTACCAGACTACTGACCCCCTTGATGGAATTGACCCTCTCCATCACAGATAAAAGAGAGTCCCTTTTCTCATAAGCACTGATATTCATGTCTGGGCCTACCAGGAAAATAAGCTTCCTGTCATGAAAAAAATCTCTCTGAAGCTGCCTGATATGTCCGATTTCCTGATCCAATGTCCCCAGATAATATTCTGCTTGTGCATACATCTTCTCATAAGTAAGTTCTTTTGACAGCTCCACAGCGCTGTGATATATAAAAAAAGAGGCTATCATAATCACCACAATGACAGCCACAAAACTGGCCATCTGCTTCGCCTCTATGGAATATCGCCACTTTCGTTTCTGCATCCCGCACATCCTCCGTTTTGTGTACCAGTTCCATCCCACGTTTGTCCTGCGCATTTCCCAACGGGTCATACCTTTTCCTCTATTTTACAGAATCATATCTTTTCCTTCAACCTTTTCTAAAACCCCATACATCCCAATGCTCCACTCTGGTTACTGTTCACGGCGCAGCCGAACTTTTCAAGGTAAAAATATTCACGGTGACACATCCTCTCCAAACAAAAGCGGCAGAAAGCACTGTCCCATGTGCAAATCTGCCGCTTTTGTCCTATTGTTACCAGCATAGGACATGCCAAAGCCAGATAACCTTATTTCCCCAGCACCAGCCCGTCAATCTCCAGGATTCCCTGAATATAGATCTCCAGTGCCTTCTGGATCCGTTCCAGGGCAATGCTCTCGTCCGGCTGGTGATAGTCCCCATGCCCCGGCCGGAACAATGCCGCCGGACGAGGCGGAAGGGGCATACCTGTGCCAAAGGCAAAGGCTCTGGGCAGCTTCCTGGCATAGGTGCCTCCACTCATCACAAAGGGGGCATCCTGTCGTCCCAGCACCCGGTTGCTGCAGTCCGTGAGCACCTGCACCGCCGGGTGGGCCGGGTCAAAACAGTTGGCTTTGGCGAATTTGGTCACTTCCAGCAGGAAGCCTCTCTTTGCAGCCGCTTTCCGCGCCCGTTCCACAAGGGACGGTTCCTTTTCGGTATCCGCTTCACAGGGGATCTGTTCCATATCCGGAAGTTCCTTTTCGGATTCCGACACCGGGAACTTGGAGATGAATCCCAGCACCGGCCTTCTGCTGCCGTCCGGGTCTTCACGCAGAGAAAGCCGGGTGGCGGAGAGCACCATGGGGCCGGAGACGGCATCCTGGCAGGCTACCCCCAGGGCAGTCCCCTGGTAATCCTGGCAGATATCCTCCGCCAGGGTAAAAACCGCCAGATCCCTTTCCTCCAGAAGCTTCCGGCCGCACACAAAACCAGCCAGCCTGCCCAGTGCGCTGTCCCCCTTTGCCGGATTGGCAGCCTGGCTGGATATCCCGCCTGCCTGAATGCAGATGGTATCGCCTTCCCTGGACACCTCCACCTTCTCCCCCGGCGCCCGGCACTTCTCCCATCTCTCCCGGGTATAGCGCAGCACTGCCCTGGCCTTATCCGGTATGGTGTACTGGCCGCAGTCACAGGTAAGGTCCACCACATCCCCGGTGACAAAGGCTTCTCCCACCAGCTCCCCGTTGAAAGTCCCTCTCTCCCCGCAACACACCGGGAATCCGCTGTCCGGCACCAGGGACAGGGTAGGACAGTCATAGTGTGCCACATAATAGTCCAGGTCGTACATCCCCTTTTCTTCACAGGTTCCCAGATACAGTTCCAGAGTGTGGTCCAGGGTGATTCCGTGTTCTTTCATATATTTCAAGACATAAAATCCCATGGCAGCGGAACTTTTGTTGTCCTGGCAGCCTCTGGCAATCATATAGCCATCCTTCACAGTAGGCTCAAACGGCGGGTAGTCCCAGTCCTTCCCTTCCTCCACCACGTCCAGGTGGCACCATATGCCAATACTCTCACTACCCCTGCCCGGATAGGAGATGCTGCCCACATAGTCTTCGTAATTGCGGGTAGTAAAGCCTTCTTCCTCCCCCATCCGGAGCATCTTGCGCAGTACACGCTTACACCCCTCCCCATAAGGGGCAGCGTCCGGATGCTCTGTCTGCGCCACACTGGGTATGCGGCAGATGATCTTCAAAGTCTCCGTCAGATCCTGCATGTGCGCTGTCACCCATTTTCTGATCTCTTCCCTGTCTATCTGATGCATGTGCATATCTCCTTTACCCTGTCTCTTCTTACCGGTATATTGTTCTCCGGAAACCTATGTACGCCGTAGCCTGCAAGAGTCCCCGGCCTCTTTGCCTTGTCACGGGCCTGCAGACAGCCCCTTCGGTTCCATTGCCATCAGTTTTCCAGAGCATCCAGCTTCTCCTTGATCCATCTCAGTCTCTCAATGGCAATGTCAGAGGGAAGGGTACAGTCTGCTCCCAGAATTACGCCCACCTGGCCACTTTCCTGCAGGATCTTCTCCACCTCCCGCCAGATCTCCTCTTTGGTTCCGGAATAGAGTAGTCCATCCTTACGGTTGTCAAACCCGCCCAGCACACAGCGGCCTCCGAAGAACTTCTTCCCCTGGGACAGGGTAAGATTTTCCACATATATTGCCCAGTTCACCACCTTGGCCGGATAATCCTGCCAGACCTCGATCCGGTTGGCATCCCCTGCCCAGCCGCAGCAGTGCAGGATATTGTTGTCGCTTAAGGAATTGGCATATTGCAGCACATCCAGTTCCGCAGGTGTCACCAGCTTGCGGTATTCCTCTGCAGTGAAGCGGATTTTCTCTGCATTCTGCACACAATAATAGATACCGTCACAGCCAGCCTTCTGGACCAGCTTTCTCACAAGGGTCTTGATATCCTGGGCGATCACAGTGAACGCATGGCAGACCGCCTCCGGATTGGCCCTAAGGTGCTCCATCAGCAGTTCCTCACTGGTGCCGAACCGCATCAAGGACATAGGACAGAACACATTATAGAAGACACAGCACTCCCCTGCCACTTCTTCCACGATCCGCCTGGCCCGTTCCACCTGCCTGGTGATATAAGGATGATCCTCTCCCAGAGGCGTCAGTCCAAACCAGTCTTCCGGGCAGGTCACTTTTTGAATATAAGGGTTCGGATAGTTGAAATATCCGTCACACATGACCTTGATCATGTCCATTCCCGTCTCCCGGTACAGGGCAAGGTGCTTTTCTATCATAGGCTCCCCCAGATCCTCATCCGGGGAAAAATGGTACCAGAACCCCATGGGGGGTCTGTCCACAGGCAGATTCTGAAATGCGTTTAACAGTCTTTCTCTTTTCGTCATAGGGTACCTCCGCTTTTTAGACACACCGCCGGAATGGCATGAACTTTTTGTTTGCAAATTATAGTCCGTTCAGCCCGCGCCATTCGCAAAACCGCTCCTTCGGAGCTTTCCGCTGCTAACGCAGCTACTTTTGCTCATTAACGGGGCGCTCCCTCAGTGGAAACCGATGGATGAAAATTCGTGCGAGCACGATTTTCATCCATACGCTTCCCACTGGCTGAACTTTTGGAATAAATATATTCTACCACAAAACAGCGCAGATGACAATTTTCTTCCCGGGTTCCTCCCATAGAAAAATGTAGAAAAACACCCTCCGCTGTGCTATACTGGATTACAAAAAAAGAAACAGCCTCATCCGTCATTCCACAATACTTCACCCAAGGGAGGGAACCATCCTCATGACTACCCCTAAACGCCCATATCTCTTAGAACTTACCGATATCTCCAAATATTATACCTCCGGCCAGTCCGTTGTTATGGGCCTGCATAAAGCCAGTCTGTCTTTCCAGGCAGGAGAATTCGTGGCTGTCACTGGGGAAAGCGGCAGCGGCAAGTCTACCCTGGCCAGGGTAATTGCCGGTATTCTGCCCTATGAAAACGGGGAGATGTCCGTGGTTGGCAATCCCACCTCACACTATGGCCATTTAGACTGGGAACAATACCGCTGCAACACTGTGAGTTTCATCTCCCAGAGCTATGATATCCTGCCGGGATGCACCGTGCTGAAAAATGTGGCCAGCGCCCTGGTTCTCACCGGAATTCCCGGAAAGCAGGCCGCCAGAAGGGCAGAAGACATCCTCAGACAGGTTGATCTATACGACCTGGGACACAAGCGGGCAGCAAAACTCTCCAGCGGCCAGAAACAGCGCCTGTCAATTGCCAGGGCATTGGCAAAGCCTGCCCCCATTCTGGTGGCAGACGAGCCTACCGGCAATCTGGACAGCGAAAACAGTGCCAAAGTCATCTCCCTGCTGTGTGCTGCTGCCAGGGAACGGCTGGTGATCATGATCACCCATGATTTCGGGGAAGTGGAAGCGGCTGCCACCAGGCATATCACCCTCCGGGACGGAGACATTATCTCTGATGTGGCAATGCCCCAGGCCCATGGGGATACTCCCCGGCCGGAATCCCTGGATGAAGTTCCCTCCTGGCCGCCTGCCAAAGAGACTTTTGCAGAAGCTTTTGGTGCCACACAGGACAGTCTGCCCCTTGCAGGTGCTGCGGTATCCGGCACGGATCCTGGCCGCAGAGGAAAGGAGCATTCCCCTGCCTCCTGGAAGGCCCGGGGCTTAAGTCTCTACACGGCTGTCCTCCAGGTCACCTCCCGTCCGGTATGGACCGTGATCACCCTGCTTTTTTTTGCCATGACCGCTTTTGCCATGTTTGTGTTCGCCGGGACTTTCGTTGTGAACCTGGATGATGCCTTTACCCGGTACTATGACAATTCTGCTTTTGTAAACGGCAGCAAAACCCGTATCCTGGTCATGAAGACCAGCCAGGATCTGGGAAAAGAAAGCCTGCAGGAGGCGGACTGGGATGCCCTCCTTCATCTGGACAATGTGGACAGTGTGGAACGCTATGGCTATCTGTCCGACATGAACTATTATTACAGGCAGGACACGGACTATGAGCTGCATTATTCCCGCCCCACCGATGAACTGGGGGGTACACAGGACGTCCTGGACGTATCTGTGACGTTTCCCGGAAACAACTTATTCTTACAGACTGTCCCCCGTCTACAGGACAACAGTACCTTCCTGGCTGCCGGGCGCCTTCCTGAGACCATACATGAGGTGGTGGCTGCCGGGGACGAAAGCCTGGTGGGTGAGACCTTTGATGTCTACCTCAGGGATACGAAAAACTGGGCCATAGACGATTATATCTGCCTTCCCGTCACCGTGACCGGTGTCACCCACCAAGGCGGGCATCTGTACTTCTCCGATGAACTTGGCCGCGCCCTGACCCACTATTATATGGAAGGCGGGAATGTCTTCCTCCCGTATTACGATTATAAGTGGGATCATTACAGCTACAGCACCATAGATTCCATAAAAGGGCGGTTTCTCTATGCCATTACCATGAGTGCCTCTATTTACAAGGATGTCCAGAACAATGTGCCCGACCATGCAGAAATGGACGCATTCTCCAAGGCATATGCAGAAGTGGTATATCCCTTCACCAACTACCAGGATCCTGAAAACCCTGTGGAGCTGGGCCTCTTTGGAGGTACGACAAATGCCACTTACCGACATTTTTATGCCGTAGAACCGGAAGTTTTCCGACTGCTCACACGGGATGGCTACGGAGACCTGGCCGCCCTTGTGATCTCCGACTATGCCTACATGGACAGAGTCCTTACAGCTGTACGCAGCCTTGGCTACACTGCCCTCTCCCCTTACCAGGTAGGTACCACCAGGCAGGATGAGACCCTGGCTGCGGAGCGGTTACAGACCTTAAAGATCTGCCTGCTGTCCTTCTGTGCCATTTTCCTGTTACAGATTCTGGTACTCAGGGCCATGTTCGGCATGGAGGCAGCCCAGTTTGGCCTGCTGGCCAACCTGGGTCTTGGATGCCGCACGGCCAGGCGCTCCATCACCTGGCAGATGCTGGGATTTACAATATGTGGACAGTTCCTGGCTGCCCTGGCCATCTACCTGTGCGGCCTGACACAGCTTGGACAGTTCCCCCACATCCTGAAATACCTGCCCCTGCCCTATATGGTACTCTTTTCCCTAATCCATCTGGTCACCGGCCTGTCCGCTTCCCTCTGGGTGCAGAATCATGTGAGCAGGCAGGTTTACCCATACAGCCTGCAGGAAGCAGATCTGAAAGAAGAATAGTCCTTCCCTTTGCAACGCATACCCCACTGCCCTACCGCCCTGCAAGGCTGATACCCCATGACAGTGCCAAAGCACGCAGGGGTATAGATATGAACATGGAGGATGCCACCTATGATAGAGATCACCAGCTTGAACAAAACCTATGACAAAAACACCCCAAATGCCAACCATGTGCTGCACGACATCTCCCTCACCCTTCCGGACACAGGTTTCGTGTGTATTGTGGGTGTATCCGGCTGTGGTAAAACCAGCCTGCTGAATGCCGTGGGCGGCCTGGACAATTTCGATAAGGGAACCATCACCACGGACCGTGTCACAGTGTCCAGATCCGGCACACGCAGGTACGAGCAGGAACGCAACAGCCATTTCAGCTATATCTTCCAGAATTACTATCTGCTGACCAACCACAGTGTGGCATACAATGTCTATCTGGGACTGCACTGTCTGGATCTGACCCACAGGGAAAAGCTTGCCAGGGTGCAGGAAGCCCTTGAGGCTGTGAATATGGCCCGGTATTCCCGCCGGATCGCCGGGGAGCTCTCCGGGGGACAGCAACAGCGGGTAGCCATTGCACGGGCGCTGGCCAGAAGGCCCCAGGTCATCTTTGCGGATGAACCCACCGGAAACCTGGATGAGGAAAATACCGTTAATATATGTACCCTGCTTAGGAAAATCTCCAGGACAAGCCTGGTGGTTATGGTGACCCATGAACAGACCATTGCCCGCTTCTTCGCAGACAGGATCCTCACCCTGGGAGACGGAAAGGTGGTGGATGACACCGATTCCTGGCCCAGGACTGACCTGGCCGCCAGCATGGGCAGCACCCTGTATGCAGATGATTACCAGGAAGCAGAACTGACTGGTGAGAATCTGCGGATCCGGGTGCTGACAGAAGAAGGCAGTGTCCCGGCAGAACTGACCATTGCCATCCTAAAAGATAAAATCGTCATCAAATCTGCTGACAGCCGTACCTTAAGCTGCTCCAGGCCAGAAGAAATCCCGGTCTTAAAGGAAGGAACCCGGCCTGTGATGAAGCTGGAGACCCTGGATGCATCCTGGGAAACAGAGGCCCCGGATTCTCACAGGAAACCGGACGCTTCCCTGCGGGCAGGCGCAGGCTTTTCCCTGTCCATGATGTTCCAGGAAGCCAGGCGGCTCCTTGGCGCCAGAGGAAACCATCGTCTCAGCGCATGGTTCTTCCTGGTGGCCATGTCTGTGCTCACCCTGTGGATGGTGGGGGACTACCTTACAGTCTCCTCCATAGACCCCAGGGACTTCGTGATCACAGAATCCCATATCCTGGAGCTGGCCGTAGAGCGGGGAGAGAACCTGGATCCCACAATGTATACCAATGTACTGACCCAGACTGGCCCGCTTCTTGAGAGCCTGCGGGCCTCGGAAGCAGATTTTACCGCCATTCCCTATATCTCCGGCCAGCCCAGGCTATTCCTGGATTCCCTGTTTTTACAGCTTGGGGATACTTTTGTCAGTCCAAACGGCTTCAGCTATATCCCGCTGGACTTCTTTGACCAGGACACCCTGTTGTATGGACGTGCACCTGAGACCTGCGAGGAAATCGTTGTGGACCGCTGGATTCTGGACAATATCCTAAAGACGGACAGCATGCTTCCCAATCTCCTCTATGACCCGGCGCAGTTTCTGGGGCTTAAGCTGACCTATACCCGCAGAACCTTTTCCCCTGTGATCTGTGGCGTCTGTGATACCGGGGAACCTGTCCTCTATATGTCAAAGGAGGCCTTTGCCTCTCTGGGCAATATCGGCACTGAAGCGATCTCCCTGTCCCAGTTCCAGGCCATGCACCCCGGGGAATATGACCACCTGTCCCTGGCAGATGACCAGTGTGTGGTGATACTGGGTAATGCAGGCAGTACCTACAAGACCAGGGTAGGAGATACTTACAAGACCAGTTCCGGCCTTGCCTTTACCATCAGCGACGTGCTGGAGACAGGCACCTACGCTGAGATCGTGGTCTCAGACACCGGACTTGACAACCTGCTGGATGCCATGGTCACCAGCAATGTGAACCTGTGCTTCTACACAAAGGACAAGCAGACTTTGAAAAATTGCATTGCAGACACGATCCAGGAACAATTCGAGGGGTTGGTACAGTATCAGATCAAGGATACCTATGGCAGTTCCTGGGCCTCCTACCAAAATGCTTCCTCCCTGAAAGCCGATGCCAGAAGGGTTGTCACTTTCGCCGTGATCCTGTTATCCATGGCCATGCTGTACCTGCTCCAGCGCTCCTTCATCCAGCAACGTATCGGCATGATCTCTGTTTACCGCCTGCTGGGACTGCCCGGACGTAAACTTCTGGGGATCTTCTCCCTGGAAAGCTTCCTGTTGTCCCTGGTGAGTATACTGCCTGCCACAGTATTTACCTGGCTGTTGGTGGCTGTGTTAAACCTGCTGACAGATCTGCACTTCTCCATGATCCTGCCCTGGCAGGCACTCCTTTGCACCAACCTGGCTGTCACAGGCTATTACCTGTCTGCCTCTCTGTTACCGGTACTGCGGCTGCTCAGACTGCCACCGGCCAGACTGGCCTCGAAGTATGATATATAAAAGCGAAAGGCAAGTTGCATTCATTATGAAGTTTACCGCACACATTCCTGTAAAAACACGTAAATATGGCTATTCACTCTGTCTGTTTCTCCTGTTTTCCCTGGCTCTGTTCCTGCGTCTATGGCGGATCACCCAGGTGCCGGATATCACCCACATGGACGAGGCCGGGCTGGGCTATAATGCCTGGTGCCTTGCCCATTATGGGGTGGACAGGTACTTAAATACCTATCCCATCTATCCCCAGAATTATGGTTTTGGGGGGCAGAGTCCCCTGTACACCTACCTGGTAGTGTTATTGGTGAAGGCAGCCGGCGGTTCACTATCCCTTTTCCTGGTACGCCTTCCCGGTGTCCTCTCCAGCATGCTTACGGTTCTTTCCGGCACCTGGCTTATGGCACTGGCCTTCCAGAACAGGAAACTCACCCTGTCAAGTGCCTTCCTTCTGTCCATCTGCCCTTATTTTATCATGCATGGCCGGATAGGACTGGACTGCAACCTGATGCTTGGCTGCACCACCCTGGCCCTGGCCCTGCTGTTTCTGTATCTAAAGACAGGGAAGCTGCGGGATCTGCTCCTGTACAGCATGGCTTTTGGCATTGTCCTGTACACATATGCCTTAAGCTATTTTGTGGTACCCCTTTTCCTGACAGCCGTGACCTTGTACATGCTCTTTACCAGAAAGCTGACTTTCCGCCGTGCCCTGCTCTCCGCAGCCTGTGTCTGTGTGACCGCACTGCCCATCCTGCTGTTTTTGGGCGTCCTATTGCTGGGAATGCCTCCTTTTCATTTCCTGGGTATGACCATAGCCCCGATAGGCGCTGCCCGGATCTCGGAGGTGACAGGTAACAGCCTGGGCCGTTTCCTGCATACTGTTCTGGAAGGCCTGCAAATGTCCCTGACTTACGGCGCCTATCCTCAGGATGCCGTGCCCGGATTCTGGACCCTGTATCCCCTGTCCCTGCCCCTTATCATACTGGGCTTTGGTTACGCCCTCTGGCAGTCATGGCAAAGCCTTCTGTTCCACAGCAAACCCCGCAAAATCTCATGGCAGGAAAGACAGGGGATGGCAGAAAAGACATCTGCCAGCTTTGTATTCCTGTGCTACCTGGCTGCCTGTCTGGCTGCCATCGGTCTGGCCGGATCCCCCCAGGTATACCGGATCAATTATATCTTCATTGCATATCTGTATTTCCTGGTGCTGGGCATCCGGGTACTCTGTGGGGGCATTGCCGCGCTCTGTCACCCATCCCTTGTCCTCAGAGGATGGCTGGCCGGTATTCTGTTCCTGTGCTACCTGTTGTCTGGCATATCATTTATAAAATACTATTTTACCGAATATTCCATTGCAGAAATAACCAAATATCCCAACTCCCTGTACATGGTTCCCCCCAATGATGCCATCGAAGATGCCAGGAACCGGGAAGATATCCAGGATATCTACATTGACTATATCGGGGTGTCAGAGTACCTTTCTTTTTACTTTCCCATCTCCCCCTATGAGATTGACCGGACCACCCACGGGGAACCGCTGGAAGAATACCAGCTCAAGGAGGGCTATGGAAGGTACCATTTCGTGATAGACACCGACACCCCTCTGGTTGCAGACAATGTCTATATTGTCCACAGGGATAACCAGGAATTTGCCACCCGGATAGAAGCCTCCGGGCAGATGCGGGAATGTGTTGTGTATGGGGATTATGTTCTGTATGTGCTGTAGGCTCTCTCCTTCATCCGATGATACACCCCGGAGAATACCTTGCTGTCTGCCAGTGCCCTGCGCAAAGGTGCCAGGGTAAGGGCCATTATGACTTTATACCTCAGCAGTTCGCCCTTCCCCATGTAGGTATGGATAATCAGACTGTGTTCCTTCCTGTCCCGTCTCCTGTTCTTCCGGCTTTCGGAATAGCCCCCTCCTTCATAGGAAGCCACCGCAAAGCCCATATGGAACATCTGCGCCCCTGCCCGGTAGTAACACCACAGGAAATGATCATAGTCTGCCCGGATCCGGTACTGTAGATCAAATGGTTTCTCCCTGCACAGGGCAGCACTGTAGAAGCAGGACTGATGGCAGGGAATGTTCCGGTAACAGACAAATCCGTTGATGACCGGTGGTGAGGCAATGACCACCTGGTTCTTCTCCCCATAGGTATCCCCGTACAGCACCATGCGGGAGATGTCTGCGCCGGAAGCCGCCCGGGCCTTGATCCCCTCTCTGGTGCGCTCCAGCACATACTGGTCCGCAAAAGTATCCCCGCAGTTTAAGAACAGCAAAAACTCTCCTCTGGCATGGGAGACGGCCTGGTTCATGGCATCATAAATCCCTGTATCCTGTTCCTGGTACAGATGTACCGTCTCGGAGGGCTCTGCTTTTCTCTTCCTCCAGGCCTTGAGCCAGGCATCCACGGAACCGTCCGTACTGCCTCCATCTTTGATGATAATTTCATAGTCCCTGCAGCTTTGTGCAAAAATGCTGTCCAGTGTCTGATTCAGTTTTTCTCCTGGATTCAAGCATACCACAATGATGGAAAAATTCATATCTCTCTCCCTTTACTCCCTGGTCCAGACAAACCTAAGCCAAAAGACCGGAACCATTCAGTCACGCCATTCCTATGTCATTGCCGTCTGCACCAACAGCCCACCCGATCCTGCCAGCAACTTATACCTTTGCCAGATGCCCGTGGCGGTTCTCTCAGAACAGCTTCTTGTGCCGGTTCAGCAGGTAGAAGCCGCCCCCGGCCAGCACAAGAAACAGGATGCACACCGGCCAGCTTACAAAGACCGCAGATGTGGCAATCCCTGTGTTGGAGAGGCTGTACGCAAGTGCATTGGCTGCCATATGGATCGCCACCGGCACCCAGAAGCACCCGAAATATTCATAGGCATAGGCCAGCAACAGACCAATGGCAAAGGCATAGATCCCCTGGACAGAATTCCCATGATACATGCCGAAAAAAGCAGCAGAGATGACAAAAGATGCCCCTGGCTTCATGCTCCTCCTCAGACAATTATAAATGATTCCCCTGAAAAGCAGTTCCTCTGCAATGGGTGTCACAAGGCTATAGCTTATAAAGCCCAGCAGGAAAACAGCGGAATACTGGCTCTCCTGAACCGCCTGATAGGTTGCGGACAACTCTGGAATTCCCAGCAGCTCCAGCAACAGATTCAGTCCCGGCACCGCCCCCACTGTCACCACTGCCAGCAGCACATAATCTGCCTTTGGTTCTCCCTTGATATGTAAGAGCCTGTTTTCCTCCTTAGCCCGTCCAATCACCCTTCTGGCAATCTTCCCTATGGAGATGGCACCTGCTGCAAAGCCCACCATAGACATAATGGTGACTGCATTTCCGGTGTAACCGACCAAAGTCCCTGTTTCATCCCGGACGAACAGGAAAGGCCAGCCTTTCACAGAGGTACCCACAAATTCAAACAACATATTCATCATATTCACTGCCAGGTTCCGCATCAGTATAAACAGCAGGAAAGGCAGGGCAAGCTGCCAGATCCTCTGGGAAGGTGTCAGTTTCCTTGCCTCCTCTGTCCCCCGCAGCAGGAATTTCTGCAGTTCTTCCACAGAGCGGACAATATAGTCTGTCTTGGACTCTTTCAACTCCTCCATACTGCCGTACCCATAGGTGACACCTACACTCTCAACGCCCTGTGCTTTAGCCCCTTCTGTGTCAAAGCGCCGGTCTCCGATCATATACACCTGATCCGGCTCCACTGGCTTGTCCCCAAATAACTGTTTCAAGGCTTCCGCCACCACTTCATCCTTGTTCACCCTTGTGCCGTCCAGTTCACTTCCCACCACCACCTTAAAATACCGGGCGATCTGGAAATGCTCCAGGATCTGCTTTACAAACACTGTGGGCTTGCTGGAGGCCACTCCCAGGAACATGCCCTTGGAATTCAGTGCCTGGAGCATTTCCGGGATACCTGGGTAGATCTTATTCTCAAAGACCCCCTTGTCCTGGAAGCGCTCCCGGTATTTTTCCACCGCGGCCTGGGCCTGTTCCTCACTCATATGGTAGAACTCCTGGAAGCTCCCCTTCAAGGGCGGCCCGATAAAAGGTTCCAGCTTGTCCAGGTCAGGTTCTTCAATCCCCATGGCACTTAAAGCATACTGCACACAGGTACAGATTCCCTCCTTGGGGTCCGTCAATGTCCCGTCCAGGTCAAATAATAGATACTGTTTCATATTTACACCCCGTGCCCGCTTCAGCGGGCATACCAGTCAATATTTGCTCTTTGTGCCAGACCGCAGGTCTGGCAGGCTTCCAAACACGCTCTAGAAGCTTCTAATCCTGTCCCCGCTTTCGTCTGTGGTATTCTCGATCTTCAAGATCTTTACCTCATAGCCTACGGACTCATTCACCTGCACATGGACAGTCTGTCCCTCCTTCTTCTTCAGAAGGGCTTTCCCCAGAGGACTTTCGTTGCTGATCATATTCTCCAGGGAATTGCCACGCACAGTAGTCACAATACGGTAAGTCTCCACTGAACCATCGTCTGCAAATTCCACTGTCACCGTATTGTTCAGACCCACCTCATCCTCTGCCGAATCCTCCGAGATCACTTTTGCCGTCCGGATCATCCGCTCCAGATATCGGATCCTGCTCTCATTCTGGTTCTTGTACTTCTTGGCCGCATGGTATTCAAAATTCTCGCTTAAATCTCCATGTGCCCTGGTCTCCTTCACATCTTCCAGGGCTTTGGGGCGTACCACCAGCTTCCGGTACTCAATCTCTTCCTCCATCTTCCGTATATCACTTTTTGTCAACTGATCATACATCTTATCACCCTCCCGTCAATCTGTCTATGGATGGCAATACCATTCCCCAAGGGCAGGGCCCCCCTGCTACAGGGCTTCGGAATCACCGCCACTTCACAGTACCAGCGCATAAATCACCGCCACCCCCAGCACAATCTGCACAATGGCAAACCGGAACACTGTCTGGGTATTGGACCACCCCCAGTTTTTCCGCACATGGTCATGAAGGGGGGTCCTGGTATTTTTCAAGACCCGGATTCCCAGCTTCAGAAGCGACACCTTCACAAGCCCCAACCCTCCATCCATAAGCAGCACAAATGCCACCGGAATATACAGCAGCGGACTGCCTGTCTTTAGGATGGCTATGCTGATAAACAGTCCCATGGCCTGGGATCCGGCATCTCCCATCAGCAGCCTGCTTGGCGTGGCATTGTACCAGAGATATCCCAGAATACAGATGGCGAACAGCAAAATCAGATAAGAGAAATCCTCCCCCCTGCCCAGCACCCTGGTCAGCGCATAGATGGTCACAATCGTAATAATGGTCAGTGTCCCTGAGAGCCCGTCCACTCCGTCTGAGCAATTGGTCACATTGATGGACAGCCACACCAGGGCAACGATCAGCGCCGCAAAGAGCAGCTTCGGTATCTCTATCTGTACCTGGAACAGAGCCAGCTCCACCACATTGGGATTGTATTTGAGATAAGTCATCGCCACCAGGGCCGACACACACAGATCCAGGAAGCCCTTCTTCCACCTGCCCCAGGGTGTGCCGGAAGCATCATCCAGAAAGCCGGTGATCATACAGAGCACCATCAAGGTCAGATAGATGATCAGTTCTGCCTTCATTTTGGCAAAGAAAAACGCCGCAACCACGAACACCAGCACGAAAATAATCCCGGCCCCCCTTGGTTTCCCGGCAGAAAGCTTACCATCATGGGCATATTCCCGCCCCAGGTCCTTGGGAAGATATCCCTGTAGCTTTGCAGTGGCAAGCAGGGTGGACCCAAAGACCAGGAGAATACCTGCCAGCGCCAACAATGATTCATATTCTGTAGAAATCCAATCATGTAACATAACACACCTGTTTCTGCGGGATATCCCCGCCTTGAATTTTGTAAAACATGGCACCTGGTCCCAGCGCTTCGCAAGCTTTACTTACCAACAGGCCCATCATAGCATAAAAGCGGACCGGATGCAATTGTTTCAGTGGCTCACCGGATACCGGACCGCCCTCCCGAAAACTAAGATTCCCCATTTCACTTCCGTTGATACGCGTCTGTTATCCTCTGCATCCTCCTGCCTCATCGGTTCCTGTCCTCGTAGAACTCTCGCATCTGTCTCGCCGCCGTCTTCACTGCATCCAGAAAACCTGCCGCAGACATCCGGAGCGCCCCTTCCCCCCAGATGATCATCTGCTCTAAGGCGTCTGAGGTAGCCACTGTCACCTGGTGCTTCTTCCCTATATCGTGGACTGTCTTCTCAATGTACTGGTCTGCAGTCTCTGCCTCCTTGGTGTATACCACATATATATTGTGGTATTTGCGGACAGATCCCGGATTTCCTTTCACCTTGTAGGCATCATAGACCAGAATCAGGGTACAGCCCCTACAACCCTGGAAATTGCTGCAGATATCCATAAGCTTGTCCCGGGCACTGTCTATGTTCACAGCCGCCAGCTCCCGCAAGTCTTCCCAGGCAAAGATTATGTTGTAGCCGTCCACCAGAAAATATTCCTGCCTGACTGGCCGCAGGCTTTTGGAAGGTTTTCCATTTCCATTACCGCCCTTCCCGGATCCTTTTGTACCGGCGTCTTCAGGCTCCTTCCCCTCCCGCTCTTTTAAGGCATCCCCTCTGTACACCCCCCGGCCCAGGTTCTGGTGGTGGTACCGGTATGGCTCAAAATCCTGCTTCTCCTTGCCATAGGTGCGTTTGAAGATCTCCTCTATCTCCTCCTGTGTGATATAATCCGACCTGCCACTTCCGGTCTGGCTGGCCTGGCCACAGCCTCCCCCGGCCCCCTTCCCTGGCAGGATCCCGGCTCTCCCGGCCATATCAGTACCATCCGCATCAGCCTGCCCCTCCCGGGACGGTTCCTTCCAGCCGCTGTCCACATGGGCATACCCGGGCACCTGGTCCCAGCCCACCAGGAATCCCGACCCGTGGGCACAGAACACGGAAGAAGCCGGATTCTCCACATCTGCCTCCGGGTCGTATCCCATGGCCGCCACCACCTCCTCCGGATTGTGGCAGGGTTCATAGCCTTTTAACACACAGCTAAGACGCCCCTCCCCCCGGGTGTAGGCAGTGACCTCCCGCTGATAGGTGCCAAAAGTGGATGCCGGGGCGCTTCCCCTAAGGATGCTGTGCTCCCCCCTGGTCACAGGAGGATCGAACCTGCCGTGAAGCTTCTGGATATCTGACATGGCCCGGCCAAGCTGCGTGGAGGGGACCTCCAGGGTAAAGGAAAATACCGGCTCCAGCAGGATCCCCTCCCCCTGGGAGGCCGCTTGCATCAGTCCCTGGCGCAAGGCCCTGTAGGTAGCCTGCCTGAAATCCCCTCCCTCTGTATGCTTCAGATGGGCACGTCCGGCCAGCAGGGTGATCTTCATATCCGTCACAGGAGAACCTGTCAGCACCCCCAGGTGGGTCTTCTCCTCCAGGTGGGTGAGGATCAGACGCTGCCAGTTCCGGTCCAGGTCGTCCTCCTTGCAGGCGGTGGCAAACTGCAGGCCGCTGCCCGGCTCCCCTGGCTCCAGCAGCAGATGCACCTCCGCATAATGGCGCAGGGGTTCAAAGTGCCCGATGCCCACTACCGCTGTCCCTATGGTCTCCTTGTAGACAATACTGCCTGCCCCGAACTCCACCTCACAGCCATGCCGCTCCAGGATCAGACTCTTCAGGATCTCAATCTGCACCTCCCCCATGACCTGTACGTGGATCTGTCTGGAAGCCTCCTTCCAGACCACATGGAGTTCCGGATCCTCCTCTTCCAGTTCCTGGAGCCAGCCCAGGGCTTTCAGCGGATCATACCCTTCGGGAAGAACCATACGGTACGTCAGCACCGGCACCAGGACTGGCAGTTCCCCTCCTCCTTCTGCCCCCAGCCCCTGGCCTGCATAGGTTTCGTCCAGTCCTGTGACAGCGCAGATGCCCCCTGGTCCTACCTGGTCTGCCAGCTTGTACTGGGCGCCCCCATAGATCCTAAGCTGGTCTGCCTTCTCCTCCCAGACTGCCTCCCCGGGACGGGCACTGCCCTTATTCCCCAGGGGCATCTTCACCCGCAGCACCCCGCCTGTGACCTTCATATGCGTGAGCCTGGTTCCATTCCCGTCCCGGGAGATCTTATATACCCTGGCCCCGAAGGCCTCCGGGTACTCCTTCAGGCGGGCAAAACGCCGGATCCCTTCCAGAAGCTCCTCCACACCCTTAAGCAGCAGGGCGGAGCCAAAATAGCAGGGAAACACCTGCCGCCTGGCCACGGCTGCTGCCACAGATGCCTCCTGCAGGGTACCCTTCTCCAGATACTCCTCCAGCAGTTCTTCCCCGCACATGGATAATTCTTCCCGGAATTCCTCCCTCCCTTCCGCCTCCGGCCCGAATTCCAGACAATTGTCCCCGAACCCCTCCTGTAGTTTTCCAAGGAGCCATCCTTTGTCCGCCCCGGGCTGGTCCATCTTGTTCACAAACAGGAACACCGGGATCCCATACTGCTCCAGAAGCCGCCACAGTGTCCTGGTATGCCCCTGGATCCCGTCTGCCCCGCTGACCACCAGGATGCAGTAATCCAGCACCTGCAGGGTACGCTCCATCTCCGCAGAAAAATCCACATGCCCAGGCGTGTCCAAAAGCGTCATGGCAAGCCCTTTCCAGCACAGGGACGCCTGCTTGGAAAATATGGTGATCCCCCTCTGTCTCTCCAGGGAAAAGGTATCCAGGAAAGCATCCCCGTGATCTACCCGGCCCATCCTGCGCAGGGCACCGCAGGTGTACAGAAGGGCCTCGGAGAGCGTGGTCTTCCCTGCATCCACATGGGCTAATATACCGATCACCAATTGACTTCCCTGCATAGATTCCTTCCTCTCTCCGATGCGCACTGTCCGCCAATATATTTCACATACACCTGACAAGGGTTCCCCACATCCCACAGGTCGGGAAAACATTCCAGTTCCCGGAATCCCACCGCCTCATAAAAGGCATTCGTCCGATCATACTCCGGGTAATGGCCCTTCTGCACTGTCTTCACCTGGACATACTCATAGCCATGCCCGGCTGCATAGTCCAGAAAGCATCCCAGCAATGCCCGGCCCATCCCCTTTCTGTGGTATTCCTTCCGAATCCCGCACACATAGATTTCCGCCGTATAGGTTCCCGTCTCTTTCAAAGCCATAAAGCCCACTGGCCTACCTTCCACATACACTGCCCAGAAAGGCATGCCGGCACTGTTTTTCACATATTCCGCCACACTCTCCGGTATCCCGAACCACTCTGGCAGCCCTCCCAGGATGTCTGCCGCTATGGCACTTTTCTCCGTGTCTGTATCTATCTTCTTGATTTCCATTCTGGCCCCTGTCATGCCATCGCCCTCTTTTCCTTCCATCCTTCCAGCCTATTTCTCCCGTTCCCGGCGGTTCCTTCCATTCCCGGCAGCTTCTTTCGTTCCTGGAAGTTTCTTTGTTACTGCGAACGGAGTGAACCGTAACGTTTCTTTCGTTTCCCTGACGCCCCGTTTCTGGTATCTGCCCCTTCCCCCATACCCCGCCACTATTTTTCCCATTTTACCATAAGTATCCTTCCGGGTCTACAAGGTTCCCCAATTTGACGAATACCGGTTACTGTTCACTGGCGACACCGCGGGATATTTTCAAGCGCTTTCTGCGTACCAGACCCAAGGCTGCCTGCATTTTCCTCTTGACATTCTTCCCGGCCTTGTGTATCGTATAGATCACGAACAAAATATTCCGCTAGGGGAGCACATCGCTGAGACTGGAGTGGCAGACGCCGCTTCTAACCCTCACTACTTGAACCGGATAATACCGGCGTAAGGAAGCAAAACACGTCCGCATGATGCAGACGTGACGATGTCGTTCCTCCTTGCCAGATGAAGGAGGATTTTTTATGTTGTATGAAATCGTTGTAGACAGCTACGGGGATACCACCTATGTCCCCACCACCCTGGGCAATGTGCTGCTGGTGGCAGTGATCCTGGTACTGCTGGCCGCCGGACTGTTCTTTGCCAGGAAACATTCCGGGAAGGATTCCGCAAATGTCCGATCTGGTGCCGGAAAGCTCACGGTAAAGCAGCTTGCCTTCTGCGCCTGCGCCATGGCCCTTGGCACCGTTCTCTCCAATGTCAAACTCTTTTCCTTTCCCTGGGGCGGCTCTATCACCCTGCTGTCCATGTTCTTCATCTGCCTGCCAGGGTACTGGTTCGGTCTGGGAGCCGGGCTTACCACTGCAGTGGCCTACGGGGTACTCCAGCTCCTCTTCGACCCTTACGTGCTCTTTCCCATGCAGCTGGTGGTTGATTACCTGCTGGCCTTCGGCGCACTGGGTCTGTCCGGGCTGTTCTCCCACAGCAGGAACGGCCTGATCAAAGGGTATCTTCTGGGTATCTTTGGCCGCTGGGTCTTCACCACCCTCTCCGGCTGGATCTTCTTCTCCTCCTATGCCTGGGAAGGCTGGCATCCCATTCCCTATTCCATGGCATACAATGGTATCTACATAGGGGCAGAAGGCGCCATCACCGTGGTGATCCTGGCCATCCCCGCCGTAAGGAATGGACTGGGCAGAATAAAGCAGCTGGCGTCAGAGTAGCTCCTGGCCAACAATGAGAGCATCCCCCTTACATGAATGACTGTCTTCGTTGACAAATTGGCAAGTCTTGCTGGTTGCCCTTCCCCGCCCTATCTGCTATCCTTATGAAAAGGCAAAATACCTGCCGACTATCAAAAAGCAAAAAGGGAGAGTATCTATGAACACAGCAGACAGAATACAGCATTTGAGAAAGATTAAGGGATTGTCACAAGAAGAGCTTGCCGACCAGATCGGCGTATCCCGCCAGACTATCTCCAAGTGGGAGAGCGAACAGAGCACTCCCGACCTGGAGAAAATCGTCCTGATGAGCGATTTCTTCGAAGTAACCACAGACTACCTGCTCAAAGGCATCGAACCAAAGCCCACAGAGAACCCCGACAGTGTAAACGCTGCCCTCTTTACTATCTCTGGTACGGCCTTGAACTATATCGGCCTGTTCACAGCGCTCATGGTGTGGCACGAAGAGCAGGTCTCCAGCTCTGTGGCCATCGGACTCATCTGTATGGCCGTGGGATGCGCCATACATGCCGCAGGCCAGGTTGTGGGAAGCAACGACTCAAGATCCAAAAGCAGGCGGCTCTTTTTCCTCTGTAACTTCGGGGTGCTGCTGCTCATCCCCTATTCCCTCCTGTTCAATTTCACAAGCGCTCTTCTGGGCAGATACTGGTTTGCCATCGCTCCCATCCCCCTGTTTGGGATCTCCCTCCTGTGGTACGGCCTGGGTTGGCTGCTGTATCTGGTTCTGAGCCTTGTGGGGACAGTGCTTTTATGGAAACGGCTCAAAGCCACATGAGTTACCGTTCACAGTAACAGATGCACACAAAACGCAAAGGACATGCGTTTTGGCGCATGCTGTCTCGGGTTTTTATGCAAAATGCGCATAAAGATGCCTCGCGTTACTGACGAGCGAACAGTAACCCACTTAATTCCCGCCAGCAATGAGCCAAGTCAACAAAGTTGACTTCCACCATGTGAAAATGGTATCATACATCCATACCAGTCGATAACCCTGTGGGAATCAAATATCATAAGACAGGCAGGAGGACATACCCATGAACAGACCCTTACTGGATACAGCAATCCGGATCGCAGACACCATCATGCAGGATCATCCCGGTCTTATCGCAGCCAAATGGCAGTACGATGTGGGGCTGCTTCTCACCGGCTTCTGGCGGTTGTCAGAAGTCACCGGTGATCCGAAATATTATGAATATCTGGAAACCTATTATGATTATTTCATCCTGCCGGACGGAACCATACGGGATTACAATCTCCAGGAGAAAAACGTGGATCACCTGAACTGCGGGAAAAATCTCTTCCCCCTCTATGAGAAGACCGGGGAAGAACGTTTCCTCACGGCGATCCGTCACCTGGGAGAACAGCTTACCATCCAGCCCCGGACCCAGTCCGGCTCTTTCTGGCACAAGCAGATCTACCCCAACCAGATCTGGCTGGACGGTCTGTACATGGCACAGCCTTTCTATGGGGCCTATGCCGGATATTTCCGGGAGGAGGCAGATTACGAAGATATCCTCTGCCAATTCCGCGTGGCCCGGGAGAAGACCTATGATCCCCGCAGCGGTCTCTACACCCATGCCTGCGATGAATCCCGGACAGCCTTCTGGGCAGATCCTGCCACTGGACGCTCCCTGAATATCTGGGGCCGTGCCGTGGGGTGGTATTCCATGGCTCTGGTGGACACCCTGGATCACATTCCCGCCCACAGGGAAGATATCCGGAAGGAACTGATCTCCCATCTGCAGGAACTGATGGCAGGCGTGGTCCGCTACCAGGATCCCCAGGGGGTCTGGTACCAGGTGCTGGACAGCCGCCGCAATGACAACTACCAGGAGTCCACCTGCACCTGCCAGTTCGCCTACACTTTGGAGAAAGGCATCCGCATGGGCTACCTGGATGCGGGCACCTTCCGCCCCAGCCTGCAAAAAGCGGTAGAGGGCATCCTCCAGGTCTTCCTTCGCCAGGATGGGAACCGCACCTGCATGGGCAGGGGCTGCGCCGTGGCTGGCTTAGGCCCCCAGGATAATACCAGACGCAATGGAACTCTGGATTACTATTTCAGCGAACCGGTCCGGGACAACGACTACAAAGGCGTGGGACCTTTCCTGCTGCTGGCTGCAGCCTATGAGGGAGGAATCCACAAAAGACAGTAAATCTCAGTATCTCCCCAGATGGAAAGAATACAGGATCCTCTCCTTCACCGGCTTCCCATACAGCCGCTCCAGGGCCTCCTTGTAATATTCCATCTGGGTCTCATAGCGGTTCCACAATTCCTCCATGGAAGATACCGCATCCGTCTTGTAATCCAGAAGCACCAGACCATCTTCCTCCACCAAAAACACATCTATGATGCCCTGGATCAGCACGGTCTCCGAATCCGGAAACTGTTCCCCCAGCCTGTCAGCCGCAATTCCCAGCACAAAAGGCTGCTCTCTGT
Organism: uncultured Acetatifactor sp.; assembly: GCA_910577665.1. Taxonomy (GTDB): domain Bacteria; phylum Bacillota; class Clostridia; order Lachnospirales; family Lachnospiraceae; genus Acetatifactor. The sequence continues at coordinate 103,886 of CAJTOJ010000003.1, forward strand.
ACAAGCCCCCCTGGCGCCAGGCGCGCCACATGCGGTAGCCCAGCTCGCTTCTTAGGAACCGTGAAATCCGCCGCACAGTTACAGCCCCGGCATATTCCTGGCTAAGGCGTCTGCTGCCCACTTCCCGCTCCAGGAATGCCGCCAGGGTCTCCTCCAGCCGGTCCGTCTGTAACCTGCTGACATACACCTCATAGTCGCATGAAAATCCTGCATGATCCCCTGTATCCCGGCCGTCCCCGAATGCTTTCTCCTGCACATGCATCCCCTCTGCGGGATAACTGTCTGTTGCTGCCATCCCTGCAAGGGTTCCTCCAGCCCCCATCCCTGCCAGAACCTTCTCCACAGTCTCTGTAAAGTCCAGAAGTTCCATGACCCTGTGGTAGGCATTTCCCCGGACGGTTCCGCCCACCCGCTCTTCCTTCCTGCGAAAAGCCGGGATATAGGGCTGTATCTCCTTCTCCTCAAAGGTATGGAAAGCCTCCTCATCCCTGTCCGCCATGGCTGCAATCTTCAGTTCAGATACAGTGGTCTTGGTGTAAAGTCCCGCCAGGGACGCATATAGATAGGGAGTCGTAAGGCGCTGCTGCAAGGTCTCCAGGGCTGCCGGATCCCCACAGGAAGAGGCCAGTTCCAGCATGGCCCTGCGGTCTGCCAGTTCCAGTTGTCCGCCTATCCTGCAAATCTGTCTGCACTCCTCCCCCAGAAGAGATACCCGGATGGAAGTCTGCGCCACAACAGGCAGCAGAAAATCCAGGAAACTGCCAGCCTCCGCAAAATCAAGATAAGTGAAAGTCCCTCCTCCCATCTCCTGCATCAGATCCCATTTCTCCTGTGCGTGCTCCAGGCATGCTGTCAGGATCAGTTTCTCCCGGGCGCGGGTCAGTGCCACATACAGCACCCGCATCTCCTCCGCCAGACTCTCTTCCCGCATCTTCCTGCCCAGCGTCACCCGGCGCAGGGTCTTGTTGCGGATACGCCTGTCCGGATCCACATAGTCCACAGCAAGTCCCAGATCCATATCCACGATCAGGGACTGGTTCACATCCCGCATATTAAACCGCTTGTTCAACCCACACACAAAGGTAATGGGAAATTCCAGACCCTTGCTCTTGTGTATGCTCATGATCCGCACCACATCTGCATTCTCATCCAGCAGGCCTGCCTCCCCATAGTCTACGTCATATTTCTCAAGCTGTTCCATATAGCGGATGAAATGAAATAGTCCAAAGTAGCTTGTCTTCTCAAAATCGGAAGCCTTAGTGAGCAGCATTTCCACATTGGCCCGCCGCCTGCTGCCCGCCGGAAGTGCTGTCACATAGTCCAGATAGCCAAAATCCATAAGAAGCCTGGTCAGAAGTTCCCGGATAGGCATGTAGACCGTAAGGGCACGATAGTCCCCGATCCTTTTCAGGAATGCCTCTACCCGCGCAGCCAGCCCGGAGTCTGTCTCCCGGGTCCAGGACAGCTTCTCCTCCTCGCTTCCCGCATATGCCTCCAGGGCCTCATACAGGGAACCTTCCCCCCTGCCGCTACGCACCAGGGCGATCTCCTCTTCCGTAAAGCCTCCGAACAGGGACTTCATCACCCCGAACAGAGGAATGTCCTGGGTGGGGTTGTCCAGCACCCGCAGAAGCTGTAACAACTCCTGGACTTCCATGGCTGCAAAATACCCCGCCTTGGAAGGAATGTGTACCGGGATCCCCTCCCCTTCCAACACCTCCTTGAAGGTCTCGTCCCATCCGCTCACAGACCGCAGCAGGATCACCATGTCAGAGTATCTGGCAGGCCGCAGGAGTCCGCTTCCTTTGTCCATCACCTGGTAATCTGCCAGCAGTCCCTTGATCTTTCCAGCCACAACCAGGGCTTCCGCCTGCTTCTGATCCAGTTCCTCCCCCGTGCCCGGCTTCTCCACCAGCAGCAGTTCACTTCCACAGTCTTCCCCTTCCGGATAGGACGCTCCCGCAGACAGGGCTGCCCGGTCATCATAGTCGATTCCGCCCACTGTCCTGCTCATCAGCCGGGAAAACACATCGTTCACTGCATCCACCACCTGGATCCGGCTCCGGAAATTCTTAGACAGATCAATCCTGCAGCAGACTCCTTCCGATCCATAGGTATTGTATTTTTCCAGGAACAGTTCCGGCCTAGCCAGCCGGAACTTATAGATGCTCTGCTTCACATCCCCTACCATAAACCGGTTGAAGTGTCCGTCCTCCTCCCCGGAGACAGCACTCAGAAGATACTCCTGCACCAGGTTGCTGTCCTGATATTCATCAATGAGAATCTCTGCAAAATGCTGCCGGTATTCCCGGGCCACAGGGCTGGGCCGTACCTCCGCCCCCTCCCGTACCAGCAGGATATCCAGGGCAAAATGCTCCATATCGGAGAAGTCGATCACCTTCTTCTCCTGTTTTTTCTCCTGCATCCGTCTTCTGAATTCCAGTACCAGTCCCAAAAGGATATCCACCGGCTCTCTGCATGCCCTGTGCTGGCGCAGTGCCAGGGGCAGGGCGGTGCCGAAAATCTGCTCTGCCAGCCCCTGGATGCTGTCCTTCACTTCCCCTCGCATCCTTTTGGCCAGTTCCCTCTTCCCAGGTGATACGCTGTCATCCTTCTTAGCGGGCAGGCGGCCGAAAGTGATGGCACACAGTTTTCTCTCAAAAGCCTCCCAGGATTCACAGGCGGACAGCTCCTCTATCTGTTCCAGCTCCTGATCCACCAGTTCCCCGTACATATAGGGTCCATCCGGCATCTGACACAGGGCCTGTACCCGGTACAGCTTCTCCGCGCAGCCTGCCGTCATCCGCTTCAGATAGCCTGTCAGATAACGCCCCCAGGCGCTTTCCTCCAGTTCCTCCAGCGTCTCCCCTGCATAATCCTCCCTGCACTTCTCCAGCCACTGATCCGGCCAGGGAAAGCTGGCGGCATATCCGGCCAGGGAAAGGATATGTCCCTCCAGGACACGCTCCCTGCCCCCAGGACAGAAATATTCCACACAGAAGCGGAAAGCTTCCCCTCCTTCCCGGAAAGCATCCTCCAGAAGCTCCCCCAGCACCTCCTGCTCCATGAGTTTCACTTCCCCCTGGTCTGCAATCCGGAACGCAGGATCCAGCCCAACCTCTTGAAAATGGTTCCGCAGCAGGAACAGACAGAAACTGTCTATGGTGGTAATCTGGGCATTGTGCAGCAGGGTAGCCTGCCTCTGGATATGCTCCGAATCCGGCTGCTCCTCCAGCCTGGCGGATATGCCGGCCGCAATACGCTCCCGCATCTCCGCCGCCGCAGCATTGGTGAAGGTCACCACCAGCAGACGGTCGATATCCACCGGCCGGGACTCATCACATACCATCCGTATGATGCGTTCCACCAGCACTGCTGTCTTACCGCTGCCTGCCGCCGCGGACACCAGGACATTACATCCCCTGGTATCGATCACTTTCTGTTGTTCCGCCGTAAATGATATTGCCATGAAAACATGCCCTTCCCTTATGCTTCTGTCTGCCGGATGTCCCAGGCTCGTCTTTCTTTGACATACGCCTGCGCTGTCTTACCTCTCCGTGCCCTCACTCAATCCCTGACCATCTTCCTGTGACATACGCCCAAGCGCCTCTTCCTTGCCCAGGTCTTCCAGTTTCCTCTTGTCACAGCCCGGAATCCCGGTTTCAAATCCACACACCTTCCAGAAATCACAGTAAGTACAGGCTTCCTGGCTGCCCTTTTCATAAGGATTCAAGGTGATGACGCCATCCAGGATCTCCCGTCCGATGGATGCCACCTTACGGCTCACATAATCAGACATCACCTTCAGTTCCTCCCGGCTCATGACACTGGAACGGGCAGAATAGCTTCCGTCCTTCTTCCTCTCCACCGGGATTACATCTGACCTGTCCACCATGCTTCCATCCAGTCGTTCTACGATATCTGGTTTATCGTTTACCACCCCGTTCATACGAAGCTGCCGTTCAATCTGCTCCCTCAGTTCCTCTTCACCAGGTTCCATGGTAGTCTCCACGGAAGGATCCTCCACATGGTAATACAGCAGCGCCGCAGGCACGATCTCCTTTCCGGGATGCTTCTTCCCTTCCAGCTCCATAGCGGCATTCATATACACCACGAGCTGTAGCTGCAATCCATAATAGAGAGCTGCTATATCGAACCGCTCCTTCCCCGATTTGTAGTCTATGACTTTCACATATACATGGGAATCGTCCTCCGCCACATCGATCCTGTCGATCCGCCCCCGCAGAACCATTTTCTCCTGCTTGGACAGCATCACGTTGACACTGTCCAGATCCTCTGCGGAGCGGAAGGAGACTTCCACGGCATCGGGTCTGAAGCTCCCCTTCCGAAGCTGGCTCTGCAGGGTCAGCACCGTCCGTGTGAGAATCCGCCCCATCCGCTGTATGGCATAAGCATTCCGGGCACTGCTGTAGAGCACTGTCTCCCCATAGGTGGCTGCATAAGCCTCCAGGGTATCCTGCACGGAACGTGCGGCGAATTCCTCCGGAAAGTCAAACCAGGTATATCCCTCTTCCGCCAGTTTTCCGGCAAACTGCTCCAGTACCGCATGGTATACGTTTCCCATATCTACTGTCTCAAAAGAGAATTCCCCCCGCTCCCGCAAAAGAAGCCCATATTGCAGGAAATGGCGGTAGGCACAGGCGGCATAAGTCTCAAGCCTGGTGACACTGTTTTCCAGACGGTGTCCATAGAGAACCCTGGCCACTGCCGCCGACAGCCCACTGTCCCGATACCTTTTAAAAGCCGCCTCAACCAGGGTCTGCCGCTTTTCCTTCAGTTCCCCGTCCCCATAGACCTGGTAGATGGTAAACAGTTCCTGCTCCCGGTCCTGCGGCAATGTCCCTGCTGCATACTCCCTGAGCTCCCTGGCCAGATAACCGGCTCCCTCCCTGGCTGTAACAATTTTCTCCAGGGGATCCTGTAGCTGGGGATACTCCGCGGTAAGCCCCGGAAACAGCTTCTTCACCGTGTCAATCAGATAGGACGGACGGACGGATTTCCCGCTGTTATTGATCTTGGCATAGGACAGGTACAACCTATGGGAAGGCTTCGTCATATTCAGATACAGATACAGCCGCTGTATATACATCTGCTGTCTGGGGCTTGGCGCCAGTTCGATCTGGGACTGGCGCAGGAACTCCCTGTCCATATCGGAGATCAGTCCTCCCCTGGAGGCATTCTTCGGGATATTCCCATCGTTTACCCCCAAAAAAAACAGAACCTTCACCTGCTTCAGACGGGTGCGCTCCATATCGCCCACCACCACCCGGTCCACGTTCTGGGGGATGGTTCCCACCTGGATCTCCCCGAACCCCGCCTCCAGGATGTCCGCAAACTCCTGCAGGGAAATCGTCTCCTCCCCCAGCAGTCCATAGATCTGGTCCAGAAGCTCCATCACCAGGCGGTAGATCTGGGCATACTCCCTGGCCCTGGCAGGCTCCCCCTGGGTCTCAAACCGGGCCTGGTATGCCGTCAGCCTGTCCTGCACCTGATTGCACACCAGGAAATCATAGAGGCTGTCTATATATTGCTTTACCGGTTGTTTCGCTTTCATGTGGAGCATATCCACTTGATCCATAAACCGTTGCCGCAGCACGTTCAGCCTCTCCAGCGCTTCCTCTTCTTCCCTGGCGCCCTGGGTCTTTCGCACAAACAGACGGCTGTAACTGCGGTATCCCTTGATCCCGGTCTGCAGCACATAGTTTTCCAGCAGGTCTACCTCTCCAGGTTCCAGACTGGCCAGACCGCTTCGCAGGTAATGGAATACTGCCTCATAGGTAAAGTCTTTACAATACAGCTCCAACGCACTTTTGATAAATTCGATCATGGGGTTCAGTACGATCCCCCTTGTCCTGTCCAGGAAAAAGGGGATCTCCATCTGGGCAAACTCTGTCTCCACATGAGGCCCATACCCTTCCAGATCTCCCAGTATCACCGCCACATCCCGGTAAGCCAGATTCTCCTCCCGGATCAGACGCCGGATCTCCAGACCGGCTTCATGGATTTCATCTCTGGGAGCAACCGCTTCAAAAAGACGGATTTCCTGTAAATTCCCGTCCTTGTCTCCGATGCCTTCGCCTGGTGTCTTCTCCCCGTCCCCGGTGTCTATAGGATCAGGCGCTTCCTTCCCTGCGCCAAAGGGCTTTGTCCCATACCGAAAAAGATTCTGCTCCAGGTATCCCAGAGCAGGCGCCTCCCTGAAACGATGGCAGGGATCCGTCAGAAACACATCCTCTCCCCGGCCTGCCCCGACCTGCCCGGCAAGCTTCATCAGATCCGCCACCGTCTTCTTGCTCAGATGAAACAGTTTCTGCTCCCCGTCCGGCCGGTAGGGATCCTCTCCCCGGCCCATGGTCACAGTCACAATTACCTCCCCGCACAGACACAGCAGTTCCTGGATCACCCGGTTCTGTATAGGAGTGAAACCCGTAAACCCGTCAAAGGCTACCACACTGCCTGGCAGCAGCTTTGACTGGGACAGGGAGCGCCGCAGCACTTCCAGCTTTCCCTCTGTGGTAATATATTTCCCCTGTATGTACTCCATAAAGGCTTTGTACAGCTTCTCCAGATCCTTCAGCTTCTGCACCAGGGCACCTCTTGTACCAGCACAGGCTATGAGCTTCGACACATCCTCTGTACCAATACCGTACTGCATGAATTCCGAGATGGCGCTTTTCACCTCATGGATATAGCCCTGCCTGCGCAGAAAGCTGCCCAGAACCGGCAGTTCCTCCTCCATGCCCGCCGCCACCTTCTGGAGAACCAGGCTTTTTCCCGTATCATCCAGTACCGGTATATCCTCATATCCCACCTCCTCCAGGATCCGGTGGGTGAGACGTCCAAAGCTTAGCACATCAATATTCAGGATCCCTCCCCGGCTACTGCATGTCACCAGATCCTTCTGGGTCTGCATGGTAAACTGGTCCGGCACGATCACCAGGAAATTCCGGTCCGGCTCCTGCCCGGCCCTTCGGACAATCTCCTCATACAATTGTCGGCTTTTTCCGGAGCCTGATGGCCCAAAATAAAATCGAAGGCTCATATCATCACCTCAAAGATAAAATCTCCACAGATACTCCGCCGCTTCCTCCGCATAGTCAATACCGATCCGCCTGCCAGCATGGATCTGGGCTTCCTCTACCACAATACCCTCTGTCACATAAAAGCTGTCGCTGCACACCATGTCCACAGCATTGTCCCTGCGGGTGATCCCCATGGCGGTGCACAGCTTGCCCGGACCGTCCGCCAGATGCCTGCTCACGGAAGCCGGACAGGTCTCAAGTGTATAAGGCGGCAATCCCTTTTTCTCCTGTTTCCTGTTCAGGATCTCCAGCCGCAGGGATGTCATCCGCTGCCTGGACACCTCATCTGCAGGGATCACACTGCGCAGCAGCACCGCCTGGGGCGTCCCTTCTCCCATGGCCGCAATATTCATACAGTTATACATACCGTAGATCAGATAGACATAGGAGGTTCCCCCACAGTGGTACATGGGCTCCGTCCGTTTTGTGCGTTTCCCGCCGTAGGTATGGGATCCCTTGTCCTGCTCTCCCATATAGCTCTCCACCTCGGTGAGAATCCCCCGCACGGTACCCAGCCGGGTCTCGTGTACCAGTATCTTGCCCAAAAGCTCTCTTGCCACCGTCAGACCGTCCCTGGTAAAGAAATCTCTGGGAAGGTGTTCCTGTCCGCCTGCTGTCATCCTGTCCGCTGCTGCCATTTTCCACCTCACTATTCCAGGAAACCCACCCACAGACCCTACCACCTGACATTCCATCGCTCCAGGTACTCCCCGGAATGAGCTTCCTTCTGCCTGCTTTTCTCCACAGCCTTCTCCTCTTCCTGCCCGGAACGGAAATGTGCTGCAAATTCGTCCTCGTCCAGTGGCAGGGATACCCAGTCCTCCTTCCAGGCAGGCAGACAGGTAGGCGCGTTGCTGATGGCCAGTCCCCGGATCCCCTCTGCACCGGACGCAATCAGTTCCCCGCCATGGCACACCACGTCCGCGAAATTCTACGGGATTTCCAGGTGCCCGCCATCCGGCTCTTCCTGTGTGACGGTCTGGTATTCCACAGGCTCCCTGGGCATACCTTCCCTGGAGCCAAAACAGAGCTGGCGCTCATCCTGTTTCAGCAGCCAGAGCTTCAAGGTACCGTTCTCAATGACAGCCTTTCCCCGGATTCCCCATATCTCTTCTCCATCCGCTTTGCCTGTCTGTGCAGTTCTTCCCGTAGCCATTCCGGCTTCAGCACCTCCACCTTGCCGCCAAATCCCAGGATCCACCGCATCACAGTCCGATGATCCGTACAGTCATATTCGAACAACAGACTTCCATCCTCCAGTACAGAGAACGAATCTTCCCCGTAGGACTCCACCAGATGGTATTTTTCACCGGCTTCGAAAACTGCCTGCAGATAAAACGGTTCCTCCCCTGCACAATCTGCCAGTTCAGACTCTGGCATATCCCGCACCAGGAAGATCTCCCCTACATCCCGCAGACGTGCCAGCCTGTCCAACCTAAAAAAGCAGAATGCACCCTCTTCCCTGCAGTAACCGAACACATACCAGAAAGAGTCACGAAACACCAGCCGGTATGGCTCCAGAAGCCTCTGACTCTCCCCTTCTTCTTCGTAATAGTGAAAAGCGATCAGATGATTCTCCAGGATCATCTTTTTGATCACCTCGATCTTCCGGGCCAGGGAAGGCTGACTGTGGCTCGTCAGATCAATGAGGATCACATCATCCACCAGAAGCCGGTTGTTCCTGCTGGAAAATTTCTCCAGAAGCTTCGTGAAATAAGTCTCCTTTGACACTCTGTCTATACCGTCCAGTCCTGCCAGGACAGACTGTAGTTCCTCCTGGGTCAGGATGGATTTGTCCAGCTTGTACCCTTCCGCAATGGAAATCCCGCCTCCGTACCCCTGGGCTGTCACCAGCGGGATCCCTGCCTTGCAGATATCTTCAATATCCCTGTTGATGGTCCGCCTTGACACCTGGAACTGGCTGGCCAGTTCCGGCGCAGTGGCCTTCTCCTGCTGCAGCAAAATTGTAATGATTCCAATTAGACGGTCTATTTTCATATGATATCTCTCAATCCCCTCCCAATACAACACCAGGGCACTTTGAACACTTAGAACTTTTTCTCACACTTTCCACTCTTTCTTCCTTATTTTGCTGCCTTTCCCCGGTTTTGTCAAGAAACTTTGGATAAAGGCGAAAAAAGACCAGGATCTTCTCCTAAATCCCGGCCCTTTAATCCATTCTATTCCCATATGCACCGTTTTCCCGCTGCAAAGCGTCTGGTCATCCCAGGATCCGGCTGCCTGCTACCTCCTGTGTCTATACCCGGCCACGCTGATCCCCAGAGACACAACATACAGCACTACGGTGCCCACACAGCACATCATCAGGTAAGTGCCGAAAGAAGCTACCAGAGCCTGGAAACCGGGGCCATCCTCAAAATATTTCACCAGGGTGAACATGGGTATCACCAGCAGGATCCCGCAGGTCTGGGCAGCGCGGAAGCCGAACCAGTAGACAAAGGGCAGGCAGCACCCCGTCCAGGCCAGCGGCAGTAGCACCGCACAGATAACGGACAACAGCCAGGCACCTGGTATAAAACTCTTGTATACCACGCTGGCCACAAGGTTGCACAGGATGCTTCCGGCCAAGCTCACGGCCAGTGTACAAAGGACAGACAGGTATTTCCCGGCCACTGCCTGGAAGCTGTTCACAGGCATGGCCATCTGGTAATGTTTCCAGCCCGCCTTCTCGTCTGCCTCCACGCCCATTACATTCTGTATCCCGATTGTCATGGCAAGCATAACAGACGCCAGGATACCTCCATAGACTCCCACGCTGTAGAGCACCAGCCCTGTGGCTCCCACCGCCAGTAAGAGCAGCTTCCTGTCCACCCCCTTGAAAAACAGTACCATCTCCTTATAAACCAGTCCTTTCATATGACGCTTCTCCGCCCTCCTTCCCCTTGATATAGAACAGCATAATGTCCTCCAGTGAGGCATTGTCCACCACCGCATGGCTGTACTTCCCTTTAGCCTTCTCCCTGTCCCAGACAAGGCATTCCATGCTAAGAGGTGTCTCCCTGTAAGTGATAATATCTTCCCTGGAGATGGATGCAAAGTATTCTTTTTTGCATCTCAGTATCCCATAGTGGTCCAGCAGGTCATCCTTCTGCTCCTCAAACAAGATCTTCCCCCGGTGAATGAAAATCACATAATCTGCAATCTTCTCTATATCCGATGTGATGTGAGAGGAGAAGAAAATGGAGTTGTCTTCCTTCTGGATATATTCCAGGAACAGATCCAGGATCTCGTCCCGTACCACCGGATCCAGCCCGGTGGTGGCCTCATCTAAGATCAGCAGCTTCGGCCTGTGGGCCATGGCACAGAGAATGGACAGCTTCATCTTCATGCCCTTGGAGAAATCACCGATTTTTTTATCCACTGGAATCTGGAACCGCTTCAGGTACTGGTGGAAAACTGTCCCGTCCCAGTTCCTGTACACCCCTGCCAGGATCTTCTCCACATCCTTGGCCGTGCATACATCGTGAAAATTGCAGGTGTCAAATACCACTCCGATCTCTTCCTTCAGCGACACTTCCCTGTGGTCGGAGCCAAAGATTGTAACCTGCCCGCCATCCTTTCTCAACTCGTCCAGGATCAGCCGTATGGTGGTACTCTTCCCTGCCCCGTTTTCCCCGATAAATCCCACGATCCGTCCCTTTGGTACCTGGAAGGATACATGATCCAGCGTAAATCCCTTGAAATGCTTGCACAGATCCTGTACAACAATACTGTTCTCCTCCATATTCCGACTCCTCTCTCCCACTCTGCCTCCTGGCAGTCCTGTTACTTACATATCCTCATAAAACATCTTGAGGATACCTGTCATTTTCTCATAACTTATCCCATGTGCCCTGCCGATTTCGGCTGCCTTCTGTAACAGTTCCTCCGCAATCCTAAGCTGTTCCTCCTGGATAAATTCCCTGTTCTGGGCTGCCACAAAACTACCTTTCCCAGATACTGTCTCTATGAATCCGTCCCTGGTCAGATCCTCATAGGCCCTCTGGACAGTGATGACACTGATGTGCAGGTCCCTGGCCAGGGCACGCATGGAAGGCAGGGCCTCCCCGGCCTGTAGGGCACCATCCATGATCTGTTTCTTGACCTGTATACAGATCTGTTCATAGATAGGCTTGTCACTGCTGTTACTAATGATAACTTCCACTGGTTCACCCCTCTCAAGCGTACCGCCTGTCATATACGTACTTGTTTGATAAGTACAGTATATACGATTAGGTTTGTGATGTCAAGAAAAAAATGATTCCACCTACACAGATGGAATCATTTTTTCTTGTTCACTCCGTTTACGGCAACAATCGTTTTCGCTTTTCAAACATACTTTTCAGACATGCATCTGTTTTGGCTGCCTATTCTTTCAGCAGATTTCCAAAGTACTCTTCCTTTAGGATACCGTAGGTCAGCCGGTCATGCATACTGCCATTCAGGTACCGGGCTTTCCGTTCCCTGCCTTCCAGTGTAAAGCCGCATTTCTCCAATGCCTTCTGCGCCCCGATGTTCAGATCCAGCGTGTGCGCTGCTATGCGCTCCATGCCCAGAAAGCGGAAACCATAGTCCAGCATCAGCAGAATGGCCTGGCTGCCGTATCCCCTGGACCGATCCTCTATCCGGGCCATGCCGATTCCCACTGTGCAGTTCCTGTTCACCCGGTCGATGTCCTGCAGCGCCACATCGCCCACCACCCTTCCATCCTTTGTAAAAATACCCAGCCTCACATTTCTGTCCCCCTGCAGCTTCTGGATCTCTTCGAACCAGTCCGCTGCCTTCTCATCGGAATGTCCAATGTTGAATTCCTCCGCGGGAACCTGGAAATCAAATTCGTATGCATTCCATAAGATCCTACAGTCTTCCCGCTCCAACATGGCCAGGTAAATGTCTTTTCCTTGTAATTTCATCCTATCATTTCCTTTCTGCTTCATTCCTGCAAAAATCTCTCTGCCATTCCGGCGCCATGAAGCTAAAAAACGCATCCCTTGCACTTTTGTGAGACACACTCGTCAGATCCTGAGCCTGGCCAGTACTGCCAGCAGCTCATATTTCCTCGGTAGATCCATCCATCTTCCACATTCCGTAAAAAACGTGGAATATGCTGACTCCAGCCCTTCCTCTTCTATCTGGGCCAATAATTTTTCTACTTCTTCCTGCCGGAAGATCCATCTGGGTGCCATCCCGTTCCCACTATTGGATCCATTTTCCTCTGCCACACCAGCTTCCATCCTCCCGGACACATCCGCTTCACGTTCCCTTTCCGCACCTGTCTGTCTGCCATTTCCCAGGGAAAACGTCTGGTAGCGCTCCAGGGGATTCACCCTGGCAAAAAGCTTCCGCACCAGAAAAGCTATGGCATTCAGCTGTGGGATTGTCACAATATTGTGAAGCATCCGGATATCCACCTGGTCCTGCCCCAGGATCAGGAAACCCAGGTCAGACACTTTCAAGACCTCTGTAGCCGAGCCTTCCGGCCGGATACTGAAGAGACTGGCATCCACCTTGTCGTTATTGGCAAAATCTACAGGCTCTGCCTCCCCGTCCTGACGCCATCCATGGTGCTCTGGCCCCTGGTCATTTCTGTATCTGCCCTCCAGGCCATGGCCGCTGTAACTGGCCCGCAACTCTTCTGCCTGGTCTGCTTCCAGGCCATGGCCGCTGTAACCGGCCCGCAGCTCTTCTGCCTGGTCTGCTTCCCGGCCATGCCTGCTGTAACTGGCCCGCAGCTCTTCTGCCTGCTCTGCTTCCTGGCCATGCCTGTTGTAACTGGCCCACAGCTCTTCTGCCTGCTCTGCTTCCTGGCCATGCCTGTTGTAACTGGCCCACAATTCCTTTGCCTGGTCTGTCACCTGGCTGATCTCATAGTCACGCATCATATAGATCCTGTCAGCCACCTTGAGATATTCGCTGCTGCCGCCAATCACCAGGATGGTGGATACCTGCTTTTTTCGGGAAAGCTGCTGCACCCTCTCCACAAATGGCGTGATTGGCTCCTTCTCGATCAGCTTCTTCATACAGGCATCCTGGATCATGAAGTTTGTGGCAGATTTGTCCTCATCGATGAGCAGCAATTGTACGCCCCAGTCCACTGCCTCCATGATATTGGCCGCCTGGGAGGTAGATCCGGATGCATGGTCTGTGGAAAAGTCACCGGGATCCCCTCCCGGGATCCATTTGATAAATGGCAGCAGATTGGCATGGCGGATGCACCGGCCATCCTCCGCGGAAATTTTCATGGCAGTGTCATTGGTAAGCACGAATTCCCTGCCATCTCCCTCCACATGGTTATAAATACCGGCACTCAGGGCGTCCAGCAGGGTACTCTTTCCAGAATAACCGCCTCCGGTGATCACTGTGACCCCCTTGCGGAATACCATACCCCGGACACCTGCCACTTCTACTTCATCCTCCGGTGTGGAGCAAAATGGCACTGCACCCTGCATGGGACCATCGCTGTCTTTCTCCCTGGGAAGGATGCTGCCCAGAGCCACAAAGGCACAGTGGCCGTTCTCCCGCAGCCAGGCCCGTATGGTCTGTTGTTTTTCATAAAGGGCCACGGCCCTGTGCAACCCTTCGTGGTCAAATTCCTGCACATAGCAGTTCACTGCATCCGGCAGATCCCTGGTCAGCATCTGGACTGCCTTCTTATGCTTCCCCTCTGGAAGCTGTACCTGGAGCAGAATGCTGACACAGGGGCAGGCGGGAATCTCCCGGATACCATCCACCGGCTGGATCATGCAGTTTTTTCCTGCCGGGTAGTGCGGCACTCCCCTGTCCCGCATTCCGTCAATGGGTTCTATGGTGTTGGCTCCCACCAGCCTATAGTATTTCTGGGGAATCAGACTGATGCTTACCACATTTCTGGTGAGCACCTTATTGTCCGGCTCATATATGTCGTAGTGGCCGTTCTCCTTGTAGGTCCGTTTCCTGTTGTCATTTCCTGCATTCAGTTCCCGTATATAGGGGAGGAAGCTCCGGTACAGGTAATCCAATGCCGCGGTTCCCACTTCCGTTCCCAGGTTCCCTCCTTCCCCGAAGAGCTTCCAGGGAATATGCACTGTCACCGTAGGCTTTGACAGTTCCAGACGGTTGCTCTTGGTGATCTCGTATCCGATCTCCCCGTCCCAGTACACAGCATGGTTGTGCACAATGGGATCCTTGTCCATAAAGGACTCATACATTTTCCCCTCATATACTTCCTCATAGGACTCGCTGGAGGGTTTCATGTTCAGCAGATAATATTTTAGTCTTTTCAAATAGAATTCTCCTTTTTCTCATTCTTGCCCATTTTGTTTCCATGACTTCCTGCATTCTTACTATCCTCATCTCTCTCTTTTCTCCCATCATCCAATCACCTTTCCCTTTCCTGTGCATAACGCAGACCTGCGGACTGGCACATCCGGCAGCTGGCGAAGGACGGGGTCTGGTTCCCATTCCGGCCTGACTGACATTTCGTCATACCACTCTTTGGCCACCAGATTCCCATACCGCTCTTTGGCCACCAGATTGTACCGCTTAGACTGCCATGATCCGGATCTTTGACCGCCATATTATGCACACAAAAAAAGACACACCGTTTATGATGTGTCTTTTGCCAACAGTTTCATAAAGGTATCAAGATATGCAGACTTATCCCTTTTCTACCGGCACAGTACCCGAACCATGCTTCCTATCAAGGGACAGTCCTGCCTGTATTCAGTTGAAAGAAACAATCCCTCTTTTACTCTGTCTCATTCTTTCCATTTCCTCCTTTCAACCAAAACCAGACTTTATCTTGTTACCTTTATCAGTGTAGCATTGCTGTGAAAAATTTGCAACTTTTATTTTTGGTGCAGGATCCGCAAACGTAACAGTTCAGTCAGGGCACTGAACTGCTACGAGAATGCACACAAAACGCGAAAAGAATGCGTTTTGGCGCCCGCAAGTCTCGCAAAATTGCACAGAGCGCAATTTTGACTTCGCGAGAGGGGCTGTCTGAACTGTTACCCGCAAACGGTTAAGATTGATATGCTTTCAGCACTTTTCACTGTATCATAGCTATTTTTGTTCATGAAGGACTTCCAGCAATTGGCCTATTGACATACTTCCCAGATCGCCATCCTCTCTATTGCGGACAGAAACACAGTTCGTCTGAACTTCCTTCTCGCCAATGATCAGCATGTAAGGTACTCTTTCCAGTCTCGCAGTTCTGATCTTGTAGCCTATTTTTTCAGCCCTTCCATCCACTTCGCACCGCAATCCCTCTTTTTTCAAAGTCATTTCCATTTCTTTTGCATACTCAGCGTATTTATCCGAGATGGGCAATATCTTTATCTGCACTGGTGCAAGCCACAGTGGAAATTTCCCGGCAAAATGTTCCATCAGGATACCTATGAATCTCTCAATGGAGCCAAACACCACCCTGTGTATCATAATCGGACGGTGTTTATTTCCATCTTCCCCGGTATACTCTGCACCAAAACGCTGTGGCAGTTGAAAATCCAGCTGAATGGTTCCACATTGCCATGTCCTTCCAATAGAGTCTTCCAGATGGAAATCAATCTTCGGACCATAAAATGCCCCATCTCCTTCGTTTACAACATATGGTAATTTCAAATCATTTAATGCATTTTTCAAACCATCTGTTGCCAGATCCCAGTCTTCATCGCTTCCGATGGCATTTTCCGGTCTTGTGGATAACTCCACGTGATAGTGAAATCCGAAATCTGAATACACCTCATCTATCAGACGGACAACACCCTTTATCTCATCCTGTATCTGCCCTGGTGTCATAAAGATATGGGCATCGTCCTGGGTACAGCAGCGAACACGCATAAGGCCATGTAAGGTTCCCGATTTCTCGTTTCTGTGTATGAGCCCCAGCTCACTGATACGCATAGGAAATTCACGATAAGAGCGCGGTTCCATCTTGTATACAAGCATGCTGCCCGGACAGCTCATGGGCTTTACGGCATAGTCTGCCCCGTCAATCGAAGTTGTGTACATCTTATCCCTGTAATGCTCCCAGTGTCCGGATGTTTCCCAAAGCTGCCGGTTCAGCATGACCGGAGTGGATATCTCCATATACCCTTCTTTTGCGTGCAGCTTTCTCCAATAGTCAATCAAGAGATTTTTCAATATCAGACCTTTCGGGAGAAAAAAGGGGAAACCCAGTCCTTCTTCAAACAGCGCAAATAAACCTAATTCCTTTCCTAATTTTCTATGGTCTCTCTTTTTTGCCTCCTCCAGCCGGTATAAATATTCCTGCAGCATATCCTCTTCCGGAAATGATGTGCCGTATATTCTGGTAAGCATTTTGTTCTTTTCATCACCCCGCCAGTATGCACCTGCAACAGACAGCAGCTTGAACGCCTTAATTGCACTGGTGTATGCCACATGAGGTCCTGCGCACATTTCCAAATATTCTCCCTGCTGGTAAAAACTGATTTCCGCATCTTCCGGCAGTTCACGCAGCATTTCGATTTTATATGTTTCCTTCCTTTCTTCCATAACCTGTAGGGCCTTTTTGCGGTCTGCCGTAAAATGCCTGAGCTGGGAATTTTCTCTGACAATTTTTTTCATCTCCGCTTCAATTTCAGCAAGATTGTCTTCTGAAAAATGAAAGGTGAAATCGAAATCATAATAAAAGCCATCTGCAATGGATGGGCCTATGGCACATCTGGTATCCGGGTACAGCCTTTTTACGGCCTGTGCCAGGATATGCGCTGTGGTATGCCGGAATGCATTTTTCCCCAGTTCCTCCTCAAAACCAGCCTCTCTGATGGAACCATCTCTCATTTTAATCTTCATTTTATCATTTCCTTTCTGAATGAAATATTGTTGATTAACATAAGAAAAGCACCCTTAAAGATACATGTGATATATCTTTAAGGGTGCTTATATTGCACGGTTCCACCTTAATTTTTTACTTCAGGTTCCAACAAACCCTAACCTTTAACGCAGGTGTACGGCAATACTTACCTCTACTTTCAGTATTACAGCTCAAGAATGGTTTTCACATACAATCCACATAAACATCTTCCACCAGATGATGCTCTCTCTGTCTGCGATCCATATGCTACTTGTTTCCGTCATCGCTTTTTCTTATGCTAACTTGGCTCATATAGTATCATTTCCATGATGAATTGTCAATAGCTGCAATGCCGACATCCCTCTAAAAAAGTAACAGTTCAGACAGCGCCATTCGTAAAGTCGCGCAAAATACTACTTCATACATCTGTACTTATCTGCCTCCATTACGCACTTGTCAAATAACTTCTGAAGATCCGTCAAGCCGTAAGGCAAGGATCTGGAACCATTTAAATGCTTCCACCACAACACGCGCAGGCGGATGTATCGGTGAATCTTCTCCGCATTGGCATCCACTGCTTTTACAAACGCCTTGCGCAATGCTGGCTGTTCCTTCCGTTTCTTTCCCTCCACATGCCTCACATAAAGAACCACAAGAAGAAGAATCAGAAGCCAGAACAGGTAGATCCCTGCAAGAATCCATGTCAGAATATCATCAAAGCTCCCTGATAGCTTCACACCGCTCATAACTCCCACTGCGCCGCAGAGTCCAGTGGTTATAGGCACCACCGGAAAAACCAGCCAGAACAGCAATGAATAATCCTCTGCAACCCCTCCACACCGAAAAAAAGAGACAAGGATCTGTAGCACAAGCGGCGCAATAAGGAGAATATATGTCACACTTCCCCCAATCTTCCCCGCCACAGTCTGTACCACACCAGGCACAAACGGCGGTATGCCCGGAATCGTGGAACTAATGCAGAGCAATGTCCATATCATTGCAAAGAGAATCCACCTGCACACTTTTTTCATGCTGATGTAGTTCTCTGTCAACTCTGATAGTGCATCGCGGCTTTTTAGGATATCTTCAAAATATCCTCTCAGCGAATGGGTATCTCCACCCTGGGTTCCCAGTCTGCTGACACATTCTGAGAGGTTTTCGAAATAATCGACCTTAAGCTCCGCTGTATGCAGTACCTGTTTATCGCTGCTGCCACTATAAGCAGACCAACGCTCACGCATTTGCTGCGACTTCTTCCCCGTTGATACGACCACAGGCGGGAATGCTCCGATCGTAATCCCTTTCTTTTTTTTAGAAAGGATGCTTTCAATCTGACTGTCCCCCCACTCCCAGACCTTGTAAAGCCATTCCTTGTTATCGTCTTTCCAGGCCTTCTTTCCAGGAATGGAACAGCCATTGTATCTGACAATATTTGCTCCTGTCCGTATGGCCCCTGGATATCTGCTGCCCAATGTATCATCCGTTTTTGCTTTTTTTGTAAACTGTCCGTTCTCGTCCAGATCTGCAAACAGTTCACTATCTGTCAAAAAGTTCATAACTGATCCCTCCCTATATTGCCAGACCCCGCAACCTCCTCTATTGCAGCGGAAAGAAGACTATGTGCAAAACCCTGGAGAACCGTAGCCCTCCAGGGTTTATGTCTTACCCTATACCTTTCTGTCAGTTCTTGTTCGCCAGTTCTGCGCGGAGCTTCTCGGTCAGGGCCGGGATGATCTTGTTCAGGTCACCCACAACGCCGTAGTCTGCCACATCGAAGATAGGTGCGGTCTCATCCTTATTGATGGCAACGATGATGTCAGACTCCTCCATACCAGCCAGGTGCTGGATGGCACCGGAGATACCCACTGCAAAGTACACATTAGGACGGACTGTCTTGCCGGTCTGTCCTACCTGCAGGTCCTTGGGCTTCCAGCCTGCGTCCACCACAGCACGGGAACAGCTCACCTGTCCGCCCAGCACCTCTGCCAGTTCCTCCAGCATCTTGAAGTTCTCGGGATTACCCATTCCACGGCCGCCGGACACCAATATCTTGGCATCCATGATATCCACGGTCTCGGACACGGCCTTCACCACTTCCAGAATCTCCACATAGTTGTCATTGGGAGTGAATCCAGGATTGAACTCTTCCACATTGGCCTTGGCCCCTGCCACCTTTTCCTTCTTCTGCATCACGCCGGGACGCACAGTGGCCATCTGGGGGCGGAAATCCGGGCAGGCGATGGTGGCAATGGTATTGCCGCCGAAAGCAGGACGGGTCATCAGCAGCTGGTTGTGTTTTGTCTCCTTGCCGGGAACCGGGGTCATGGGGAAATCCCCGATGTCAAGCTGGGTACAGTCTGCAGTCAGACCAGTGTGGATTCTGGCAGACACACGGGGACCTAAGTCACGGCCGATGGCTGTGGCACCTACCAGGAAGATCTCCGGCTTATACTTCTCTATCACGGAAGAGAGCGCATGGGCATAAGGCTCCGTCCGATATTCCTTCAGCTCCGGATCGTCCACCACGATTACTTTGTCAGCGCCATACTCGGCCAGCTCGTCAGCCAGGCCTTTCACACCGCTTCCCACCAGGACAGCAGTTACTTCTGTGCCAAGGTCTGCTGCCAGATCCTTGCCCTTTCCGATCAGTTCAAATGCAATGCTGTTGATGCAATTGTCCACCTGCTGCGCGAAGACATATACACCCTTATATTCTTCTAAATTCATTGTTATACCTCCTGTCCGCTTAGCGGGCATTCCTTCAATATCTGGAAGTATACTTCCAACCTTATACCTCCGTTTATATACTTCTCCTATTCTGCAATGGCTCTATCCCTTACGCGCTCAAATGACATGCTTCTCTTTCAGCTTGCCTGCAATGTAAGCAACAGCCTCTGCGGGATCCAGGGTGACCTTCTCCCCTGCACCCTTCCTCACTTTGTCGGAAGCCTTTGCAATCTGGGTAGGAGAACCCTTCAGGCCTAAGTTGGAATCTTCCACATCCTTCAGATCAGCCCTGCCCCAGGTGGTAAACTTCTCATCGTTGGTGCAGGCTTCGAAGATTCCGCCGGGTGTCATATATCTGGGTTCGTTCAGTTCAGCCAGGGCCGTGATCAAGCAGGGCATCTTGGCCTTCAGCACATGGTATCTGTCATCATACTGACGCTCTACGATCACACTATCCCCTTCAATCTTCAGATTCTGGGCATAAGAGATCACAGGGATATGTAGATGTTCGGAGATCTGGGGGCCAACCTGGGCAGTATCCCCATCAATGGCCTGGCGGCCTGTGATAATCAGGTCGTACTCCATATTGCGCAGTGCCCCGGCCAGTGTCTGGGAAGTAGCCCAGGTGTCGGCACCGCCCAGCACCCTGTCTGTCACCAGGACACCCTTGTCAGCGCCCATGGCAACTGCCTCGAGCAACACATCTTTAGCCTTGGGAAGCCCCATGGTAAGCACAGTCACCTCGGCACCGTACTCATCTTTCAGTCTCAGCGCCGCCTCCAGGCCCGCCTTGTCATCGGGGTTCATAATGGTCATCATGGCAGCCCTGTCCAATGTGCCGTCCGGATTGAACTTCACGCCGCCCTTGGTATCGGGAACCTGCTTGATACAAACAACAACTTTCATTGTATTTTCACTCCTTTTTTTGTTTTCACGTGGATGGATTATTTCAACAGTGCAGCACTGATAACCATACGCTGAACCTCGCTGGTTCCCTCGTAGATCTCGGTGATCTTGGCATCACGCATCATGCGCTCCACATCATACTCCCTGGTGTAGCCATATCCGCCGTGGAGTTGGACAGCCTTGGTGGTCACTTCCATGGCAACTTCCGCAGCATACAGCTTTGCCTGTGCAGCCTCGAAGCCATATTCCTTCTGGGTAGCCTTGGCCATGGCAGCCTTATACACCAGAAGCTGGGCAGCCTGTACCTTGGTAGCCATGTCAGCCAGCTGGAACTGGGTGTTCTGCAGGGCTGCGATAGGCTTGCCAAACTGCTTTCTCTCCTTGGTGTATGCAATGGTTCTCTCCAGAGCACCTTCCGCAATGCCAAGGGCCTGTGCAGCGATACCGATACGGCCGCCATCCAGGGTGTGCATGGCAATCTTAAAGCCCTGACCCAGCTTGCCAAGCATGTTCTCCTTGGGAACGCGGCAGTCTGTAAAGATCAATTCATAGGTGGAAGATCCGCGGATACCCATCTTCTTCTCCTTGGTACCGAAGGTAAAGCCAGGTGTTCCTTTCTCTACGATAAAGGCAGTGATCTCCTTAATCTTTCTTCCTCTCTTCTCAATGGTACCTGTCACGGCGAAGATCACATAGACATCTGCCTCTTTACCATTGGTGATGAAGATCTTGGAACCATTGATAATATAGTCATCGCCGTCTGCCACAGCCTTGGTCTGCTGGCCCTGGGCATCGGTACCAGCACCAGGCTCGGTGAGGCCGAAGGCTCCCAGCTTCTCGCCCTTCGCAAGGGGTACCAGATACTTCTGTTTCTGCTCTTCCGTGCCGAAGGTCATAATCGGGTCACAGCACAGGGAAGTGTGTGCGGACACGATCACGCCTGTGGTGCCACAGACCTTGGAGAGCTCCTCCACACACATCACATAGGTCAGGGGATCGCAGCCCTGTCCACCATACTCCTTGGGAACGGGGATCCCTAAGAATCCGTTCTTCGCCATCTTCCGGGCAGTCTCCCTGGGGAACTCCTCTGTCTCGTCCACTTCCTGGGCCAGAGGTTTTACCTCTTTTTCGGCAAACTCCCGAAACAGGGTGCGTGCCATTTCATGTTCTTTGCGCAGCGTAAAATCCATGATTACCATTCCTCCATTATTTATCTTACTATCCAGGCTGGTCTATGTACCCGGACAACACACACAAGTCACATACCCTGCCATAACAGACAAAGTATGTGACTTTGTTTTCCACTCATTTCAGGCTTACTTGCTGTAATCGTAGAAGCCCACACCGGTCTTCTTGCCCAGCTTGCCTGCGCGAACCATCTTGCGCAGCAGGGGATGAGGACGATACTTGGAATCGCCGGTCTCGTTCTGCAGCACTTCCATGATGGCCAGTACAATGTCAAGTCCTACCAGATCACCCAGGGCCAGAGGTCCCATGGGATGGGAAGCACCCAGCTTCATGGCAGTGTCGATGTCTTCCACGCTGGCAATGCCCTCTGCATAGATGCCGATGGCCTCGTTGATCATGGGGATCAGGATCCGGTTTACCACGAATCCGGGAGCTTCCTTCACTTCCACAGGAGTCTTGCCGATCTCGGTGGCAATGCCCTTGATCTTCTCCACCAGCTCATCAGGTGTGTTTGCCCCTGCAATCACCTCCACCAGCTTCATCCTGTCAGCAGGGTTGAAGAAATGCATACCAATCATAGGTCTGTCCAGTCCGGCACCGATCTCTGTGATGGACAGGGATGAGGTATTGGTGGCAAAGATACACTCGGGCTTCACAATCTCCTGCAGCTCCTTAAAAGTGGTCTTCTTGATCTGCATGTTTTCCGGTGCTACCTCAATCACCAGGTCGCAGTCTGTGCAGATATCCTTCAAGCCTGTGGCAATCTTCGCTTCAATGGCGTCTGCCTGCACCTGTGTCATCTTCTCCTTGCCCACCAGAAACTTCAGATTCTTCAAGATCCTGGCTTTGCCCCCATCGGCAAACTCCTGCTTGATGTCGCACAGGCACACCTCATATCCATCTGTCATGGCAAATGCCTGGGCAATTCCGGCACCCATGGTGCCTGCACCGATAATACCTACTTTCATTCGTCAGTCCTCCTTATTCTATGTCCTATGTCCCTGTTATTTGTCCGTTTTATCTGTTTTCTTAAGGCCCGTCAAGAGCATCACCAGTCCGCCTACAATTATGCATCCGATACCGATTATCAGCGAAGTATCCATGATTCCTGCGTCTTGTGCAACATAGAATGCAGCCGCAGCTCCCACAAAGCAGAGAATCCCTGCTACCAGACAGAATATTCTTTTCTTCTTATCCATGAACTCCTCCATTTAGCAGTTCTTAAACGGTTCCTTCACCTTCTCCTTGTTCTTGTCCAGGAAGAAAGCCATGCCGTACTTCTGGTCCTCTGTCTCAAAGCAGGCACCAAAAAGCTTCTCTTCAATCACAAGGGCCTCATCCATCTCCACATCCAGGCCTTCGTTGATGGCTTTCTTGCAGTTGCGGACTGCAATAGGCGCATTCTTGGCAATACCGGCTGCCATCTTCTCGGCTGCCTCCAGCAGTACCTCCCTGGCCGTTTTCACCACATTACCCTCGGCATCTGTCTGGGCACTGTACACTGCGTTCACCAGGCCGATCCGATAAGCCTCGTCTGCCTTGATATTCCTGGCTGTATAGATCATCTGCTTGGCCATGCCTGCCCCTACCAGGCGGGCCAGTCTCTGGGTACCGCCAAAACCAGGCGTGATCCCTAAACCTACCTCGGGCTGTCCGAACACTGCATTGTCGGAGCAGATCCGGATGTCACAGCTCATAGATATCTCACAGCCGCCTCCCAGGGCAAAGCCATTGATAGCGGCGATCACAGGGACAGGAAAAGTTTCCAGCCTGCGGAACACATCGTTTCCCTTCTTGCCAAAGGCTTCGCCTTCTGCCTTGGTCAAGGTGCTCATCTCCCCGATATCCGCACCTGCCACAAAGGACTTCTGTCCGGCCCCGGTGAGGATCAGGCACCGTACCTGGCCCAGATCCACCTGGTCCAGTGTGGCATCCAGCTCCTCCAGCACCTGGGAATTCAGTGCATTCAGCGCCTTCTCCCGGTTGATGGTGATAACGGCATAAGCGCCCTTTTGCTCATATACTATGTAGTCCATTCCTAAACTCCTCCATACCCGTCAGACGGGCATCTGATTGCACCTGCCCACTTTCTGTGGGCAGGTCCTAGAATAGTTATCCCTGGTTTTAGTCCTCAATCTTTACAATGGTAGAGCAGCCCATACCACCGCCAATGCACAGGGTCGCAAGACCGGTCTTTGCACCCTTCGCCTGCATCTCGTGGAGCAATGTCACCAGGATACGACATCCGGACGCACCTACGGGATGACCCAGGGCAATGGCACCTCCGTTGGGATTGAGCTGTCTGTCCACATCAATACCCAGATCCTTGCCCACTGCAACAGACTGTGCCGCAAAAGCCTCATTGGCCTCAATGATGTCGAAGTCCTCAATCTTCATGCCTGTCTTGGCCAGAACCTTCTTCGTGGATGCCACAGGGCCGATTCCCATCACTTCAGGACGGACACCTGCCAGCGCACCGGCCACAAAAGTAGCCATAGGCTTCACGCCCAGCTCCTTTGCCTTCTCTTCGCTCATGACAACGATAGCAGCAGCGCCGTCATTGATACCGGAAGCATTTCCTGCAGTCACGAATCCATCGGGATTGATAGGACGCAGCTTGGCCAGACCCTCTATGGTAGAACCTGCACGGGGACCCTCGTCCACCTTGAACTCGATCATCTCTTTCTTTTTCTTTACCATCACAGGCACGATCTCTGCGTCAAAAGCACCTGTCTTCTGGGCTTCCTCTGCCTTCTGCTGGCTCTTCAGGGCGAACTGATCCAGTTCTTCCCGGGTAAGTCCCCATTCCCGGCAGATATTGTCAGCCGTTGTAATCATATGGTAATCATTGAAAGCATCCCACAGGGCATCCTTGATCATGGTATCCACCAGGGTGCCATTGTTCATCCGGTAGCCGTAACGGGCCTGGGGAATCGCATAAGGTGCCATGGACATATTCTCCATACCGCCTGCCACCACAATGTCGGCATCCCCTGCCATAATCATCTGTGCTGCCTGGTTCACGCAGTTTAAGCCCGATCCGCACACCACATTCATGGTCACAGCGGGTACCTCAATGGGAAGCCCCGCCTTGATGGATGCCTGGCGGGCCACATTCTGCCCCTGGCCGGCCTGGATGACACAGCCCATGTACACCTGATCCACGGCTTCCGGCGCAACCCCTGCCCTGTTCAACGCTTCCTTGATCACGATAGCGCCCAGATCTGCAGCAGGTGTGGTGCTCAAGGTGCCGCCCATGGTGCCGATTGCAGTACGGCATGCACCAGCTAAAACTACTTTCTTTGCCATTTGTTCTACCTCCAGTGATTTGTTTGATATGATTGTTATTTTTTTATCATAGCCACTATTTCTAGTGTAGCATAGACCCCGGATATTTGCAACGGCTTTTCCTTAAAATTTGATAAACACATGGTTATCCTGGTTACTGTTCACTCCGTTCACAGTAACCTATTCTGTTACGGTTCACCCGATACTGCTGTCAGGTGTTTTCACGCGTTTTTGCGTGACAAGCCCAAGGCTGCATATGCCAGAAGGAACGTACCTTGTTTCCAGACGCTACTACCTCCCTACCAAAGGAAGGCGCAGAGGGCGATTTCCTGGAACGTCTGGAGAAAAGCAGGGCTTTCCGTATGCAAGCCACACAGTCAGCCCCACGGCCAAGCAATGCTGATACCAGGTAAGCAGCAGTGAACTGTTAACACTTTCTTCACAAATCTGAAAAAAAGACTTGAAATGCTTAAAAAAAGTGCTATAATTACCATTGTCGCCTTTCTCCATTGAGGGGAGGAAGCAAAAACATACTTATTTTAAGGAGGCAACTTAATTATGAAGAAATTTTCCAAGATGCTCAGCCTGGTGCTGGTACTGGCCTGCATGCTCACCCTGGTAGCCTGCGGCGGCGGCAATGATACTGCTGCAGCTGGTACTTACAAACTTGAGACCATTGAGATGCAGGGCATGACCATGAACCTGGAAGAGCTGGCGGCTGCTGCACAGGTAGACGCTGATTCCTTTAAGGTAGAGCTGGTGTTGAACAGCGATGGCAGCTTCAAGCTGGATATGGATGCCATTGATCCTACCACTTCCATGGAGGGAACCTGGAAGTCCAAAGGCAACAATGTGGTAATGACCGTTGACGGAGAGACCGTTGAGGCACCTCTGAAAGATGGCGTGATCACCATGGCAGAGGATGGTATGTCCATGACTTTCAAGAAGCAGTAAGACTGCGCAACGTACACAGGTGTCCATAAAACACATTGGACTACATAAAGAGAGTGCCATACAAAGTTGCATTTGTATGGCACTCTTTCTATATCCTGCTTTCTGTATCATGCTTCCCACTTCTGTAGTACTGTGCCTGTGCCTCCCACAATTCCCGGTACACGCCTTCTTCCTGGAGCAGCTCCTCATGGCTTCCCATCTGGACCACCTGTCCTTCCTGGAACACGGCAATGCGCTCACAAAACCTACAGGAAGAGAGCCTGTGGGAGATATAGATGGCTGTCTTGTCTCCCACAATACGGTCAAAGCCAGTATAGATTTCATATTCGGACAGAGGATCCAGAGCCGCAGTGGGTTCGTCCAGCAGCACAAAAGGCGCATCCTTGCACACAGCCCTGGCAATGGCAATCTTCTGGGCTTCCCCGCCAGAGATCTCCACCCCATCCTCATAATCCTTATAGAGATAGGTTCCTGTGCCCTCCTCCATCTGGTGCAGCCTCTCCCCAAACCCTGCGTCCTCCAGACATCTGACCACATTTCCCTGGTCATACCTGCAGGCGGCTGCCACATTTTCACCCAGAGGCAGTGAGAAAAGCTTAAAGTCCTGGAATACCACGGAGAACAGTTTCAGGTATTCCTCCTGGCGGAACTTCCGAATGTCCACGCCATTTAGCAGAATCTCCCCCTCCTGTGGGTCATAGAGTCGGCTAAGAAGCTTGATCATAGTCGTCTTGCCGGATCCATTCCTGCCCACAATAGCCAGCTTCTCCCCCACTCTCAGCTTCATGGAGAAATCTTTCAAGGCATACTGCCCACTGCCAGGATAGCGGAAGGATACATTCCGGAATTCAATCCTATACTCCCCATCCCGGCGTTTTTCCAGGGGCAGGCTTCCCTTGTACATCACATTTTCCAGTTCCAGCAGTTCCATGGTACTCATATGTTTCCGGATATTCAGGAACAATTCCGGAACCGTCTTTGCCAGACCGTCCAGTTCCCCAAACAGATTCCGGATACACCCCGCATACCGCAGTACATTGCCTACTGTCACCGCCCCCGCCAGGGCCAGTATACCTACAAGGATAAAGGCGGCACCTTCCAGAAGCTGCCCGGACAATACCTGGCAGAATCTGCTCTTTCCCAGATATCCACTGATCTTCCTCATGGCCATCCGGTCTTCAGGAAGTTCCCCATTGTCCAGGGCATACCGTTTCATCAGCTGGCAGGAGCCGTAGATCCGCACATCCATGCCATTCTGGTAGCAAAACTGGGAGCCATTGGCAAAAGCCCATCCCAGAAAAGGTACCTGCCCCCCCATGGTATCCGCGAAACGATTCAGACACTGGTTATACAATGCCATGAAACGGGTTCCCATACAAGTGGTAACCGCACTGACCGCCACAGCCAGAACCAGCACCAGCCATACAGCAGACTTCCCGGATCCAAACACCAGCCCCACCACCGGAAACCCCACCGCAACCGCTCCCACCAGGTTCAGCACACCGTGCAGGATCCCATCCAGGGACCCGAACACAGAATAGATACCGGAACTCCAGTTCAAGTCGTCCCGGATGCGGCGTTTCAGCACCTCACACTCCGGACTGTTGATCCTGGCAAAATCCATACCCAGCATCTTCTCCTCCGTCAAGGTATGGTATCTGGCATACAGGGCCGCCTTTCTGGCCTCCGTGCGCAGGTGCAGGAAACTGGCTGCATTTCCCAGCAGAAACATTCCCACACAGAAACAGACTGTAACCTTACAGATCTGCCAGTAACCAGCCCCTCCGCCAATGGCATCCAGAATATAAGCCGACAGGATCAACGCCAGATATCCGTTCGTCACCTGTAGCAAATGCCTGGCCAGACAGAAAGGCAGCCAGAAATGGTCCAGCTCATTTACCATTTTCAATACTTTCTTCGTATTCCGCAGATGCTCCCTGACAGGAAGCCTGCTGTCCAGATCCGATACTTCTTTCATCCTACGCCTCCCCCTTCCCCTTGGCATTTCCATTATGGCCATACCCACTGCTGCCATTCCCAGTGTCGGCATAATAACTGCTCTGTATTCGGAACATCTTTGCATAGGCGCCTTTTCTCTCCATCAGCTCCTGGTGGCTGCCCATTTCCACTATTTTCCCATCCTCCAGCAATACAATCCTGTCTGAAAAGCCTGTGCTGGCAAGTCTGTGGGAGATGAAGATGGATGTCTTCCCCTGGCTGTACGCCTGATAGGACTCATACACCTGGCTCTCCGCAATGGGATCCAGGGCCGCAGTGGGTTCATCCAGCACCAGCACCGCCCCATCCTGGTACAGGGCCCGGGCCAGCAAAAGCCTCTGGTACTGTCCGCCGGACAACTCCACTCCCTCCTTCTTCAGCCTTCCCATGTACCGATCCATGGTAATCTGTTTCTCCTTGAATACTTTTGCCATACCTGCCTGCTCCAGGGCTTTCTGGAGCCTGTCCTGGTCAATACGCTCTGTCTCCTGTAGCGCGATGCTTTCATCCATACGAACTCCGGGAAAGAACAGATCCTGGAACACCACCGAAAAAAGTCCATATCTCTCCGCTTTTGGGAATTCCCTTGCGTCTATACCGTTAAAAGTGATGGTGCCTTCATCCGGGTCGTAGAACCCGCACAGAAGCTTTACCAGAGTACTCTTCCCTGCGCCGTTCCTGCCCACCAGGGCCATTTTCTCCCCGGCCTTAATCTGTAAGTTCAAATGGGAAAATAGCTCCGTTTTATGCTCTCCGCTTCGATAGGAAAAACTTACATCCCGAAACTCTATGGCGATAGGCTGTACCAGCTCCCCAACATGCCTGCTGCCAGTGGAAAGATCCTCCTCAGGCAGTTCCAGGTAGCTGCGCACCCAGTCCGTATCCTCAGACGCCTGCTGCAGGGCTGCCAGATCGGAAGCCACCTGGCGGACAAACCCGGAGAATCCCGTGATGGCTCCGAAATAGAGCACAAAATCACTGACAGTCATCTCCCCCGTTGCTGCCATATAGATCAAGTAACCATAAGCGCCAAGATCGCGGACCAGATTGAGAAAACGTCCCAGGAATCCGTTTCTCCACACCCAGAAAGCCTTTCGACTTTCCAGTTTCTCCTTGGCCCCCACAACAAGACCCATCCGCTCCCGCAGCCATACCCCCATGCCAAAAATGCGGATATCCTTGGCCGCCTTTGCATTTCCCATGGCCGCCTTCATGTACTGATAATGCTTCTCATTTACAGCCTCTTCCTGCCGGAGTCTGTTGTGGAACCGGTTCTCCCGCAGATCCAGAAGGTATCCCAGCCCTGCCAGAACCAGCAGGAGAATGACCATCCATGCATTCAGGCTCCCCAGCACAGTGGAATACATTACAAAAGTAAGGAAGGTACTGGCCAGGCTGTTGGCAATAAACACAAACCGGGAACTGGCAGACCAGTCTCCATGGTTCTGTACTTCCACCGCCTTGCGGAAAGCATCCCTGCCCTTCTCCGACTCTGTATATGCATAAGGAATACGCAGACTCTTCAGAAAGGTCAGGAACACCACCCTTTGTCTCTGGGTGTTCAGCGCCATACTATTATAATGGGAAAACCCTTCTGAAATCCCCCTGGCTGCCAGATACAGCAATGTGTAACACAGAAGTACCCACAGCAGCCGCCCTGGGGATACCCCTGTCTCCACCAGAAGCAGCGTCACCTTGGGAAAATAGAGCGCCAGCATGTGGAACAGCGGTGTCAGCAGGATCCCTGTCACAGCAATCCAGAAGATCCTTGGTTCATTTTCCAGGTAATATCTCACCCAGAATCTCACATTGGAAGGAATGGAATGTTTTCTCTCGTCCATGGAATCATCTCCTTTTTGTGTATGTCTGTAGCCGTTGTAACCATTCCATGCCCACCTGGACGGTCACAGGCCGCCTGCATGAGCAGGACTGTCTGTTACATCATAACAGAAAAGGGACACACAGATGTCTATTATGGCACAGACGGTTTTCTGATGACATGAGCGGCCTTACAGAATGTGTTTGAAAATAATATAAGCAGACATATCACTTGCATGATACGTCTGCTTATATAGAAAAACTTGCATTTACCGTGCTATCTCTCCTCCGTAAATAGGATCTCCGCGTCCCCATGCTTCATAAGCAGCGTTCCATCGGAATTGACAGTGATAGAAGCCGGCGTGCGGATATCGGTACTGCCATTCATAACAAGGTACATCAGATCCGCTTCCGTATCCGACCGATACAGGCATATCCCCACCACATCCCTGCTATTTCCGGTGTCCTGATACTCCGCATAAAAGTGAAAGCTGCCATCTGCAAATAAGTCCAAATGATAAGGATCCTCTCCTCCCTGTTTATTGGCTACCGCGGCATTGTAAGCGCCCACATGCTTTCCGGAAATTGCCTTCAGCGAAACCCCGCCAAAATCAATATCGCCGTTTTCCTGTATGGACGTGGAGATCACAGCGTCCGCATCAGTATAGGACTCCCCGTCCACCATTTCACAGGTCAGGCTTAAGGTATTGTTATCCAGCCGCCAGATCCCCGACACCAGGGATTCCTCCTGCCAGAGCAGAAAATGTCCATCCTCCCTGGCCATCAGAAACACATCCTCTTCTTCATGGGAAGCATACCAAAACCCGGACAAACATCCACTTTCATAATCAACCGCATAGGACGGCATTGGAAACTGATGAGTAAAGATAAGATCAAGGCCTTCTCCCTGCACAAACTCGCCATCCTCATTTATATAACCGGGCTTGATGAACCGAAAAGCGCCATTTTCAAGGAGCTGCCCCACGTATATGTTGTCAGGATGCGATTCGTCCACTCTTTCATCATTGACAAGTGAAATCTGGATACTACAGTACGTTTCTGCAACCCCTTCCTCATCTGTATGAGGAAACAGACCGATATATCCATAATAACTAAATTCCGGGACATCCAGGCACTCCATGACAAGCGTACCCCGTTCTTCCTCTGCGGACCCCCGATAAATTCTCATCAGATATGTCATGCCCTCCGGAGACTGGCTGTACCAGCAGCCCTCCACATCCTCATAACCATATGTAGTCACAGGCTGCAGCTCCTGATCCGCATTTTCTGCATCCTGGCCATCACCAGCTGCCACATCCGCAGTCTCTCCTCCGGCCGGGCCGCAGCCTGCGGTGCCTGCCAGGCATAAAATGAAAAGAACTATAATCATCCAACAACTTCTTTTTTTCACAATTAGTTCCCCCTTCTCATTTTCCGCACATTGTATCATGAATCCCGGCAAAAGTAAAGCCGCCTGCCTTATGCGGATGCAGCTTTCATAAAGCCAACGTGCCCAGAGGCAGCAGTACCTCCGTGGCAAACACCCCCTCCTCGCTCTGCCGGTCTAAGTATCCATGGTATTTCTCCACCACCCTGTCCATACGCAGCAGGCCATAGCCATGGTCTCTTCCGCCCTTGGTGGTCAGATAGCGCTTTCCCACTCTCTTCGGCCTTCCCTCCACCGCATTGATCACATAGATATAGAGTTGTCCCTTCATCACATCCATGTACAGCCGCAGGAAACGCCTCTCTTTCTCCTGTATCTGCAGGCAAGCCTCCATGGCATTGTCGCATAGATTGCCGATGATAACCCCCAGATCCACCTCTGATACCACAAGTTCTTTTGGCACAAAAGCCCTGGCTTCCACCTGGATCCCCCTGGCCCTGGCCAGGGAGAGTTTACTGTTGAGCAGGGCATCTATCCGCACATTTCCCGTCTTGACAATCTGGTCTACAGTCTCCAGGTCCTGGTCCAGTTGATCCAGATACCCCTCCAGTGCCTGGTATTCCCCCAGAGACACATATGCCTTCATGGTCTGGATATGGGTCTTCAGATCATGGCGCCAGCCTCTGGTCTGGTGATACATATGTTCCACTTCCTCGCTGTGTTGGCGCACCAGGTCACTCTGGTACCTGGCAATCCGCTTGTCCCGGGAATCCGCCATCCGGCGGTACAGGATGCCAATGGACAGCCCCCAGGCCACTGCCATAGCCAGTACGATTCCTATGAACATACTTACACCCCCATGTGCGCTTCGGCGGCACCAAAATCTTCATTCCCTTCACACTTCCCGTCATGCCAATGCAAACGGCGCAAACCATACGCAAAGTGCAAAAACCGCGCCTGGAAACACACTCTAGCGTTTTTCAGTGTGAGAAAGGCGCTTTTTTGCGCCGTAGAATTTCTTAGACAATGTACTAAAGAGGTAGTCTATGCCCCCTCTTGGCGTCTTGGACATTCTTCTCACAGTTCCCTGCGGAAATAGGCGATAAACCTCTGGTTCACCTGCTGGTAAAGGCGTCTGCTCACAGGAATGGCACTTCCATCATCAAAGAAGATATCCTCCCTGCCAATGTGATGGATATTGCCCAGCCTGCACAGGAAGGAACGATGGCACTTTATAAATTCCCCACCGTCCAGCAGATCCCCCACCTCCGACAGGTTCTCCCTCACTTCCAGGGCTGTCTGTTCCCCCACCCTGCCAATGCAGCAGCACCGTCCCCTGGCCTCCACATAGTTGATGCTATCCTGGCTGACCTTCAGGATCCCATCCTTCGTGTGAAACGTCACAAAACGCTCCTGGCGCCTGCGCTGCAGGGCTTTTTCCAGACAGCTTTCCACCTTCTCCTGGCTCAAGGGCTTAAGCAGGTAATGCAAGGCCTCCACTTCGTAGCCTTCCTCCAGGTATGCACTGTCCCCAGTGGCAAACACCAGCACAATGTCCTTGTCACTTGCGCGGATCTGCTTTGCCAGATCCATACCGTTCATCCCTGGCATCTGGATGTCGATGAAGAGCACATCATAATCCTTCTGCTCCTGGTACCGGAACCAGAACTGTTCCCCGCTGTCAAAAGCTTCCAGGCAAACAGGCTGTCCTGCCTTGTCCCGCCACTGCCCCAGATAGTGACACAGCAGATCCTGATGCGGTTTTTCGTCTTCTATGACTGCAATTTTCATACTGGCTTTCCTCTGTCCTCCCCCATACGCTTCTATCCTGCACTGAGCACGTCTGCTCGTGACAATACCGGGTGAACCGTGGTGGCAGCATCTTCTTATCCCATATCCCCATGTCTTTTGTGTGTCCCGGTTTCCCCGAATACCTCCATTATATCCCCAGCCCTTACATTTTACAATATCTCAGAAAAGACTGCACCGTCCAACTTCCACGAAAATGCTTTCCTCCTTCCTGTCCATCCCCTTTACAGTGATTTCCCACGCTTTTCCGTCATTTTCTTCCACCGCAACTGATTCAAAATCTTTGCACAGAACTTTCTTTATCCGTCCCGTTTCTTTTCCCGCCTCCAGAATCGTGATAAACCCGGCGCTTTTCCCACGGGCAGAAAAACTAACTGTCTTTTTCCATGGCTCCTGTAAATGTCCTTCTGTCTCCTTGCGGTTCTGCTCCGTGAAAGAATCCCCTTTCTGCGGATACCTTCCTATGGTGATACTACCCTTAAGTGGATATGCCCTCCATATGGCCGTCTCCGGCACAGGATCCAGTATATCCCTGCCCTCCTCCATCTGCCTGGCCCCTGTAAACCGCAGGCATACCGGGCCATCCACCTGTGCCTGGAAACAGTTCATGATAAACTGTCCCGCCCCGTAAGGATCCCGGTCAAACCGCTCCCTGTGGCGGAATTCCCTTTCCTCTTCCTGGTCAAGTCTGCCCGAAGGATGGTACAGACAGTCGTACCGATGTTCCTTTTTCCCCTCCAGGTAGTCCCAGAGGATACAGTAGCCGTGGAACAGGATCAGCAGCCTTCTCTGAAAAACAGGTTCTGAATATTCCCCGGTATCTCCCTGTCTTCTTCCCTGAAGCGGCTGTAAGATGTACCGTCCCTCTCTCCTGCATTTTTCCTCCGGAAAAATATAGGGATACGGCGTCTGTCCCCCATAGGGCGGATCCATCCACACGGTAGTGGTCTGTGCGCATACTGCTCCGAATTCCTCTTCTGGCATCCCGTTCCCCACACCTGGCTCTGGCTGCACCTTCCCATGGGGGATATAGGCAATGCACTGGCAGGGAGATGGCTTCTGCATCCTTCCGTCCACCACCGTCATATTGTGTGCCATGGATGTCTGCACCCACATCTTGAATAGAAACGAATCATAGCCGTACCAGGCATACTCATTATTGTGGAACGTCAGATCCCCTGTGAGAAAGGATGCCAGACTCAGTCTGTCAAAATGTCCATGATAGCCCCCATGTACGCCGAATTTCAGCACAGCCTGGTTTATACCGTCCCGCAGCACACATAGTCCTGCCCCCTCCAGCAGCTCCGTAACCTGTCCCAGTTCATACGCCTTCTCCTCCTCCGGCACAAAGATAAGCTCCGGTGTCCCTGACATACCGGCAATTTTACGGTACAGGGGTTTACGGTACAGGTAGTATGCCTTCTTATACAATTCCTTGAAATCCTGTTCGTTGCTGTCATTGATGGAAAACAGGATTCCCTGCCTGGTCAGAAGCCTGGCCAGGCAGTCGAAATAATCTTCCAGGCATCTGGTAGTCCTGGTAAATGTTTCAAACCGCTGGAAGCTCATTCCCAGAAAGGGCTTCCCATCCTCTGCCCAGGTTTCCCTCATGGCCCAGGGGGCATGGAGAATGTTCCTGTCGAAGGAGGCCTGTACCTTCCTGTGCTTCAGAGAGATCCCGAAATGCTCCGCTGCATTCACAATATCGAAGCATAACTCCCCCACCAGCCTGGAATAGCTGGATGCCTCCTCAAAATACATGCCGTCATCCAGAAAAACCGATGCCAGTAAATCCAGATAAGCATTATAGCCGTACAGGAATCTGTGGATCCACTGGTGATCCTGTATGGCCATGGCACCAAGAAGCCCGGCACCGCACTCCGCTATCTGGAAGTTATTCCCATCCCCGTCCGTAAGCCTCCAGCCTGCAAACTGCATATAGCAAAGCAGGCATTTTTCCATTTTCCTGTGGTCGTCCTCTGCAAAACAGTCATACAATAGGTCATAACACATGGAAAGCCTGTTGAAGAATTCTGCCTCCTGGACCCAGCCGCCGCTCTGGGCGCGGTGAACCTTAAAATCCCCCCTTGCATACTCTTCCCTGCTCTCAACGAATGTAAAGTAGGAGGTCTTTGTGTGCAGGTATCCCCTGTCCTCGTCCAGGAAACCAGCAAAAAACTGCATTGCCTTCTGTAGGTATTCCTCTTTCCCGGTTATCTTCCATGCCACGGTAGTCCGAAACAGATCGTTCTGGGCATAGGAAGGATAGACGAATCCTTCCGATTCCGCTGCTTCCGGTACCTTCCAGGAAGATGCCCCCTGCTCATATTCCTGCCGGAATGCCTGGCGCAGGCTTTCGCTGCCCAGGATCTCCTCCCTTCTCTTCTCCCATTCCCCTTCCTCCAGCACCAGGTAGGGATGCTTCTTCCTGTTGGAAGCATATAACACGGCCTTCTTCGCCTGGAGGGCATCCCCGTCAGGAATGAACCGGAGTACTACCTTCTCCACCCCGCCTGCCGGAATATCTTCTGTCAAGGTAATCCTTATCACACACTCTTTTTTCTCTCCGCCTTCCAGGATGCAGTAAGCCGGACAGGAAACGGGCAGACACTCCCTGCCATATTTCTCCTGGCAGATATTGACTGCCCAGGTTCTGGAGGACTTATTATGAAGCATGACCGAATAGGCCAGTTCCTCTCCTGCATTGCCCACAAGGGAATTCCTGTCCACCTGGAGGTCAAAGGTTCCGAACCGGTCCACACGGACGCTTCTTAAGATCACCGGGCCTCCGGACAGGAGCCGGAACGACACAGCATCCAGGTATTTCAGGAAGGCCCCCACCATCTGCCGGAATGCAAACTGTCCGAAAGGCATCTCCACCTTATGTATCCCCTTCCCGCAGATCACCACACTGCCTTGAATACCGGGAAAAAACTCCGGTCTGGCAATTTCCAGGGGATACAAAGTTACCTGCAACTCTGCCACTCCCTCCTCTGGAAGCTCTGCCTCCAAGCTGATCCCGTCCTGCCCGGATACATCCGTAACCTGCCTTAGGGTCAGGCGCTGCTCCGGTTCTCCCTCACGCAGTACCACTGGCATCCCGTCCCAAAACATATTTTCCATTTATATACCCCCGTATGCGCTTCAGCGCATATACCAGTCTAAATCTGAAAGTTTACTTTCAAACTTATCCCGTACCCGCTTCAGCGGGCATACCAATCTATATCCGAAACTACACTGTGGCGCCGGACATTGGTTTAAAAGGCAGCAGGAATCTGTTACCATCCATGCTGCCTTTTATGTCCCGGCTACTTCTATGGCCGCTGTTTTCCGCAAAGGTAGTTATTTCTGTAAAGCGGCGTTATATGCTTCAACCTCACCCTCCAGCTGACTCTTGTAAGTCTCAATGATGGTCTGCGCAGGTGTGCCCTCCTGGGCCTCCCCTTCGCCTGCGCCCACACTGACACCCTCATATTCCCTTCTCTGAGGGATGATCTTCGTCATGATCGTGTTCAATCTTTCTATCTGCTCAGCATCACACAGTTTCTCCAGTTCCTGGGTACCGGCATCCTTGGCGTACTGGCAGATCATGGAAGCCAGTACGGCGGCACCTTCCGGATTGGTTGCACTGGCGGAAAGTGCAAAACCATTGTCCCACACAGGCGTGGTAGCCTGCCTTCCGTCATAGGTGGGAAGGGGCACAAAGTCAAACTTGTCCGATCCCTCATAGCCTTCCCCTCCGGGAAGCCACGCAGCAATGTTTGCCTCAGACATCATGGCGCATACTCTTCTCTCCACCCACTGGCCATCCGTGTCGCAGCCCTCACGTGCACCAGGGATGGCAGCATAGGCCGTCAGGAATTCATAATACTGGATCATCTCCGGTGTATCAATGCTGGCCGCCAGTTCTCCGTTACCCACCTCGTATACCTGCATGGCATCATTGGCATATCCGATGTTCTGTCGCTTTACCCTGCTTGGTTCCAGCCCCCACTGGTCCACCTGCCCGTCACCGTCTGTATCCCTGGTGAAATAGGTTATATACTCCAGCAGCTTGTCATAGGTCCACTCACCCTTATTGTACAGTTCTGTAGGTGTCTCCAGGCTCTCCTCCTCAAACATAGTCACATTGTAGAAGAGAAGATAGGGCTGTGTGATGGATGCATTGGTATACACGTAATGTTCCCCTTTATACAGGAATGCGTCCACGGAAGCCGCATCACACACATTATAATCCAGGTACGCATCAATGGGCAGATACAGTTCGCTCACGGCATCCCCTGGAAACCGTTTGTTGCCCTCTGTGAAGACCAGGTCGATGGAGTCACCTGTCTCCAGGCTTTCTGCTATTGCATTGGCGCCCTTATTCCAGCCAACCGCCTGGATGGTGACAGTTCCACCATATTTCTCCTCAAATGCCTCTATGGCCTGCCCGATGGGGTATGCGTAGTTCTTGGTATTGTAACTGCCATCCTCATTGTAGGCATCCCAGTACAGCGCAATGGTGACATTGGGATTCTCCAGTGTATCCACATCTGTGTAATGCCACTGTCCGTCCCCTGCTGTCTCGTCCTCCGTGCCTGTGCCCTCCTCTGTGCCACTCTCCTCCGGTGCAGATGACTGTTCCCCGGTCTGTGAACTGCCGGTTGCAGACGGCTCCGATGAGGAATTGGCCGGCGAATCGCCGCAGCCTGCCAGCAGGCCTGCACAAAGTGTTGCTGTCAGAATCATGCTTACTACTCTTTTTTTCATTTCTTTCCTCCTGTCTTTGCATAAATTATATATTATAACCTTTCGGGCTATAACCAGGTCAGGGTCTTACCCCTTTATACCGGAAGATTCCACACCTTCCACGAAATATTTCTGGGTGAAAACGTACAGGATCAAAGGCGGCAGGATAAACATCAGTACGGATGCGTAGGAAGTAGCCTCCCTTTCTATCCAGTTCCTGCCACTGGCCACATAAAGCCCAGCCGACACCATCTCCCCCATCATGCTCCCGTCATTGGCATTCTGTACCGCTATGGACAATGGCTGGTTTCCCTTGTTGAAGAAGGAACCTGTCATCATAGTCTCATTCCAGTGCCATATAATGGAGAACAGGAACACCGTCAGCGCAGATGCCCTGGCATTGGGTGCCATGATTCTGGTAAAGGTGCTCCACGGCCCGCAGCCATCTATCTTGGCCGCTTCCTCCAGTTCCTTGGGCATATTGCGGAAGAATTGCCTGTATATGTAGATAAACAGGCCTGAGCGGATGCCCACTCCCAGCAGGGAAGGCAGGAAGAAGGTCATTTTCGTGTCAACCAGGTTTATGGTGTAGTTGGTATAGGGCTGTCCTGTGAACAGCGCAATCAAGTGGCTGATCCCGAAGAAATCGAAGAACCGGTACTGTACCTTCATGGGGAAAAATACCAACTGGGTAGGTACCACAATTGTCAAGATAACCAGGGCAAACAGCGGTCCCCGCAGCTTAAA
Organism: uncultured Acetatifactor sp.; assembly: GCA_910577665.1. GTDB lineage: Bacteria > Bacillota > Clostridia > Lachnospirales > Lachnospiraceae > Acetatifactor. The sequence continues at coordinate 142,338 of CAJTOJ010000003.1, forward strand.
CCGGAACCGGGCAAACCCATATCCCGTAATGGCGCAGGATACCACCTGTAGGATCGCACAGCCCAGGCAGAGCACCAGGGTCCTTCCAAAGGCAGGCCAGAAGTCCAGTGCAATGACTGCCGCCTTGATATTATCCAGGGTCAGGGACTTAGGAATCCAGATGACGCTGGGATCCGAATACTGGCTCACCGGCATGAAAGTCTTGGTTATGGTTTCCAGCAGCGGGTATATAATGACATACCCCAGGATGAATATCAGGCCAAACCTCACCACGGACCATACCATCTTACCGGCTTTCATGGCTCCTTTTTTATTCCACTTCCAGTCCTTTTTCATAGAAAACCTGAAGTTGTTTTTTTGTTCTGTTTTTTTGAAACGCATCAAAAGATTCATTGTATGGCCTCCTATCAGTTTTCGTCATTTACATAGAATACATGTCTCGACATGAAAACCGAAACAGCAATCAATACCACAAAAGCAATGATACAAAGCAGCCAGCTCATGGCAGCGCTGATGCCATATTTCGCATTGGTGTACTGTCCATAGCTCCACTGGATCAACGGGTTGGACACATTGGTAAGGGAATCTATAATGGAATAGATCACCACCACCATGGTCATGGGCGAGATCCTGACCCATGTGATTTTCCAGAAACATTCCCAGGAAGTTGCCCCTTCGATCTGCGCTGCCTCATACTCTGACCGGGGAATGGACTGTAGGCCGGACAGATACAGGATAATCTGGATCCCCGACAACCACACCACCTGGAAGACCCTGTTGGAGATATTGGTAAACAGATCCGTCACGGCTGCCGGCAGTCCCACGGAGTTCAACAGCACTTCCAGTCCCCCGCTGCTGAATACAAAGGCGTTGGTGGTCTCCAGCTCCGTGTCCATGCCATTTCCCTGGAGGATCTGGATCACCACGCCACTGGCTATGATGACCGGCAGGAAGAACAGGGCCCTGGCAACCGTCCTGCCCTTGAACTTCTGGTTCAGCATAATGGCTACGAACAGGCTGAAGATGCATACCAGCACAGCCTCATACCAGAAATTGCTGACTCCCGGCAGAAACGTGTTGGTAAAAAACCACACACTGTCCTCAAAGGGCTTCTTGAAATTGCTGATCCCGCTAAACTCCGTGCTGATCCCGGTGGGCTTAAACATGACCTCGCTAAATGCATACCTGATGGATGTGAGCAGGGGCCTTAAGAACAGGGCCAGGAATCCGATCAGCCATGGAAGGATGAACAGATATCCATATCTCGCCTCATTCCGTCGCAGCCTGCTCTTTTCTTTCTTATTCCGCTTACTTGCTGTCACACTTTTACCTCCGCGCCCGCTTCAGCAGGCATATCGATCAATTCACATATACAAAGTCCCTGGCTGGAACCAGGATTCCACCGACTTTCACATCCGAAGTATTATAATTCACATAGACGCGGATGCCGTTGGAGTACGTGGTACAGTATACATCGCTATCCACCTGCCCGTGTCCTACGATCTGGGCCTTGGCCACCAGCCCCAGGATCTGGCTGGTCCTCCTGTCATACTCTGCCAGCTTTCCAAGCCATGTATCGTAATGGCTGCTGAAATAGGTATTATATCTGGTATCCATCAGCGTCTCGCTGTCAGCATACATCAGGCTGGCTGCCAGGCTGCTTCCAGTCTCCACTGCCTTGAGTACATTTGTGTCCGGTACTGCGCTTAAATTCAGCGGCTCCGTGGAATAGGAGACATACCCATGCAGTACAATCTGGCAGAAGGGGACATCCTCATCCTCAATGTCATATCCGGAGGAATTCATGGGCATATTATAGATGTGGGTGGCATAAGGGGCCGTGAATACATTCCCGTTGTCCACCATCACGCCCTCGAACTGCCCCGTTGCTTCCTGGAACAGTTCCTTCCACAGTTCCTTGGCTTCACTCCTTGCAATGGCATTTCCCTTGTGGGAATAATCCGTATAAAGCATATTCCCCAGGGTGGACAGGGCCACACTGGCCCCCTCAAGCTTATCTGCCCCCTTCAGCATGGAACGCACCGCCTTCCCCACCTTGACAGGAGTCAGCACCTTCCATCTCTCCCTTTCGTTCTTGGTCAGCAGGTTCCAGTCATAGGTATATTGGTAGGCCGGGGTAGTATTCACCGTCTGTACGGCATCCCTGTTGACCGAATACCCGTTTCCACCCTCATAGAGATTCACAAAGTCAAAATCCATGAACAGTTCAATCCCGTTTTCCCCTGCGAATTCCACCAGGCTTCTGTAGGCCTTTTTCCCACCCAGCTTTCCTTCAAAGGTGACCTTGCTTGGAATCTTTCCCTGAAGCCCTCCCTTCTGCCAGCCCGTGTACTTCACTGCCAGGCTGTCCATCCCGGCCTCTTTCAGCAGACCCAGGATCTCTTCTGCCTGAGGGAACGTGGTGAGAGGTTCCATCACATCCACTTCCAATCCCAGCACATATTCCTCCACCTCCAGTCCTCCCAACAGTTCCAGGTAAAAGGGTGCATCTTCCACCCTGGCAGTCAGCCCTTCCCTCTCCACCAGATAGGACTGGTAGGCCTTTGCCATGTCCACGTAGGTCAGTTCCTGTGCCGACAGCAGGAGATATTCCACACTGTAGGCCGGCAGGGAATTCTCCACCTCCGAAAGGGTGAGCACATTGGTGGTATCCACACTGCCCGTTCCAAACAGGAAAGTGGATATGGTAAAAACCCGGTATGTGAAAGAGGCATATACATTGTTGTAGCTGTTGCCAACCCCGCTGGTCATTGCATTTATGGAAGCATCCGTGTCCCCCTTGGAGATCACGGCCAGGTAGCCTTCCTGGCCATTCGTAATGCCGAACACCGGCATCCTCACTGTTTCTGTAGCCTCCGTCAGGGCCTCTGTCACCAGCCCGTTGTCCCTTCCATAGACATATTGGGAGTATGCGCCATAAGAGGCCTTGTCATTGTTAAAGTAGATCAAGGCTCCACTGCCATCCGGAACCAGGATATAGCCATCCTGTTCCCTGTCCGCTGCGCCGAAGAAGGGCAGAAGGGAGACTGTCATCAGGTAATAACCTGTATGTTCGGAATCTTCCCGGACATCCTGGAGGACAACACTGGCAGTCAGCCCTTTGTCCGTCAGCCTGTATTCCACCGGGATGGTAATCCCCACATCCTGGAATTCATAATTGTACCGGACACCCCCGCCTTCCAGGCACATGTAGGTAAGCCATCCCTTGTTCACACAGCCCACGGCACTGTTCCTGGAATTGCTGCCAGAGGAGTTGGCAGAATCCGCATATGTGATGTACAACTGGCTCTGCAGGTTAGTGGCGTCCAGTCCCTTGGCCAGTTCATCCTCCTTCTGGGGGTTGGATTCATACAGGAACCCGGTTTCCTTATTTAGGACGGCTATGCTGCCATCCTCATTTCCCACCAGTTCAAATTTCTCATTTTCATCGAATCTCATCTCGTATCCTGCCACAGATGATGCCGGGACACCTGTATCCGCTTTCGCAGGCATGACAGGAATCCACAGCACCGTCATGCAGAGTGCCAGTCCCACTGCCAGAATCCTTGATCGCTTCTTCATATCCACTCCTCTTTCCCTTTCGCCATATTCCATGCCCTGTTTCCCGTCACGCCATCCGGTAGCTGATCTCACTGTATACCGTCATGAAGAAACCGTAAATCTGCACCAGAAGCCCGGAGACCAGGACCGCAAAAAATAACATGATGAACACCCCCAGCACTGTCAGCAGGAAGGACGCTATGGTCTTGGAAAGACTGTAGTCATGCAGGATGGACAATCCCAGCAGGAACAACAGGAAACTCCATATCCCGGAAACGGAAACCAAGTATGTCAGGAACACTGCCTCATCGGATACCAGTACAAAGGAGAAGAAAAACCGGATATATCCACAGATGATATAGGGAAGCAGGGCATATGCAACACAGATCCATATCTCATGCATCCTTCCCTTCCCGTCCATTAGGGTACAAAAACACCAGTTAGCCACTACCACCATGGCAAAAATCACCACTGTGGTGAGCAATACCTGAACCAGGGATACCTCATAGAAATTCGTCCGGAAATCAAAGTCAATATATCCCCAGTTTAAGATAGACAGGATTACCCAGGCCAGCAGGATCAGATTGGCCGCCTTCATGGAGAACTTCCTGTTGTTTTTCATCTCCTGGTAGCCGTCCACAGGATGCCGCAGGATATACAGGGGATATTTCCATTTCGGCATGTTGGCATAAAATCCGCTCTTCACAGGTCACTCCTCCTTTCCTTTAGTGCCAGGAGCATTTTGTCCTTTCTCTTCGCGTCCCTTACCCTGGCAGAGCCAAGAACCAGGAGGGCCGCCAGGATCACCGTAAAGAACACTCCCGCGAAATGATTCCTAAGCCAGTCATTGCGCAGTATCTTCTTGGACTGGGAATAGATTTCCGTGGCCACGCCGGACAGTTTCGCATATTCCTCGGACAGGCCATATTCCCCCTGGTCATAATAGATCTCTGCCATGGCGTAGTATGCATAGAAGAAATTGGCATCCATGGTGGTAATCTCCTGGAAATACGCCAGGGATTCCTCCAGCATTCCCTGGTTATACAGGGACAGGCCTTCTGCAATCTGTTCTCCGAAATATGTCTGCTGAAAAACTGTCACATTGTTTTTCGTGGAGTCCAGCACCACCACCCGGTTTCCTATGGTATCCACTGCCGTTGCACTCCTAAAGGTTCCCCGCACACTGCCGCTTCCACCGAAGATGGCAACCTGGAACCCTGTGTTGTCATACATGAATATCCTTCCTGTATTTCCATCCAGTGCATAGATAAACCGGTTGTCATCCACAGCCACATCCACATAGCTGGTATTGTATTTCCCACCATCCGGCTCGTCTCCCCAGTCCCTGTAGGACAGCAGGATATTCTCCCCCAGGGGATTCAGTTTCCGGATCATTGCCGAATCCTTCGGTGCATCGGAATATGCTGTCACCGTATAGATGAATCCTTCCTCATCAATGTCAAAATTTGAGAACTCCACTGGCACAAAGCTGCTCATCTTGGCCCTCTGGGCCTCGCTTGCCAGTTCCCGCATCAAGGCCTGGAAGACTACCGATGCCGTTACATCCACCTTGTTCCTTCCATAGAACCCCAGAAACTCCCCATTGGAATCAATCATATAGGCGCCCTGCGTGGAATTCTCACTGATCATATAGAGGGTGCCCACTGTATCCATCACCACGTTTCTGGGGGCAAAGGTGATATTATCTGTCAGCAGCACAGAGTCGGGCCTGGTAATCTCCTTCTGGTACCGGCCCTGCCCATCCAGTACCAGAACCCGGTTATTCTTCAAGTCTGACAGGTAAATGTCCCCTGCAGGCGATACATAAATCCCCCTGGCTCCTGTTATGTCCAGCATCTCACCCTGGACGGAAATATCCTCCAGCACCCTGCTCACCTGAAAGGAATCATCCAGTACCACAATTCTGTTGTTCCCACTGTCAAGTATGTAGATCAAGGAATTATCGTACACATAAAGATCTGATGGAGCGTTGAAACTGCCCACACCAAGCCCTTTCCCATTATAGCTAGCCTCTGCCACATACACAGACTGCGCCGGCACCGGTTCATCGAACTGGTTATACCGGTAGTCTGCTGATACCGGGCTTGCCGGTACGGCTGCCAGACACATACTGACGCCCAGAAAAAATGCCGTCATTCTTCTTTTTTTCATATTTATACCCCGTGCCCGCTTCATAAGAGGGTGTGTAAACACTCCTCTTTGGGCATACCAATCAAATGTGCCGTATAACTTCTTCGCCATATGCCCTTTGGCATAAATGTTAAGAGTTTTTCTCACACTTCATTCCTTGATTCCTGCATGTGCCATAGTTTCCATGATGCTGCTCTGTGTCACCAGGAACATGATAATCGGAGGAACCAGCATCACCAGCGCTGCCGCTGCCGCCACCCCTGCACGGGAAATCCCTCCCGACTGGATCTGGGAAAGCGCCGTGGGAAACAGCTTGAGATTCTCCTTATAGATGTAATTGCCCCCTGTCATACTCCATATGCCCTGGAATGCAAAAATGATCTGTGTCAGCCAGGCCGGCTTCACCATAGGCATGACAATGTTGAAGAAAATCTGTAGTTCGTTCATGCCATCCACCCTGGCTGCCTCCAGCAGGGAATTGTTAATCTGCTCCATGAACTGCTTCATCAGGAAAAGTCCCATGGAGGAAGCCACCACCGGAAGAATCAATGCCCAGTAGGTATTGATGATGTGCAGCTTCGCCATGACGATGTATCTGGGCAGTTCAATGACGCCGCCTGTGAAGAGCAGGGACACCGTCACCAGTTTAAACAGGACCTTCTTCCCCGGAAAACTGTGTTTTGCCAGGGGATATGCCGCCATGGAGGAAATAATGACATTGCCTGCCGTGCCCACGATGCTCACAAACACACTGTTGAACAGGTACCTGGAGAACGGCACCCACAGCCCGCCTGCAAGCTGCCCGATGAGCTTAAAGTTCTTGGTGGTAGGGTTCTGCACGGTAAACCTTGGCGGGAAGATAAAGATCTCTTCCATGGGCTTAAATGCCTGGACAGTGGAATATACGATTGGAAGTGCCATAAATGCCCCCAGCACAAGCAGCATCAGGGCCACCAGCATATTTCCTCCCACGGAACGGTTCAACTGCTTCGTTCGCATTTCCCTGTTCCTGTCAGATTTCAGTAATTGTTTCCTTCTCCTCATATACCTATCCCCATTCCTTCCTAATCCTTTTCTACCAATACGGACTGAATCACCTTATTGATCAGCAGCATGATCAGCAGCAGAACCGTTGCCGTTGCGCAGGCATATCCCATGTCATAGCGCACACTGCCATAGTCATGGATATGGGTCATGATGGTGTGTGCCGAATAATTGGTACTGGGGAACCCGGCAAGCTGTATGGATATATTCCCCACTGCAAATGCAGAAGATATCTGCATCACAGCCCCGAAGAGCATCTGCTGCTTCATGGAAGGAACCGTCAGGTAGACCAGCTCCTGGAAGCGGTTCTTGATGCCGTCGATGGCCCCCGCCTCATAGATAGAGCGGTCTACCACCTTGAACCCGGCCATGAATGCCAGGAACCCGGCCCCCAGGCTCAGCCAGAGCTGTACGATGATCAGTGCCAGCATCACGAATTTCTCATCGGTAAACCATTTGATGGGGTCATCGATGATTCCCAGGTCCAGAAATGTCATCAAGAAGGAATTCACAAGCCCATACTGGTCATCCGAGAAAATATACTGCCAGATCATGTACATATTGCCGGACAGGCTGGGGGCATAGAATACCAGTGTCAGAAATACCCGGACCGGCTTGGGGAAATCATTGATAAACCACGCCAGGATAAAGCACAGCACATACCCGATGGGACCTGTGATCACTGCAAATACAATGGTGTTCTTAATGGCAAGGAGAAAGATCTCATCATTCAAAAACAGCGCCTTATAATTGGACAGCCCGATGAACTCCGGGACATTCAGCATATTGAAGTAGGTAAAGCCCAGAACAATTGCCGCCGCCACCGGGATAATGGTAAATATGGTAAACAGGATAAAGTAGGGCGCAAGCAGCATATAGCTTGCCTTGCTTTTCTTCATCTGCTGCCAGAGACTCAGCGAGCTTTTCTGACGCTTTGGGAAGAAAACCCTCCATATATATCGCACTTGCTCTCTCATTGTCCTTCCTCCCCCCCGGCAGTGTCCAGTCCGAATTCTTTCCGCTTTCTGGTGATCTCTTCATTGATATATTTTGTCTGCAGGCGCATTGCATACCTGGGAAACTGTCCGCTGTAGCAGATGCTCCTAAAGGCGTTGGTCAGTCCCCTGGCCGTGTAGTAGCTACCTGGAAGCTGCGGAATGCCAACAATGCTCTCCCAGGCGTTTTTCAGTTCCTCCAGTTCGGTGTCCGACCAGGGCAGCATGGCCAGGGTTTCCCGGTTGGCCGGCGTGAACCTGGCCGAAGCCCCCAGCATGCCTTCCAGGGAAATAGCATACTGCGCCTTCACTTCATCCTCGCTCCACCACTTCATGAATTCCCATGCCGCCTCCTTGTCCTCACAGGAATCCAGCATGACCGTCCCTGTGACAGTGGCATTCTGGGTATCGTTGATACTGCCGTCCCCGTTTTCCATACCGGGAATGGGTACCATCGCCCACAGGCCGTTGATCTCCGGTGCCGCTACCATCAGCTGGTTGTACATATTGTAAGGCTGGATGGACATCACCAGTTCACCGGAGCGGAACCTGGAATAAAAGTCCGTCTTGATCTCAAATCCATATTTTACATATAAGTCCGTGTAGGTAGTCATGGCATCAATGGCTGTCTGGGAGTCTAAGAGGGATCTCGTCCCGTCCTCACTGTAATAGGAGCCGCCATTCTGCAAAAATACCGCCGGGAAAATATCCTGTACCGTGATCTGCAGGTTGTTCCTCTGGATCACCGGCAGGATGGCATAGAAGTCTTCCCAGGTCCGGGGTGCCTGGATCCCCAGTTCCCCAAACACATCCGTGCGGTAGAACAGCATGTTGAATACCTGGGTGTCCGGCAGGGCATACAGACCGCCTTCATACCAAAAGGGAACCAGCGCCGAATCATAGAATCTCCCCAGCACTGTCTCATAGTCTTCGAACTTTGTCAGATCCTGAAGCGCCCCCCGTATCGCAAAATTAACCGGCTGGTCTTCCGCTATCATAAGCGCCACATCAGGCCCCATGCCTGCCAGCGTGGCCTCGATCAAGGATCCCTGCACTAACTGCAAGTCCACCGTAATACCTGTCCTCGGCGTAAAGCTTTCATCAATCAGATCCTTGATGACCTGCGCCTGGTCCCGTCCGACTGTTCCCGATGCGGCTGTCCCGGATGCCGTATTCAGCCACACCGTAATCGACCTGCTCCCCTCATCCGTGCTGCCGGATCCCACCGAGAGAGCAGAATCATCAAAAGATGCCAGGAACCGCCTCACAGAATACCAGGACCGGGAGAGGAAATCCGTCCCATCCTCCGGCTCTGCCATATCCGGTGACTTTAAGAACAGGTAATCCAGCAGCAGTCCCTGGGACTGTATGTCCACCAGCCAGGATCCCACCGCGCTGATATTGTCCTTGAAGCCGGACAGCCGCACCGGGATCTCCTCCGTGTCCTCTATGAAGCTGTCAAGCTGCACCCGCAGGGTCTCCAGGATAGCTGTCTTGCTTCCCCGCTTCCCCACCATCCCGATGATCTTGTCCGTCTCTTCCGCCAGGGTATTCCGGCATTCCTGCATAGTCTCTACCAGTCCCGGGATCCGCTCCTCCAGATAATAATCCGTATAAGTATCCGGGCTGGTGCTTGTGATCATGATGATCTGGCGGTACAGGTCGTTCACCTGGTAGACACAGTCACTGACATTCCGCAGGGTATCCGCAAATTCCCCCATGGTACACATTGCCTTGATGACATGGATACCTTTTGTCAGATATATCTTATATGGCTCCCCATCCTCACCGGAGAAAGTGGCTATCTGCCATTCATCGTCATAGCCGAATTCCACCCGGCCCAGTTCCGCAAAGAGCAGCTCGTCATCCAGGTAGAAGGCCCTGCTGGTAAACAGTCCGTCCAGGAAATTCTGTTTATACCTACAGCCCAGGTTGTAATATCCATCCTCCGGGACATCCACTTCCCACGAAATCCACTGTCCCGTTGTATTCCAGAGGCTGCCACCTATGGTGTTAATCCGTATGTACTTGGCATGATTATATTGGCCCGCGCTGTCCTGAGTTGCCAGGTTCACCCTGTCATACCCGGAATAGAGCACGGAATCAGATTTATACAGAGGGACTTCTGCCTGAATCTTCACCATCTGTCCGGAAGAATCGGCCCCCTTGCCCTCTCTTATGTACTCTTCATAGGAAACCGCATCCGTGGCCCCTTTCAGTTCCAGTCCCTTTATACCAAGTTCCGTTCCACCGCCTGTAATCCGGATGGTATTGGCTCCCTTCTTCAAGTAAAACCGGTAAGCGCCATCGTAATAGCCATTGGTATTCATAAGGGTATGCTTCTGCCAGTCACAGACCAGTTCCTGCTGGGGCGCGATTTCATTGCCCACACTGTCTGTCCTGATCCGGGTGGCATCTTGGAAAATCCTGGGTACGCTTATCTCCCGGGCCTCTGTAAAAGGATGCTCCCCGTTGACCTCTATTCCCAGAGACAAATTCCTGTCCGAAGCCTCCGTAGAGGAATATTCCAATGCAATATAGTACATTCCCTCCGACTCCAGGGAAAAACCGTACTCCGCATAACTGTCCCCTTTCTGAAACAGAAGGGTTCCTTCCTGTAAACGTACATCCCCGCCTGTCTGGGTAAGGGCATCTTCTCCAATATAAAGTGTCTCTGCCTGGCCAGGAAGTACGCCTGGTGCAGTACCCGCATGTCTTTCCAGATATTCCGCATAGGAATCATTCGATGATACAAAAGCGGCATCCGGCAGTCCGGTATCCGCTGTGTCTGCCTGCGCCGTCATCCCAAAGCCTGGCGAAAGGATACCTGCCAGCAGGCTTGCGATTAGCAGGACAGACAATTTGAAGCAACTCGCTTTTTTCAAATCCTTCAGCCTCCTCTACTGCTTTTCCAATACAGTGCCATTTTAAATATCTATGGCTTCCCGGGCAATCAGACCTTTTACAGGTTGGAATGGTTCGTAAAAAATCGAAGTCTTCCACCAAAAAAGACTATGAAAAGAGTTAATTTTCATAGTCCTTTCTTTAAAATTATGAGTTGCCATCCTGCCGCCGGTCCAGGAATTCCTGTAGTTGCCTCTCCAGTTCTTCCAGTATATCCTTCAGCCCATTCTCTTTTGCCTCCTCCACCGCCGTCCTAAGCACCCCTTCAGGGTCATCCAGTATACCATTGCGAAGCGCAGGCCACACCCGGTTCAAGATCTGTGTGACTTTTACCATCTGTCTTCGCACCCTGCTTTCATCAAAAACAAATCCATTCAGCGGCTTCTCAAAAAAAGTACTCTCCTGTAGCTCATATTTCCTGTAAGCCAGAATGTCCTCCGGCATAGCCACCGGGAACTTGACATAGTGAGTGTTCCATGTCATGGCATAGCCGGGGAAAACATAATAGTTACCCTTTTCATCTGCAAGCATCTCGTACCGCTCCCCACCCATTGCCCTCCAGTGGGTACCCTCGATTCCATGTTCGAACAGATCATGATTGTCCTCTGAGGCATAAAGCCAGTCCAGGAAACGGACCGTCTCCTCCACATGTTCCGAAAAGGCAGGGATACAGATATAGTTATTGGCCCGGTAGGAAGTCCCGATTGCCCGCTCTTCCCTGTTCCTGATGGCATCACTGATAATATATACCCCCAGAGACGCACCTGGCACCTGTCCTTCCAGGAGACTGCTCACCTCTTCATAATCATCCAGGGTGGAGATATACGCGCCGCCCTGGCCTGACTGGAACACTGCCACCTGGTCTGTCCTGTTCAGGACATCTTCCTCACAATAGCGATTCCAGTTTCTGTATCCCTGCAGGCGCCCAATCAGGAAATCAAACTGCAGACCTTCCATAAAACCAGAAAAACCTTCCTCATCCCCCATCATCCCAACAGCCTCAATTTCTGACAGGGACTCGTCCATCTGCACCACAACCGTCACCTCACCAATGGTTATGGGATACACCAGCCTCCTGGCCTGTTCCCTGGTCATCACAGTGCTTTCCGGATGGAAGCCGAAAAAGCCCCTGGAGCCATTCAGCACCAGTGGAATCATGTCCGGTTCCCCTGCCAGCAAAGCCTCCATATAGGCCTGCATATCTTCTACACTGTCTATGGACGGAATCCCATATTTCAGTGCCAGATCCTTCCTATAATAAATACATGGAATCCCCGACCCATATGTCCGGAAGACCGGCAGGGCACATTGCTCCCCGTTGATCCGGTTGTTTTCCAGGGCAGCCCTGGAAAAGGCGCTACGCAGGCCCGGATATTCCGGATTGTCCAGATAAGGACTTAAGTCCAGATAGACACCCCGCTCCTGCATTTCATACAGGTGGATCCAGTCCGCATCAAATACCAGGTCGTAATTCTCTTTGCCGGAGAGTTTCACGTCACTCAACACCTTGTATTCCGATGACCGGGCCACCCACTCCATCTCAATCCGGATCCCCAGTGTATCCTTCGTCCTCCTGTAGAATTCCTCCAGGACCTCCTCCATTCCATCCGGCTTCTGGCCAAATAGCAGAAAGCGCAGAACCGTATCTCCCTGTTCCTGTTTTTCCCTAAAAGTCATGACTATGCTGCCGATTCCCAATGCGGCTACAACCATGACCGCCAGGAATACCCACATCCACTTCCTGGCCCTGGCACCAGGATTCACGGCTCCTCCCTCCTTGACACCGGGATACACTTTGCGAAAAGCCATTTTCCCCCCGTCTTTATTCTTCATACATTCCTCCTTTATGATTGAAAAAACGTGACATATATGATAAAATATAAATCGCTTAGCAAATAGCCCAGGCCGAACGAAATTTTTATACTCAGCCAGTGGAAAGCGTATGGATGAAAATCGTGCTCGCACAAATTTTCATCCATTGATTTCCACTGAGGGAGCGCCATTTTATGAGTAAAGAGAGCTGCAAAGCAGCGGAGAGCGCCACAGGCGCGGCTTTACGAATGGCGTAGGCTGAACTTTTCATTAAAAAACCTAACAGAGGAAATGCCCCTATGAAACTAGAACAGATCCATCCCTCCATCATCAGCAGGAAGAATACTTATTTTCATAAAATATTCCGTTATATCGCAGTCACTACCTGCTTATTGTTTTTCTGTCTGACCTTCATCATCACTTTGTTTACTATGTGCAAATATACCGAGGAAATGGAGAACCGCAGCATACAGAGCCTGCATGCTTCCGTATCCGTCAGTGAATCAACCCTGGGAAGCCTGTATCACTACTGCTACTTCCTTTTCTACAACAATGCCACCGTCAACAACATCCTCTACGCAGACAGCTTCTCTTCGGAACTGTCCATGGAATTTGCTGCCTTAAAAGATGATTTCCTCAGCTATTACGACTTGATCCACTCTATCTACCTGATCAACTTCCAGGCAGACATGGCCTTTTCCAATGTCACCACCTGCCAGTCCCTGGAAGCCTTTTACGACCAGGACATCCTCCTGCTCCTTGCGGACTCTTCCCTGGATACCTACCATTACCTGTTCCTGCCCCGCTCCATGGAGGCTGGCGCTCCCTCGGATGTCATATCCCTGATCTTCAGATACCAGAACGGCAATGCCTTCGTTGTCAATGTCAGCCTGGATTCCTATGAAGCCCTGCTGAACCGTGATTCCAATGCCATGTGGCCGGACACCCTGGTGATCAACAGCTATGGGCATGCCATAAACGGCAACCAGGAAATCCGCTTCGCCTCCAATGTGTCTGATACGGACTGGTACCAGCGCATCCTGGCTTCCAGCCAGACGGATGGCCGGCTTAGCGCAACCTTCCATTCCAGGCGCTGCACCATATTTTACCGGAAAAATGCCGCCTTCCACTTCACCTATATCACCATACTGGATGCATCTCCCTTCTCCACCAAAAATACCATGCTGGTCTCCACCCTGCTCTCCTTCGTGATATTTACCTTTCTGGGACTGGGACTGTCACTTTTCCTAAGCTACACCCTGTACCTTCCCATCAACAATATGATCACGCTCCTGAAGTCCTATGACAAACGTACCCGGACCAGCCAGCCGGATGAGATTTCCTATCTGACAGATGCCGTCACGAACCTGGTACATACTTCCCAGAAGACCCAGAAGCAGATCCGGCTGGCAAAGCAGGCCGACTGTCTGCGCCATATTCTTACGGTGGCTGATTACTATGACTCCGTCAAGAATGATACGCTTGAACAATATGGCATCTCCATGGATTCCGATAACTACCAGGTCATACTGTTCTCCCTGGACCGGTCTGCCATGCTGCTGTCCAGCAATCCCTCCGACCATAAGCTGATGCTGGATTCCCTGCAGAATATCGCCTCGGAACTGCTGCCCGGTTCCTTCTGCCTGGAGGTGGAAGACGGCATCCTGGCCTATATCCTGTTCCCGGATACAGATGCCCCCGATACCTTCCTGCGCCAGGCCACACAGACACAGCAGTGCATGTCCGACTATTTCCAGGAGACCGTGACAGTGGGCATCGGCCTGGTCTGCGATTCCCCCGCAGAACTACATGAATCCTATACCCAGGCAAAACTGGCCCTGCGTTACCGTTTCCTCTTCGGGGGCAACAGCATCCTGAATTATGCTGAACTCTCCGTCCACAACACTGCAAACCTCATGCTGGTGCAGGAGCAGAAGGAGATCATAGCTGCCGTGTTCTCCTGCAGGGAAGCCCTGGCCCTGGAAAAACTCCAGGCCTATTTTGCTACCCTCCAGGACATCCACATAGACAGCATCATCATGAACATCATGGCACTGAACAGTTCCTTCCAGAATGCAGAGATGCAGGCCAGCCTGCGCTCTCTGGGATCCCTTTCCTATGACAGTGCCCCATATAGCCATTATACTTTACAGGAAATCTTGGCACAATTCAACCAGCGGATCACCACGGATATTGCCCAGCTCCAGGAAATCAAGAAAAACACTGCCGCCAGGCCACAGATTATTGAGGAGGTGACCGCCTATGTGGACAGGAACCTCTGCCAGGCAGACCTGACCGTGGAGAATATTGCCACCCATGTCCAACTCTCCACCAATTACCTGCGGAATATCTTCAAGGAACACATGGGAATCACACTTTCCAAATACATAACTGATAAAAAGATCCAATATGCCTGTAAGATCCTGGTGGAGACAGAGGATTCCATCCAGTCCATCTGCGAGCGGCTGGATTTCACCTCTGCCAATTACTTTTATGCCTATTTCAAAAAGAATACCGGCATGACCCCTAACCAGTACCGGGAAAAGTACCGCACAGACCCGGCAGCCAGCGAGTCAGCCACCCCGCAGTAAAACAAAGCGCTAAAGAGGGCCAGGATCTTTTATGGGGTACCATGGGCAGAATAGGTTTTTTCCATGTGCCACTCCCCATTCCTGTAGCTGCGCAGTTCCACCCAGGGAGTCCCGCAGATCCCGCCCACCGTAACCTCGTCCAGCCTGCCATCCTCATACCGGATCCTGACAGCATTCTGGGAAAGCCCCTCCACCATGGCAAGGCATTTCCTGTCCCCGTAAGGCTCTATCACGGTGATGAACCTGCCATGGACAGCCCTCTGCCCCACGCCATATGTCACACGCCTCTGCTCCTCCTCCCCTGGAAAATTGTCCACACCGATGATGCCCGTAAGGCGCACGGCACGCAGGCCTGTAAGATCATATTCCAGGAAACTCTCCTTGCCATGGTCCATTGCGCTGACAGGAATTGCATCCGGGTATTCTATGCCTTCTATCAGAACCCTTCCCCCCTGGTAATCCCTGCCTATCCCCATTCCGGCATCTATATTGTGCTGTCTCACTGGCAGGCACGCAAGAGGGATTCCCGTGCCGTCCTCCAGCTCCAACCTGGCATTTGCCAGGAACAGGCACTGGGGGGCATCATGGGGGTAACGTTGTTCATTGTACAGCGGACTGCTGATGAATTCCAGTTTTAAGGTGTGGTTTTCCGGGCGCAGCCCCACATCCAGCTTCCTGGCTCCCAGAAGCCAGGGACTGGCACAGAAATCCTCCCTGCATCCTTCCTCATCCCACAGCCTGAACCGATAGGGATACTTCTGCCCATGATCCTCCGCAGCCAGTCCGATACACTGTGTGGTTTCCTGGGGCCAGGCAGTGTACACATCCATGTGCAGGCTGCCCGGTTCATTATAACGGCTCCGGGTTCCCCTTAAGTCTTCCCCTTCACCATACTTTGTGACAAATCTTGCACAGGTACTCCCCTTGGCTTCATACCAGTGACAGTCTGTAATAAACTGCTCGTCCGACCTTGGATCCTCCGATTTTTTGCCGGTATGTCCACGGGCTGTTAAGCTGCCTTCCTCCCCCAGGGCCTCCAGGCCCTGGAAGCCTTTGATCTGCAGCAGGCTCTCATATCGGTGCTCCCTCTCCCCTTCCAGGGAATCGAAGATTACAATACAGTCGTCAAGCACGGCCATCACCCTTGTCTGGACAACCGGCTCCGTCAGCCCCGTTATCTCCCCGTAAGGCGCGGCATCATAGGAGGGCAGGTCACTGGCATTGTATGCACACCGTTCCTGCAGGCTCTCTCCCTTCTGGTAAATCATGCCGCCAAAGGGCGGGTATCCCCACCTGGACGCCGTGCGTACCCCTGCCGCCTGCAGCTTCTCTCCGCTGTAGAACAGCACCCTCTGGGCATCTGCCGGAACCTGCATTTTTCCATCCGTCACCACCATGTTCTTGGTATTGGAATTCTGTACGTAAAATTTATACATAAAATGTCCGTAGCCCCACCAGACATGTTCCGGATTGAAAAAGCTCCGCCCACAGCGCATGACAGACAAAAGCTCTGTCCGGTCAAAATGTCCATGGGCATACCCGTGGGAACCGTAACGCAGCACAGCCTGGATCTGCTCTTTTGGAGAGACTCCCTCCCTGCGGCTGCGCAGCATGGCAATACCGATATTGTCCGCAAAGGCGCTCCCTGCTTCACCTGAATCCTGCTCCTGCCCTGGCGCCACAAGCTCCCCATGCCCGAACACCGGATCCACAGTGTCAAAACGCTGTATAATGGGAATATAGGCAGGATCCCGATAATGGGTATATGCCAGGTCGAATGTGGAGCCGAAGTGGACTCCCTCAATCTTCTTCTCATCGGAATCATTGATTCCGAACAGAACACCCCGGTAGTCCAAAAACGGCACCACCGCATCAAACAGATCCTTGATGCAGATATAATTCTTCCGGATGCCACCCCATCTCTCATTGTACATCCCATGGCAGATCTTCCGCTTCTGTCCCCTGCCTATGCTGTCTACCTCCTTCCCATAGAACAGCGGGAAATGGTAGTGAATCAGATTGATTCCGAAGGGCAGCAGCGCATGGGCCGTGTGGAGAAACATGGAAGACACCCAGATATTATACCCTACAGAGCATTCATACCACCAGCCATCTGAAAAGGCGCCATGGGAAAGCTGTTCAAAACTGCCGCATGGCCCGAAGAGGAACCGCTCCATCCGCTCAAAATCCTGTAGTACCATGGCACAGTACACCGCTCCCGTCAGTTCTGACAGTGTCCAGTTGGAGATATGCCCGCTGCAGATATGCCTGTCCAGAATATCCATATATATGCGCAGACACCTCTGGATTCCCTCATGCTCCCCTACAGACAGCACCCCCGACTCATAAATCATGTCATATGCAAGTGCCAGGTGCTGGAAGAAATGTCCTTCCTGTACATAGGACTGGCTGCATCCCTTCTTCCGCACCGGATACCCTGTATCCGGATCCGCAAAAGCCCGGAAAAACCTGGCAATCTTCTCCGCGTATTCCCTCTTTCCCGTAATGGAATACAGATAGGCGCAGGACATGATGAAGTGCTCCTGGTTCGTGTCGCAGCAATAATCCCTTTCCCCAAAAGGCACCAGGGGCGGTACCTCCCACTGGTCCGCATCCCTGCACAGTTTCCCGAAGCCCGGCCCGAAGACAGGGTTATCCCGGATCTTCTCCGCAACTTCCTGCCACTTTTCCCCTGTGTGGTAGATATAGGGGTGGCGCAGGGCGCACAGGGTCTGGAAAGACAGTTCCCTGGCCCCGGAGGCGTCTCCCTCCGGCAGGAAGCGGACCGTGGTCTTCTCATGGGCGCCAGGCGACATGTAATCATGGACCTGGACAGAGATCTCCACCTGGCCGCTGCCATAAGGTTCCAGGCACAGATTTTCCGGCCGGATCCCCGCATACATGGACTCCCATCCCGCAACCGCCTGGGAGACCTTCACACACTGCCTTTTGTCCAGACAATTGTGGACCGTGACGGTATAACGTATGGTCTCCCCCACATTCCCGCTCTTTCCAAGGACTCCGGCTTCCAGGGCAATCCTGCTGCCCCGCAGAAGCACGGCAGACAGGACATCCAGGGACGAACCCGCTATCTCCAGGGACACCAGTTCCCTCCAGATATTTGTCTTCGCCCTCTCCACATCAAAATCTTCCAGTGCGACATCGCAGGAATGTTCCCCTGGGTCAGCCAGGCGAAAGACTGCCTCCAGGATTTCCCCTTCCGCAAACCCTGCCCGTACCGTAATTCCCATGTCGGCCCTGCCTGTATGCAGGCAGAAGCGGAAACCATACCAGCCCATGGCATCCATTGCCCCGTCATGGATCCAGTCGAAGCCATTGGGACGTATTCCTGCCCCCTCCGGCCTGGGAAATACCAGCCGGATCCTGTCCACTGCCCCTCCCGGCCTTTCTTCCCTTATCCAGTCATGCAGTAAATCCACCTTGTTTACCATAAAATTGCCTCCTCCCTGTCACGGTAGTCCCAGCCTGAACCGCCGTCAAATACCCCTCCAGCAAGCTGACGGGGCATCAAACTTGCGGCGCAGATCTTTGCCCCCTCTTCTCCGGCCGGGCTTACCACATCCTGATATCTGCCCCCGAAAGCTGATACAGCGCCTCCAGGAAAAAATAGTCCGCATACACCATAGTGAAATGATGTCTGGCATCATGGTAGGAAGCGGAACAGTTCTGCACAATGGCGTCACAGTCCCTGGTCCAGTCTGCCCTGGAGCCGGCAATCGCCTTCAGAATCCGGAACGCTGGTTCCACCAAAGCTTCCCTCTCCCCTTCCGGCTGGAACCTTGCCAGTTCCAGCAGTCCTCCTGCAATCACACAGGCCCCGCAGGAATCTTCCCATTCCACATCCTCAGGCTGCCTGAAATCCACAGGGATAATGCCGTTCTCCGGAATGTTGGCAATACAATAAGCCGCCACTTTTCTGGCCGTTTCCAGATACTCTCTTTTCCCAGTGTGGGCAAAGCTGTTGGCGAAGCCGTACAACGCCCAGCCCTGCCCCCTGGTCCAGGAAGAGCCTTCCCCGAAGCCTTGTCCCCCATGGCTTCTCACCATCCTCCCGCTTTCCGGGTCAAACTCCACAATATGGCACACAGAGCCGTCCGAACGGATGAAATGCTCCTGCACCGTGTCCGCGTGCAGCATGGCAATCTGCCGGAACCTGGGGTCCCCGCTCTCCTCGGACGCCCAGTACAGCAGGGAAATATTGAACATACAATCGATGATGGCCCATCCCCTGGTATCGCTGTCGCCCACTTCATTCCAGGCCCGGATAAACCTGCCCACAGGATTGAATCTGCCGGCCAGCAGGTTCGCCGCATGCATGGCCATCCGCCTGGCATCCCCATCCCCGGTAAGCCGCCAGTCTGCCACCGCCGTAGGCTGGAACATGAATCCAACGTCATGGTGCAGCCCATAAAACCCCTGGAAACATTTTTCCAGCTTTCTCTCCGAGAACCTGGCGATCTCCATGTATCCCGGATCCTTTGTATCCTGGTACAGCAGCCACATCATGCCGCCCCAGAAGCCGTTGGTCCACCAGTTTAGCCCGTCATCCCGGTTCCACTCCCGACTCTCATCTGCCCTGTCGTCATAGTCACCGTTCTCATCCGTGGTGTAGGGAATCCGCTGCCGGTTCTTCTCACTGACCCACGCCATTTTCCCACGGGCTTTTTCCAGCTGTGCCCTGGCCCAATCTCTATAATACTCCATGTGTTGCTATCCTCCTTCACATATACATAGGTATTCACCGGCAGTCCCATTAGAGACAGACCGGGAAAGCCTGCACCCGGAACCAGTCAAAATCCGCATGCTTTCCGAAGCCTGTCAGATCCTGGCAGCAGATTCCCACCATGGAGCCGGTAAACCATCCCTCCCTGCACGCTTCGTCCGAGAGAAAACTTGCGTCTATACAGGGGCCGATTTCCTGCAGGGCCTGCCCTCCCCGGTATCCATAATAGAACTGTACTCCTGTCCCTTGAAGCTTCAGGCCAAGGAGCACATCCCTTCCCGTCTCCAGGGGGATATAGTCCGTAAGATATGCATACTTCTTATTTTCCGCTTTCAACAGCGTAATGCACTTTCCCAGATCTTCATCGTGGGAAAGATGCAGATACAGATAATTGTCCGTGTCATACATCAGGATCAGTCCTGCCATCTGCTTAAATACTTCCGGCTCAAAATCCACGCAGGTATCTGCCTCCATATGGTACTCCGTCACCCTGCGGGCAATCAATGTCTGGGAGAAACGGGAGGCCAGGCCGCTGCGTCCGTACATCCGCAGCCATCCGGGACGTTCCGTCAGAGACAGGTAATGCCCGTCCATGGGAATCCGCAGAGACTGGTAGTCCAGATGAAGAACCGGGCTGTCAAAGTCATCCCGACCTAATTCAGCTTCCGGACCGGCCAGGTATCCCGGCATTGCACCGTCCCCCTTCACCCCGGGGGCCACTACACAGCCGGTTTGTTCCTTGCATTCTGCCATATCCCTGCACTGCTCCTGTCTGCATTCCAGCGCACTGCCGCCATTGTCCGGCTTTTTCTCCCCCAAGCACTCATCTTCCCCTCCATACCGACCTTTCGACACACATTCAGGCGGCTCCACTTCCTCCTCGGGCGTATTGCCGCCCTTATCCAGGACCAGCCAGTCGTCCTCCGTCCAGCGCATCTTCTGGATGGCGGTCTCCCTGCCCAGCATATACCGCCTTGCTCCTGCGAAACGCTCTGCCGTCTCCGGATTGCGCCCGCTTGAAGCCCTGCCGCACAGGTGCACCGCGTACCACTCCCCGTCCCGGGTCTCTACCAGGTCGCAATGGCCGGCCTTCTGCAGCAGGATGTCCTCATGATGCCTGGAGGTGAGAATGGACCAGGCCTCCCCCTCCTGCCTTTTTTCATCCAGGGGATGGTACATCTCGTAAGGCCCCCATATATCCCGGGAACGCTGGATTGTCTGGCCATGCCCTTCCCCTGTCCCCGTATCCGCGCTGAACAGATAGTACCAGCCCCGGCGTTTCAATATGTGAGGGCCCTCCAGGAAGATGCCCTCTGCCCGGTAAATATCCCGCACCGGCCCCGTCATCCTCCCTTTTTCGGCATCGAATTCCTGTAGCACCAGCCTTCCCGCATATTTCTTCGGAACCCTGTGGTCCGTCACCATGCTGACCATATATTTTCGCCCGTCCTCATCATGAAACAGGGAAGGATCAAAGCCGAAATTATTCAGCGCCACAGGCTCCGACCAGGGACCATGGATGTCCTGGGCCGTCACCAGGTAATTCTCCGTATCATACATATTGCAGTAAAAAGCCTTCACCACTGTATACACCAGATAGAAAATCCCCTTATCCCAGGTCAAGCAGGGCGCCCAGATCCCCTGGGACGGCCCCACGCCCCGCAAATCCAACTGCGAGACCCTGTTCAGCGGATATTCTATCAGTTCCCAGTGAACCAGATCCCTGGAATGGTGCAGCCGCACCCCAGGCCACCATTCAAAAGTGGAAGTGGCGATATAGTAATCCTCCCCCACCCTGATAATGGACGGATCCGGATGGAACCCCCGCAGAATCGGATTCTGTATCTTATTCATGTTGTCTTTCTCCCTTTGCCTTCCGTTTTTTATTGCAATTTTCTTTCCCTTCTGTTTTCTTTCCCTTCCGTCTTTCTTTGCAATTTTCTTTCCTTTTTTGCCTCTATTCCCACAGGCATTGAGTCAAGTGCTGCGGGGTTGTTGACTGTAGTTTACAGCCCTGCCCTATTCCCGGCCTGCAATCACATAACGCCTCCTGGCTTCGCCCATCCGGCATACCTCCAGTTCTCCATCCCCCTTCCGGGTAATGCGGACTTCATTCTGGCAGCCTTTTTCATAGTCAAATGTCTCGAAATCATCCTCATACAGCACACAGCCCTCTCCACCATTGCCGTATACTCTTGGACGTATGGTAAACTCTGTGTCCTTCCCCACGGCCTCCACCGGGTCTGCCAGCGGCAGGATACAATTTTCCCTGACAAATACCGGAATCCTGTCATATTCCGCATGAATCACATGCTCCCTGCCACCCTCATAAACCGCATCATCCCAGAAGCCGTGCCATGTCCCCCAGGGCAGGTAAACCTTCCGCTCCGTGCCGTCCTCCAGGGTCATTGGCGCCACCAGAAGGTCATCCCCCAGAAGGTACTCGTCATCCACATTCCGCACCTCCGGTTCCTCCTCATAGTCAAATACAAGTGCCCTGACAGGTGGAATCCCTTCCCGCTGATATTTTACGAATGCACTGTACAGATAGGGCAGAAGGGACATCCTGACCCGGTGGTATCTCCTGCAGACATCCGTATAATAATCCGCATCCTCCATAAACTCCCCTGCAAGGTTCTTCGCAATATCCACCTGCTTCCAGGGCGGGTTGGGAATGCGCCAGCAATTATAGATGGCATGGGTAGAGAACATAATCGTCTCCATCCGCCGAAGCAGGTCCGCGCCGTTTTTACAGTCCCTCACCTCCGGTGCCCAGAGCAGCCCCGAGAAGCCTGCCGTGACCATTCCCCGGATGAACTGCTTGTGCTGGTACAGATCGGAGTACAGCACAAAGGGCATGGGAGCCGCCAGCGCCCCACTGGAGCGGACCTGGGAATATGTCCTCCTATTTTCCTGACGGAAGACATCATAGATCAGATTCTGGTACAGACCACCGATGGCAGCGTGCATCTGCTCCCCGTCCATGCCAGAAGGGAACTGGGTCACATCCGGAAAAGACCAGTTGGAAGCATTTAAGTCGGAATTGTCGCACTCATCCAGCTTAAAACCCGCTATCCCCTTTTTTACAAATTCCTCCCTGTGGTAATCCGCAAAAATCTTCCCTGCTTCCGGCATACAGAAGTCCGGCACCAGCCCGTTCCATACCTCATATTCCCCTGCATAAGGCTGAAGCTCCTGATAAAAAGGAGCTGCCGGGTATACAAAAACATGCTCCCAGAGATTGATCTTGTAATCCTGCCTGCTTACTTTCTCTATCATGGTCTCCGGATCCGGAAACAGGTAAGACCACTGGTAGGTGCAGGAATAGCTGTGGGAATGCCATCCTGGCTCCATTCCCAGTACGTCCACGGGCATCTCCTCCCTGCGGAAGCCCTCTGCCAGGTTCTCCACCGACTTCTGATCACTACCCCCATAGGAGCGGTACCAGACCCCCAGTCCCCACATGGGAGGCAGGCAGCCGCCTCCAGAGAACAGGTTATAGCGCTGCACTGCCTCCTTCACGGAACCCGCGAACAGGTACAGATCCACGCCATCCACCGCCTTTAGGTCAATGATGACCCTGCGCACTTCCGAATTCTTTTTCAGTGCATAAAGGGCAGACTCCGAAAATTCCTTATGTACCTGGTTCACTTCCCTGCGCTGCTCGGAACGTCCCTTTTCCAGGCTCGTCCCCATGTAAACTTCCACATGCCGGAAGGTATCCAGGAACAGCCCGTAGCCACCAGTGGAAACATAGAAGGGCACGGGCGCATGACCCTCCCCCGTGTCTGCCACCGGGTCGGAATTCACCCGAAGCATCCGCTTCCGTCCCGCCTGGTTCATGCTCTTAAGCTGCAGGCCAAAGCCATAGATATCTTCGCTGCTGTCCATGGGCAGCGTGATCTGCAGCCCCCTGCGGTTCTGCCGACAGGTGATCTGTCCCGCCTGTCCCGGCAATTCCGCAGGCGCCAGTTTCTCCAGCGCCTCCTCTCTCATGGGAAAAGCCCGGAGCGCCACCGGCGTGTGCTGCTCCGGGGTTCCGATACGCATTTTCCATATACCGTTTGCCACCTGTGTTAATTCCATTGTTCTACCTCCATATCCGCTTCCTGCCAGCTATCGGTTTCTATAAAAAGTTAACTTTTGTAGCCAATCATTTCATCATTTCAGCACACCCTTGACAAAATGCCCTTATTCCTCTAATGTAGGAACTGACACTTCATGCAAAGCGGCACTGTCCTCCCTCTTTTGTTTTGTTTGAAAAGTTTCCAATTTCAGTCATTTT
Organism: uncultured Acetatifactor sp.; assembly: GCA_910577665.1. Taxonomy (GTDB): domain Bacteria; phylum Bacillota; class Clostridia; order Lachnospirales; family Lachnospiraceae; genus Acetatifactor. The sequence continues at coordinate 166,425 of CAJTOJ010000003.1, forward strand.
AAAAGAAAAGGAGCCTCCATGATCACTGTAAATATCTGCGGATACGATTCCATGCACAAAGCCCCCATGGACATCTGCCGTCCCAAGGGCTTTGACGATTACCTCCTGCTTCTCATCAAGTCCAGGGGCTTCCTTGAAGACCAGGGCCGAATAAGCGAACTGTCCCCAGGTACTGTCCTCCTGTTCGCCCCCCACTCCTATGTCCACTATTTTTACAGGGAATCTCACTATAATGACGACTGGATTCACTTTGAACTGCATGATGGGGATGAAACCCTTTTGCAGCAGCTTTCCATTCCTGCAAACTCTCCCCTGGCGCTTCCCCATATGGGCACCCTTACCGAGTATAGCCGGCTGGTAGTGGCAGAAAAGATTTCCTCTCATCCTTACAGACAGGAGACTGCGGATTCGCTGATGCATGCCCTTCTGTATTCCATTGCCAACCAACTGCATGCCCATTCGTCCCGCAATAAGGACAGCAGGTATTTTGAGCCTCTCAATGAAATAAGGACCCAGCTCATCAACTCTCCGTTCCAGGCATGCAGCGCTGCAGAGCTTGCCAAAAAGACCGATATCAGCATCTCTCATTTTCTGCACCTGTATAAAGAGTTTTTCGGTACCACCTATAAGCAGGACATGATCGCGGCACGCATCCGTCTGGCCTGCTACTATCTGCGTACCTCCGATATGTCCGTGGACTCCCTTGCCCTTTTCTGCGGATATGAAAACGGGACACATTTTATGAGACAGTTTAAGCAGGCCACCGGCATGACTCCCAGCCAGTACAGGAGCCTCCATTCCCGCGAAGATAATCGGTTCATTCCTTGAAAGCTGTATGCGGGCTGTTCCCGCGCTTTATTCCCTGATAAACACTGTCTCCGCAAGGGTATCACATCCTTCCAGGATAACCGGCCTCCGCTCGTCCTTCCTCTGGGGCCGTAGTACAATCCCGTCCAGGAACAGCCCTTTGACGTTCCTAATATCCATGAACGCCGCCCTGCTCCAGTCCGGATAATAGTTCTCCGAGGATTCCGATACAGCATCCTTTCTTCTGTCCACAACCTCCGGGTATTGCTCCGGAATATCTGCCAGGCGCACGCCTCCTATGGAGGTATAGTGAAGGTTGCGCAGGGTGACTTCTTCTATGGGATGCTCCTTTGGCGCATCGATGCGGATTCCGTTGAAGGAAGGACTCCCCATAATATCGTTTCCAAAACGCAGGTGGGGACGAGCCATCTCCTCATCGTCTGCCGCATGCAGGTTAGATATGGTGATGCGCTTCATGACACCGATTTCCGGCACTTCCTGTAGTTCCACCGAACTTCCCCACCCCTTCGGTTCAAAGCGGTTGTTTAAGATAAGGAAAACTGGCCTGGACACGTTGCGCATGGCAATATTATCAATTAGCACATCGGAAATCTCCCCTCCTTCCGTACATTCCACCTTGATGCCCTCCCTCCATACATTGTGCATGGTACAGTTCTGCACCACCACATTGTAGATGCTCCCTATGGACTTCAGGCCGATCCGGATGGCTGCACATACAGACGAAAACGTGCAGCCGGACACATGAATATCGTGCACCGGGTATTCCCGGCTGCCGGACTGCAGGCACAGATTGTCATCCGTCCCCAGGATATGGCAGTCCCTCACATAGACATGGCTGCAGCCGTCAAAATCCAGCCCATCACCGTTATAGCGCTTCTGATTCTGGATATCCACCCTGTCCACCCAGATATGGCTGCTGTCCAAAAAGGCCGTGGTCCAGGCGGCCGCATTATAAAGCCTAATATCCGATAAGCGAATATTTTTGCACCGCAGAAAACGCAGCATCATGGGCCTGTATATGCTTCCCTCATTGGGAAAAGCCTCAGAACATCCATTGATCTCTCCGCTGCCCAGTATCCCAATATTCTCCGCATCTTCTGCATAGATCAAGCAGCGGTCCAGCGCCTGCTCATTCCGGTATCTGTTATGATGCACATCCTCCCTGTAATCCCGGATATCTCTGCTGGCCAAAAGTCTCGCATTCCCTTCGATCTTCAGGGTTACATCTGACGGAAGCCGCAGGGTGCCGGACACATACTGTCCGTTTTCCAGCAGCACTGTACCTCCCCCCTCCTTTGCACAATGGTCAATGGCATTCTGAATGGCACAAGTATCGCTTGTACTTCCGTCCCCGATTGCTCCATAGTTTTTCACATGATAAGTTCCCATCTCTTCTCCTATATCTGACAAATTATGACTTCCTAATTCATACCACCCCGTCCCCGGACGGCTTCTCCATCTCCCCATGATCCCTGTTTCCGGCTTCCTGCATGTCCCTAACGGTCCCTCCCTGTCTTATTCTGCAATATATTAGAGCGATACTGTATTCAGTATAGAAGTTTCGTTATGGATTTTCAATTGCATAAAAAGCAACTTACTATCTAATCCTGCAAAGTCCCATACATTTTCTCTCTGCATTCCGCTCTTTTCGCCTGCCCTGTTACTGTTCACTCCGTTCAAAGCAACACCCTAGTACCGATGCATTTTGGCTTGACAGGAAATTTCCCTGATAGTATGATGAATAGAGAGATTTCTTGAGATATCCAGACAATATCCATGCAGCAGGATGGCACAGCATAAAAACACAGCATAAGAACACATAAAAGGAATGGTGCAGCAGATGGCAAACGGACAGGAAGAACGGATCAGAATCGTACAGGAGACCGTGGCAGGCAAGGAAATCACCTTCGCACACGTGATGGGAGGCCCAGCACCAGTCATATACCAGAAGCTGGGATTAAATCCCCAGGTGGATTACCAGTCTTCGGCCATCGGCATCATGAACATGACCCCCCCGGAATCAGCCGTCATTGCATCTGATATAGCCGTCAAGAGCGGGAATGTCTACCTGGGCTTCGCAGACCGGTTCACGGGGACGCTGATCATTACCGGGGAGATCTCGGATGTCATGTCTGCCATGACGGAAATCGTGAATTACTTCCGTGACACCCTGGAATATGTCGTCTGCAAGATCACAAAGAGATAGGAAGTACCGCCATGGCCAGAATGACAAAGGAAGAACTGCTGGAAAAGCTCTTCCATGAAGATTACGAACAGTTGAAGGGGAAAAGGCTGCGCATCACACGCCTGCGGATTCCCGGAAAAGAGGTCTGTCTGGCCCATATCATCAGTGCCACACAGGCTCCTGTCTACCAGAACCTGGGACTGCACATCGGTGTCCATGAGGGGGAGGATCATACCGGGGAATCCATCGGCCTGATCCGTTTTACCCCCTGGGAGGCAGTGGTGGTGGCTGCCGATGTAGCCATGAAAAGCGCGGATGTGCAGATTGGCTTCATGGACCGTTTCTGTGGTTCCCTGATTCTCACCGGGGGACTATCTGAGGTACAGGCCGCCGTGGAAGAAGTAGTCCGGTTTTTTCGGGAGGAACTGGGATTTGAGACCTGTAAGGTCCACCGGAACTGAGGATAGAAAGGAATAAATTCCATGAAAAAATTATTCCTAATGGGCCGGAGCGAGGCTGGCAAGACTTCCCTGACCCAGGCACTGCGTGGGGAAGAATTACATTATGTAAAAACACAATACACCAGTTCGGATGACGACACCATTGACTCCCCGGGAGAATATGCGGAATCCAAGCACTTCAGCGTGGGACTGGCCTGTTTTTCCTTTGAGGCTGATGTGGTGGCTGTTGTCCAGGCGGCAGATGAACCCTACAATCTGTTCAGCCCCAGTCTCCGTTCCTTTATCCTCCGTCCCCTCATCGGTATCATTACAAAGATCGATTCCCCCCACGCCAATATCCCTATGGTCAGGCAATGGCTGGTCAATGCCGGCTGTGAACGCATATTCTTGATCAACAATGTAACCAGGGAGGGAATCCCTGAACTTATGGCATATCTGGAAGAAGATCTGACACCCCTGACGTTTCAGCAGGCCAAAGCCCGGCAGAACCAGGGGCTGGGTGAGTGGGAGTCTTGACCGGACAGGGCTGCTCCTCATACCATAGATCATGGATCTATGCGCTTCCTGCAGTCCGTCTGGGCCGGGCCGTCTATCAGATGCCCTTCCCTGTCGAACCGGGAACCGTGGCAGGGACAGTCATAGCTTTCCTCCTCTGGATTCCACTCCAGCCTGCAGCCCATGTGGGGACAGTTGGGAATGATTTCCTTATTTCCCGAAGGCAGGAGATGTTTTGTCAGGCCTTTCACCGTATATGCACCATGCACAGCCAGGCCCCTGGCCACCTGTGCCGTAAAATGCCTTTGGGGTGAAAAAATATCTGCCTCCGGGAGATCCTGTCCGACAATCATGGCTGTCAGGATACGGGCGCTGACCATGGCAGAGGTCATACCCCACTTTCCAAAGCCCGTAGCCACATACCAGCATGCCTTACGCCGGGAAAACCTGCCGATGTAGGGCAGCCCGTCCAGTGTCATGCAGTCCTGTGCCGACCAGCGGGATACCTCATGGCATCCGGGATAGAGTTCCCCGGCCCGGGCTCGCAGCATCCCATATCTGCATCCCATGCCAGCATTGTCTCCCAGATTCCCTTCTGTAACCTCCTTGCTTCCCTGGACTATCCCTGTTCCTACCTTGTCTTGCGGGTTTTCTTCTGTAACCGCCCTGCTTCCCTGGTTTACCTCTGTGCCCAGCCTATCTTGCTGATTCACTCCTGTCCGATGGCTCCCTCCTCCCAGCAGCAGAAGATTTCCCCAGGTCCGAAAAGAGAGGCCGTCCTGGTCAATCCCCAGGTACATGCCCTCCAGCCTCTCCGCACCCTCCAGGGCTACCACATAGCTTCGCTCCTGGTGCATCCTGGCAAAATAGTATCCCGGTACATTGATAAAAGGGTAATGGGCTGCGAACACAATATGCTCTGCCGTCACTGTCCCCCTGGCCGTCTCTACCCTTCTGTCATCCACTTTCAGCACCTTTGTCTGTTCATAGACTTCCACTTCCTCTGCCATTTCTGCCAGGAATTTCAGCGGATGGAACCTGGCCTGCTGTTCAAATCTTGTGACGCCTGCCACTGGGAAAGGAAGCTCACATTCTGTCCCGAAAGATGCCCTTATGCCCAGCGACCTGGCCACTTCTGCTTCCCGTTTCAGAAGCCCTGGATGATCCTGGGAATACAGGTATGCAGGACATCTGACAAAATCGCATGCAATTCCTTTTTCCAGAACCAGCCTTTCATATTCTCCGATAGCCCCCTCATTTGCCATGGCATAATGTTCTGCCATCCGGCCTCCAAAGGACCGAATCAGCCTGTCATAGATCAGATTGTGCTGGGAAGTGATTTTGGCCGTGGTATTCTTCGTCTGCCCGCTGCCTATCCTGTCTGCCTCCAGGACCGCTGTCCGGATGCCCGCCTGCTTCAGATAATATGCTGTCAGAATCCCCGCAAGTCCTGCCCCTATGACAACAGCCGGTACTTCCATGTCCCCTGCAAGGGGGTCACGCCTCTTGATCCCGGTATCTTCCATCCATACTGATTCCATTCCTATACCCCGTGTGCGCTTAAAGCGGGTGGTTTACACACCCTCCCCGACACCACCAATCGTGCCACTGACAAAGCCGGGATGGTTCCCACGAGCAATGCGCCTGGTCAGTGATGCATCCCCTGCTGTAAGATGAGTGCCCGCATGCTTTCATGCGCTTTGCTTTGCAGCAAGGTTGTTGACTTACATAGCATGTGCCAAAATGCAGGGATTATACCACTTCCGGGTCCGTTCCGACCATGCTCATTCCTCATTCCATGATACGGGAACCTCAGCAAGACAACCGAAACATCCTATTTCCCCTGGGGCGTGTTTGAAAATGCATTCCCATTATTTTTCAGAAAGTAATTTTCAAATACACTCTAGCCAGGATATGTGGTACAATACAAGAAACACAATTTCAACAGACAGCTGGATGTATCCGTGTCCGAAAACAGCGGCCACGGCGCACTGCAACTAGCGGAATCCTATCCATCCCATGGAGGCAGAATGAATCTGTTATTTCTATGCAGCCAGAACAAACGGCGCAGCCTGACCGCAGAAAAGCTTTTCGATGGTTTCCAGGGGCATAAGGCCCGCTCTGCGGGAACAGAACAGAACTCCCGCATCAAGGTCACCCCCGGACTCCTCGGCTGGGCAGACATCATCTTCTGTATGGAGAAAAAGCACCTGCGACGGATAACGGAAAAGTATCCCGATATCATAGCAGGCAAAAAAGTGGTCTGCCTTTACATCAGCGATGATTACGAATACATGGACAGGGAACTGCAGGAACTGCTGAAGAGTTATGTCTGCGAATATCTGTAGCAAGCATAATCCTGCAAATAGTGGAGGTGTAAAATGGAGGCAAAGAGAATCCATTTCATATGGGTAATCAGTTTATTTGCAATAGGTATCACAACGATACTATTGGTTGGAGGTAATCTTGTCAAGGCAGATCTGCCTGATCATGTAGTAAGAATATGTGGGACCATTGATTTGGTTTCACTTGCTGTTTTCGCATTTTCAACTGTAAAGAAAGTGAAAAATAGAAAATAATCAGGAGGAACAGGATGCAGATGCAGGATGACAGATGCAGCGGAAGCAGCCCTGCGCTGGCAGAGTGGATCCAGGAGAAGCTGGAAAGTATTGTGCAGAAGAACAAAACCACAGCGGTCTGTGCCGCAGTCTGTGAGCCGGAAGGACTCCTGGCGGCAGCCTGTGCCGGCACAAGGGGATTCGAGGATAGCCAGGCCCAGGTGGATGATTTATATAATGTAGGCTCCGTCTCCAAAATCTATGTGACAGCAGCTATCATGAAACTGGTGCAGCAGGGAAAGGTATCCCTGGCAGAACCGGTGCTCAGATACCTGCCGGACTGGAGGCTGGCAGATCCTCGTTACCCGGAGATCACCGTCCGGATGCTTTTAAACCATTCCTCCGGAATACCGGGGACAAATCTTCATGACCATCTCACCCTGGAGGAAGGGGAGGAACTTTTTACGGGAAAATACCGGAATACACCATCGTACTGGCAGACAGTGAAGCTGCGGGCCAGGCCGGGCAGTTTCTCCGGCTACTGCAATGACGGTTTCGACCTGGCGGCAGAGGTGGTGGAGGCGGTGACCGGGGAGCCTTATATCCGCTGGCTTCGGGAGCAGATCACAGGGCCTGCGGGACTTTTTTCCGTGGGAGTGGGCAGGAGGCTTGCGGAAGGGTATGTGAAGGTGGCCTGCCGGGACGCGGAGCCGGAATATTATAACTGCTTCGGCGCAGGGGCGATCCATACTACAGTGCCAGAGTGTGCCATGTTCGGCGCCCTTTTCATCGATTCCAGGGGAATCGTAGAGCAGGCCTGGCTGGACGAGACCAGGCGTCCCCAGGGGACGACCTTCCTACAGGGTGCATACGATGCAGGAAATTACTGTCTGGGGTGGGATTCTCCCTACAACAGGAACCGGATTCCCCTGGGGGAAGGTGCAGTGGTAAAGTCCGGCGGCACGGAGCAGTTCACCAGTTATCTGGTGGTGAGCCCTGCCCGCAGGCTGTCCCTGGCGATTTCCGCTACCAACGACAGCGCTGTCCCGTGGCTTGAGGTGCTGGAAGACATCGGCGGGGAAGCACTAAAGCTTCTTGGAAAAGAAAGGAAAGAAGACAGCGGCACCGGGGACGGTGGTGAAGAAACTACATGTGAAAGCACATTTACCTGCAAGGGGCCGGGGGAAGAGGTAGTCCCCCATACACCGGAATCGGGTAACTGCAAAAGGGAAACTCCCAAAACATTGGAATCGGGCAACGTGGAAATGGAAACTCCCAAAGTGCCGGAACCTGCCAACACTGGAAAAAGCACGCTCTTAAATGTCCCCGGCAGATACAGCGGACTGGCGTATGGGAGCACCAGCATTTACCGTTTTTCCGTTCTGGAAGATACGCCGCATACAGAAGCTACCCTGTATACGGAAATCCTGCAAAAGGAAGGTAGTTGGCAGAAGAAAGAGGAACTAAGCGGTTTCCGGTGGGATGGAAAAGGCTTTGCAAAAGGGGAACACGACCGGATCACTGCAGAGGAATATGAGGGGAAAGTCTACTATATAAGGTGGGGAATGGCTTTCTGCCAGAAAAACAGTGGATATCCGTCTCCGGGAACCCTCTGGCCCCGGCTGGCCGGGATCTGCTTTACAGCGGAAAGGAAGGATGCGGCCTTCGGCAGAATCTGTCTGGAGGGCATCAATGAGGAAAATGTGCTGCTCTTTACCACGGATCATGAGGAATACCCGGTGGTGCCTCTTATATGCGATCCCTGGAAGGACAATGAGACCTGTCTGATTTCGGAGACAAGCTGGGACGGGATTGTTTTCCGCCTGGAGCAGGAAGGAGACCAGATCCGGCTGCGCATGGGGACAGATACTTATGTCCCATCGTTTTCGGCAGGATGACTACAGTTCTCTGCATGCCAGCCGCATCCGTGCTGACCCCCATTACCTTCTAGCTTTTACCATAAAAGTTCAGCCAGTGGAAAGCAAGCCCAACATTGTTGGGCTTTTTATGCGTAAAGAAAGCTGATTTCATCTTTGAAGAATATTTCTATGAACCATCCGCTCCAGTTTTTTTGATAATTCATCTCTTCCGGCACAATCCTCTCCGGCAAATTTCACTTCCTCATCCTCAATATATGGAAAATGCAGGCATAAATAAAATAATTCGTAGATATCCTCTATAGGGATACTTGACCGCAAAGGATCCCGTCCAAATTCATCATATAGTTTGTATATATTTTGAACGAACGTTTTTCCTTCCCGGTCCTTGTTCATCTTTCGATTCATTTCCACAAATAAATCTTTTGCACAAATTTCCGAACACATATCCTGGTCCGTTCCGGGCAATTTTACAGCAAGCAATTCGGCTATTATGGATGGCCATTCCTCATTCCCGTATCCAAGCAGGCGCATGGAAAGCGAAAAGATAAAATACATAAAGGAGAAATCTACGTTTTTTATCAGATTATGCATTTTCCAATTTCGAACTAATTTTAATACCACGCATGCCGAAAATTCATTTATCCTATGCATTTCTTTCCCTGACAGTGACTGGTACTTTTTTTCAACAGATACCCCTTCCCAATACGAAACAAGGGTATTCACCACATGATTGCTGATTTCCTTGATCTCCTCGCTGTCAACCTTTAAAACCAGCATGTTCTTTATGGTTGCTAACAAATCAACAAAATACTGCGGCGGATATCTTTCCAGGAAATCGGACATCAGATATCTCCCCACATAATGATAAATTCCCATTGTTTTCATCTTGTCCAGTTCTTCCTGCCTTGAATGGTTCAAGACAAGCTTTCGCATCCAGTCCTCCTGGCCGGCCTCTGCCGGTCCAGCCTCCATCCGTCTGATCTCATCCTGGATCCGATTTTTCTTTTCATCCAGACCACCGTAAAAACCAATGAGTCTATCACATATATTGAGTGCCGCTGAACGAAACGTATAATACGCCTCCAGTTCCTCTTCCTCCTGCAGCCAGTTGAATAATTTACCTGCATTCCCCTTATGAATCTTATTTTCCACGATCAGCCCTGTATTTTGAATTTTAGAGAAAAAAGCTTTCGCACTCTCAACTTCCTCCATCCCCTCCTTTTGGCCATTCCCTATCCTAATCTGATCCAGATCTCTTTCCAGAAGTTTCCTGATCTCCCGGTAAGGCTTCAAATCCCTGGTTCCATACTTTGGGTTTTCCAGGATCCGCAGCATTTCTGCTTTCTGTGAGGGAACCTTTTCCATTCTCTTTTTCAACGCTTCATCTGTTTCTGCCTTTCTATACTTCTGTCCTTCTAAGAATTCCAACACCTGTTGCTTTTCTGTTCTCTCCGAATCCTCCTCGGTGATATATGCACTGAGGAACGCAATCCTGTTGATCGGAAAACCCCTTGCCAAAAGATACATGAACAGGATAAAACCACCATATTCTGCCTCCATGCTGTCTACATCTACCAGCCTGGTCACTTTCTCCCTGTATTTATCTTCTGCACTCCAGGATATTTTGATGTCCAGGAGAATTTTGTCACAGCAAAAGCGATTTTCACTTTCCAGATATGCCAGTGCTTCGTTGATGCCCTGACAATAAAGGATGTCCTTTTCCCATACATCCATGCCCTTGTATTTACTCACAAATTCCTCTTTTGTATCATCGTCATTTACTACCAGAACCCTCTTATACCTTTTTTCATTTGCCTGCATTTGTAATACCTCCCATCAAATGTATAGGCTGGCTTCTATAAATACCCTCACACGAAAAATTTCTCCCTCTTCCCCACTTTCCACAAATACATCCCTGTCCGGATCATAGCCGTTCATACGGTTTAACATTTCTTCCATGGAAATCAGTCCGTTTTTCCCTGACGCATATCCTCTGTCCCCTATACGATTGCAGGTTTCAAAGACAAGATAACTTCTCTTCCCATCCTTTTCCTCCAGCTTCACAGAAAATGTCATTCCCTTGCCGCTGCCATATTCCCTATAAGTGAACATGTTCGTCAGCAATTCCACCATCCGGGTATACAAAAAAGTAGTTCCCACTGCTTCCTCCCAGAAATATTGGTCCTTCAGCGCATCCTCCACACAGCAGTCCATCTGGAAAAATTTCTTCCAGAATGCAAATATCCGGTCTTTATCCTGGTCTGCTCCCCACAGACTTTGATCCACCAATTGTAAATCCAGCCCTGCCTTGGAAATCTTATCCCTGATAAATTGCATTCTGCTCCTTTTGTCATCCACAATCTGGAACATCACCTGGTTCACTGCCTTATACAATAAGTCTTCAAAGGACACCACTCCCTTTGCATTCCCTGGCTTTTCAGCCTTACACCTGCTTATATTTTCCCTTATCGCTCCTGAACTTGTCTCAAAATCATGTGTCATTCTCAGGAGGCGGCACTCGTTTTGTGTTGTCACTTCACTAAAGTAGGCCTGTACAAGCTTCCTGTATACCTCTCTGTATTTTTCATCCTTTTTCAGCAGGTCAGCTATATCACTGATTAATGACGGTTTTATAATATTCTCTATGGAATGGGAATAGTCCTCCACCATTTTCCGGTTCTTTTCAATCAGCTTTTCTTTCTCCAGCCTCAGTTTTAACTGCCGGGCATAATGGACGTAAGTGGCGCCTTCTTCGGAAATTCCCATTGGCAGCTTTAAATAATATCGTCTGTCCAGGAGTGCTTCATCCCTTTCATACTTTTCAGAATCAATTGCCCTGGAATTATAATCTCCTGATAGATATGCTACTGTGTCTATTCTCCCAAACAGTTCACCTGAAAAGAACACGTAATTCCTCGCATCCTCTTCATTGCACGCCGCTTTACCTAGTCCATTCGAGAAATCCTCAAATGACGCTATCTTTTCCATATGGCCATATTGCTTCAACATCCCCATATCCGACACCGCGCAGGCGGCATACATCAGAATATCATCTAAGATATACACATGGGGAATATATTTCACCTGGTAGATATCTGACAAAAAAGCACCAAGACCACAAAACGGTATCCTGTTTATCTGTATGCATTCTTTCAGTTCCTGCGCAATATTTTTTTCCGCTGATTCCATGCCGTTATATATATTTATAAAACTTTCCTGCTCGTCCTTTTTCTGTAGTTCTTCCATGGTATAGGATGTCAAATGCTTCAAACAGAAAAAATAAACATACAGCCAGGGAATGCTGAAATCATAAATATTCATGCCAATCGCATGAAGAAACATCTTTTCCTCCTGATGATAAATCCCTTTTCGGATATATTCCAGATATTGGATATCTTCCTCATCCTCAAGCATGGCGTATAATTTCTCCAGGCCGAAATCTTCCTTTAGGCATTTATGCATCCCCGTTAATACGTAGAAATTGCAATACACCCCAAATGCAGTCACAAATTCATCACTCCAGGAATACTGGATAAAAAGACGTTCCAATAATGTAACAGCCCTGTTCCTGTCACGCTCCGCAATTCCAACCGGAACAGAGCCTGCCATATCACAATATTCCACCACGCATGGATATTGCTCAAACGTTTCTTCCCGCATTGCCTCCAGTTTGTCTATATATGCCTCAACAGCCTTATACATAAAGGTCTCCTCCCCATTGCTGCCCTTTTCCAGGGCCAGACGATATTGTCTGCAACCTCTAATCATGCGCATTGTATCACGCATCCATTTTACTGTCAATTTTTCTGTCAGAGTGCTTCTGCCTGCCCTGTTTCCCGGCAAAATCCGCAGAACTCGCATCCCTTTCCTCCGTACCCTTCCGCCTCGCACCAGGTAAGCCTCCCCTGGGAAGCAGGTTCCCCGCGCAGCAGTGCCGGCGCAGAGCCGAACCCATTCTTGAGAACATAAGATGCTGTCTGCACCAGTTTTGCACCGTTTTCCAATAAGAGTTCCACATCTTCCGGCCCTGACACCCCTCCCCCTGCACAGATTTCCAGTCCTGCCTCAACCGCATGTTGCAAATACATGCGTGTCAATGGCAGCTGTTTTCTGCCAAAATAAGAGGTGGTATCCCGGTGCAGCCCAAAACGCGCTGGCAAGGCAAAACGGATGGAATCCAGCAGGGACACCTGTCTGATCCCATATTCTGCCAAAGCCTTGCATGTTTTTTTCGGATCGAAATTAAAGTTCAGTTTCGGCATGACAATACAATGCAGGCGGCTCTGGAGTGTTGCCAGGAATTCTCCCAGGCGCTTGTAAAACCCCTCATCTTCCGGCACAATCCCTGTTCCAAGGTAAAAGAAATCCAGCTGTATGAGCCGTGCCCCCAGATCTTCAAATCTGCGGCAGATGAAAACCCAGTCCTCAGTCTCCATGGAATTCGCACTCACACTGGGAATAACAGCCATATCCCCTGCAACGGACAAGGCCCCTCGAAAAAGCGCCATTCCCTCTTCCAATGTCAGAATTTCCCTCTCATAGGAGGCATCCGCATAATAATCCTCCCCTATGAACACCACCTTCCGCCCATATCCCTTCCCAGTCCGCAGATAATCCGCTGCAGTCTTCAATATGACACCTCCAAATGTGGCTTCCCTGCAGCAGTGCACCTTCCTCACAGTCTCCGTCAAGGGACTGGACGAAGCAATGAGCGGATTTGCCATTTCAATGCCCCCGAAAATAACCTTATCTCCCATGCCTTATCCCACCGGTTCTCCGCCGGTGCCTCCTCTCCTCATTCTATACCGGTTTCCAGCCACACTACTGTTTCTTGATCTTTTCATGATACAGATAGGAAATAACCGGCTTCTTCGTCTCCTTGTTCCGCTTTTCCAGTTCTTCCTCCACACCCTTCCAATACCCGGCACCTCCGCCTTTCTCATACACCTGCCCATACAATGGCAGCAGATCCGGGTACTGCCTACGGATCAACTCCAATACCCTCGCCTTATAACCACCCCGCAGGTTCAGATTCTCCACACATACCCTGTCAACCATGCCTTCCGTCCATGCCATCAGGCGGTCCAGGTCTGTGAGTCCTGGAAAATACGGTGCCACAAAGAGATAGGTGCCTATTCCATTCTCATGCAGGATCCTAAGTGTGTCCAGCCTTTCTCTGACGCCCGATGCCCTGGGTTCCCATATTTTCACATCCCTCTCGGAACAAAACGCCAGGGATACCCCCACGGAAAGATCGGGAATCTGTCTGAGCAGTTCCACATCCCGCAGTATAAGCTTTGACTTCGTCAGTATCTCCACATGGCCCCCATATCCCTGCAGCGCCTCCAGGATCCCTGGCATCTTCTGATGCCTTCTTTCCGCCGGATTATAGGCATCTGTGACAGATCCTACCAAAATCGTCTTTCCCTTCTGCTCCCTGGGCAGTTTCATGGAAGCATATTCTTTGGGCTCTGCATAAGTGCCCCAGGGTTCCTTATGCCCGTTGAAACGTCCCATAAAACAGGCATAACAGTAGGCACATCCGTGCAGGCACCCTACATATGGGTTGATGACATAATCCGATGCCGGGAGTTTGGATTTCGCATATAGCCCCCACTTCTTTTCCCCTGTCCTTTCATTGTCCTTCCTGTCATTGTCCTTCCTGGCCATCTTTCATCCTTCTCCTTTCTTCCTGCCGGATTCCCACAACTGCCGATGTCAGTGCCATACATACAAACAGACCGGAAAGCGCTGTGAGAAGCGCATACATTTTTGGCCCTGCTGCCAGGGATACGAGGACCGGTACCAAAGCCCCTGCAAAATGCCCTATATTCTCCGATAAGGTCATATTACATGTCCTATCTTTTTCCGTCAGACGCCCGATGCAGAACACACTTCCGCCTCCCAGGCCTGTCAGCATCCACGCCCAAAACCCCATGGTGAGATTCCCTGTCAAAAATGCCGCCGTCAATCCTCCCATCACAACTGCCAAAAGCAAATGGCCTATCAGGAACAGGATTCTTGGATTGTATTCCTTCTTCTTATCGGCAGCCAGACCGGGCAGCAGATATACCACCCATGTCAATGCATACAGCGCCGCGCCAAGGTATGGATTGTGAGTCAGTCCCAATACCGCCAACAGCATACTATAGGTGTACACAAAATAGTGCATCTGGTGAAAAATCATCGTCACCGACACCCCTTTTCCTGTTGTGGCCCTCCGTGATATGGCTTCCCCCGGTGTTGTTTCCCTTGATGCGGTTTCCCCCGGTATGGTTTCCCTTGATACGCCTTCCTGTGATATGGTTTTCCCTAATATAGCTTCCTCTGCCACGTCCCTGCCCTCCCGGCTTCCCATTACAGCCCCCAAATGGAGAATCGCACATAAAAGCATCATTTCCCGGGGATATATGGTCATAAGCGGTGCCAGAAGGAATCCCCCTATGCGAAACATACGCTTCAGCCAGGTTGGGCAGGAGCCCTTTTGCCACGCCCTCGCTGCCTGGATGCCAAGAGAGGACAATACCACTTGAAGCGCCAGGATCACAGAATTGTCCCAATACAGATTCACAAGGCCCAGGCATACATTCAAGATACCCAGTGCCTGGAGCAGATACCATTTGATTTTCCCTGGGAAAAACAGCAGGTTCCCCAACTGATACATACTTCCCATCAGCAAAATCTCCCACATAGGCTTTCCCGCAGCATACACCCTTAAAATTACGCCTATTTCCAATACTCCTGACAACAGGCTGAGCAGTAAAAACAGAAACATACGGACAACACCTCCCTATCCTTCCTACGGTATCACACGTACCAATGCGCTTTCCTGTCAAGCTGCACCCAGTTCACAGCCATGACGACACTTCATCCAATATGCTGCCTTCTCCCCCTGGAGGATATCAACCAGACTCTGCTGACGCAGGTTCCCCAGTTCGTACTTGGCATCCACAATCCTCGTTCCCGCATCCACTGCCCAGAAACAGGAGGTTACAGTCCCATTGGGCATGATGCCAATGGATTTTTTGACACAGCGGCATTCCGTACTGTACTTTTTATGGCCTTTCATGGTATAGTGAAAATCAATTGCAGGCTTGCTGTTGTCAGGGTTGGCCTCTCCCATTTCTGTAATAAACCGCACTGCCCATGCCTCTTCCTCCTGGCTGATTCTCTCCTGGGGATATGCCGCACCGCGCCCGGAAGGATAGAAGCGAAGGATGCTCCAGCAATCCACCCCGTGGCGGCAGAGCCAGTCATAAAGGGAACGGAGATTTTCTTCCTTACAGTTGGAATGTGCCAGCACTGTCTGAATCCCCGTAGCAATACCGTATTTTTTCAGAAAAGGAACTGCCTTGGCTGCAGCAAGGGAATACCCTTCCGGGCGCAGCGCATATTTACTTCCCGGCACCGTGTCCATGGTCATTTCGCAGTCGGAAATGCATCCTGCCAGACGCCTGGCCATGTCATCCCCAATCCGATACCCGGAGGAACTGATGCCTATATTTTCGCGCCCCAGCAGCCTGGCCGCATATTCCATCACTTCCACATGATCCAGATCCGTAAAGATTTCACCACCGGAAAAGTCAACCCGCACCTGGCGTATCTCCTGCGCCTCGGCGATCTTCTCCACAATCCGCTTCTTTTCTGCAAGCGTCAGTTCATCCCTGCAGCCCTCCCTACAGGACGTGGCCCCCATGCAACAGATCGGGCAATCCCATGGACACTGATATGTTATGTCATAGATAACCGAAAGTTTATTCCCCATTACATACCCCTCCTTGTCATTTTATCTGTGCTTTACTCCTTCCATTATAAGCATTGACACAGGGGAAAGAAATGTACGGCGTACACTTATTTTGTAATGTTATTTGTACCATATTTTCCTATTTTTAGGCTTTTTTTCCAAAAGAACTATTGATTTTTGTAATGTCTTATATTACAATCAATACAAATCATCCAATTTGAAAGGAAGAATCGTATGAGCTTTTCCGTTCACAACCAGCAGCGTATCGCACTATCGCGTTTTGCACTAACCATCCTGGAAAATGACTGCATGCTATTTGGCTGTGTTGACAGGACAAACAGCAAGCCATCCAGACACAAATTTATTAACAGGATTTTCTGTAACTTTTATGACCGCGCAGACGCCAGTATAGAAATGCGCCTGGCTGAGACAAGGGACACCTATCAAGGCTTAAAGCCCAAAAAGTGGACAAAGGAAGCAGATGATTTCTTGAACAGTGTCCTGGAGAAAAAAGAGGAAGAACTGACTCAGAAAATGGAAGCCCTGCTTTCTGCAGACTGTGTTACCACAAGTGACGTGATCAGCTTGAACAAGGAAACGATAAATATCCTGGAGCATTCCAGGGAAGATATCTTCTACCCAAAAGGTCCTTCTAAATACATCCGTGCCATCCTGGAAGAGTATGCTCTTCTGGATGCCCTGATGCGGGAAAAAATGTATTTCCGCGAGAACATTGAGAAACTGGAACATTTCGCCCACAACAGGGCAGTGGTGGGAATTACACTTTCCGGCCGTTCCAGGTTCCATCAAGTCATACCTGTTTTGATCAGACCAGATGTATATCAAACCCATCTATACCTGGCCGGCCTTTCCAGAGGAGCAGGTGCGGAGGGGAGACCTGTCTCTTATCGGATTGACCACATTGATTCCATACAATGTATCCGTCCGGAATCCATGTTCCCCCTCGCTACAGATGACCTGGAAAAAGCAATTAGTCAACGGGGCATACAGTACCTCACTGGTGTCAAAAGCCGCATACGCATTCTCCTAAGCCCGGAAGGAATCCGGAAATACCAGCAGTATACTTATCAGAGGCCCTCCTATTCCTCCATAGAGGGCGATGCAAAGAATATCTATGTATTCAATATCTCCGAATACCAGGCACAAGTATACTTTTTTAAATTTGGCGCTGACGCTGTCGTCCTGGAACCTAAGTCCCTGAGACAGACTTTTTGTCGCTTATATAAGAAAGCACTGTCAAAATATGAATCCTCATGACAGTTCAGCCAGTCCATGTGAACGGCAGGAAACCATCTCCACTCCATACCCCTCCGGATTCATTCCAATCCCTTATGCGCTTTCACGCAGAAACAATAGATAAAGAACACTGCTCTCGCGTCCTTCTATCCTTGTAGCACAATCACCAGCGCCAGCGCCACAATACCTGCCATCAGAACCAGCGAAACTTTGACCGGAGAACGCTCCCCGCTTTTCCAGTCAGAAAACAGGCCGTTATCGTCATCATCCATACAGTATTTCCCGTTTCGGTTCCAATGTATAAAATGGTAGATTGCGGAAACAAAGTCTATGACTCCGATGAGCAGAACAGGATTACGCACATAGAAAATGACCATGCCCAAAGGGATTTGATCCCCACTTATCCCTAACATAACGCTTCCCCATATCAAGCGGATCACTGTCAAGATGACAGCAACCAGCACACAGACCAGGGCTGCGGCTGTGTATTGCTTTGCTTTCTGCTTTTCGCCGGTATCCTGTTTTTGCGGAAACCTGTTGTTCACCATTTATTCCTCCGCTGATTATTGTTCCGTGGTGCATTATTTTATTCGCATCAATTTGTACTTTTTTCATCAAAATAAAAAGGGACATTCTCTATCAGCACGTGTCTCTCCTTCTATTTTTCTGCCCTTTAGAATATCTACCCTTTAGAAAAATTCTTCTGCTCTCCAGAAAATGATGCGGTATCCCAGACACTTAATTTTTCCGAAAACACATATATTTTAGCCTCCCCTCTCATACTCCTCCACCTTGGGATCCACAATATCTGTTGTCCGCACCCATTCCTTGGTCCCCTCCACCTTCACCGCCGCCTGGGTGTGCTTCGCCAAAAACCGCGTCAGCGGATACACATCAATCCAAATCTCATTATTCCCCTCCTTCTGCGACTCATCAAAAATCAGCTGCAGTCCCCAGTGGAGATGCACCACCTCGATATTGTTCACATTCTCCTTGGCGCTATAGCCGGTATGGCCCAT
>CAJTOJ010000004.1 GCA_910577665.1 uncultured Acetatifactor sp.
AAAAGGAACAAGGAAAAAGGAACAAGGAAAAAGGAACAAGGAAAAAGGAACAAGGGCAAAAAAGAATAAGCATTAAAAGAAATAAGAACAAAAAGAACAAAAAGAACAAAAAGAACAAAAAGAACAAAAAGAACAAGGGCAGGCTAAGAATAGAGAGAATAAAGGCAGGAGAACGGGAGAATGTATATGATTGTGGGCCTTGGGAATCCAGGTAAGGCATATGAGAATACCAGACATAACATCGGCTTTGACGTAATAGAGTATCTGGCAGATAAAGAGCACATCGGGGTGCTGGAGAAGAAGCACAAAGCCATCATTGGGAAGGGATTTGTGGCAGACAGGAAATGTGTGCTGGCAAAGCCCCAGACTTTTATGAACTTAAGCGGCGAGAGTGTGCGCAGTCTGCTAGACTACTATAAGGCGGATGAGAAGACGGAACTGATCGTCATATCCGATGATGTGAGCCTGGACGTAGGACAGATACGGATCCGGAAGAAGGGAAGCGCAGGAGGACACAATGGTCTGAAGAATATCATAGCCCATCTGGGACATGACAGCTTTATCCGGGTAAAAATGGGTGTGGGAGAGAAGCCCAGAGGATACGATCTGGCAGACTATGTGCTGGGGCATTTTCCGGCGGGAGAGCGGAAAGCCATGGATGAGGCTGTGGTCCGGGCGGCGGAGGCTATCCGAATGATCCTGGCCCAGGATGTGGATGCTGCTATGAATGCGTATAACAGAAAACAGAATCCACAGCTGTGATATCCAGGAACATAAAAGCTGCAAAGCAGCAGGGAGTTGACGGGTACGTATGAAGGCGTATAGGAGGGTGTGAATATGCAGGCATTGTTGGCGCCTTTGCGGGAGCTGGCTGAATTTGATACATGGAAGGATATCCTGCGCAAGGGGACTGGATCTGTGGCACTGACTGGCTGTGTGGATTCCCAGAAGCTGCATTTGATCTATGGACTTTCGGAGGAAGCGAAGATACGGCTCATTGTGACATACAGTGATCTGAAGGCCCGGGAGATCTATGAGGAATACCAGTTTTATTCCAGGGATGTGATGTTGTATCCGGCCAAGGATCTGATCTTTTTCCAGGCAGATATCCATGGGAACCAGCTGGTGAAAGAGCGGGTGAAGACTCTGCGCCGTCTTATGGAGCGCAGGCCCATTACCATTGTCACTACCTATGCGGCCCTGATGACGCCCCAGGTCATGTGGGATGCCGAAAAAGATGTGATACGGCTACACCAGGGCGGGATACTGCAGGAGAGGGAGCTGGCAAAGAGACTGGTGTCTTTTGGTTATGAGAATAATTACCAGGTAGAGGGTCCCGGACAGTTTTCCATCCGTGGTGGTATTGTGGATATCTTTGACTTGACAGAGGAGAATCCTTACCGCATAGAATTGTGGGGGGATGAGATTGAATCCATCCGTAGCTTCGATGTACTTAGCCAGCGCTCCATTGAGAAGCTGGAGGGGATCAGTGTGTTCCCGGCTACGGAGTTTGTGCTGGAGGAGGACCGGATCCGGCGGGGCCTGGAAAAGCTGGAGAAGGAGGCGAAGAAGCAGGAGAAGCTGTTTCGGGATTCCCAGAGGCCGGAGGAGGCCCACAGGATTGCCACCCAGGTGAAGGAGCTGAGAGAACAGCTGCTGGAATGCAAGAATGCGGTGAACCTGGAAGGTTATATCCGGTATTTTTATGACAAGACAGTGACGCTGCCAGAGCTTCTGCTGCATATGGCCGGGGACTCCCCAAAGGGACCCGGGGCAGGGCAGAAACCTTTATTTTTCCTGGAGGAGCCTATGCGTCTGAAGGAACAGGCAGATGCGGTGGAACTGGAATTCCGGGAAAGTATGGAACAGCGTGTGCAGAAGGGCTATATCCTGCCGGGGCAGATGGATCTGCTCTATTCAGGGGAACAGGCGGCCGCCAAGCTGTACGGAGGCAGTGTCGTTACGGTTTCCACCATGGACAGCCGGGGCGGGTATTTCAAAACGGACAGGAAAGTGGATGTGGCGGCACGCAGTGTGGCTCCTTACAATAACAGCTTCGAGACATTGGTGAAAGACCTGAAGCAGTTTCGCAGGAATGGTTACCGGGTATTGCTACTCTCCGGCTCCAGGACCAGGGCCAGACGTCTGGCAGAAGACCTTAGGGATCAGGAACTGACAGCCCTTTACACGGAGGATCCTTTCCGGGAAGTGCAGCCAGGAGAAGTGGTCACCTACTATGGTCATGTGAACAAGGGGTTTGAGTATCCGCTGCTGAAATTCGTGGTGGTGTCCGAGACGGATATTTTCGGAGGACAGAAGAAGCAGAAGAAGGGAAGGAAACATTACCAGGGACAGAAGATCAAGGATTTCAATGATCTGAAGGTAGGGGATTATGTGGTCCATGAGAGCCATGGTCTGGGAATCTACCAGGGAATTGAGAAGGTGGAGATGGATAAGGTGGTGAAGGACTATATTAAGATCGAGTACCGGGACGGGGGGAACCTGTATGTGCTGGCTACGGGACTGGATGTGATCCAGAAATACGCATCCGCCGATGCCAGGAAGCCCAGACTGAACAAGCTGGGCAGCAAGGAGTGGGACCGGACCAAGACCAAGGTGCGCAGTGCAGTCAGCCAGGTGGCGAAAGACCTGGTGGAGCTGTATGCCCTGCGCCAGGCCAGCCAGGGGTACCAGTATGCCCAGGACACCGTGTGGCAGAAGGAATTCGAGGAAATGTTTCCCTTTGAGGAGACGGAGGACCAGCTCCATGCCATAGCGGACACCAAGGCAGATATGGAGAGTACCCGGATTATGGATCGGCTGATCTGCGGGGATGTGGGTTACGGCAAGACAGAGATCGCCATCCGGGCTGCTTTCAAGGCTGTACAGGAGGGAAAGCAAGTGGTGTACCTGGTGCCCACCACCATTCTGGCCCAGCAGCATTTTACCACTTTTGTACAGAGGATGAAGGACTATCCTGTGCGGGTGGAGCTGATGAGCCGTTTCCGTACCCCGGCCCAGATCAAGACGACCTTGAAGGATCTGGAGAAAGGCCTGGTGGATATTGTGATCGGCACCCACCGGGTATTGTCGGGAGATGTGAAGTTCAAGGATCTGGGGCTTCTGGTCATTGACGAGGAACAGCGTTTCGGAGTGGCCCACAAGGAAAAGATCAAGAAACTGCGGGAAAATGTGGATGTGCTGACCTTGACGGCAACGCCTATCCCCAGAACCCTGCACATGAGCCTTATCGGCATCCGGGATATGAGTGTACTGGAAGAGGCCCCGGAGGACCGTCAGCCCATACAGACCTTTGTCTGTGAATACAATGAGGAACTGATTAGAGAGGCTGTCTGTCGGGAAATGGCCAGGGGAGGCCAGGTTTACTATGTATACAACCGGGTGAACAACATTGCAGATGTTGCCGCCCAGATTGCAAAGCTGGTGCCGGAAGCCACGGTGGCTTTTGCCCATGGGCAGATGAAGGAACAGGAGCTGGAACAGATCATGTTCGACTTTATCGGTGGTGAGATTGACGTGCTGGTATCCACTACCATCATTGAGACGGGCCTGGACATCTCCAATGTGAATACCATGATCATCCATGATTCAGACAACCTGGGACTCTCCCAGCTCTACCAGCTGCGTGGCAGGGTGGGCCGCTCCAACCGCACGGCTTATGCCTTCTTGATGTATAAGAGGGACAAAATGCTAAAGGAGGTAGCGGAAAAACGTCTGGCTGCCATACGGGAATTCACAGATCTGGGCAGTGGTTTCCGTATTGCCATGCGGGACCTGGAGATCCGGGGGGCCGGGAATCTGCTGGGGATACAACAGCATGGGCATATGGAGGCTGTGGGATACGATCTGTATTGCAAGATGCTCAACGAGGCGGTGCAGAACCAGAAAGGCATTGCGGTAGCGGAGGATTTTGCCACCACCATTGACCTGGATGTAGATGCATTCATCCCACCGGAATATATCATGAATGAGGCCCAGAAGCTGGATATTTACAAGCGGATTGCAGGGATCGAGAATGGCAGGGAGCGGGATGACATGCAGGATGAACTCTTAGATCGTTTTGGCGCCATCCCGAAATCTGTGGAGAACCTGCTTCGGATCGCCCTGGTCCGGGTGGCTGCCCATAGGCTGTATCTGACAGAGGTCAAGGGGAAAAACGAGAGGATTACCTTCACTTTCCGGCCGGATGCACAGGTGGATGTGACCGGGATTCCGCAGCTTCTGGGACGGTATGGGTATAACCTTACCTTCACGGCCTACGGCACGCCCTTTTTCACTTACCGGTATAAAAAGACCGGCTTGATAGAGACAGACGAGGAGTTGCTATTAGAGAAGACAGAAGAACTACTCCGGGACATGGAGATACTTCTGCCACAAAGCGGGAAACTACCTTCTGAGTGATAGGCGAACAGATATTCTTTTTGAGAGAGTTTTAAGGGACTTAAAATATGATATCTTCTGTTTTAGAACAAAACAGTTCGGAACAGGACAGGGGAAGACCCTGGGACAGGAGGTATCATTATGAAGGGCTATTACACAGCAAGCGGTTACATGGGACTGGTGGAGGGCGTCTATATCCTGTTTGCCAGTGAGGCGGATTACAGGGAGTATGTGGAGGAATGGGACTGGTCCTGACTGGAGGCATGAGAGGCCGGCAGCGCAGGCTGACCTGCGGTCTACAGCCGGGTGTGGATGGCATATGAGCCATGTAACCGCACATTTGCCTTTACGGATGTGAGAAAAGTATGATATCATAAAAGATACATAAGAGGCAAAGGGAGGACAAGCGCATGAAGAGACCATTCGATTTGCTTACGCTGGGAGAGATTATGTTAAGGCTGTCTCCGCCAGACAATGAGCGGATTACCCGGGGTGACACTTTGAGCAAACAGGCAGGGGGTGCAGAGCTGAACTCTGCTACCGGTGCTGCCATGCTGGGACTGCGCTGTGGCATATTGTCCAAGCTGCCAGCCAATGATCTGGGAATTTATATCAAGAACCGTGTCCGTCTCTGTGGGGTCAGCGATGACTATCTGGTGTACGATGGGGACAAGGATGCCAGACTGGGCGTATACTACTATGAGAATGGTGCCTATCCCAGGAAGCCACGCATCGTTTATGACAGGAAGAACACTTCCATGAACAAGATTTCCGTGGACGACTACGAAGATTCCCTGTACAGCGCTACCCATTGCTTCCATACAAGCGGTATCACCCTGGCTTTAAGCCCTGAAGTGCGGGACACGGCAGTGGAGATGATCAGACGGTTCAAGGCACAGGGAACCATCATTTCCTTTGATGTGAATTTCAGGGGCAATCTGTGGACAGGACCGGAGGCAAAGGCATGTATTGAGTCGATCCTGCCCTATGTGGACATTTTTTTCTGCTCGGAGGACACAGCCAGGCTCACTTTCCTAAAGGAGGGTGATGCAAAAAGTATCATGAAGAGTTTTACGGAAGCGTATTCCATCTCCATCGTGGCTTCCACCCAGCGCATTGTGCATAGCCCCAAGCGGCACACTTTCGGCTCCATCATCTACTGTGCAAAGGAGGACACCTTCTATGAAGAGGCTCCTTATGCGGACATTGAAGTGGTGGACCGGATTGGCAGCGGGGATGCCTACATATCTGGTGTGCTGTATGGGTTGCTGTCCCACGAGGGAGAATACCAGAGGGCACTGGAATATGGAAATGCGGTCAGCGCCTTGAAGAATACCATCCCTGGCGACCTGCTTTCCACGGACTTGAAGGAGATTGAAGGGATCATTAAGGAGCATAAGTCTACAGGACGAATTGCCGAAATGGACAGGTGAGGGGCAGGAACCTTTTCAAAACAGGCCAGTATTTTTTAGCATAAAATCCCTGCATTTACAAATACTAGGGTTCGTGAGGACTTATAGTGATTGTGATGGAGGGCTTTTTGTCCTCTGTGAAAGGAGACAAAGAGGGTAAATGAAAGCAACAGGAATTGTTAGAAGAATAGATGACCTGGGTCGTATTGTGATACCAAAGGAGATCCGCAGAACCCTTCACATCCGGGAATCAGATCCCCTGGAAATCTTTACGGACAGGGAGGGACAGGTGATTCTGAAGAAATATTCACCCATTGGGGAGATGACTACCTTCGCCAAACAATATGTGGAGAGTCTGGCCCAGGTGTCAGGCCATGCGGCGCTGATCGCGGACAGAGACCAGTTTATCGCGGCGGCAGGTGGTTACAAACATCTGGTGAACAAATCCGTAAGCAGGCAGCTGGATGAAAAGGTACACAACAGGGAGTTGCTGATGGCGTCCAGGGGAGACAGGGGATTCATCAGTGTGTGTGAGGAAGGGACGGAAGAGTATCAGCATGAAGCCATTGCGCCCATTCTCTGTGAGGGTGATATCATAGGCAGTGTGGTACTGCTGGAGAATGACAACAAGGCCCGTATGGGAGAAGTGGAGCAGAAGCTGGTACAGTCTGCAGCAGGTTTCCTGGGCAGGCAGATGGAACAGTAGGGGGGAGTCATATAGCCCCCTGCTGTTTCCCTGCTTTTGCCACATGTCGGGTCCTGGGTTTGTAAAGATTACGGAAGGCCAACAGATCCGTACCTGTACCAGAGTTTACTGGCGGCTCATTTCCTCCAGTAGCTTCAGCTTGGTATCATACAGCTTCTGGGACAGATCCACATATACCTGGTGGGGATTGACCAGGCGTTTGGTCTCGTCCCACAGGGTGTCCAGCTCTTTTAGGCAGTAGGCCCGGATATCCATGACCCTGGGGGAAGTATAGCAACAGGTACCCTGTCGGAAGACCTGTTCCATCAGGGGGCGGAGGGTATAGGTGCCTCCTGCCAGTCTTGTCTTTTTCCATGGCTCGTAGGGATCGAACAGCAGCAGGTCATCCTGTTCGCAGTAGGATTCTTCTTCCAGGCAGATTAAGTCAGCCTTGATTTTCTGGCTGTCTTTTTCGTAGATCCGGTATATTTTCTTATTGCCTGGATTGGTGATCTTCTCTGTGTTCTCTGAGAGCTTGATCTTGGGGAGGAAGCTGCCGTCCGGGGCTTTGATGGCAGTCAGCTTGTAAACACCACCGAAGGAAGGATTGTCCTTGGAGGTGATCAGGTTAGTGCCAACTCCCCAGGATGTGATGGCGGCACCCTGGGCCTTCAGGCTGTCAATCAGGTATTCGTCCAGATCGTTGGAGGCGGAGATCACGGCATCTGGAAAGCCAGCCTCATCCAGCATTTTCCTGGCCTTTTTGGAGAGATAAGCCAGATCCCCGCTGTCTAGGCGGATGCCATAGAAAGTTAGGGGAATACCGGCTTTACGCATTTCGGTGAATACACGGATGGCATTTGGAACCCCGGATTTCAAGGTGTCATAGGTGTCTGCCAGCAGGATGCAGGCGTTCGGGTACATATCTGCGTAGGTCTTAAAGGCGGAATATTCATCGGGAAAGCTCATGATCCAACTATGGGCATGGGTACCTTTCACAGGTACGCCAAAAAGCTGGCCACAGAGTACATTGCTGGTGCCAATGCAGCCACCAATCATGGCGGCCCTGGCGCCATAGGTTCCGGCATCCGGCCCCTGTGCCCGGCGCAGGCCGAACTCCATGATCCCATCCCCCTTTGCGGCATAGCAGACCCGTGCCGCTTTGGTGGCGATCAGACTCTGGTGGTTGATGATATTCAGGATGGCGGTCTCCACAAGCTGGGCCTCCATAATGGGTGCGATGACTTTCAACACCGGCTCTCTGGGAAATATCACTGTCCCTTCAGGGATGGCATAGATATCTCCGGAAAAACGGAAATGTGCCAGATACTCCAGGAAATCTTCTTCAAAGATGTCCAGAGAGGCCAGATAGTCGATATCTTCTTTTTCAAAACAAAGTTCCTTGATATACTGGATAACCTGCTCCAGCCCGGCGGCAATGGCATAGCCGCCGCCACAGGGATTGTTCCGGTAGAAGGCATCGAAAATAACAGTTTCATTGCGATCCTTGTGACGGAAATAACCCTGCATCATTGTGAGCTCATAGAGATCTGTCATCAAAGTGAGATTCTGTCGGTCCATGTTTTCCCCCTTTTATGTGCCCTTTGCCAGCCGCCTGTCCGGACTTCCATGTAGGTTTGGGAAGTTGGCATCATGCCTGGAAATGTAAGCTTGTCAGTCCGTATTCTCCTGCAGGCATGGAATATCAATCTGCCTGTCATGTGAACTGTAACAATCATATAACGGCTGGAAAAAATTTTCAAGTAGGTTATTGATGCAAAATCCATGTGGAAAACAAGAAGAAAATAGGGTATAGTTTTGGAGATGGAAGGAAGCTGGTACACAGACGGGAGGGTGTGGCGATGAAAATACTGGTGATTGGTGGCAGTTATTTTTACGGAAGGGTATTTCTGATGGTGGCAGCAAAAGAGCATGAAATTACCGTGGTAAACAGGGGAACGTATGAGCTGGACAGGTTTGGCATAATCCACAGAAAAGGTGAGCGTCATGATCCCCAGGTGTGGGCAGGTTGTACAGATGCATATGATGCAGTGGTGGATTTCTGTGCGTACAGTCCGGGGGACGTGGCCTGTGTGCTGGAGCACCTGGCAGGAAGTGTGACCCAGTATGTGCTGGTGAGCACCGTGGACGTGTACCGAAGAGGATCCGGGGACTGTAAGCGGGAGGACACGCCATTGGAGACCCGCGTCTTTTCAGGAGAGGCGGGGATGTATATTGCCGGGAAGGTGGCTCTGGAACAAGAGGTTGCAGCACAGTGCAGGGAGAGAGGGATTGCATACACGATCCTGCGGCCGGCGATTTTGTACGGTCCTTACAATTATGCGCCCAGGGAATCCGAATTCATCCGGATTGTCCTACAGCACCATGTGATTCCCCGGTACACGGACGCTACCGGCAGATTCCAGTTTGTCTATGTGAAGGATGCGGCCTGTGCCATCTTGAAATGTCTGGGCAACGGGAAGACATATGGCCAGGCATATAATCTGGCACAGGACGAGATTCTGGACTATGAAGGGTTTTTCCAGGTACTGGATCAGGTGGCGGATCTGGAGACCCACAGGAGACCTATGACGCTGGAGCAGGCGGCAGCGGCAGGCTTTCCCATCCCGTTTCCGGCCACTGCCCAGGAGACGGAGTTGGTATCTGGTACCAGAAGCAAGACAGAGCTTGGAATTGAGTACATATCGTTCCAGGAGGGGATGCGAAAGACCTGGAGGGCCTTTTACAATGTATATCAGGCATCTGGCTGTTAACCGATACACCAGTGCAGGAATCCTTGCGCAATCAGCACGGGCTGTCCGGCCTGGTACGGCGTTGCTGTCAGTCAGCGATGCCACTGCATCGCCTCCTTCCTCCGCCTTGCCTTGACGCGGACGGCAGGCACTTTATCCGGGAATGCATGTACCCATGTATCAGAGCGTTGTGTGGAAATTTGAGGGAGTTTTAAAGGACTGGTCATGGAGTATGGTAGTCATATGAAAAAAGGTTGACAGATGCAAACAAATGTTTTATCCTGGAGGAATAAGAACGCCTGTTCTGATATGTATACATTTTTTGAAAGGGACACAGGATTCACATGACATTTTGCCAAAATAGGGGTATACTTTCTGTATGAAGGAAAGGAGTCTTGGACAAATGTCATTTATTCCAAAACCACAGGAGATTTACAAGCATTTTAAGGGAAACCTGTATCAGATCACTGCCATAGCGGAACATACGGAGACGGGGGAGCTTCTGGTGGTCTATCAGGCGTTATATGGGGATTTTAGGACCTATGCCAGGCCCCTGGCCATGTTCACACAGCGCCTGGATCGGAAGAAGTATCCGGATGCAGACCAGGAGTTCCGCTTTGAACTACAGGGACCAGAAGGGGCAAGGCAGCGGGAGGAAGCAAAGGACATGGAATCTGTCAGGGAGGAGACCCAGGCAGAGGGCGGTGTGGACATGGAGGAACCTACAGAGGCAGAGCTCACACTGGATCCCATGGTGCTGGAATTCCTGGACGCTGATACCTACGAGCAACGTCTGAATATCATGGCTGGCCTGCACCACAGGATCACAGATGACATGATCACCACTATGGCCATTGCCTGTGATGTAGAGGTGGGAGATGGCGGGGTAGAAGAGCGCTATGAAGCGTTGAAGACATGTCTGGTGACCATGCAGCGGTATGAGTGCATCCGCTTGTAGGGTGGCTGTTTCCCTTTAGAATGCGAGTAGCATCTGTAGTGTAACGCATGGGAAGGGAGCGGCATATGGCACACGGGCTTGACGGGAAGATGGTAATAGGGGTTTCATCCAGGGCACTCTTCGACCTGACGGTTGAAAACGAGATTTTTGAGCGTTGCGGAGTGGAGGCATACTGTAGATACCAGTTGGAGCATGAGCAGGATATCCTGAAGCCGGGACCAGGTTTTGAGCTGGTCAGGTCGCTGGCCGGCCTAAACGGACAGGGGGAAGCCGGGAACCTGGTGGAGATCATTATTATGTCCCGGAACAGTCCGGACACCTCCCTCAGGATATTCAATACCATAGCCTATTACGGGCTGCCTATCACCCGCTCTGTTCTGGTAAGCGGAGCTTCCCTGGCGCCCTACTTGACAGTTTTCCATCCGGATCTGTTCCTGTCTGCCTGTGAGGAGGATGTGCAGAGTGCCATTGACAGTGGCATTGCAGCCGGGATTATCTGTACTGGCACAACCGGTTCCACAGGGGCTTGGGCATATGGAACAGGTATCATGGACAATACCCTGGCTGTGGACCGGGCCATGGGACAGCAAAAGGAACTGGCGTCATTCCGGGGAAAGCACAAAGAGGATACAGCCAGGGGAGGCCGCAGGGGCAGGCAGACCGAAAGAAGCAGTGTGGAAGAGACAGGTGCCGCCCTGGCCCGGTGGGCCAGACAGGAAAAAAGGCAGATCCGGATGGCTTTTGACGGGGACGCAGTGTTGTTTACAGATGAGTCCGAGAGGATATTCCGGGAACAGGGTCTGGACGCCTTTGAGGAACATGAACAAAGGCGGGCCAGGGAACCCCTTGCAGAAGGACCCTTTGCCCATTTCCTGAAGAAGCTTTCAGACCTGCAGAGGCATTTTGGAACCCAGGACTGTCCTATCCGGACGGCCCTTGTGACTTCCCGTTCGGCTCCGGCCCATGAGCGGGTGATCCGTACCATGCGGGCCTGGAACGTGCGGGTAGACGAAGCCTTTTTCCTGGGAGGACTGGAGAAGAAGGAGGTGCTGAAAGCCTTCGGTGCACAGATTTTTTTTGATGACCAGTCTGTACATATCCAGGCTGCGGCACAGCATGTTCCGGCTGCCAGGGTTCCCTACGGATGTGGGAGGAAGTAGCCTGGTCCAATGGCTACTTGATGGGATGCAGTAGGGCTGGCGTCACATGACAGGAGAGAGAAATGCAATATGAAAATATAACAACGGGCATCTTCCTGGAACGTCCCAACCGCTTTCTGGCCAAAGTGGAAGTGGAGGGGTGTATTGAGACCGTGCATGTGAAGAATACAGGAAGATGCAGGGAATTGCTGGTGCCAGGTGCACAGGTTTACCTGGACAGGAGTCATGTCCCAGGGCGCAAGACCCTGTACGACCTGGTGGCAGTGCAAAAAGGGGAGCGGCTGATCAACATGGACTCCCAGGCCCCCAACAGGGCAGTGGACCAATGGCTACAGGAGGGAGGGCTGTTTCCGTCTCCCTCCCTGGTGCGTCCGGAGACAAAATATGGGAATTCCCGTTTTGACTTTTATGTGGAGGCAGATGGGGAAAAAATATTCATAGAGGTAAAAGGTGTGACCCTGGAGGAGGAAGGTGTTGTCCGCTTCCCGGATGCACCTTCCGAGAGGGCGGTGAAGCACGTGGAGGAGTTGGTGGCTGCAAAACGTGACGGATACCGCGCTTTTGTACTGTTTGTGATCCAGATGGAAAAGGTATCTTATTTTATGCCCAACCAAGATACCCATCCGGCTTTTGCACAGGCCCTCTGTGCCGCTGCCAGGGAGGGTGTGGAGATATTGGCCTATGATTGTCATGTGACGGAAAACACCATGCATCTGAGGCAGAGGGTTCCCGTGATTCTGGGAGAGGAAGATTTTGGAAAAAATTCGGTTCCTGTTAAGAAAACCTTAAAAATAGGAGTCTTGCAGGCCATTCCCAAACCGCTCTTAAAGTGGTATGATGAGAACAGACGGATACTGCCCTGGAGGGAGGAGCCCACACCATACCGGGTGTGGATATCGGAGATCATGCTCCAGCAGACCAGGGTGGAAGCTGTGAAGTCATACTTTGAACGCTTTATGGGTGCACTGCCCCACATCAAGGCCCTGGCGGAGGTGGAGGAGGAGACACTGCTTAAGCTCTGGGAGGGACTGGGCTATTACAACAGGGCCAGGAACCTGCAGAAGGCGGCTATCCAGATCTGCCAGGATTATGGCGGTGTCATGCCCGATACCTATGAGGAACTTCTGAAGCTGACCGGAATAGGAAGCTATACGGCCGGGGCCGTTGCATCCATTGCTTTTGGCAGGCCGGAGCCTGCAGTGGATGGGAATGTGCTGCGGGTGGTCTCCCGCATCAGGGAGGACGGGCGCCTGATCTCAGAGCCGAAGGTGAAGGCGGCAGTGGAACAGGAACTGCGGGCAGTAATGCCCCAGAGGCGTCCCGGGGATTTCAACCAGGCTATGATGGAACTGGGAGCCTGCGTCTGCATTCCAAACGGGGCACCCCTGTGCCATGCCTGTCCCCTGGCAGAAGTCTGTATGGCCCATCTGCACGGTACACAGCTCTCTTACCCCAGAAAGACCCCCAAAAAGGCCAGGACTGTGGAAGAGAAGACGATCCTGGTGGTCAGGGATGCCATGTGTGCAGCCATTCGCAGGAGACCTTCCAGGGGATTGCTGGCTGGGATGTACGAATTTCCTTCCATGGAAGGATTCCACACACCAAAAGAGGTGGTGGCATATCTGGCAGCCAATGGGATCAAGGTTCTGCGCATTCAGCCCCTGGAGGATGGCAGACACATTTTCACACACAGGGAATGGCACATGAAGGGGTATATGATCCGTGTGGATGAACTGGAACAGGAGCATCCTGGAGAACAGGTGAGGGACTGGTGCTACATCCCCCCCGAGGAGATCCTGGATCGTTATCCCATTCCCTCGGCATTTGCCACTTACACCAAATATCTGAATATTGAGCTGAAACACTGGAAGTATGAGGAGGAGAACAGACTGTGAAGTTGTTATCTATTGCAATACCATGCTATAACTCAGAAAACTATATGAGAAAATGCATAGAATCCCTTCTGCCCGGAGGGGAGGATGTGGAGATCATCATTGTGGATGATGGTTCTACCAGGGATCGGACAGCAGAGATTGCCGATGAATATGCGGCCCTCTACCCGACCACTGTACGGGTGGTGCACAAGGAGAACGGCGGTCACGGGTCGGCAGTGAATGTGGGCATTGCCACTGCCACAGGGCTCTATTTCAAGGTGGTAGACAGTGATGACTGGGTGAAGCAGGATGCCTACTTTAAAGTACTGGATACTTTGAGAGAGCTGGCAGGAGGCAGCAGTGCCCTGGATATGCTGATCTGTAACTATGTGTATGAGAAGGAGGGCGAGAAGCGCAAGAAGATCATACATTACCGCCACACCCTTCCTCAGGAAGAAATATTTACCTGGGAAGACTGCCATCATTTTCTGAAGGGGCATTATATCTTGATGCATTCGGTGATCTTCCGCACAAGGCTGCTGAAGGAATGCGGAATCAAGCTGCCGGAGCATACGTTTTATGTGGACAATCTGTATGTGTTTGAACCGCTGCCCTATGTGAAGAACCTGTATTACCTGGATGTGAATTTCTACCGCTACTATATTGGCAGGGAGGATCAGTCTGTGAATGAGCAGGTAATGATTTCCCGGATCGACCAGCAGCTTATGGTTAACAGACTGATGATTGATTACCTGGTGGCTAAGAAGGCAGAGATTTTGAAGAATAAACGTCTTTATCAGTATATGCGCAATTACCTGGAGATCATCACCACGGTATCCAGTGTGCTGCTGATCAGGTCTGACACCCAGGAGAACCTGGAGAAGAAAAAGGAGTTGTGGCAATACTTGAAGGAAAAGGACAAGAAACTATATGTATGGATGCGTAACGGCATTATGGGAGGTACCATGAACCTGCCTGGACGGGGGGGACGGATGATCTCCGTGGAGAGCTATCGGATCTGCCAGAAGATTTTTAAGTTCAACTAATGCTGGTCACATATTCTATATATACACAAAGAAAGCCTCCGGGGATCACCCGGAGGCTTTCTTTGTGTTATCCGATCTGAGGAGTTCCTTTGCCACGCTGGGTTCTGCCCGCAAAGACCAGTTCCCGCCTGTACACACATACATAGAGGACACCGCCCATTACCAGGCCGGTGATCACATCAAACATGGAATGCTGTTTGATGAAGACGGTGGATAATATAATGGACATTGCCAGCAGCAGGGAACCGATCCGGATGCAACGTCTGCCAGACAGCTCTTTGCTATGCATCACTGCAAAATGTGCTCCCATGGAATTGAACACATGGATGCTGGGCCAGAGATTGGTAGGGGTATCCGTGCGCCAGAGGGCTGCTACCATGTCCGTGAAAATATTGTCCCTGGGCATCACCAGCGGCCGTAGCAGATGTCCGTTTGGCCACAGGGTGGACACCACCAGAAACACGGTCATGCCGGTGAACAGGAAGGCGCAGGCCTTGTAATAATCCTGTTTGTTTTTGAAGAACAGGAAGAGCACCACCACAGACACATAGGCAAACCATAAAAAGTATGGGATGACAAACACTTCACAGAAAGGAATATAGTCGTCTATGGACATGTGGATCACATGGAAATTCTTGGTGTTGGTCCGTTCCAGCCATGCAAACCAGGACAGATAGATTACCATATATACCAGAAGAGGAATCCCATGTTTATATTTATGGAAAAATGTTTTTGCTGTATTCATCTTGACCATGCCTTTCATTTCTTATTCCGCCAACGGACCTGCAATAAGCCTGCCCACTGTTTCGTTTCTTAGTATAGTCGGAAAAAAATAAAATGCAATGGTTTTTTTCACTTCTTTAAAAATATTTAGAAAACCTTAAGGTGTGGGAATGAGGAGCCGGATGCCATGCTGTCTGCAGGAGACAGTAATCCGGGAAGCCTTTCGTACCACCTCCCCGTCCGTGTGTACCCACATGGGAGTACCGGTTTCAATGGTCACAGAACGCGCCCGGTAAGGGCTGACTCCCTGAAAGCGGTAATGCTTCCCTTTAAATGCGGTGGGAAGTGCAAAGAGGATCAGCAGTTTTGACAGATCTCCCACACTGCACAGATCCAGGATACCATCGGTTGGGTCGGCGTCTGGCGCAAACATAAAGCCGCCGCCTTCAAACCGATGGATCATACAGCAGGTGAACAACATATTGCCAATATCAATGGAAGTCTTCCCATCCAGGGTCAGTCTGCCAGGGATGGGCTTTGCAGTGAACAACAGCTTCAGGGCTACGCCCAGATAGGTTAGCTTGCCAAGCCCAAGCCGGTTCAGTACTTTTTTCATCCGGGAGTGCAGCACCTCCTCACACACGGCGGCATCATAGCCAATACCGCAGCTTACACAGAAATGCCGGATACTGCCATCGGGATAGGTGACAGTTCCCAGATCCATGGAACCCGGACGCCCGGTATGAAGAATCAAGTCCAGCGCCTCCCTGGGTGCAGTGGGAATGTGCATGCCCCTGGCCAGGTCATTGCTGGAACCGGTGGGAATGTAGCCAAGGATCACCTGTGAGGTATCGGGCAGTCCCTGCAGGACTTCATTCATGGTGCCGTCCCCGCCCAGAACGATCATGTGAATGGACGGAGTATCGGCTGACCGGGCAATCTCTGCTGCCATCCGGCTTACATCCCCGGGCTTTTCGGAAAAATAGGGGTGGTAGGGCACATTCCCCCGGCGCAGGGCCGGTTCTACCTGTTCTTTCCATATTTTATGGCCCCTGCCGGAGCGGGAAGCGGGATTGACAATGATATGGTACATAGGTGTCCTCTTCTTTCGCTGTATGAGTGGATATTTCCTTTGTTGCCCTGTTTTCCTGAATGATTGCTTTAAGCATATGTGAGAACGGTGGCTTTGTCAATGAAGAATTTTGGTTCCTTGCATTTTTCACCCGGTATTGCGTTACTGTTCACTCCGTTCACAGTAACAGATGCGCAAAAATCGCAAGAACAGCGATTTCGCACACGCAGTCTCGGGTTTGTCACGCAAAGAACACGTGAAAACACCTGGCGGCAGTATCAAGTGAACAGTAACGGTATTGCCGTGAACTTTGACTTCCATGCAGGTTATACTTGACAAATAAAAAAGCACTGGTCTATAATGGCTTCACGGCAGGAATTAAGCACAGACAGCAAATGCCTATGGAAGAGAAGAGCTGTCCGGGGAAAGAAGCAGCCAGGCGGCTTCGTCCTTATACGGGACGGGGTCTTTTTTGTGTGATGTATACCTGCTGCGTATCTGTTTTTCAGGAAGTCCTGCCTGGTTTATGTGAAAGCAGGAAGAGATGTCCGGGAGGAGTCTTACGGGAAGTCTTTCCAGGAAAATGTTGAGAGAAGAGAAAGGGAGAGATCAGACTATGTACAGACAGGTGTCCGCTGATTTACATTTTGTGGAACGGGAAAAAGCCGTGGAGCAGTTTTGGAAGGAAAACCACATCTTTGAGAAGAGCATTGAGAGCCGGAAGGAAGGGCCTACTTATACCTTCTATGATGGCCCGCCCACTGCCAACGGGAAGCCCCATATCGGTCATGTGGAGACACGTACCATCAAGGATATGATACCAAGATACCGTACCATGAAGGGATATATGGTGCCACGGAAAGCCGGATGGGATACCCATGGCCTGCCAGTGGAGCTGGAAGTGGAAAAGCTTCTGGGACTGGATGGCAAGGAGCAGATCGAGGAATATGGTCTTGCCCCGTTTATTGATAAATGTAAGGAGAGTGTCTGGAAATATAAGGGCATGTGGGAGGACTTCTCTTCCACAGTGGGCTTCTGGGCAGACATGGATGATCCTTATGTGACATATGATGACAATTTCATTGAGTCTGAGTGGTGGGCACTGAAGACGATCTGGGACAAGGGACTTTTGTACAAGGGCTTCAAGATTGTCCCATACTGTCCACGCTGCGGTACGCCTCTTTCCAGTCATGAGGTGGCCCAGGGATACAAGGCGGTGAAAGAGCGTTCTGCAGTGGCCCGCTTCAAATGTGTAGGGGAGGATGCATATTTCCTGGCCTGGACTACCACGCCCTGGACCCTGCCTTCCAACGTGGCCCTGTGTGTGAACCCGGATGAGACATATGTGAAGGTGAAGGCGGCGGACGACTATACCTACTATATGGCACAGGCCCTTTTGGAGCAGGTGCTGGGAGGCCTTGCACAGGAAGGCAGGGCAGCTTATGAGGTGCTTGGGACATACAGGGGAAAAGACCTGGAATACCGGGAATATGAGCCTCTGTTTGCCTGTGCCGGGGAGGAAGCTGCAAGGCAGGGCAAAAAGGCCCACTATGTGACCTGTGACAGCTATGTGACCATGTCCGATGGCACCGGCATCGTCCACATTGCACCTGCCTTCGGTGAGGATGACGCCAATGTAGGCCGGAAATACGGCCTGCCACTGGTGCAGTTTGTGGATGGCAAGGGGGAGATGACAGAGGATACACCTTACGCCGGGAAATTTGTGAAGGATGCGGATCCGGAGATCATCCGGGATCTGGACAAGGAGGGGAAACTGTTCTCGGCCCCTAAGTTTGAGCATGACTATCCCTTCTGCTGGCGCTGTGACACGCCGCTGATCTATTATGCCAGAGAGTCCTGGTTCATCAGGATGACGGCTGTGAAGGATGACCTGGTGCGCAACAACAAGACCATCAACTGGATCCCGGAGTCCATCGGGGAGGGACGTTTTGGCAACTGGCTGGAGAATATCCAGGACTGGGGCGTATCCAGGAACCGGTACTGGGGGACCCCGTTGAATATCTGGGAGTGTACCTGCGGGCATATGCATGCCATTGGCAGCAGACAGGAGTTATGTGAGTTAAGCGGCAGTAAAGAGGCCCGGACAGTGGAATTCCACAGGCCTTATATCGATGCCATCACCATCCCCTGTCCCAAATGTGGCGGTACCATGAAACGGGTACCGGAGGTCATCGACTGCTGGTTTGACTCCGGGGCCATGCCTTTTGCACAGCATCACTATCCTTTTGAAAACAAAGAACTGTTTGAAGCCCAGTTCCCTGCAAAGTTTATCTCGGAGGCGGTGGATCAGACCCGGGGATGGTTCTATTCCCTGTTAGCTGAGTCCACTCTGCTCTTCAACAAGGCGCCCTATGAGAATGTGATCGTGCTGGGACTGGTGCAGGATGAGAACGGTCAGAAGATGAGTAAGTCCAAAGGCAATGCAGTGGATCCTTTTGAGGCCCTGCAGACCTATGGTGC
Source organism: uncultured Acetatifactor sp. (assembly GCA_910577665.1). Taxonomy (GTDB): domain Bacteria; phylum Bacillota; class Clostridia; order Lachnospirales; family Lachnospiraceae; genus Acetatifactor. The sequence continues at coordinate 18,566 of CAJTOJ010000004.1, forward strand.
GGATGCAGTAAGGTGGTATTTCTACACCAGTGCCGCGCCCTGGCTGCCCAAGCGGTTCTCCGGCAAACTGGTGACGGAAGGACAGCGCAAATTCATGGGAACTCTCTGGAACACGTATGCATTCTTTGTATTGTATGCGAACATTGACCAGTTCGACCCTACCAGGTACAGCTTAGAGTACGGGAAGCTACCGGTGATGGACAAGTGGCTTCTGTCACGGCTGCACTCTGTGGTGGCGGAAGTAGACAGAAATCTGGAGAATTACCGTATCCCGGAGGCCGGGAAGGCCCTTCAGGACTTTGTGGATGAGATGAGCAACTGGTATGTCCGCCGTAGCCGTGAGCGTTTCTGGGCGGGAGATTGCGGACAGGACAAAGTCAATGCCTACATGACCCTGTATACAGCCCTGGTGACCATCTGCAAGGCGGCGGCTCCCATGATTCCTTTTATGACAGAGGATATTTACCAGAATCTGGTACGCAGCGTGGACAAGGAGGCGCCGGAGAGTATTCATCTATGCGATTTCCCGGCGTCAGAGGAGCGGTTCATTGACAAGAAACTGGAGAAAGACATGGAGAATGTGCTGGATGCGGTAGTTATGGGACGTGCCTGCAGGAATGATGCAGGGCTGAAGAACCGCCAGCCTATTGCCAGGATGTATGTGAAGGCAGATTTTGCAGGGGATGGTGTCTCCTGTGGACTGGATGAATTTTATACGGCAATTATCAGGGAAGAGCTGAATATCAAGAGTATTGTCTACACGGATGATGTGCGGGAGTTTACTTCCTATACGTTCAAGCCACAGTTGCGTACAGTAGGACCCAGGTATGGCAGACAGCTTGGCGGGATCCAGAAAGTGCTGTCCGGTCTGGACGGGAATGCGGCCATGGACGAATTGAATGAGAAGGGATGTCTGTCCTTCCAGGTAGCAGATGTGACAGTGGAGCTTACCAGGGAAGACCTGCTCATTGATGTGGCCCAGAAGGAGGGCTATGTGTCCCAGGAGAACATGCGGATGACAGTGGTGTTGGACACCAACCTGACCGAGGAACTGGTGGAAGAGGGCTTTGTGTATGAAATCATCAGCAAGATCCAGACCATGCGCAAAGAGGCAGGCTTCGAGGTCATGGATCGGATCCGGCTGTCGCTGAATGACAATGGAAAACTTTATGACCTGGCAGCCAGGAATGCGGAAAGCATCTGCGGCAAGGTGCTGGCAGATACGGTGGTGCAGGATGCTGTCTTTGCAGTGAGCAGGGAGTGGAATGTCAACGGGGAAAAGGTTGTAATTTCTATTGAGAAAATTGGGAAATAGTAGTAAAATGGAATGCAGAAATGGTTCCATGCAAAGAAAAAGCCAGTAAAGAATGGGGAAAACAGGGGCGGTAAGGGTTCCTAAGCTCCAAAGAAAGGACATATGATGACAATGCAGATGGAAGAAGCACAGAAGAAGAAGGCAGATGATGCAGAAGAAGTGGAAACAACAATGAAGGTGGAGACGGAAGCGATGACAGAGACAACGAAGACAGTGGCAACAAAGGAAGAACTGCTACAGACAGAATCAACCAAGGCAAAAACTGTGAAGGTGGATACCGCAGCAGCGGATACAAAAGCAGACCCACAGGAAGCACCGAAATTCGATAAGGATCTGTTCAAGAGAAGTGTGGACTATAATGTGAAGACATTGTACCGCAAGGATCTGTCCGAGGCCACACCCCGGCAGATCTTCCAAGCGGCATCCCTGGCCATCAAGGACAGGATCATTGGGAACTGGATGGATACCCAGAAGGCCTATGAGAAGCAGGATCCCAAGATGGTATACTACATGTCCATGGAATTCCTTATGGGAAGGGCCCTGGGCAACAGTCTGATCAATATGCAGGCTTATGGCCCTGCCAGGGAAGCCCTGGAGGAGATGGGCCTTGATCTGAACCTGGTGGAGGACCAGGAGCCGGATGCAGCCCTGGGCAACGGTGGCCTGGGACGTCTGGCAGCATGCTTTCTGGACTCCCTGGCTACTCTGGGATATCCTGCCTACGGCTGCGGTATCCGCTACCGTTATGGCATGTTCAAGCAGCAGATCCGGGACGGTTATCAGGTGGAGGTACCGGACAACTGGCTGGCAGAGGGCAATCCTTTTGAACTGCGCAGGCCGGAATATGCCAAGACGGTGAAGTTCGGCGGTTATGTAAATGTGCGTTTCGGGGAGGACGGGAGCAATTATTTTGTTCAGGAGGGCTATCAGGCCGTGAAGGCCATTCCCTTTGACCTTCCTGTAGTGGGCTATGGCAATGGGATCGTGAACACCCTCCGGATCTGGGATGCGGAGCCTATGGACGGCTTCCAGTTAGATTCTTTTGACAAAGGCGATTATCTGAAGGCGGTGGAACAGGAGAATCTGGCCCGGAATATCGTAGAGGTACTTTATCCCAATGACAATCACTATGCAGGCAAGGAGCTGCGCTTGAAGCAGCAGTATTTTTTCATCTCCGCTTCCGTTCAAGAGGCAGTGGCCAAGTATATGCGCAAACACGATGATATCCATCGGTTCCATGAGAAGGTGACCTTCCAGCTCAATGACACGCATCCAACAGTGGCCATTCCGGAGCTTATGCGTATTCTTCTGGATGAGTTTAAGCTGTCCTGGGAAGAAGCCTGGGAGATTACCACGAAAACCTGTGCATATACCAACCACACAATCATGGCAGAGGCTCTGGAAAAGTGGCCTATCGACCTGTTCTCCAGGCTGCTGCCCAGGATCTACCAGATCGTGGAGGAGATCAACCGCAGGTTTGTGCGGCAGATCGAGGAGAAATATTCCGGCATCTACGGAGTGGATGTACATGAGAAGATCCGTAAGATGGCGATTCTCTACGATGGACAGGTGAAGATGGCCCATATGGCCATTGTGGCAGGCTATTCTGTAAACGGAGTGGCAAGGCTGCATACAGAGATCCTGAAGAATGAAGAACTACATGATTTTTATGAAATGTTCCCGGAGCGTTTTAACAATAAGACAAACGGTATCACCCAGAGAAGGTTCCTGCTTCATGGCAATCCACTGCTGGCAGACTGGGTGACTTCCAAGGTGGGAGAGAGCTGGATCACTGACCTGCCGCAGATCGCAGGCTTAAAGCCTCTGGCAGAGGATCCTGTGGCCCGGAAGGAATTCATGGAGATCAAGTACCAGAACAAATTGCGTCTGGCAGAATATGTCAAGGAGCACAATGGCGTGGAAATAGATCCCAACTCCATCTTCGATGTGCAGGTGAAGCGTCTCCATGAATACAAGAGGCAGCTTCTTAACATCCTTCATGTGATGTATCTGTACAATGAGCTGAAGGATCATCCGGAGAAGGAGTTCTTCCCCAGAACATTTATCTTCGGTGCCAAGGCGGCGGCGGGATACCGCAACGCTAAGCTGACTATCAAGCTGATCAATGCGGTGGCAGATGTGGTGAACAATGACGCTTCCATCGGTGGCAAGATCAAGGTGGTATTCATTGAGAACTACAATGTGTCCAATGCAGAGATCATCTTCGCTGCTTCAGATGTGTCTGAGCAGATATCCACAGCCAGCAAGGAGGCATCTGGCACTGGTAACATGAAGTTCATGTTAAACGGTGCACTGACCCTGGGAACCATGGATGGTGCCAATGTGGAGATTGTAGAGGAGGTAGGTCGGGAGAATGCCTTTATCTTCGGTCTGTCCTCCGATGAGGTGATCCGGTATGAGAACCATGGCGGCTACAATCCCATGGAGATCTACAACAATGACAGGGATATCCACAGGATCCTGGATCAGCTGGTTGACGGGACTTATGCAAAGGACAGGGAACTGTTCCGGCCACTGTATAATTCCCTGCTGAACACCCTCTCTACATCCAAGGCGGATACCTATTTCATTCTAAAGGATTTCCGGTCTTACGCGCAGGCACAGGAGAAAGTGGAAGCAGCCTACAGGAACCGGGAGGGCTGGGCCAAGAGTGCCATCCTGAATGTGGCCTGTTCCGGTAAGTTCACTTCCGACAGGACCATACAGCAGTATGTGGATGAGATCTGGCATCTGGATAAGGTGACATTGTAACAGACAGAGAGTACTGGGGCGATGCAGGATACAGCATTCTGGAAGGCAACAGGAAATATGACGGATCCCGGTATATGACAGAAGATTCCGTTTTCCGGGACACAGGATAAACAGGGAATGCACACATGTGGCTGGATGGTGCCGCGTGTGTGTGTTTTCTTTTGTTTTTTTGCAGAATTCATTGCACCAGTCAAGATAAAAACTTGCGCAAGCCTCCAATATCCGCTATAATGCTTAATGACTACTGAGACTGCTGGAACTGCAACAGAAGACGAGGAGGAGTGTTTATGATAGAACTGATACAGGGCGGCGCCTATCTGTTAAATGGCACTGAAATTGTGGAAGAGGGTGTACAGACACAGGAAGCCATAATGGCCAGGACGGGGGAAACGGTCACGAAAGAAGAAGCCAGGAAGAATACGATGGCATATGGCATTTTGGAACGCCATAACACATCTGGTAATATGGACAAGCTGAAGATCCGGTTCGACAAGCTCACCAGCCATGACATTACCTTTGTGGGGATCATCCAGACAGCCAGGGCATCCGGGCTGACCCGGTTCCCCATGCCCTATGTGCTCACCAACTGCCACAATTCCCTGTGTGCAGTAGGAGGCACCATCAATGAGGATGACCATATGTTCGGCCTGTCCTGTGCCAAGAAATATGGCGGAGTCTATGTGCCGCCTCACCAGGCAGTGATTCACCAGTTTGCCAGGGAGATGCTGGCAGAGGGCGGCGGCATGATCCTGGGCAGCGATTCCCATACCCGGTATGGCGCCCTGGGCACCATGGCCATGGGGGAGGGCGGCCCGGAACTTGTGAAGCAGCTGCTGAACCAGACTTATGATATCAACCTGCCCGGTGTGGTGGGCGTATACCTGGAGGGTGCCCCGGTGAAGGGAGTGGGTCCCCAGGACGTGGCCCTTGCTTTGATCGGTGCGGTCTTCCAGAATGGCTATGTGAAGAACAAAGTGATGGAGTTCACAGGTCCCGGGGTGGCTTCCCTGAGCGCAGACTTTAGGATCGGCGTTGATGTGATGACAACGGAGACTACCTGTCTTTCTTCCATCTGGCAGACCGATGACACAATCCGGGAATTCTATGAGATCCATGGACGGGTGAAGGATTATAAGGAACTTAAGCCGGGCCAGGTAGCCTATTACGATGGCATGATCAAGGTGGACCTGTCCAAGGTGCGTCCTATGATTGCCATGCCCTTCCATCCCAGCAATACCTACACCATCGAGGAACTGAATGCCAACCTGGGGGACATCCTCCATGAGACGGAAAAACGTGCCATGGTGAGCTTGGACGGGGCTGTGGCCTACAGCCTACAGGACAAGGTAAAGGATGGCAGGTTCCTGGTGGACCAGGGGATCATCGCCGGGTGTGCGGGGGGCGGCTTTGAGAATATCTGTGCCGCCGCCGATATCTTAAAAGGCAGTTATATTGGTTCGGACGGTTTCACCTTGAGCGTGTACCCGGCCTCCATGCCGGTATATATGGAACTGATCCGGAATGGCTGTGCAGCTGCCATACTGGAGACTGGGGCAGTGATGAAGACAGCCTTCTGCGGTCCTTGTTTCGGGGCAGGAGACACTCCTGCCAACAATGCTTTCAGCATCCGGCATTCCACCAGGAATTTCCCCAACCGGGAGGGCAGTAAGCTCCAGAATGGCCAGATATCCTCCGTGGCCCTGATGGATGCCCGTTCCATAGCAGCTACGGCGGCCAACAAAGGCGTACTGACCCCGGCAACGGACTTTGACGGGGAACTGGGAAGATATAAATATCATTTTGACAGTAAAATCTACGCCAACCGGGTGTTTGATTCAAAAGGTGTGGCAGACCCTGGGGTGGAGATCCAGCTGGGGCCCAATATCAAGGACTGGCCGGCCATGGGCGCACTGCCAGAGAACCTGGTGCTGCAGGTAGTATCCGAGATCCATGACCCGGTGACCACCACGGACGAGCTGATTCCTTCCGGGGAGACCTCCTCCTACCGTTCCAATCCCCTGGGACTTGCAGAATTTACTTTGAGCCGCAAGGATCCGGAGTATGTGGGGCGGGCCAAGGAGATCCACAGGGCGGAGGAAGAGAGGATGGCAGGCGGGCATCCCTGCCAGTTGCTTCCTGTGCTGAAGGAGGTAATGGGAACCGTGAAAGCCAGGTTCCCTCAGGCGGACCACACCAACACAGGATTCGGTTCCACCATTTTTGCCGTGAAGCCGGGAGATGGCTCTGCCAGGGAACAGGCGGCCTCCTGCCAGAAGGTGCTGGGAGGCTGGGCCAATATTGCCCACGAGTATGCCACCAAACGTTATCGTTCCAATCTGATCAACTGGGGTATGCTTCCCTTCCTGATCGAAGAGGGAGAGCTTCCCTTCCGGAACCTGGACTACCTCTTCCTGCCGGGAATCAGGAAAGCAGTGGAAGAGAAGACAGAGCAAATTCCTGCCTATGTGGTGGGAGAAGAAGGGCTGAAGGCTTTTTGGCTGCGGCTGGGAGAGCTGACAGATGAGGAGCGGGAGATCATCCTGAAGGGATGCCTGATCAACTATAACCGGGTATAGGGAGGAAATTATGGAATTCAATCAATCGGTATCAAATCCAATGCTGGTGGGATGCCTGGAACTGCTGAAGGCAGAAGACACCCCCGGCCACCGGAATATGTTTGTGGAGGAGCTGGTAAAGGCACAGCTTTTATCCCCGTCTATCATAGAACCTGCCCCTGTGGAGGGGGCAGAGGGCAAGCTGACTATAGCACCGGGCAGCAAGGTGCAGTTTCCCATGCTGAATGCGCCGGATGGCAAGCGGTTCTTCATGGCCTTTACGGACAGTCAGGAGTACGGCACCTGGAAGGAGAAAAGTGGTCAGGAACTTCCGTTTTTTGCCTTGAAATTCCAGGACTATGCGGGGATGCTGTTTGCAAAGGATTCCAATGGGAATATGAGCCAGGCGGCCGGGTTCGTGATCAATCCTCTTGGGGCCAATATCCTGGTACCAAAGGAGATGGTGGCAGGAATCCTGGCAGCCAGGGCAGCCCAGGCCAAGGGGAAGCCTGCTGGCACGGGTCCGGTGAAACCACAGTAAACGGACAGGCGGGTCTGCAAGGCAGCTCATTTTGGCTGGACGGTTTCTGCAAGGCAAAATTCTGGAGATCCACAGTAAAGTAAATGTGATTTGTGTCGATATATTTTATACAGGAGGGGCGGTAAGGCCAGCCGCCTGCCAAGTATACATATGGACACCACGGATGGTAACAGAGTGAGAAAAGGAGTTTCTCGCGCATGGAGCCATCCTTTTTTGTCTATAGGGGATCCAGTCAGAGGATACCAGAGGATTCTTCGGCGAGGGGTTTTTCTGTCAGAAGATTTTCTGCCTGGAAGAGTCTTCCCTGGAAGGATACAGGACAGAAAGGGAATCGGAAGAATGCCGGGGTATGACAGGATCCTGCTATATGGAAAGCCTACAGGGAGGGAGGCTGTGAAAAATTTTGCGGCACGCACAGACGGCAACAGGGAAGATGCGTCTGCAGGGTGCGGCAGGAGGGGTGGACATAAAGGAGCGAGAAGAGGATTGAAGATTGATTCCAGCACAGTAGGAATGGAATCCGCCAGAAGCTATCGTGCTTCGAATACTACAATGAGGCGTTTTACGATAACGGACTATCGGGAGGGCCTCTCCCAGGGCAACCAGGCTTTGCATGCCGCAATCGGGGGCAATACTGGGAACGCAGGAAATGCAGGAAGCCAGGGAAAGAATGGAAAGCAGGGAATGGGATTTTCCAGCCAGACAATGACCACCATGGAGGACTGGCAGGCCCGCTTCCAGGCAACGAGCACCAGGGTTACAGTGAGAAGTTCTATCAGCCAGACTTATATGGAGATCCAGCAGCAGAGTATCCGCTATATTTTTGACATGCTGTTCTCTTTCAGAAGGAACCGGTTTGGACAGTGGTCTAAGCTTGGCGGGTATAACAGTAGCCAGGATCTCACCAGTTCGGTCCAGAATCTGGTGAACCAGACCAATGCTGCTACACAGAATACAGCGGTGACGGGGAGTGGTGCCCAGTCCCAGACCGGCAACCAGAATGGGAATGGTTCCCAGGAAGGGAACGACCTCTTGTCCATGGGAGAGGGGCTGTTTGCCACCAATATGAAAGTATTGAATTACACCCAGGGTACTATTAACATTGAAGCTGAGGACACCGCTTTTTCTACCGTGGGCACAGTACGTACTTCAGATGGCAGGGAGATCCAGTTCCATGTGAACGTAGGCATGAGCCGACAGCTGCAGCAATACTATGAGGAGAATGTAGAGCTGGATGCCTTTACCATGTGTGATCCTCTGGTAATCAACCTGGATACAGACGTGGCACAGCTCTCGGACCAGAACTTCTATTTTGATATTGACGGGGATGGTGTTCTGGATGAAATATCCCAGCTGGGGGCAGGGAGTGGATATCTGGCCCTGGACAAAAACGGGGATGGGAAAATAAATGATGGCAATGAGTTGTTTGGGACAGCCAGCGGCAATGGGTTCAAGGACTTAGCCCAGTATGATGAGGACGGAAACGGGTGGATTGATGAGAATGATGCTATCTGGTCCCAGCTGAAGATCTGGTGCAAGGATGAGAACGGCAATGATGTGTTGTATAAACTGGCAGACAAAGGCGTAGGGGCTATCTGCCTTCAGAATGTATCTACAGATTTCACCATGAAGGGAGAAGACGGACGGACAAAGGGTGCTATCCGCAACTCCGGCGTATTTCTCTATGAAAATGGGAATGTGGGAACTGTACAGCATGTGGATGTGGCAAAATACGACAAAGGTGCATAATGGAATTTGAATCTCCTGGGTGACATGTAGACTATAACACAAAAACAGTGTGGCTTTCCAGCCACACTGTTTTTATCTACAAAGATGGCAGGTCTGAACGGCCGCCTGGCTCATTGCTCGTGGGAATAAAGAGAGAAGCTTACAGTCAGTCTATGGCAGAATGCTCCATAAAAAAGGAGGGCCAGCAGGCACAACGCCTGCTGGCAAAAAGTATGAAAAGAAAAAGAGGGAAAAGTCTGTTGTGTTGTTTACAGATTTATCTTACACAATAAATATGACGAAGGATTGAAGAAATTTTTAACAAATCATAAATATTTCGTGGCGTCCAGTTCATATATTCCGGAAAACATCGTTGTCCTGGCAGTTGTTACTGTGAACATCAACCAGGCAATTGTTACTGTTCACTCCGTTCACAGTAACAGATGCACACAAAACGCCAAATGCAGGCGTTTTGGCGCACGACAGTCTCGGGTTTGTCACGCAAAAGACGCGTGAAAACACCTCGCGGTGGCACCTGTGAACAGTAACAGGCAATTACATGACAAACAAAATCTAATAAACTATGTCTTGTATTTCATCCCATACCGTCTTACAATAAGAAAGTGGAGCATGTTTATTGCATGCTGTTAGCTAGGGCTGACCTGTTTATATTTCGCCAAGTGACGTGTGCAGATGGCGGGAATGTATTTTCGGATACGCTCTGGTACACTGGTAAGGAACGCATGGAAAAAGGGGATAATGACGTGAAACGTAAGGTACAGAATCGCAGGGAGATCCTGGCAGCAGTGATTTCGCTGGTCTGTTTTCTGGTGGTAACAATGTTCTGGCTTCTGGGCAGACCCAGGGAAGCAGCTTATACCATTACCCAGTACGCTTCTGTCACTGGCAGACAGGGGATGTGTTACCTGATCACCGACAGGGAGGGGCATCTGGCTGTGGTGGACGGGGGCTGGAAAGAAGACGGGGAATGGCTGTTGGAACTGCTGGTGGAAAAGGGAGGAAAGGTGGATGCCTGGATATTGACCCACCCACATCCGGATCATGTGGGGGCATTCAATGGTATCTATGCTTCCGGTCTGGTGGATATAAGCACCATCTATGCAGTTCCCGTGGACCATGACCTGTACCAGGCGAAAGCCCAGCCCTGGGATGAGTTTGGGGTGTATGAGGAATTTCTGAAGTTGACGGAGGGAGCAGACAATCTGGTATACCTGGAGGAAGGAGACAGCCTGGATTTATTTGGACTGGCGATGGAGGTTTTCCATAGCTTTGACCTTGCCCGGCGTGCGGAGGATAAGGACCCCTGCAACAACGGAGGACTGATCTTCAAACTTAGTGCCAGGGAAGAATCTATGCTGTTCCTGGCTGATGTAGGGTCTGTGGAGAGCGGCTATCTGCTGGAGAAATACGGGGAAAGACTACAGGCCGACTATGTGCAGATGGGGCATCATGGAAACGGAGGTATGGAGGAAGGGGTATACCGTCAGATTGCCCCGAAGCTGGCTTTTTTTGACATGCCGGATGCTATGATGCAGGACGCAGGCCTGGACGCAGTGAATAAGCGAACACTGCTGGAATCCCTGGGAGCGCAGATTCGCACTTATGGCACTGCACCCAACTCCATTGGCTTAAAATAAAACACTTTTTAGGAGGTAAAATGATGCTGGAAGATTACATTTCAAGAAAAAAGTCCCTCTTTTCACCCGGTGTGCACACCGAGCTGAGGGCACAGGAGAGCCGGAACCGGCGGGTTGCGCTGGTCCAGGGTAATCTCACAGGCAATGTGCGCACCCAGAGCGCCGGAACCTGCGCCAGGGTATACCAAAACGGGGTCTATGGATTCTCTTCCATGGCCGAGTGTTCGGGGCAGGCGGCAGAGGCTGTGCTGAAGGCAGCCACGGAGAACGCGTTGTTCATGGACCGCCATGTGGGAAAGGGAAAGGATCCTCTGCCCCTGCTTCCATCCAGAGAGCTTCCAAAAGGTCTGGATATCCAGGACACAGAGCAGAAACGCTATGTCGAATTTGCCAGGGAAGTAGATGCCTATATCATGAAGAAGTATCCGGGTCTATCCAGCCGCTCTGTGGTGTGCATGGAAGATTCCATGGAGAAATACCTGGTAACATCGGATGGCTGTAGCGGACATATCTGTTCGCCCAGAAGTTATGTCTATGTGTTTCTGAATGCAGAGTCCGCTGCCGGGGTGCCCATAGAGCTGTACCGGGCCATAGGCGGGGCTGGTATTTTCGGGGAGGTATTTACAGATCCGGCGCTGCTCTATCCTGAAATTGATGCCGTTTATGAGAAACTGATGCAGAAACGGGAGGGGATTTATCCGGAAGCAGGTTACAAGACTGTGGTGCTGGGAGGTATTTTGTCCGGCATGCTGGCCCATGAGGCAGTGGGGCATACAGTGGAGGCGGATCTGGTGCTGGGTGGATCTGTGGCAGGCCCTGCCCTGCATAAGCAGGTGGCATCAGAACTGGTCACACTGGTAGATTTTGCCCACACTGCCCTGGGAGAACAGGCACCACTGCCTGTGTATCTGGATGACGAAGGTACCCCTGCAGAGGATGCGGTGCTCATTGACAAGGGAATCCTCACCGGGTATATGAACAGCAGGGAGAGTGCAGAGCATTTCGGCATGAAGCCCCAGGGAAATGCAAGGGCCTTTGGATTCTCAGATGAGCCGCTGATCCGTATGCGCAATACGGCAGTGCTGCCGGGAGCTGATAAACTGGAGGATATAATCGCCTCGGTGGAGGATGGATACTATCTGATTGACACCAACAATGGCCAGGCGGATACCACCGGGGAGTTCATGTTTGGCGTCAGTATGGGCTATGAGATCAAGGGAGGCAGGCTGGGCCGTGCCCTTCTGGATACGACTATCTCTGGTGTGGCCTTTGATATGCTGAAGACTGTGGACAAGGTATCGGATACCATGACCTGGACCAGTGCCGGAGTCTGCGGCAAGAAACAGCCCATGCCCGTGGGAATGGGCGGACCGGCCCTGCGCTGCAAGGTAATGATAGGAGGACGCTGACATGGAAGAAATCAGACAGATCGCAGAGAAAGTAAAAAAATCCCTGGAAGCCGCAGGGGTTGACAAGGCACAATACACAGTTTTCGAGAAAGAGACCCATGAATTTAATGTGGATGGCGGGGAGTTTTCCCTGTTCCGCACCCTCTTTGACCACAGCCTGTCCATTACAGCTTACAAGGATCAGAAGAAGGGAACCATCGCCATCAACAGCTTTGAGGAAAATGCCCTGGAGGAGGCTGTGGCAGAGTGCATTAAGTCTGCACAGTCCGGTATTGCGGACGAAGCCTATGATATTGCACCCAGACAGGAACCGGAGTGCTTTAGGGATGGAGCCTATGAGCCGGACATTGATTTGTTCTTCCAGCGGACCAGGGAACTGATGACACAGATCAAGGAGCGCCATCCCCGGATTCTGATGGAACAGATGGTGGTGCAGCATGACAAGGTACATGTGATTTACCAGAATACAAACGGTACGGAGTTTGAGACTTACAGGGGGGCATACGCCGTTTCCCTGATGTATTCCGGCCATGAGGGGGAAGTGTCTACCTCTTTCTTTGGCAGCGACATCCTTACGGATAGCCTGGACCGCCCTTTTATCGAGCTGGGCAGTCTGGAAAAGGACCTGGCAGATGTGGAAGCCCAGCTTTCCACTGTGCCTATGACAGAGAAATTCCAGGGTACTATTGTGCTACCACCCAGCAGTCTGTCTTCCTTCCTGTACAGCATCATGGGTAATTTTGTGTCAGACGGGGTGATCCTGGAGAAGACCAGCATCTGGCTGGATAAGCTGCATAAGAAGGTGGCAGACGAGCGGATTACCGTATCCATCAGTCCGGAGGACCCCCGCATTGTGTGTGGCTCACATTATACAGGAGATGGGTTCCGGGGCCGGGATTATGACCTTATCAAAGATGGTGTCCTGCAATCCTTCATGCTCTCCCTGTATGTGGCAAACAAGGCAGGGCTGACCCCGGCCCCCAACAGTGCTTATTCCATTGTCATGGAGGGCGGGGATGTGGCCTATGAGGATATGATAAGCGGCATCAGTAAGGGCATTATTGTAGGACGTTTCTCTGGCGGACAGCCCAGTACCAACGGGGACTTTTCTGGAGTGGCCAAGAACAGCTTCCTGGTGGAGGATGGCCAGATCAAGGGTGCCATCAGTGAGACCATGATAAATGGTAACCTTGCGGAATTGCTGAACCATCTGGTAGCTATTTCCAAAGAGACTGTTGCGGACGGCAACATGGTACTGCCCTATGTGGCATTTGACGGGGTAGTCATATCCGGGAAGGGGGAGAATACAAATGGACAGTAAAACTGGAAAGAAGATTCTTCTGTTCCAGGGTGATTCCATTACAGATGCCGGACGGATCCGGGAGGATGAGGAGAACCTGGGGATGGGGTATCCCGCTTTTACGGCAGGGGAGCTGGGAGTGGCATATCCAGGACAGTATGCAGTGTACAATAGGGGTATCAGCGGAAACCGGGTGGTAGATCTCTATGCCAGGATCAAGAAGGATATCATCAACCTGCATCCGGATTACTTGAGTATCCTCATCGGCATCAATGATGTGTGGCATGAGGTGGGAGAGCAGAACGGTGTGGATGCAGAAAAATACGGCAGGATCTATCAGATGCTGGTACAGGAGATCCTGGAGGCCTTGCCGGAGGTAAGGATCATGATCTTGGAGCCCTTTGTCTTAAAGGCCAGCGCCACAAAAGAGCAGTGGGACATTTTCCGCACAGAGACACTTGGACGGGCGGAACGGGCCAGACAGGTGGCTGAGCGAAACGGGCTGCTGTTCATCCCTCTCCAGGAGCGTTTTGACAAAGCGGCCAGGACTGCACCGGAGGACTTCTGGCTGCGGGATGGGGTACACCCCACCCCGGCAGGTCATGCCATGATTAAGGATGCGTGGATGGAAGGCTTTCGCAGTTACTTTCGGTAATATTGGGCCTGGGTGTTCCACAGCCGGTAAGAAAGGCCGTCTATTCCTACAGCAGGGTGTCATGGGCACCCTGCTGTCTGAGTTTTCCTTCCAAAAATGCTTATTTTGGCGCACACAGTCTCAGGTTTGTCACGCAAAAAACGGGTGAAAACACCTGGCGACACTGACTACTGAATGAACAGTAACCCAGCTTTCATGAAACAGCCCTTTAAATGTAACGGCGGCATTGTATGATGTGGGTATCTGTGCTATCATGAAGGCAGTGGTTTAGAGGAAGCAGATAAAGGATCAGTGAGGAAACATATGGGATATGGGTATATTTTGCTGGTGGCCCTGGTGGCCGGGTCGGACCAGTGGATAAAAAAGCGGATTGAAGAAAGCAATATGGAACAAAGGGAGCGGATGTACCTGGGGAACCGGATCTTGATCCGGAAACACCATAACAGGGGGGTCGTGCTGAATGTGGGATCGGGAAAACGTCCCCTGGTGGCTGCCCTGTCTCTGGCGCTCACAGTAGTGGTTTTCGCTGGCTTTCTGGTAAGCCTGGGGCAGCGGGGGAACGGATTGCTCCGCACAGGCCTGTCCCTGCTTCTGGGAGGTGCCTTCAGCAACACCTATGACAGGCTGCAGCGGAAGTACGTGGTGGACTATCTGAGCTTCGGGGTAAAATGGCAGGGCCTTCGGAGGGTGGTATTCAACCTGGCAGATTTTGGTATTATTCTGGGAGCGCTGATTGCAGTGCTGGGCACAGGGGGAGAGGGGTAAAGACAGGACCGGAAGGCAGGATTTTCAGACAAAGAAAAGCTTCCTGAGGGCTTTGGCAGGCACCAGGGTCAGCAGGGTGGATGGCTTTGAAGCCCCAGGAATGGTTCAGGACATTGTAATCAGAGTTCCGGCCCTGCCCTTTAAAGATTCTTTTACCCTGGACAGGGATGTGACCAGGACCCGCCCGGTGGGAACCTTTTCCAGATAACGGATGGCGGCTTCCACCTTCGGGAGCATGGTACCGGTTTCAAACTGTCCCTGGGTCATAAGATCCTTCGCCTGGGCAACCGTCATGGCAGAGATGGGGGACCTGGCCGGAGTACCGAAATCCCGGTAGATACATTCCACACTTGTGAGAAGGATCAGCTCATCACAGCCTAAGTCTGCGGCCAGCTTCCCGGCGATGTCATCCTTTTCGATAACAGCGGAAGCGCCTTTCAGCACATGCTGCTGTTCAATCACGGGGATTCCGCCACCGCCACAGGCAATGACCACCTGGTCAGCCTCTGCCAGGATACGGATGGCATCAATTTCCACGATGTCAAGGGGCTTTGGGGCAGCCACCACCCGGCGGAAGCCTTTGCCGGGAGTCTCATCCACATGATTTCCTTTGCTCCGTTCTGCGTCAGCCTCTTCCTTGCGCATATAGCGGCCTATGGCTTTGGTGGGGGCATAGAAAGCTTCATCGTAAGGATCTACGGTGACCTGGGTCAGGATGGTGCTTACGGGCTTGGAGATACCCCGGGAGAGCAGTTCCGACCGCAGGGCATTCTGGATGTCATATCCCACATAGCCCTGGCTCATGGCAGAACAAACACACATGGGAGCAGGGGTGTAGTCGGGAGAAATATGGCATAGATGGGTCATGGCCTTATGGATCATGCTGATCTGGGGGCCATTGCTGTGGGTGATGGTAAGCTGGTAGCCTGCTTCCACCAGGTCGGCCAGGGCCCTTGCGGTGACGCGCACGGCATCCTGCTGTGCTTCTGTGTTGCACCCAAGGGATTCATGTCCCAGGGAAACCACTGCTTTTTTCTTACTCATAGGTATACCTTTCTGCGTGTGATGCCGGGAACCTTCATGACATTACAGAGATCCCCGTTTTTAAGACCCAAGTAACCAGTCATTAAGGAGTCAGAGCATTGCTGCATATCTGCTTCGATCGGCCTGTGGAACTTTAATGGCATCCATTGCCTGTTCTGCTGTCCATTTCGTGGTATCCATTAGGTTCATGATGGCTGAAAGCATGGCGTTTTCGGATCCTTCCTCCATTCCCTCGGCTTTTCCCTGGGCTCTTCCTTGTTCTATTCCTTGTTCTATTCCTTGTTCTATTCCTTGTACTCTTCCTTCTTCTATTCCTTCAGCCCAGCCATCGGTTCTTGCCTTCACACTTGCTTCAGCCACTTTCGCGGCTACTCTTTCAGCCACTTCGGCGTCAATTACATCCTTCATCAACTCTTTTAATGCCTCACACATACTAAAATCCCTCCTGACTTCCCGGTATAAACTTTCATTTGCCGCTATGCTGACTTGCAGGACAGCATCCACATTGTCCTTGTCTCCAGGATCCTGCAGCCATCTGGTACCTTCGATAAATGCCTTTATGTCTTCTTTTTCTGGATTCCTGGAAAGGATCCGCAGACTACAGTGGTCTGTTCCCTTTAGACGGCTGGTAACTATGATTTGTGTGTCAAAAAGTACATTTCCAAAGACGTAATAGATTCCAGGATAACGTTCTTCTATTGTCCGGCCAGACTTGACCAGAGCCTCAAATAATTCCCGGGGATACGTATCGCGGAAGATAGATATGGTCAGTTCTTCCTCCGGGATCTGATTTACCATACTGCCAGCGCCCTTGTACAGACATGCATATCCTATTGTTTTAAAATAGTCATCAATAGAAAGCCCATCTTCGGGGCTTTTATATTCCACTACATTATATTTTTTGAAGATGTGCCCGATTTCATTCTCCACGCGTATATCTGTCAGTTTTTTTATAATCAGCAAATCCATTCGCAATGGTTCCTTGCCAAGGTTGTATTCCCGTTGGAATGCAAGTACATCCTTGTTGGATATCAATTCAAGCTCCGCAGCGCCATAAAAACCTGGATGCCATTGTATGGATGTCTTTTCCAGATGTTCCCCCACGGGCACCACCTCCTGTCTTTTTCGTTTTATCTATGTTTATTATAAGGGTATGTCATGGTACCTGTCAAGGTGCTGTTCCGCGCTTCCAGGAACCCCTTAGGATTCCTCATTACTGTTCAATGGATACTGCCGCCAGGTATTTTCACGCATCTTTTGCGTGACAAACCCGAGGCTGCACGTGTATCCTGTTGCTGTCACGGCTACGTTGTGTCCGGTAATGATTCCTCTGGGAAACTGCTCAAAATCATTGCGGCAGCAGTGGCATTATGTTAGAATGGAGAGAAATCACTTTGCAGATAATCGCTGGTCTTGACTTAGGGTATCAAAAGCCTGTAAGGCAGATGGCTCCACAAATGTGCTGGGTGAGTACTAGGTTTCAAGTGTTAAGGGAGGTGTAGGCATGACGGATGTGATCATCATAGGGGCAGGGGTAACAGGCTGTGCAATCGCCAGAGAGCTGGCACGGTTCCGCTGCACAGTGAAGGTTCTGGAGAGAGCACATGATGTATGTGAGGGCACATCCAAAGCCAACAGCGGTATCGCCCATGCAGGGTTTGACGCTGTACCAGGTACCTGGAAGGCCAGGATGAATGTGGAGGGCAGCAGGCTTATGGAAGCCCTGTCAGAAGAACTGGATTTCTCTTACCGGAGGAATGGGTCCCTGGTGCTGTGTTTTGCGGAAGAAGACAGCAAGGAGCTGGAGAAGCTGCGCAGGCAAGGGGAGGAAAACGGTGTGGAAGGACTCCGGATCCTGGGACAGAAGGAACTTAGGGAGCTGGAGCCGGGCATTTCCAGACAGGCGGTGGCAGCACTCTACGCCCCTACAGGTGCTATTGTATGTCCTTTTGGACTGACCATTGCCCTGGCGGAAAATGCAGCAGAAAACGGAGTGGAATTTCACCTACAGACCCAGGTGGAAGAGATCCAGAAGATCCAGGGCGGATACCGGCTGGCTACCAGCCAGGGGATTTTTGAGGGCCGGGTTGTGGTCAATGCCGCTGGGGTCTACGCAGACCGGTTCCACAATATGGTAAGCAGAACAAAATTGCACATTACCCCCAGAAAGGGTGAGTACTGCCTGATGGATAAGCGGGTGGGGAACCTGGTGAATCACACCATATTCCAGCTTCCCACAGCATATGGGAAGGGTGTACTGGTAACGCCCACTGTCCATGGGAACCTGCTGGCTGGTCCCACAGCAAGGAATATGGAGGATAAGGAGGCAGTGAACACCACCAGGGAAGGCATTGAGGAGGTGCTGCAGAAGGCGGCAGCCAGTGTGGAGGAATTCCCTGCCAGGTGGATCATCACTTCTTTTGCAGGGCTGCGGGCCGCAGAGGCAGGTGGGGACTTTGTCCTGGGGGAAGTAAAGGACGCCCCTGGTTTCTTTGATGCGGCCGGAATCGCTTCTCCGGGACTAACTGCCGCACCGGCCATTGGCAGGTACCTGGCAGGACTGGCAGGGGCATATTTAGGTGCCGGGAAAAGAGCGGATTTTGTGTCTGTGCGCAGGGGGATCCCCAATATGGAACAGGCTTCCATGCAGGAGCGTTGCAGACTGATCGGGGAGAATCCGCTGTATGCCAATGTGGTATGCCGCTGTGAGATGGTGACGGAAGGGGAGATCGTGAATGCGATCCACAGGCCACTGGGTGCCACCACTGTGGACGGTATCAAGCGCCGGACCAGGGCTGGCATGGGCAGGTGCCAGGCTGGCTTCTGCGCACCCAGGGTGGTGGAGATCCTGGCCAGGGAATTACAGAAGGATCCCTGTGAGATAAGAAAGCAGGAACCTGGGTCAGAATTCCTGGTAGATTGAGGGACTGGGGATGTCCCGGAAGGCAAATGGCAGCAGGAGGAAAATGGGCATGAAGAAAGATCTGGTGATAATCGGGGGAGGACCAGCCGGGCTGGCGGCAGCCATAGCGGCCAGAGAAGCCGGGGTGGAGGATCTGGTGATTTTAGAGCGGGATGCCAGACTGGGAGGGATCCTAAACCAGTGTATCCACAACGGATTCGGACTTCACACCTTTAAGGAGGAGCTGACAGGGCCGGAGTATGCAGACCGGTTTGTCAGGCAGGTGCAGGCCCTTGGAATTTCCTGCAAACTGCACACCATGGTGGTAGACCTGGCAAGGCAGCAGGCAGATAGTGCCGGATCTTTGCTGGTGACTGCCATGAACCAGGAAGATGGCATCTATACCATAGAAGCCAGGGCAGTGATTCTGGCCATGGGATGCAGGGAGAGGCCAAGGGGAGCACTGGGGATTCCGGGATACCGGCCTGCCGGGATCTACTCTGCAGGTACAGCCCAGCGCTATGTGAATATGGAAGGCAGGATGCCGGGCCGGGAGGTGGTGATCCTGGGTTCCGGGGACATCGGTCTGATCATGGCCAGACGTATGACACTGGAAGGGGCGAAGGTGAAGCTGGTGGCGGAACTGATGCCTTATTCGGGAGGGCTGAAACGAAACGTTATCCAGTGCCTGGATGATTTTGGCATTCCGCTGAAATTGCGGACCACAGTGGTGGATATCAAGGGAAAGCAGCGGGTGGAAGGTGTCACAGTGGCCCAGGTGGATGAAAAGGGCAAGCCAGTCCCTGGCACAGAAGAACAGATCCCTTGTGATACCCTGCTGTTGTCCTGTGGGCTGATTCCGGAAAATGAACTGTCAGTGGCCCTGGGGGTAGGGATGAATCCGGCCACCAACGGGCCGTTTGTGAATGAGAGCCTGGAGACGGACATAGAAGGGGTATTTGCCTGCGGTAATGTGTTGCATGTCCATGACCTGGTAGACTATGTGTCTGAGGAGGCGTCCTGGGCTGGGAGAAGGGCAGCTGCCTACCTGCAGGGCAGCCTGGAAAAAGGAGTGGGAAGGGTTTCCATCCGGGCGGAAGGAGGTGTCCGTTACACAGTTCCTTCTTCTGTGGTTCCAGGGCGCATGGAGCAGGAGCAGGTATTGCGTTTCCGGGTTGGAAATGTTTACCGGGATGCTTGTGTGGAAGTATCTGCAGGGGGACGGGTATTGTATAGCCGCAGGAGACGGGTGCTGACACCTGGGGAGATGGAGCAGGTGGTACTGAAGCGGGCGTGGCTGGAGCAGATACCAGAGCCGGAGGAAATAACGGTGTCGGTAAGGGAAGGCAGCGCTTGATAAGCTGGAAGGATGTGGCTGTAATGATAGATCTGAAAGGGTGCCGGGCAAAGGGGGTAGCAGAGTGGATACAGGTAGCAAAAAGGTAGCAGAGGCATTGCGGGGAATGGAAGTCCAAGAAGCAGCAGGTACAGGGCAGGTCACGAAAGCCATACAGACAAGGGAGGGATTCCAGGCAGAGGACACAGCCCGGAAGGCAGAAATGCAGGAAAACGGACTGGAACAGACCAGAGAGTTCGTATGCATCGGATGCCCTTTGGGGTGCAATGTAACAGCCAGGACCAGGGGAGAGGAGATTGTGGACATTACAGGGAATACCTGTCCCAGGGGAGCCGACTATGTGACCAAGGAGCTGACGGATCCCAGACGCATTGTCACCAGCTTGGTGCGGGTCCGGAAAGGGGTGTTGCCAGTTGTCTCCGTGAAGACAACTACAGACATTCCCAAGGGAAAGATCATGGACAGCATTCGTGTGTTAAAAGGAATCGAACTACAGGCACCTGTCCATATAGGGGACGTGGTGGTGGAAGATGTTTGTGGTACCGGAGTGCAGGTGGTGGCCACGGGGAATGTAGAGACAAAATGATCTGGGTACCTGGAAAGAAAACCATCAAGTGGGTTGTGTACATGTCTGAACCTCCAAAAGGCCTGGCAGATGAAAATGGAATCATCTGCCAGGTCTTTTTCGGAAAATAGAGCATTATATCTCTCCGTTCTTGTATCTGGTCACATAACTCTGGATTCTCTCATTGGGATTCAGCAGATCGCTGATGGAGGAATCGTGGTTCAAAGTATCAATGATGTATGCGATATACTTGCTCATGTCACAGTTCACATACCATTCCCGTTCCAGAAGCTCAGGGGTCTGATAGATCAGGTTGGTGGTGAGTACCCTGTCAAGGATACCGTTTTCATAAGCCTTGTCGAACTTGTCCAGTCCATTGGTGAACAGACCAAAGGTGGCACAGACAAAGATCTTACCAGCCTTGCGTTCCTTTAAGAGGGCAGCTACTTCCAGCACGCTTTCCCCGGAAGAGATCATGTCATCTATGATGATCATGTCCTTGCCTTCCACACTGGTGCCCAGGAATTCGTGGGCCACTATGGGATTGCGGCCCTCCACGATCTGGGTGAAGTCCCGCCGCTTATAGAACATACCCATATCCAGGCCCAGTACATTGGCTATGTAGATGGCGCGGGTCATGCCGCCCTCATCAGGACTGATGACCATCATGTGGTCGGAGTCAATTTTCAGCCCTTTTTCTGTGCGCAACAGCCCTTTGATAAACTGGTAAGCGGGCTGTACTGTCTCGAAACCATGCAGAGGAATGGCATTCTGTACCCTGGGGTCATGGGCATCAAAGGTGATGATATTGTCTACTCCCATCTGCACCAGCTCCTGCAAGGCCAGGGCACAGTCCAGGGACTCTCTGGAGGTTCGTTTGTGCTGGCGGCTCTCATAGAGGTATGGCATGATGACAGTGATGCGCCGGGCTTTGCCGCCCACTGCAGCAATGAGGCGCTTCAGATCCTGATAATGGTCATCAGGGGACATGTGATTCTCGTGACCACAAAGGGAATAAGTCAGGGAATAATTACACACATCCACCAGCAGGTACAGATCTGTACCCCGTACAGATTCCTGGATGACCCCTTTGGCTTCTCCAGAACCGAACCGGGGGACTTTAGCGTCCAACAGATAGGATTCCCGTTGGTAACCGGAGAAGGCCAGGGAATCTTTGTGTTCACTTTCCCGTTCGGTCCTCCACTTGACTAGATACTGGTCTACCTTGCCGCACAAGGGCTTGCAACCCTCCAGGGCAATGATGCCCAGAGAGCCAACGGGAATGGTTTCAAGGTTTCTTTTTTCTTCGCGGTTTCCCATGCATGACCTACCTTTCTAGGATTTGCTGCGTCTGATGCAGATACGAATATCCGGGCCTGTGAGCTTGCACAGGGTAAAATTGCTGGTAACCCGGGAGAAGATTCTGTCGGAGTAACGGTCTCTGAGTTCCTCCAGGCTTAAATTGGTGGAGATGATCACGGGTTTTTTCCGCAGGGCGCGTTCATTGAGGCAGGCGAACAGCTGGGAGGTCACGAAGCTGTTGGTGATCTCCGTGCCCAGGTCATCTATGATGAGCAGATCGCAGCCATACAGATCCCGGCAGAAATCCTGCAGGGAGTCCTTCTCCTTGCGGTCAAAGCTGAAGCGTGCCAGGGTCTCAAAGAGACTGGAGGCACTGAAATAAATCACAGCATGGCCTGCCCCCAGCAGGCAATCCGCAATACATCCTGACAGAAAACTTTTACCCGTACCTACTGTACCATAAAAGAACAAATTGCGATAGTCTTCTTTGAAGTTTTGTACAAATTTCTGGCTGATGGTCACGGCAGTCTGGAAACGCTGGAGGTCTTCCCCCTGGTAATACGCATAAGAGAGGGTGGAAAAATTGGCTTTGGCTACCATATCCCGGATATTGGATTGATCATAAAGCAGATCCAGTTCCTGCCGGCGGAAACAATGGCATTTGACGGAAAGCCCGTCCTCCTCACGGATATATCCGGTGTCCTTACAACAGGAGCAGGTGTAGATGGGATCCAGGTAATCAACGGGAAAACCGTGTTCGGTAAGGAGTTGCTGCCGCAGGTGTCTGTTTTCCTCCAGGGATGTATGCAGCCGGGAGCGTGCGGATTCATCTCCATCCAGCAGGAGCCTGGCAGCAGTCAGGGATAGACTACCCACGGCATCTTCCAGAGTGCGGTAATCCGGGATGGCAGCATATACTTGATTGCGTCTGGACTCCAGAAGCTGGCGGTTGTGATCCCGCGTTTTTTCGTAACCTCTTAGGATGGATTCATACTGGGAATTTGTAAGTGCCATGTCTATGTTCCTTTCCTGTGAATGGTTCCGGACAACTGTATATAGGGATCAATTGCTTAGGAGCTCCTGCTCCAGGGCATCGAAATCGTAAGCATTCTGGGCAAACTGGTTAAACCGGTTCCCGGTCTGTCGCATGCGTTCCTGGGAAGAAGAGGACTTCCGCCGCTTCTGATAGAGGTCATCGGCCTTGCTGATGTCGGATTTATGGTGGATGTTCTGGGACTTCCAACTGGATAGGATCCCTTCTGCATATTCGAACCGGTGCTTGTCTGTGGCCAGTACCGTGCGCTGACAGGCTTCGAAGATTACATCCATGGGGAAATCGTACTCTTTGATCCAGCGGGTGATATATTCCACTTCCTTTCCCGTAGGAGAGCCCGATTTGCCCAGCTCATTCATGATGATATAGACATTTTTGTCATACCGGGAGGAATATTGCCTGGCCTGCTTCGGGGTGGTGATTCCTTCCGTGGCCCAGTTTACAGCCACTTTCTCTATGTATTTGAAATCTTTTTTGCCCTTGCCCACGCAGTACTGGAGAAGGTAGTCGATCAGGTCGTCTGAGAAATGGAGTACATCCGTAAAATACAGGATGGTCTTGATCTCAGATGGCGTCAAGGGCTTGCCAATGTAGGACTCTGCAATGAAGAGAAGCTGGGCAGTGTCCTGGCGTTCTTTGAAAGCCCGCAACTGGTCTGCGGAATATACCGGCTTCTCAAAAGCAGGAAGTGCAGAGGCCATGGAGGGATCTGCCGGGGACAGATGGGCATCTTCCTTTAGGAGGGCTGGTCTCGTGGCGGAAGCACCCGGTGAAAGGGTCTGTGTGGGTGTGAATTCATCCGGCAGACCTTTCCCGGCATCCGGTCTATCAGGCTGGCATGTGACAGGGACAGTTTCCGGGGCCTTCCCGGTAGGGGCAGGCTCCTGCCTGGGATGTATATTTCGGATATGGATGCCTGTCAGGTTCTTCTCCCCATCGTAATCCAGATCCAGAAGCCGGTGCTTCTCCCAGTATTTCAAGGAGCGGAGCACATCCTTCTCCGTGTGGTTGAACTGATCCGCAATACCAGGCACGCTTATGGAGGACTGGGAGTGCATCATGCGCAGCAGGTACAGATATACCTTGATCTGTGCATCATTGGCTTCTTTCATATATTCATCTATGAACAGATTGGGTACTATAGTGACATCCATGGGATTGTCCTGGTAGATTGTCAGATCCATCACATACACTTCCTTCCAAAACGTCCCTGCATCCCTATGCTCCACCATAAACGAAAACCGGGAGTCTGGACACACAACCTGCCAGGGCAGCGTGCTGCCTTTGACGTGCATGCTGGCGCACACCAGTCTCTTGGCGGCGCCGGAATGACTGGGACTTTTATAGTAACAGAACGGGCTTGTCTGTCTTACGGTAGGGAAAGTATAGCATAAGGTTCCGAAAAAGAAAATAGTCATTTTCCCGAAAAATCCCAGGTGTATTTTTCGGGGAGGAAATGTGGAAAATGTGGAAATTGTGGAAAAAAATACATGCTGCCAGAAAAAACAGGAACAGACTGCGCGTTTGCTGGGAAGGCATTGGCATTGGATTATCCACGGGAAAAAAGAAACTATCCACAGGGGAGGATGCCTGTCGCGGGCAGATCCCCTGTGGAATATGTGGATAACTATTTCCCAAGCAGGTTTTCACCGATTTTCAGTACGTCTCCTGCCCCCATAGTTATCAACAGATCACCGTTCTGGCAATTTGCCAGAAGGAAATTCTCGATCTCGTCAAAGGTAGGGAAATACATACAGTCTGTTCCCAGATCCTGTAGCTTGTGCATAAGATCCAGGGAACTGATGCCCAGGGTGTCGGCCTCCCGGGCGGCATAGATGTCTGTCAGCACTACCCGGTCGGCCTGGGACAGGGCCTGGGCGAATTCCTCCAGGAACTGCTTCGTGCGGGAGTAGGTGTGGGGCTGGAAAACACACCAGACCTCCCTGTGGGGCAGTCTGGCAGCAGCCTGCAGGGTAGCCTTGATCTCTGTGGGATGGTGTGCATAGTCATCAATGACAGTGACACCACCTATGGAACCTTTGTATTCGAAACGTCTGTCAGTGCCGCCAAATGCCTGTAAGGCCTTTACAGTGGTCTGTGTGGGAATGGAGAGGACATCCGCCAGGGCGATAGCGGCCAGGGCATTGTATACATTGTGCTCGCCGGGCACCTGCAGGGTGAAACTCCGGCTGGAAAACTGCGGGCTGTGGAGCACAAAGGAAGGATGCCCCATTTCATCGTAGCAGACGGATTCCGGGTAATAATCACAGGATGCATCCGGCCCAAAGGTTACAACCCTGCAGGAAAGTCCTTCGGTGATCTCCTCCGGATGTGCAATCTGTCCATTGAGGATGAGACAGCCGTCCGCAGGCAGAAGGTGCGCAAACTGCCGGAAGGAGGAACGGATGTGGGCCAGATCCTTGAAAAAGTCCAAATGATCTTCTTCTATATTTAAAATGATACCGATTTTTGGGAAAAAGCTTAAGAAGCTGTTGGTATATTCACAGGCTTCTGTCAGGAAAATGTCCGGACCACCCACACGCACACAGCTGCCAATGGATTTCAGGATACCCCCAATGGACAGGGTGGGATTCTTATCTGCCGCCAGGAGGATCTCACTGGCCATGGAAGTGGTGGTGGTCTTGCCATGTGTACCGCTGATGGCAATGGGAATCCGGTAATTCTGCATGATCTGGCCCAGAAGCTGTGCCCTGGTCAGGCAGGGAATGTGTTTTTCGTGGGCAGCAATGTATTCCGGATTGTCTGGATGGATGGCGCTGGTAAAGATGACACAGTCATACGCCTCCGTAATATTTCCGCTTCTCTGTCCATAGAATACGGTGATCCCTTTCTCTTCCAGATGTTCTGTCAGTTCACTTCTGGTGCGGTCAGAGCCTGCCACCGTAAACCCTGCATCTGCCAGGATCTGTGCCAGTCCGCTCATGCTGATGCCGCCGATGCCCACAAAATATATGGAGGAAGGGTTGGAAAAGTCTATCTGATACATGTCTTGTCTCCTTTATGATAAATGGGGCAGTCCAGCGTGCCCGCTTATATAGTACATTATATACAGATAGACCAAAAAAAACAAACTAAAAATAATGTCAGACAATTATTTGATAACCATATTTATTTTACGAAATAGACAAATATCTACAACATTTCCGACAAAAATATAGTAAATATAAATAGAGAAAAGCAAAAATCCATAACTTTTTATGAGGCAAATATTCACTTTCCAAAGGGGATATGGTATAATGTTGAATCAGAAAGTGGCTGTTTTTTGGAAAGTGTGGAAATACATCGCAGTGAGTACGCAGGGGGTGTAGAGATGATCAAGAAGGAAATGATTGCCATGTTGCTGGCGGGAGGCCAGGGAAGCCGGCTGGGGGTGCTGACTTCCAAGATTGCGAAGCCGGCCGTGGCTTTTGGGGGGAAGTACCGTATCATTGATTTTCCGCTGTCCAACTGTATCAACTCCGGCGTGGATACGGTGGGTGTGCTGACACAGTACCAGCCCCTCAGACTGAACACCCATATCGGCATCGGCATTCCCTGGGATCTGGACCGCAATATCGGCGGCGTCACGGTATTGCCGCCCTATGAGAAGAGCAACAGCAGCGAGTGGTACACGGGTACGGCCAATGCCATCTATCAGAATCTGGAGTATATGGAAGGCTTCCACCCGGAGTATGTGCTGATCCTCTCCGGTGATCACATTTACAAAATGGATTATGAGATCATGCTGGATTTCCACAAGGCAAATAGCGCGGAGGTGACCATTGCGGTGATGCCGGTGCCCATGGAAGAAGCCGGCCGGTTCGGCATCATGATCACGGACGAGAGCAGGAAGATCGTTGAGTTTGAGGAGAAACCCATACATCCCAGGAGCAATCTGGCCAGCATGGGTATCTACATATTTAACTGGGAAACTTTGAAAGAAGCCCTGGTGGCTATGGCAGAGCATCCGGCCCTGGACTTTGGCAAACATGTGATTCCATACTGTCACAGGAAGGGTGCGCCTCTATATGCTTATGAATTCACCGGCTACTGGAAGGATGTAGGAACCCTGCATTCATACTGGGAGGCCAATATGGAACTGATTGATATCGTGCCGGAGTTCAACCTGTACGAAGAGTACTGGAAGATTTTTACCCGCAGTGAGATCCAGCCACCCCAGTACCTGTCTGCGGACAGCGTGGCGGAGCGCAGCATCATCGGAGAGGGCAGCGATATTTATGGGAAGGTGTACAACTCCGTGATCGGATGTGGCGTCACCATAGGCAAGGGGACAGTGGTACGGGATTCCATTATCATGAATCATACCCGGATCGGTGACAATTGTCAGTTTAACAAGGCCATAGTGGCAGAAGATGTGTGTATCGGGGACAATGTAGCCCTGGGCGTAGGGGAGGAGCAGCCCAATGAGACGGCCCCCCAGATCTACGACCACGGACTTGTTACCATTGGAGAGAAGAGTGTGATTCCAGACGGGATCCAGGTGGGAAAGAACACCGTCATAGCTGGTGTGACCAGCATAGAGGATTACGAAGGATTGCAGCTTCCAGGCGGCAGGACATTGATTAAGGCAGGTGAGTGACAGTGAGGGCGATCGGAATTGTATTAGCAGGTGGCAACAATCATAGGATGAAGGAACTGTCGCGAAAAAGGGCGATCTGTGCCATGCCCATTGCAGGCAGTTACCGTAGCATTGACTTTACGTTGAGCAATATGTCCAATTCCCACATCCAGAAGGTGGCAGTGTTTACCCAGTACAATGGCAGGAGCCTGAACGAACATTTGAGCTCTTCCAAGTGGTGGGATTTTGGCCGTAAGCAGGGAGGGCTGTATGTGCTCACCCCTGTGGTGACGGCAGACAACAGCAACTGGTACAGAGGTACAGCAGATGCCATCTACCAGAACCTGTCTTTCCTGAAGAGCAGCCATGAACCGTATGTGGTAATTGCCTCCGGGGACTGTGTATATAAGATGGACTTCAACAAGGTCCTGGAATACCATATCAGCAAGAAGGCTGATATTACGGTGGTATGTCGTGACATGGATCCTGATGTAAATGTGGAGCGGTTCGGCACATTGCGTATGAATGAGGAGAGCAGGATCGAGGAATTTGAGGAAAAGCCTCTCCAGGCCAAGACCAGTACCATCTCCTGTGGTATTTATATCCTGCGCCGCAGACAATTGATTGAGATGATTGAGAAATGTGCCGAGGAGGACCGGTATGATTTTGTGCGGGATATCTTGATCCGGTACAAGGACATCAAGGGGATATACGGCTACAAGATCAAGGATTACTGGCGTAACATTGCTTCTGTGGAAGATTACTATGGCACCAATATGGATTTCCTGAAGCCAGAGGTACGGGACTATTTCTTCCGCCAGTATCCCGATATTTATTCCAAGGTGGATGATCTGCCGCCCGCGAAATACAACGTGGGTTCCGATGTTAGGAACAGTCTGATCTCCAGCGGCTGTATCGTCAACGGGGTGGTGGAGAATTCTGTTGTGTTTAAAAAGAGCTATATTGGGAATAACTGTGTGGTGAAGAATTCCATTATCCTGAATGATGTGTATATTGGAGACAATACATATATAGAGAACTGTATCGTTGAGAGTCATGATACCATCCGGGCGGGATCCCGGTACATGGGAGAGGAGGGGCGCATTAGGATTGTAGTGGAGAGCGGCGAGAGATATATGATGTAGGGCAACAGTTCAGCCAGTCCATGTAAATGGCAGAAAATCGTGCTTGCACGAATTTTATGCCATTTATATGGACTGAGGGAGCGCCGTTTTATGAGCAAAGTCAGCTGCGAAGCAGCGGAAAGGCGCTGGAAGCGCCTTTGCGAATGGTGTGGGCTGAACGGCCACGATGTAGGAACTACAAAACGATAAATGTTACTGTAAGGGAGGCTTATACGAATGAAGATTACGGATGTACGGGTGCGTAAGATTGCAAAGGATGGCAAGATGAAAGCGATCGTATCCATTACCCTGGATGATGAGTTTGCCATTCATGATATCAAGGTCATCAAGGGGGAGAAAGGACTGTTCATCGCCATGCCCAGTAAACGGGCTATAGATGGGGAATACCGGGATATTGCCCATCCTATCAATTCCGCCATGCGGGAGCTTCTTCAGAAGACCATACTGGAGTGCTATGAGAAGGCTCTTGGGGAACCGGAGGAGCTGCATCAGATAGCGGAGTAGAACGGTATGCAGTATATGGAGCAGAAGAGTGGTGAGGAGTAGTAAGAAAGAGCGCAGGCGGCTGGTAAAGGTTTGCCTGCGTTCTTCTGGGAAGTAATTTAATTTAGACAAACTTAAGACATGAAACAGGGAATATCTGGTACAATAAAAAAGAGCATCTGCTTGTTCCTGACATGTGCCAGTGGACACAGGGAACATGAAATCTTGAGATCAAAATCCGAAAACGGGGAAAGGTTGGACAATAGAAATGGTGAATGATTGCTATTACGATGCATATGACAGAAAGGAGAATCTGCATTTTGACTCCAAAGTAGTGCACGGGGCGCTGGGCTGTGACCCGATCACAGGTTCCGTAAGCTTCCCAATCTTCCAGACGGCTACTTTCCGCCACCGGGGATTTGGTGTTTCCACGGGATATGATTACTCGCGCCTGCAGAATCCTACCAGGCAGGAGCTGGAGCGGACCATGGCCATTCTGGAGGAAGGTCTGGAGGCTTTTGCATTTACCAGTGGCCAGGCGGCGAACATGGGGGTGTTCGGTCTGCTGGCGCCAGGGGATCATGTACTTCTCTCCGATGATATCTATGGGGGGACGTACCGGATCTGCTCGGATATCTTTAGCAGGCTGGGCTGTGAATTCACCTATCTGGATATGGCGGATCTTGAGGGGCTGGAGGCAGCTATCAGACCCAACACAAAAATGTTGTTTGTAGAGACTCCCACCAATC
This sequence comes from uncultured Acetatifactor sp., assembly GCA_910577665.1. GTDB lineage: Bacteria > Bacillota > Clostridia > Lachnospirales > Lachnospiraceae > Acetatifactor. The sequence continues at coordinate 48,444 of CAJTOJ010000004.1, forward strand.
CCATGATGAAAGTGGCGGATCTGTCCAGGCTTTCGGAGGTGGCCAAGAGGCATGGACTGGTCTTTGTGGTAGACAATACCTTCCTCTCCCCTTATTTTCAACGTCCTATGACCATGGGGGCGGATATCGTGGTGCATAGCGGGACAAAATATCTGTGTGGACACAATGACGTGATAGCGGGGATTGTGGTGGTGTCCACGAAGGAGCTGGCAGACCATTTCCGGTTGCAGATGAAATCCCGTGGAAACGGGCTGGGACCTTTTGATTCCTGGCTGGTGCTGCGGGGCTTAAAGACGCTCTCCCTGCGGATGGAACGACATGACCAGAACGGGAAAAAAGTGGCAGAGTGGCTTAAGGATCATCCCAGGATCAGCAAGCTGAACTATGCCGGGGTGGGGGGGATGATATCCTTTGAGGTAGACAGCGTGGAGACTGTCCACCGTGTCTTGAGCGGGGTGAAGATGGTTCTGTTTGCAGAGAGCCTGGGTGGAACGGAGTCCTTGATTACCTATCCCTTGACCCAGACCCATGAGTCCACACCGGCGGATGTGCGGGAAAAGCTGGGGATCAACGAGCGTTTCCTGCGTCTCTCCGTGGGGATCGAGGATCCGGCGGATATCATTGCAGATCTGGAGCAGGCGCTGGCATAGAGCTGGCTGCCGGGAATCAACAACCCAGCTGCGAAGCAAAGCGTGCTAAAGCACGCGGGCATGAAGCTTGTAGCGCTGCAAGCAGCGGGGCATGTGGTCTTTGCTCCACTACGGTGGGCGCTGATCATGCGCCATCAGCACTACACACCCCTGGCGGCAAGAGCTAATGGATGCTGGCGCATCCGCCTGGCTTACTGCCCGCGGGAATCAAGTACAGGATGGAGGAGAAGGCAGATGGGGAAAGTGCAGAAGATTCCCTTTACAAAAATGCAGGCTTATGGGAATGATTATGTGTATGTGAATGCCATCCAGGATCAGGTGGAAGACTGGAGGAACCTTGCCAGGAAGATCTCGGACAGGCATTTCGGCGTTGGCTCAGACGGTATGGTGCTGGTCTGTCCCTCAGAAAGGTGTGATTTTCGGATGCGTATCTTCAACCCGGACGGCACAGAGGCAGAGATGTGTGGCAATGCCCTGCGCAGTGTGGCCAAATACGTCTATTTCCATGGGCTGACCCGGCAGGATTTCCTGACCATTGAGACCTACGGGGGTGACCAGAAAGTGTGGCTTATGGTAGAGGATGGAGAAGTGCGCAATATCCGGGCAGATATCGGGAAACCGGAACTGGATCCAGGGAAAGTGCCAGTGCTCACAGACCAACCCATTTTCCTGGACCAGCCCTTACAGGTGGATGACAGAATATTCCGGGCATCCTCCCTTTCCTGGGGGAATCCCCATACGGTGCTCCTGGTGGAGGACACAGAGAACCTAAAAAACCTGGATGTAGAAAAGTATGGCAGCTTGACAGAGCATATGGCGTGCTTTCCCAGACGCACCAACGTGACCTTTGCCCAGGTGCGGGATCCGGGGTATATCTTTATCCGGGAATGGGAGCGGGGTACGGGGGAGACTTTAGGGTGCGGCACCGGGTGCTGTTCCGCAGTGGTGGTGGCCAACCGCCTGGGACTGTGTGGTAGGAAGGTGACCTGTATGCAGCCAGGGGGAGAACTGCAGGTAGAATGGGACGACCAGGATGAAGTCTATATGACAGGGCCGTCCCAGGTGGTATATCAGGGAGAGTATCTGTATGAAACTAAATGATTTATTGGCGGAAGTGGACTATATATCCATTGCAGGGGACCGGGAGACGGAAGTGGAGGCAGTGGTGTATGACTCCAGGAAGGCAGTCTGCGGCGCCTTGTTCGTCTGTATTTCCGGACAGTTCCAGGACGGCTCCGACTATATCCTGAGTGCGGTCCAGGCAGGAGCCAGGGTGATTGTGGTGGAGCGTTGGACGGATGTGCTGGAGAAGACCCCGGGGGAGGTGACCGTGGTCATGGTCCGGGATGCCCGTGCGGCCCTGGCACAGATTGCCGCTGCCTGGTTCGGGTATCCGGCAGGGAAGCTGGTGACCATTGGCCTTACCGGCACAAAGGGCAAGACCACCACTGCCCATATGATCAAGAAGATACTGGAGATGGCGGGGAAGAAGGTGGGCATGATCGGCACCATGGGAGCTTTTGTGGGAGCAGAGAAGATACCGGTGAAGAATACCACACCGGAATCCTATGAGCTACATGCATTGTTTGCCCGTATGCTGGAGGAAGGCTGTGGATACGTGGTCTGTGAGGTGTCTTCCCAGGGGCTGAAGCAGGGGCGTACCCGGGGAATCGTTTTCGATTATGGGGCATTCCTGAATATCTCCCCGGATCACATCGGGGAGGGGGAGCATGCTGATTTTGAGGAATATCTGGCCTGCAAGAAAAAGCTATGCGATCAGACGAAGCATACAGTGGTGAACATAGAGGATCCCCACTGGCAGGAGATGCTGCGGGAGAGGTCTGTGGAAGGCCTGGTCACGGTGTCGGCCAAAGGAGAAGCTGACCTGTACGCCAGCCAGATAGAGAATCTCTGGGAGCCTGGCTTTCTGGGAGCCACTTTCCATATGTCCGGTCTGGTGGAGGGGGAGATGGCACTGGGGATGCCTGGCAGATACAATGTGGAGAATGCCCTGGTGGCGGCAGCCATCACTGCGGGGCTGGGGATCAGCACAGATTGCATCCGCAATGGCCTACGGGAAGTCTGGGTCAAGGGCAGGACCCAGGTGTTACAATGTGCCTCCCATATCTCTACCTTCCTCATCGACTATGCTCACAATGCCTTGAGTATGGAGAGCCTGCTGCAGATGCTCAAGGGTTACCATCCGGACCGATTGATCTGCCTGTTTGGGGCGGGAGGGAACAAACCCAAACAGCGGCGTTTCGACATGGGCAGCATGGCTGGGAAATATGCAGACTTGACCATCCTCACCACAGACAACCCCAGGTACGAGACAGTGGAGCAGATCAATGCCGCTATCATAGAAGGCCTGGACGCATATGGAGGCACTTACCAGGTGATCGAGGACAGGGAGGAAGCCATCCATTATCTCCTGGATCACTGCGGCAGCAGGGACATTGTGGCCTTCATCGGAAAAGGCCATGAAGAATACCAGGAGATCCAGGGAGTGAAATATCATTTTTCCGAAGAGGAAGTGGTGGAATCTTATGTAAAGGAAAGGAAGCTTACGCAGCTTATGCAGGCACAGGGTATAAAATAGATATCAGATGGATAATTCCTTACTGGCTGTAAGGGTTTTAGCCATAAATACATCGTAGTAGGAGGAATAGAAAGTGAGACTCGTAACACGCTCTGATTTTGACGGCCTGGTGTGTGGTGCCCTGTTGCTGGAGGCAGGCATCATCGACAGCTGGAAATTCGCCCATCCCAAGGACTTGCAGGATGGTCTGGTGGAGATCGGGGAGAACGACTGCCTGGCCAATGTACCTTTTGTAGAGGGCTGTGGACTGTGGTTCGACCATCATTCCAGCGAGCATGAGAGACTGGCCCTGGCGGGTAAATATAAAGGAGAAAGCCGGCTTACACCATCCTGTGCCAGGATCATCTATGAATATTATGGCGGGAAGGAGCGCTTTCCGCAGTTTGACGAGATCATGGAGGCTGTGGACAGGGTAGATTCCGGTAATCTCACCATTGATGAAGTCATGCATCCCCAGGGATGGATCCTGGTGGGATTCCTCATGGATCCCAGGACAGGACTGGGCAGGTGGAGACAGTTTACCATCTCTAACTACCAGCTGATGGAGAAGCTCCTGGAAGCCTGCCGGGTGATGAGCACAGAAGAGATCCTGGCCCTGCCGGATGTCCTGGAGAGGATCGAAGTATATCAGGAGCAGACAGCTAAATTTGTGGAGATGGTAAAGGCACATACCAGGGTGGAAGGCAATGTGATTCTCACTGATCTGAGGGGTGTGGATCCTATCTATACGGGAAACCGTTTCATGATCTACAGTATGTACCCGGAACAGAATATTTCTGCCTGGGTGGTCAGCGGACGGGGAGGAATGGGCTGTTCCGTGGCAGTGGGCTATAGTATCTTGAACCGCACTTCCCAGGTGGATGTAGGTAGTCTGATGCTCAAGTATGGCGGAGGAGGACACAGGAAGGTAGGTACCTGCCAGTTTGGCAATGAGAACATGGCAGAAGAGCTGCCCAAGGTACTTGGAGAGCTGTGTGAACTGGCAAATGCATAATACATAGAGGAAAATGTCACTGTGATGTGGGATTCCCTTTTCGTGCGGATACTGGCAGGATATAAACGGCGGCCAGCATCCGCAGGCGGACGGATGGCTGTCAGCCAGCAAGGAATCTGCAATTGCCAAACAGGCCATCTGTGGCACTGATATAATCTGCCATGTGGTCTGCCTTCCGGATTCTTTTCAGGTATGGCTCGCAATCTGCAAAGCTGCTGCCCAGATATGTCCAGAGTTCTTTCATCTTGTACAAGGTGGGGGTATCTCCGGACATAATCTGTCTGTAGCGTTCCAGCAGATCGCTGTGGAAAGACCGGAGAGTGGCCAGGGACTGCCGGGAAGCGGGGTTAACGGGACAGAAGGCTGTCTGTGTCAAGGAGGTTGCTGATGCAGACAGCCTTTCTGGCTTCAGCTCCTGCAAAAGTCCTGGATTGCGCAGGAGACCCCGGCCGATCATGATAGTGTCTGTCTCCGGAAAGGCTTCCAGGAGACTGTCCCTGGTGGCAGCAGAGAAGATATCCCCATTGTAACACAGGGGGATCCGGTGGGGGCACACAGAGGGGAAACCGGGGGCAGGCGGGGAGGCCATCTGCCCTGGGGTATACCCCTGCTTTAGGAAGTCCACGGCCTTCTGGTAGGAGTCCCAGTGTACAAGGCCCCCATATCCTTCCCGCTGGAGCCTGGGATGGAGGATCAGCTCCTCTATGGGATATTTCCGGAAAATATGCAGCAGGGGTTCCCATTCCTCCAGGGAAGAGATGCCAATGCGGGTCTTGATGGAGATGTTTAAGGGACATTTCCGGTAAACGGTGTCCAGAAAGCGGTCAAGCTCTTCTGGCACACTTAAGAATCCGGCGCCCCTGCGCTTGGATACCACTGTGCCGGAGGGGCAGCCCAGGTTCAGATTCACGGTCTTGTAGCCGTAGAAGGCAATCTGCTGGGCAATGGCCAGAAATTCCTCCGCCCGGTTGGCCAGGATCTGGGGCACCAGATGGATGCCTTCGTTGTGCTCCGGCAGGATCTCATTTCGTTCTCTGGCATTCAGATTCCGGCTGCCAATGAAAGGGGTGAAATATTTATCCACCCCGCCGTAATACCTCTGGTAGGCATTGCGGAAGCTGTAGGTGGTGATGCCCTCCATGGGGGCCAGATAGTAGCGGATGGGGTGGGGCAAGGAATTCATAGGGGTTACTCCTGTTCTCCGGCATCAGAGGATGCCATCTGCATGGTAGCCATTGTGCGGATCCGTTTCCATTTTTTGGTGAAAAAGTAGGCGAACATACACAGCATGCCGAAAATAAAACTGATGGGATAGCAAGCCATAATGTATTTACCATCTATCAGACGTCCGATCAGATAGGCACTGGGGATACGCACTACCCACAGCATGAGGATGTTGATGAAGGTGGGGTATTTTACCTCCCCAATGCCATTTACAAAGCAGATGATGCAGTTGAATACGGCATACGTCCAGGTGAGAGGCAGTACCACCCAGATATAGAGGGCAGCCAGTTCCAGCACGGCAATATCCTTGGTGAAAAGTCCCAGTATGGGGCGGCAGAAAAAAGTCACCAGCAGTCCGGCAGTCAATGTCACGGCCCCGGAGAACAGGGGAATGGTCAAGCCGCCTTTTTTCAGGCGGATATAATCCTGACTGCCCAGATTCTGGCCGGAAAAGGTGGTGGCCGCAGTGGAGAAGGATGTGATGGCTACATTGGCAATGCCTGTGACCTTGGTGGCTACGGAGCAGGCCGCCATAAAGGTAGATCCCTGGGCATTTACCAGGGACTGCATGAGCACATGGCCTACTGAGTAGATGGAATTGTTTAGGCCAAGGGGAAGGCCTACCCGGATGACGGAGTAGAGCATGTCCCTGTCCAGACGTCTGGGCAGCACGGAATATCCCAGTTCGGGATATTTCTTCCTAATGTAGAAGATGCTGAAAGCCCAGGAGCAGTACATGGCCAGGATGGTGGCCAGGGCAGCACCTGCCACATCCATCCCGAGACCTGCCACGAACACCACGTCCAGCACGATATTGACCACACAGGACACCAGCAGGAACAACAGGGAGGCACGGCTGTCCCCCACACCCCGCAGGATCCCGGCGTTCATGTTGTATCCCATGTTGCCCAGGGTACCCAGGAATATGATGCGCAGATAGGACACGGCCAGATCCCAGGCGTCTTCAGGCGCCTGCATAAAGGAAAGGATTGCCGGGCCAAGGAGCAGACCTGCGATGGTCAGTGGGACAGCACACAGATACAGGAAAGTGGAGGAAGTGGCTACCAGACGCTTTAGGCGGCCCATGTCCCCGCTTCCGGTATATTGGGACACCAGTATGGATACCCCGGTGCCTATTCCTAAGAAAATGCACAGGAAAACTTCCACAGGCTGTGCACTGGTGCCTACGGCAGCCAGGGACACAGAGCTACAGAAATTGCCGATGACCAGGGTGTCAACGGTGTTGTAGAGCTGTTGCAGCACATTGCCGATACAGATGGGCAGGGCGAACAGCACTACCAGCTTCATGATGGGGCCTTTTGTCATATCTATTTTCCGGGCGGCGTGCATGGGAGGAATCCTTCTTTCATAAGATGATAGGGTGGATATTTTGTTACTGTTCACAGGTGCCACCGCGAGGTGTTTTCAAGCGCTTTTCGCGTGACAAACCCGAGACAACCTGCGCCAAAACGCCTGCATTTGGCGTTTTGTGTGCATATGTTGCTGTGAACGGAGTGAACAGTAACGATATTTTTAACTTTCGGACATGCTGTCTTTGGCAGCATAAACAACACTATACTCTCTTTGCCGGGCAAAAACTACTGATTTTTTGCTGGAGTGTGAAAAAGTGCAGATAGTTTGTAATTGTGCAAAGCCGATGCCAAGTATCGGCATGTTTATGCAGGCTTACAGTAACGGTTCAGTGCCCATCCTACACTGTTACGGGCTACATACAGGGTGGTGCCGATGGATGCAGAAGGCTTTCCTGTTTGCCCTGCACGTTACACCGTTTCCTGCTACAGGTGATTCCGTATTTGAATATCATTTCCATGCCGTCTAAACGTAGCCTTTCCGTATATCCCTTTTCTTCTGTATGGTAGAATCCTCCTCTGCGGATCTTTTCAAAATTTTCTATGCCTACAGGGAGGTTTGGGAGGGTGTTCATATGCAGGAAGTCCTTTCTGTTTTTTCTTTAATTTTACTATAATTTTCTGCTGTTCTCAACGGAAAAATAGGTGAATTCGTTACTTTTCACGGCCCTGCCGTTCAAAGCAACATGATGCACACATGACAGTAGAATGCAAGCATTCTACTGTCATGAATTGGGCAGGGACAGCTCATTTTGGCGCACAGCAGTCAAGGCAATCAAGATTGCCTGGGTTTGTCACGCTGGAAGCGCATGAAAACACCTGGCGGGGGCACCAGCGAACAATAACGTAAATTTTTCTTGCAAGAGGGGAAGTTTGCTGTTAGGCTAAAAGTGTGTAAAGAAATTCTAAGCGGTCAAAGTACGCCCGCAAAGAATTTCTAGGTCTGCTATGCAGACCTTTTACACACTGAAGAATGCCAAGAACAGGCATTCTTCTCACGGATTGTTTGTGCCGCTGAAGCGGCATGACGGGAAGTGTGAAGGGAGGTGAAGATTGAAAATATGGCAAATGATTTTTCCAGGGGGAAGGTCTGGCGCAACATTGTCAGCCAGTCCATTCCCTTGATTGCAGCGCAACTGGTACAACTCTTATATAATGTAGTGGACAGGATCTATATCGGCCATCTGCCAGGGGCAGACAGCATGGCGCTTACGGGGATCGGCCTGACCTTTCCCTTGACCACGCTGGTTGCCGCCTTTACCTTCCTATTTGGCACAGGGGGTACCCCTCTGTTTTCCATTGCCAGGGGAGCCGGGGAGGAGGAGCGGGCAGAGAAGATATTGGGGAATACCTTTGCCATGCTGGCAGGCACTTCCCTGGTACTGTTTGCTTTCTGTTACCTGCTGCGCAGACCTATCCTGTACCTGTTCGGGGCAGGGGACGCTTCCTATGTGTATGCAGATGCCTACCTGCGGATCTATCTGCTGGGCACGCCATTTACCATGCTGGCCACGGGACTGAATGGCTTTATCAATGCCCAGGGATTTCCCAGGATGGGCATGGTGACAACCCTGGCAGGCGCCCTGATGAACCTGGTGCTGGATCCGGTCTTCATCTTCTGGCTGGACATGGGGGTGGGCGGGGCGGCCCTGGCCACGGTGATCAGCCAGGCCATATCCTGTCTCTGGGTACTCTGGTTCCTGGTCCGGGGCAGGATGGCCCTGCTACGCATACGGGCCTGCAACCTGTCCGTAGACTGGAAGCTGGTTCGGGAGATCACAGCCCTGGGCCTGTCCGGTTTCATTATGCAGGGCACAAACTGTCTGGTGCAGGTGGTATGCAATGCCACCTTGAAAATATATGGAGGAGACCTGTACGTGGGGGTGATGACAGTACTGTCTTCGGTCCGGGAGATATTGTCCCTGCCGGTCAGCGGACTTTCCAACGGCGCCCAGCCTGTACTGGGATATAATTATGGCGCAAAACAGTATACAAAGGTGCGCCAGGGCATCCGCTTCACTGCAGTTCTGGGAATCCTGTACACGGTGCTGGCCTGGCTGGTGGTGATCGTAAGCCCCCGCCCGTTGTTGTCCGTGTTCACAGAGGACGCGGCTCTGCTGGAGGCCGGGATAGGAGCACTGCGCCTGTATTTCTTCGGGTTCTTCTTCATGGCTTTCCAGTTCACGGGGCAGTCTGCCTTCACGGCCCTGGGCTGTTCTAAGAGGGCCATCTTCTTCTCCCTGCTGCGGAAGGCCGTGATCGTGGCACCCTTGACCCTGCTGCTGCCCCGTCTGGGACTGGGGGTGGACGGCGTGTTCCTGGCGGAACCCATCTCCAATGCCATAGGGGGCCTGGCGTGTTTTGTGACCATGTATGTGACGGTATACCGGAAGCTGGGGGACGGGATGGATCTGGGGACAGGGAGGAACAGGATTGCTTAAGAGGGGAAAGATAGGACAGCAAAGATAGGACAGCAAAGGACAGGGAGGTAGTCCATGAAAAACTATAAATTCATTCTGGAATATGACGGCACCCGTTACTATGGCTGGCAGCGCCAGCCAGGGCAGAGTACCATTCAGGGAAAGCTGGAGGAGGTGCTTACCCGGATGTGTGACGGGGAAGATAGGTGCCAGGGAGGCAGACAGGTGGAAGTGATTGGCGCAGGCCGCACCGATGCCGGTGTCCACGCCAGGGGCATGGTGGCAAATGCCCACATGGACACGGCATTTTCCCCGGAGGAGATCCGGGATTACCTAAACCGTTACCTGCCGGATGACATTGCTGTCACAGAAGTGCGGGAGGCTTCCCCCAGGTTCCATGCCCGGTACAACTGCACTGGGAAGACCTACTGCTATACCTGCTATGATGGGGACGTGAAGCCCGTCTTCGACCGGAAATATTATACCCGCCTGGAGGAGCGCCCCAGGCTGGAACCCATGCTGGAGGTCGCAGAAGTACTAAAGGGGGAGCACGATTTCCGGAATTTCTGCGTCAATCCCCGGATGAAGAAATCCACCGTGCGCCTGGTGGATCGGATCGAGATCACCCGGGAAGGCGGGTACCTGCACTTCACGTTCCATGGGACAGGCTTCCTGCAGAACATGGTGCGGATCATGGTGGGAACTCTGCTGGAGGTGGGGTATGGCCGGATGAGCGTGGCACAGGTGCGGGAATGCCTTCAGACGCAGGAGAGGAGAAAGGCGGGACCTACGGCCCCGGCAATGGGACTGTGCCTGGTGGGGGTGGAGTATTAGGGCTGTAAATCTGCTGCAAGGGGAAAAACTGGAAAATATCCCGGAAAGTTATAATAAGGATAATAAAAGAACGAAAATTGGATAAGTTCACCCGGAAACCATTGCCGTATAAGGAATTCTATGATAGAATCAGATATGCTTTATTGTGGGTGAATGGCAGGGCAGAGAATACAGGATGATCAAGAAGTTTTTGGACATACTACACATAGGGCAAAGATGAATATCATAAACCATGAGATTCATATACTTTGTCATGATGGATTTACAGGGAGGATCTCTGTAGACAAGGCGCAAGGGGAATAGATGGACACGACATTGTTAAGGAAAGAAGCCCTGGAGATATTGGGCGAAGAAGATCTGGCCGGCCTCATGGAATGGTATGAGGACACCTTGGAAAGTGACAGGAGCTATGTTGTCTTTGTGGTACGGCGCAGTTATATCCTGGCACTGATCATGGAGGCACTGACAGGGAAGAAGATGGAGGAGAACAGCAGGACCTGTTTCCTTACGGATGCTTCCCTTTTCCTGCATTGTGAAAAGCTGGCCAGGATGTATGAGAGATACCACAGGTTCCCAAGTATCCTTCTGTGCGATGAGACAGTAGTCTATGGCAAGAATATCAACCATTTCATTGAACTGATGGAGAGCCGGCTTATTTCCCTGCTGGATCAGTATGAGGAGGAAGAGATCAAGGATGCTTTTGCAGCCTCTATTCGGATCCATGCCTATGTCCGTTCAGACAAGCCGCTGCTTCTGTTAGGCAGGTATCAACTGAGACTACAGTATAAGCGCAGGGTGGAACCCTTGTCCCTGCACAGGCTCTCCAGCAATATATCCACCCTTATTCTACATTCGGATATTGCAAATGCGGTGTATATATATTCCCGGCATCTCACAGAGGAACAGTTTCAGAGGGTGGATCGCACGGATTATGTGGAAACCATCTACCAGGGTACCAAGCAGTATGCGAAGATAGATTTCGTAGGCAGAGAGGAAATAAAGGCAGTTTTCTCCCTGCGGATCATCAAGAATGCAGGCCAGGAGGGATACCGGGTCCTTCCCTTTGTGTTCCTGCCCAACCTGAGCGGGGAGGAAACGGAAAAATTATTCGGCCATATACTGGAGGGACTGCGCATCGGAGGAATGGATGAACGCTATCTGGAATGGATGTGCCGGTTGCAGGATGTGTGGGGGAAGCGGACATTCAATGAACTGGTCACTTTGATACTGGGGCAGGTTCTGTTACAGGAGTTCTGGGAGCAGAACGGCATTGACATGACAGAGGGCATGGAACCAGGATCCGGGCAGGATTCTGTTGACAAGGCCTATGAGGTGAGGAAGCTGGCACGGAATTATAATACAGGCAGCCTGGAAGGTACAGAGGCATTTCTGAAGGTAATCCTGTCCGGGAAATGGTTTTCTTCTGAGGATGTTGCCCGGATCATATGCAGTGTTGTGGAAAGAGACAGGAAGCTGATCCGCATGGAGCCTGGCAGGACAGTACCCGGAGAGAAAGAGAAACAGGCCATACGGGAGAGAATCGAGGACTATTTCTGGGACAGGGAAAAAGAGGAAGAAAGTGCGGCCCATACGCTGTCCTGGAAATCTTATCACCCCACAAGACAGCGTTCGGAACGTCGTGTCCGTGGATGCGGCTTCCTGCTCTGGCAGATATCGGAAGGATATACAGGGCAGGAGGACAGATATTGCATTGCCTTTTTCCTGCAGATGGCAGATGCCGGTGTACTGGCCTTGTCCTCCTATGCATCGAAGAATACCAGGGTAGTGGGGTTTGCCCAGTTTGCGAAGGCAGGGGAACTGTCCCAGATGATTCAGCCCATCCGGATGATGGAATGGATGCCGGTAATCATAGCGGTTGAAATGGAAGGCGAATGGTCTGGCAGGCCGTTTGAAGAGATTCTCAGACGGTATGGAAGAAGCGGGGAATGCGATCTTGGCCAGGAAGAAATCGGGGGGATGATCCGGTTCAAGGAAGAACTGACACAGATGGGACAGAAGGCCAGGGATTGGGACTGGAACTATGTGAAGAAAAAGGACGTGGAAGGCTGCGAAAGGTTCGGTGAGCATTGGGAGAAATACAGGATGATGATGATACTGAGGTTTATGGACGTGCAGATACGTCATATCCAATGTTATAGTAGATTTCGTGAACAGGACAGGGCCAGATCGGGGAAATAGGACAGTGATAGCTGTAACAAAGGTCAAATCTCCCGCCAGAAGTAGCAGGAGATTTGATTTTTCCTAAAATACGATAAAAAATTACCGCATGCCAGATTGAGCAAGCCGAATGATGCAAAGACACAAATAATAAGAAAACAAGCGATATACAACGGCTTCCAAAGATAAACAAGGAGGAAAACGGGAAATGAAGAAAATTGTCATGTACAAAGGGGATGAATACAGGGCCAAGACGGAAGAGAAATTTGTGGAGGGCTTGTTTTTTTCAGATGTGTATAAGAGAGCCAACTCTATCTGCTGTGAGATTATACAGGAAACGGAGAAATACCTGGATGGAAATAAGGAGGCCGGATATCAGACAAAGTACCATGGAATGGGCAACAACATGATCGCATTCTGTGCAGAGCGGGGGCAGGGCAAGACAACGGCCATGCAGTCTTATGCGGCGTATCTCCAGGACAGGGATCCACAGAAAAAGTTTTTTGGGGAGGAAGGCATAGACAAAGAGAAATATGATTTTGTAGTACTGGATCCCATAGATCCGTCCTCCCTGGATCACGGGGAGTCCATTGTGCGGGTACTGATTTCCCGATTGTTTTACCTGCTTTCTGAGCAGATGAATCAGCATACGGATTCCAGGGATGAGAAGGAATTCCGGAGAGAGCGGGAAGAGATCCTTGCACTGTTTCAGAGATGCTATGAGAACATTGATTATCTACAGAAGGAAAAAAATGTGGAGGAAGACGATCTGGAGGTTCTGGCACAATTGGGAAACAGCGCACAGCTCAAGAAGAACCTGTGCGGTCTGGTAGACCGGTTCTTACATATCTATTGCCAGGGAGGACGCAGGGAGAGGGACGGCTTTAGGAGGCAATACCTGGTGGTCCAGATTGACGATGCGGATTTGTCCATGGGGGATGTGTTTGAGGTGTGTGAAAATATTAGGAATTATTTCACGATTCCCAATATGATCGTGATGATGGCGGCCAACTATACGCAGCTTAAGGCAGCGATCCATGAGAGGTATCTGAACAGATATGGGAAACTGGTGTCCTTGCCAGAGACAGGCAGGTTTGCAGGGGAATGTCACCATATGGCATATCGGTACCTGGAAAAAATGCTGCCTGCAGGACACCGGATAGACCTGCCGGAAGTAGATGCCATGTTCAGTGAGGGCAGCCAGGCCGTCAGACTGGAGTATTATCAGGATGAAGAGACGGAGATCTTCCAGAAGGAAGCGACAAGATGCATGGATATGCAGGAGCAGCTTCTGAAGCTCCTTTACTTGCGGACAGGAATGGTATTGTTGAAAAGGCCAGGGGAACTGCATCCTTTTCTGCCCCACACCATGCGGGAACTGACACATTTTGTAAAATTGCTGGGTGATATGGATACGGTGTGCCAGCAAAGGATATTTCCCATGATAAAGCAGACGGGAAATGAGAGGGAGATAGAAAAATGGAAGGCGAATCTGCTCTTATTGAAGGAGTACTTTTTGAACTATTGGTGCGGTACGCATCTGGGATATGGGCAGCAGAATCTGGTGAGAGAGCTTGACCAGGCAAAGAGGAACATGACAAATGCTTTCCGGAGCATAAATGAGTATCTGAAAAACAGTGGGAAAAAGCGTTCCCTAAGAGATGACACATTTCGGAATGTCTTGACAGTCATAGAGGAGAGGATGCGGGATGAGCCGGCGCTTCGGGAGGCCATGCAATTCTATTATAGTATACTGCTGAACGAATGGTTTGTCTGGGCTATGGAAGAGCCGGACCAGTTTAAGAAGATTTCTGCCTTTATCGAAGAACCAGTGGCATTTGAACCAGGGTTTAAGAATGGAGAGCATCGTTATGCGGGCCAGTACGATGTGATAGAGTTTACCGTTCCGTTGGAGACCCTGAAAGCTGCCCTGGAGAAGCAGAATGTACCGGAAGGACAGATTATAGAATGGCTGAAGACATTCTGTGTGGCTGTGGGAGAAGAAGACCTGGAACTGGCAGAGGTGGTGGAAGGGAAGCTGGTGTGGAATGAAGAAGTGGAAGAGTTACAGTTCCATATGTTCAAGCCAGTTATGACAATGCTCTACAGTGGAGCCTGGCATGGCGAGGACAGTACAGGGGCAGAGAACCAGGACTCCATGGGGGATGATGAACAGGAAACCCGGAAAAGAGAAATCGATTCAGATGATAGTATGGCCTATGTGATCAGTGTGAAGAATATGGTGGCGAATCTGGAGGTTCAGCAATATGTACGGGCGGGGGTACAGCAGCTGATCCGGCGCTTTGAAAGGAGAAAGACCATTTCCCAGTGGAAGGCCATCTACGATGAGATTTATGGAATGCTGGATTCCTGGGTGGAAAATGAGGCCGGATATCTGGGGGAGCAGAGTGTGATCCGGGAGAAGTGCTCAGAGTACCTGGGAAAGGAAACAGGGCAGCTTGTATTCCTGTGCAATGACCATAATAGGAAGCAGTATAAGGAGGATTATCGGGAATATCTGTTAGACAGGGTTACGGATATCATCGTGGAAATAGAGAAAATAGAGGAAATAGCCACAAAGTCTTCCGAGAAGGAGACGCAGGTAGTGTTAAAACGTGTTGTTACCGCCAAACGCCAGGTGGTCTTTTCCGGGATTGTGATAGGAGAGCAGGAAGTGTTGAAAGGGCTTGACAAGACCCTGGACAGCATGATGGATGTGGAACAGGAGATCAACAAGGAACTGGACAGGCTGTCGAAGGAAACCAAGGAAAACGAAGTTGACTGGGACAATATCTTAAAAATGGTTCTTATAGATGAGGAAGATGATGAGGGTAACGAGGAGAATGAGGAATCCTCGAAAAAGGATGATAGTGAAATCAGACGGAAAGTGGTTGCATTTAAAGACAAGATGCAGGCCTACAAGGAGCAGATAGAAAAAATGTAAACGGTTTCCACATATCCCATAGGAAAAGGAGGAACCAGCACATGCACCAGGAGAGGGAGAACCTGGATATCCTGTTCCGCAGGACCGCGCCGGAGACAGTCCTGGACAATATCAGGAAATATGGGACATTTTCAGCCGGGTGCCCGCTACAGGCAGACGCCATGTCCTATTCCTATCAGACATATGAGCATTACTTATCCCTGAACATGCTGGAGTATTCCCCGGATGAGACACAGCTACGGTTCGCACTGCTCAGGCAGACGCTGGAGAAGGAACCGGAGGGGATGCTTTTTGCTGCATTATGTACATATGCGGATAAAGTACTGAAAATGCAGGGGGGAATCCCGGTATGCAGGCAGGAGGCAGTGCTGGGGTGGAATTCCATATCAAAACGTCTGGGACAGGATCTTCTGGTGACGGCCTGGACGGCATGGGAAGATGAGAAGGAGAATCTGGTCTCCCGGAAGCGATTTGTATGGCCGGCGGTGATTGGCACAGATGATGGGCGTCTGGGGACGATTTATGGGAGGGGGCTGGCAGAGAATCACTTCCATCTCCATGGCTCCACCCAATCTTTTGCGCTGTCCTGGACCTGCCTGATGAACCATCCGGAACAGATCGGGAAATATTTCCGGAAAGGCAGTTATTTCATGGAGAACCTGAACGTGGGGGTGTCCCGGGGAGAATTAGACCATCAGATGCCCTGGCGGGAAAGGATAGAATATGCTGCCATGATCCGGGCACTTCTATTTTCCCGCTGTGCGGATATACTGGACAGCGGGGAAGTATGGGAGAGGTTCCGGAGGTTTGACCGTCTGCCGCTGGCACCAGTGATCCGGCAGCAGACGGAGGCGCTGAGGAATACTTTTGGCACAAAATTTGCCCAGAAACTATATAGGGGATTCCGTCTTGACTATGAGGGTCGGAAAAGGTGCCTTGACTATGCCAACAGCAGCTACTTCTATGAGATAGATGAAAATGCCGCCAACAGGATGCTGGCGGGAGAGAGAAGCTTTCTCTATCATTGCTTTCGGCTTCAGTTTGCATCCAGGTTCACGCTGCAGGAGTCCTCCCTCTTCTATCTGTATCTGCTACTGAAGAGCCAGTTTCGGAGCGAATTGATTCAGATAAACGGAAGGGTAGGATTTACGAATTTTGCCCAGTACCAGGATCGGAAGAATCTGCTGTTTGGGGAACTGGAAGAGTATATGACAGAGGCACAGCGTCTATCTGTGGGGGCTGCAATGGAAAACGGTCATCTGGTATCCCTGGAGGCCAGGATCATGCCCCGGGAGACCGTATCAAGAATGTGCAAGGATATCACGGGATTGGATGAGAAGATCCGGCTGGCAGTGGGGGATGGCGGACAGATGCCCCACTATGTGGTACATTTCCCCAAGAAGAAGTTCAGCCTGAAGGAATTCGAAAAAAGGGAATATCTGCTGCTTCCCAGGAACTGGAAGGTCCGGGAGGCAACTAAGAAAAAGGCAAAGGCACTGGCCGGATACCTGCAGAAGGACAGGCGGGATGGCTGCCGCATTTCAGGAATCGATGCCTGTTCCCTGGAAATCGGCTGCAGGCCGGAAGTATTCGCCACAGAGTTCCGCTATTTGAGGAAATACGGCAGAAGGACGAGGAAATCACATTGGAGCGATACGCTGCCGCATACAGACAGGGTGTCTTTATATGAGGATAGAAATATACAGGAATACGGGCAACTGGGGGTAACTTATCATGTGGGAGAAGATTTCCTGGATATTATGGATGGCCTGCGGGCGATTGATGAGGCCATAACCTTTCTGCAGATGGAGAAGGGAGACAGATTGGGACATGCCCTTGCCCTGGGGATAGCCCCGGAGGCTTATTATAGGAGTAAGAGGAACAGTGTCTATCTGACAAAGCAGGACTATCTGGACAATCTGGTCTGGATGCTATACAGATCCCTGGAACTCAATGTGAACATAGATGCAAATCACCGGGCCAAAATGCAGGAGGAAGCAAGACGTCTGCTGATGGAGATCTATTATTCGGGATCTTCTTTTGGCAGGGAAATCGCAAACAGGCAGCCTATGGAAATGCTGGATATGTACTATGACAGCTGGAAGCTGCGGGGAGACCATCCTGATTTGTACAAAACAGGCAGATATAAGAAGGAAAACTCCCTGTCATCGGGGAAGTATGCTTCCTGTATGACAGGAAAGAAATTTCCTTCTAATTACAGGGAGAACGAGGTGATAACGGGTCTGTATTACATGTATCATTTTGATGCAGGGGCAAAGAAGAAAGGGCTACAGCCAGAATGCTTTGACATAATGGACTGGTACGTGGAGCTGGCGGGGAGCTTCCAGGAGGCTATGAGGCGGGAAGTGGCTATGCGGGGTATCGCCATTGAGTGTAACCCTACGTCAAACGTACTGATCGGCACTTTTGGCAGCTATGACAGACACCCCATTCTGAACTTCAGCCGTTGCAGGCTGGATGGACTGTCCGGGAACACACAGATCCAGGTCTCCATCAACACGGATGATCTGGGAGTGTTCGACACTTCCCTGGAAAATGAGTATGCCTTGCTGTTGTGCGCCATCTCCAGGGCCCGGCACAGGGAAGGCAATTACAATGACGATGCCGTGTATGAATATCTGGATTACGTGAGAGAGAACGGAATCAGAATGTCTTTTCGAAAAAAATGAAAATAGCCCTAAAGTTATCCCACATCCTTCCGATATACATAACAAGTAAAGCAATTGAACAGTTCCATTTCCGAATTTCGTTCAGGCTTTCTGATAGCCAGGATTCGGTACGCACAACCGGAGAGAGGTTATCGTCCCACTTACCGCCAGGGTGATAGGTGCGAATCACCGGAGACGGTAAGAAAAACATTTGGCCGCATGGAAGCGGTATTATATTCAAGGAGGAATATACCATGATCGTACAACACAACTTAACAGCAATGAACTCTAACAGAATGCTTGGTCTGACCACATCTGCCCAGGCTAAGTCCACTGAGAAGCTGTCTTCCGGTTACAAGATCAACCGTGCAGCTGATGACGCAGCTGGCCTGTCCATCAGTGAGAAGATGAGAAAGCAGATCAGAGGTCTGACACAGGCTTCCTTGAACGCACAGGATGGTATCTCCGCAGTACAGACTGCAGAAGGTGCTCTGAATGAAGTTCAGGATATGCTGCAGAGAATGAATGAGCTGGCTGTAAAGGCTGCCAACGGCACCCAGTCTGAGAATGACAGAAGCTACATCCAGAACGAAATTGACCAGCTGACCACGGAAATCGACCGTGTTGCTGAGACAACCAAGTTCAACGAGACCTATCTGTTGAAGGGTGATTCCACTCTCCAGAAGGGATATAGCTATAGCTATGCAAAGACAGCTACAGCTGCTACCGCTACCGCTACCTTTGCTTCAGACACTGTTACAGGCTTGCAGGTAAGTATTTCTTTTGAAACAGCATCAGCAGCAATACAGGATTCCCAGAACGATCTGGCTAAGGCTCTGAAGAGCGCTGGTATGGCACTTACTGCTGCCAGCACCTGGACCAGCGATGCAACCACTGCTGCAAAGAAGGATACTTTCTCCCTGCAGTTGAATGGCGCAGCAGCAGATAAATATACTGTTGTCAGCACTTCCACATCCGGAAAGTTTGAGATCCAGGATGCCAAGGGTAATAAGCTGGCAACCGTTACAACATCGGGAACCTATGCTTATTCTGCATCCTCTACCATGGATTACAAGAATACCGTGAACTTCAATGCCACAAGCATCACGAAGGCAGCGGCAACAACCACTGAGGCTGCTTACTATGACAAGGATGGCAATAAGATTGCTACCAATGCCCTGTCCAATTACTTTGACGTAAACAATGCTGGTACTATCGTTGCGAAGCCCGGTGCGTCCAAGGTGTATGACGCAGTAGGAAATGAAGCAACCTTGAATGTAAACGAAGTAGCCAAGACCCAGGATATGACAGCTTCTCTGGGCTTCAGTCTCCATGTAGGCGCTGATTCCACCTCCAACAACCAGATCACTTTGAACTTGGATCTGATGAATGCAAAGGGACTGGGTGTCAACGGACTTAGAGTTGATGGTACCAACGACAAGAATGCCCTTGCTGCTGTGGAGACCCTCAAGGAGGCTATCCAGAAGGTATCTACCCAGCGTTCCGCTCTTGGTGCTGTTCAGAACAGACTGGAGCATACCATCAATAACCTGGATAACGTTGTGGAGAACACCACCAGTGCTGAAGCTTCTATCCGTGATACAGATATGGCCAGCGAGATGGTTAAGTACTCCAACCAGAATATCCTTGCCCAGGCAGGCCAGGCTATGTTGGCACAGGCAAACCAGAGCAACCAGGGTGTTCTGTCTCTGCTTGGCTAATCGCAAGCGTAGAGAATTAGTTCTATTGATACACATTTGGCCGCAGCCCCATGGGGCTGCGGCTTTTCTTTCAATTTGTTTTGGGGCGTGTGTGCAGATGGTGGGAAGGAATGTGCGGATGCGCTCTAGGAGAGGACGGGAAAATGATTGAGCATAAAAACCAGGACGGGAAGATCCTGCTATCCATTTCCTTGCTGGTATCAAACAGGCTGGATACCATACGCAAATGCATGGAATCCATCAGACCGATTCTGGAGAGGATTCCCAGTGAACTGATCGCAGTGGACACTGTGGAGAGCGGGAAGAGCGATGGCTCCATCGATGTGGTGCGGGAATATACGGAGAAAATTGTACCGTTTACATGGTGCGGAGATTTCGCGGCGGCAAGGAATGCCGGGTTGGAAATGGCCCAGGGTGAATGGTTTATGTATATAGATGACGATGAGTGGCTGGAGGATCCTTCACCCATTATTGATTTTTTTGAGACAGGTATCTATAAGCATTATAATTATGCCGTTTATACGGTTAGGAATTATACAGATCCGGAGGGAAGCCGCTGGGCAGATACCCTGCAGGGGAGATTATTTCCCATCCATAAGGACACTCGCTTTGTGGGAAAGATCCATGAGATGGTTCTGCTGGAGGAGCCGGTCTATAAGCTTCCCTGTTATGCCCATCATTACGGCTATGTATTTCGGACACAGGCGGATAAAGAAAAGCATATCCAGAGAAATCTGGAGCTGCTGCTGGGGGAATACAGGGAAGACAAAGGGAATTGCCGTATTGCGGCACATCTGATCCAGGAATATGAAGGCAGCGGCAGGTTTGAGGAAAGCTTGCATGTCATCCAGGAGAGCTGTGCTGTTTCGTTGCAGGGGGCTGCCAGTAAGTTCTGGCATTTCTTGAAATTGCACGAAGTGCTGGATTATATCTGTCTTAAGGATTTTGCCAGGGCATACGAGAGCGGGGCAGCCTATCTGCAGGGAAAGCACCTGCTGATGGGCGCACAGGTAGGAGTGCATTGCCTCATGATGGAGGTATGTGAGATAACCGGTAGGCTGGATGAGAGCATGCATCATCTTGAAAGCTACCTGGAACTGGCTGAGGAGATAACGAAACGTCAGGATCTGGTGATGCTGACTGTATTGGACATTAGCCAGTTCTGGGATGAGACCAACAGGAAGAAGGCCTATGCCAGAGGGGTCAATGTGGCATATCGGCTGGGTAATCTGGAACGGGCGGTGTATTATGTTCGGAAAATAGACTGGAGGGAAAAGGAACTCCTGGTACTGGAAGGGACTGTGGACAATACCTTCCATCTCTTTGAAAAGCTCTTTTTTGAGCCGTGGATGACAGAAGTGATGGAAGCAATTCTGGAAAGAGGTTTTGCAAGGGGTGGCATTGATGATGTACTGGCTACGATGGAACCGCATTCCCTGGAGAGAAGGAGGATTCTGCAGATTCTGGCTTCCTGCCATAACCATGGTGTACAGGTTTCAGGGTATCGGGCGGAATATGCTGTCCTGGCTGGCGATACTGCGTTAATGTGCCAGGCATTACAGGAGTTGGCAGATAATCCGGAAGGCAATCTGCTGATGCTTTCTGTGAATACCTTGCAGTACCTGTACGAGGCAGAGATCAATGGAAGGGAATATGTGGAGAAGGTACCCTTTTACAGATGGCATTTCTGTGTGGGACAGTGGAGCCAAGGGAAGACACTGCAGGAGAAACGGAAGGAATGCTTCCTGTGGCGGGGGATGATGCCTGCAGAGCCACTGTATATTCTGGATATGGAGGCAGCGCTTCTGGAAGAAGAGGCTCTGGCCTGCGTTGCAGAAGGCAGGGGATTTCATGAGATGCATCAGAGCCTGCTGAAGATGGCTGGCAAATTCCATGAGGTATATACACAGATTTACCATCCAGATACCTTTGTGAAGGAAGGAAAATTTACAATTCTCCCTCCGGAGGCTCAGTTTGCGGAGAAGTATCTCTATGGAGCAGGATGCCTGGAGCAGGGAGACGAAAAAGGATTTGTTATTTCCGTTAAGGAGGCGGGGATGTGTTGCCAGGCGCTGGGAGAAACCTGTAAAGTACTACTGGAAAAGTACCGGGATGAACAGAACCAGAAAAACAAGGAGAACGATGACGCAAAAGCAGAGCTGGCCATATTGATCCAGATGCTCAAGGGAAAGGCGGAGAGACTGTGGGAGAGTGGACGGGAGGAGGAAGCAATAGTCATTATAAAGCAGATCTTGCAGGTACAGCCAGATGCAGTACTGGCTGAGAAATACCATCTGTGATTAGCGTCCGGGAGATGGCCGTGTAAAGGTCGGCTCCCGGAAATACCGAATGATAAGGTGGGAGGGAGAAGGACTTTCTATAGGTTTTATTTGGAAAGACTAAATATTTATATACAAATAGCCGATAAAAATAGATAGTAACAGTTTGGCCAGTCCATATAAATGGCAGGAGATGGTGCTTTTTTGGATTTTGAGTTATTCCTGTGGACTGAGGGAACGCCAAAATGTCGTGGGCAGCACCTGCGGGTAATGCTGGCTGAATGGTTATGATATGCATAACGAAATCCAGGGATGGGATTGTAAAAAGCGCATGGAGGGGCGTATAACATAACAAGAAGAGAAGCAGACATAACAGAACACAGATGTTAGGCCTGCTTCTGTTTTGTATATATTTTGGACAAATTGTGAGAGCAGGACAGGAGATTGGAAATGAGTGTTTTTATTACGGCAGAGATCGGCATCAATCACAACGGGGATTTGCAGCTGGCCAGGCGTCTGATAGATGCAGCAGTAGTAGCAGGCTGTGACGCGGTGAAGTTCCAGAAGAGGACGGTGGACAAGGTCTATACACAGGAATTCCTGGACAGTCCCAGGAAGAGTCCCTGGGGGGAGACCCAGCGTGCCCAGAAAGAGGGACTGGAATTTGGCAGGGATCAGTATGATGAACTAGACAGGTATTGTAGGGAGAAAGGCATCCAGTGGTTCGCCTCTGCCTGGGATGTGGATTCCCAGAGATTCCTGCGTCAATACGATTTGAAATACAATAAGGTGGCTTCCGCCATGCTTACAAAGGATGAACTGCTCCAGGAGATTGCATCGGAGGGGAGATATACCTTTATTGCCACTGGCATGAGTGTCATGGAAGAAATCGACCATGCGGTGGAGATCTTTGAGAAAGCAGGCTGTCCCTATGAACTGATGCATTGCAACAGCACCTATCCCATGCCTGTGGAGGATGCCAACCTAAAGCTGATTCATGTGCTTGCGCAGCGATATCATTGCAAGGTAGGCTACAGCGGCCATGAGGAAGGAACCCTGGTCAGTGCCCTGGCCGTGGCGGCGGGAGCCACATCCATTGAGCGTCATATCACCATGGACAGGAATATGTATGGCTCGGATCAGAAGGCCTCCATTGAAACCTATGAATTGTGTAAGCTGGTGAAGGATATCCGGGACGCGGAGAAGATTCTGGGAACTGGAGAGAAGTTTCTCACAGAGGCAGAGTCGCAGATCCGGAAGAAATTGCGAGGATAACGATCTACGGGTGTGTTGGAATATTGTTTTCTGACAGATGTTCTAAACATGCTCTGGCCTAAGGAGGGGGAAGACAATGAAAAATGTAGACAGGCAGCGCCAGACGGACTATCTGCTGTTACATCATATAGTGGGCAAATATCTGGAGAAGTGTCTCAATGACAGTTCTGTGGCCCCCAGATATCTGGAACTGGAGACAATAAAAGATATCGTGACACCGTTTCATGAGATAAAACCTTTGATACAGCGTGTTGAATGGCTTAGGGAGGAACATGTGGACGATCTTCTGCATTTCCTGGCCGCCAGCCATATGTCTGTGGAAGAACTGAAATGGGCCATTGATATGTTTGCCGTACAAAAACAGGAAGTAATCAACCGGATAGAAGCGAGAGCGTATGCCAATGAATAACAGAAAAATTGATTTTATCATATGTACGAATGACAGCAGACAGTTTGCAGAGTCCTGTCTGTATATCAATCATCTGGATATCCCTAAGGACTATGAGGTAAATATTCTGGAAATCAGGGAAGCTGCCAGCATATTTGCAGGATATAATGAAGGAATGAACGCATCGGATGCCAAATATAAGGTATACATGCATCATGATGTAAGGATTATAGACAGGAATTTTATCCATATCATGCTGGACAGATTTAAGAATCCTGCTGTGGGGATGCTGGGAGTGGTAGGTTGTACCACGCTGAAAATACAGCCCTGGAAGTGGGATGCCGGAGCCATAGCGGAAACCATAGTGAGTAGTACCAGTATTCGTCATTTTGCGGAGGAGGAGACAGATAAATATGTGAAGCAGATTGACGGACTTCTGATGGCTACCCAGTATGACCTTCCTTGGCGGGAAGACTGGTTTGGAGGATGGGATATATACGACCGTTCCCAGTGTCTGGAATTCTTGAAGGCCGGCTTCAAGATACTGGTACCAGGGCAGGAGCAGCCTATCTGCCTTCACGACTGCGGCGTGGCGGACCTGTCCGGTTATGCCCAGGTACATGAGCTGTTTCTGGAACACTATGCGGCGATGTTTATGCAGGATGCGGAGTAAATAAGGGTGTTCCCAATGTGCATATCTGCCGGTCAAGATAATGAAAGTGACAAGACAGATCTGCTGGAAGCAATTGTATCTTATATTCAGATGGCAGAGGATCAACTGGATGAAATTGTTAAGTTGAAGGATAATAATGCATGATAGAATTAATTGTATTAGACATTGACGGGGTTATCACGGACGGGACAGTGATCATTGATTCTTCCGGACGTGAGCAGAAGCAGATAAGTTTAAAGGATGTAGATGCGATCTTTGAACTTCACCGCAGAGGATACAAGCTGGCAGCCATTACTGGTGAGGATACAGAGATTGTAGGATATTTTGAGAAGCGTTTTCCCTGGAAATATTTTTACAGGGGCAGTAAGACCAAAAAGGAAGCCATGAAGCAGATCGAGGAAAGCACCGGTATCCATCGGAAGAATATCTGCTATGTGGGGGATGGAAAATATGATGTGGAACCCTTGACCTATGCGGGGCTGGGGCTATGTCCTGCCAATGCAATAGACAGGGCGAAGCGTGCAGCAGATATTATCCTACAGAATAATGGCGGCAGGGGCTGTCTCTGGGAACTGCTCTCTATTCTGGAAAAATACAATGATGGGACAACTCCTCACAATTACTTTTACCACAGACTGGAAGAGCATGGGGATATCTTCAAGAGCATGGCGTCTGACCAGCTGCTGACGGATGCTGTGATGGGGATCGCAGGGAGGATCTTGGAACTGCTTCCAAAGGGAGGACAGATCTTTCTGTGCGGGAACGGTGGCAGTGCGGCAGATGCCCAGCACATTGCCACGGAATTTATCAGCCGTTTTTATAAGGATCGTCCGGCCATGAATGCAGAGGCGCTGACGGTAAATACTTCTACGCTGACAGCCATCGGAAACGATTACAGTTATGAGAGGGTATTTGCCAGACAACTGGAGGGCAAAGGAAAAGCGGGAGATATACTCATTGGGATCTCCACAAGCGGCCGCTCCAAGAATGTATTGGAGGCGCTGCGATGTGCGAAAAAAAACGGACTGACTGGGGTTATGCTCATGGGAGATCATGAAGTGCCGGAACTGGATGAATTGTGTGAATATGTGGTGAAAGTGCCGTCTAAGATTACGCCCAGAATACAGGAGGCCCATATTTTTGTCGGGCATGTCATTGCGGAATATGTGGAACACAAACTGTTTGGAGAAGAGTCATGAGAAAACTGTCGGATTATGTATTTGATTTTCTGAAAGAAAAGGGAGTGAAGCATGTCTTTATGCTGCCGGGAGGAGGCGCCATGCACCTGGACGATTCTGTGGGAAAGTCTGGGATGGAATATATCTGTACCTTGCACGAGCAGGCAGCGGCAGTGGCGGCGGAAGCTTACGCCCAGCATACCAATGAGATCGGTGTCTGCTTGACCACTTCCGGCCCGGGGGCTACCAATGCCATTACTGGCGTAACAGCCGGGTGGATCGATTCCACTCCCATGTTTATCCTTTCCGGACAGGCGAAGCGTTCTGATCTGGTGGGGAATACCGGGGTCCGGCAGATCGGCTCCCAGGAAGTACAGATCATTGACATGATAAAGCCTGTTACCAAATATGCCGTACAGGTGATGGAACCAACAGAGATCCGATATCATATGGAACGGGCTTATTATGAGGCGAAGAGTGGCAGGCCTGGACCGGTATGGCTGTCCATTCCTTTGGATGTGCAGGCGGCCATGATTGAGCCGGAGGAACTGCAGGGATATGAGCCGGAACCGGAAGAGAAGCCGGATCTGACGAACGCCCTGGAGAAGACCCTGGCATTGTTGAAGGGTGCTGAAAAACCGGTAATTCTGGCAGGAAACGGCATCAAGCTTTCCGGAGCCACAGAAGATTTCTACAGGTTGCTGGAAGTGCTCCCCATCCCGGTGCTCACCACATGGAAGACTATTGATATGATGGGGGAAGAGGATGCACTGTATGTGGGACATCCTGGCGGCATGGGAGACCGGGGGGCAAATCTGATCCTGCAGTCAGCGGATGTGCTGCTGTCTATCGGGAGCCGTCTGGATACCAGTCTGACAGCTTTCAATGAGCCGCATTTTGGTATGTCTGCCAGGAAAGTGATTATTGATGTGGACCGGCATGAGCTGGACCGCATGAAACTGGAACAGGTGGAAGTAAAGCTGGCCTGCGATGCGGGAGAGTTTATCCAGGCACTTTACCAGAAGGCAGCAGGGAATGAGGATATACAGAGAAGGCAGACTATCTGGGGAGAATGGAATGCCTATGGGCATGAGTTGCGCAGAAAATATCCCTCGGTCACAGAGGAACATAGAAAGGTGCAGGGAGTGGTAAGTGCCTATTATTTTACGGAACTGCTCTGCCGGCATACAACGGCTGAAGATGTGATTGTTCCGGAAAGTTCCGGGGCAGCAGGGGAGA
Organism: uncultured Acetatifactor sp.; assembly: GCA_910577665.1. GTDB lineage: Bacteria > Bacillota > Clostridia > Lachnospirales > Lachnospiraceae > Acetatifactor. The sequence goes on from CAJTOJ010000004.1 coordinate 75,079, forward strand.
TTACTTATCAGGCATTCCGGCCGAAGCGGGGGCAGAAGATGAAAAATGCCGCAGGGCTCGGTTCCATGGGTTTCGGGCTGCCCTATTCCATTGGCGCCTGTCTTGCCAACGGCTGTAGAAGAACCATCTTGATCAACGGGGACGGCGCCTTCCAGATGAATATCCAGGAACTGGAGACACTGGTCCGCTTGAACCTTCCTGTGAAGATCTTTATCTGGAATAATGAAGGATATGCCAGCATCCGATCCATGCAGAACAATAATTTCGGCGGATTTCAAGTGGCCAGCGGGAAATCCAGCGGCCTAAGTATGCCGGATACGGTGAAGGTGGCAGCGGCTTACGGGCTGAAAACATTCCGTATCTCGGATAATGTCCAATTGGAAGAACAGATAGGGACAGTGCTGGATGCGGAAGGCCCCGTGCTCTGCGAACTGGTGATTTCACCGGAGGAGACGGTGTCTCCCAGAGCCAAGACCATCGTTCATGAGGATGGAACCCTAGAGTCTTATCCCCTGGAGAGGATGTGGCCGGTGATCTTGTGTTGTGAATAGCGAAGCGGATTATGGAGAGGAACTTCAGTCAGCGGAATGGGGTGTTGTAGTAGCATATGGCTGACAGGGGAAAGGAATAATCAGGATGGCAGATACGGTATTGGCGCAAGTGGAGCAAAAAGTACAGTCAGCTTTACTAAATGGGAAATATGACATAGCCCGGGAGATGATGGAAAGGGAGGGCAGTCGGATTAGGCCTGTTTACCGGGCAATTTATGCAGCTTCCCTTGCGTTTGCGGTGGGCGATGCGAGCCTGGCCTGGGAAGCCATTACGGAAGGGCTGCGCCTGGATGGACATAACTATGAGTTGTACATGCTGTTGGGAGAGTATTATGCGCCGAAGAATCTCCGGCAGGCATATCTGTGTTATGAAAATGCTCTGTTTTACTGTAATGATGAAGCAGACAGCGCACAGATCCGTATGGTTTTGGAGCAGTTTTTAGAACAGGGCGAGCATGTGCCGAAGACAGCCATTGTAATTCTTTCCTATAATCTGCTGGATATGACCAGGGACTGTATTGACAGTATACGGGAGACGACTCCGGAGAGTGCGCGGGAAATCATCGTAGTGGACAATGCTTCCGTGGACGGCAGCGCGGAGTGGCTGAAGAAGCAGAAAGATATCAAGCTTCTCTGTAATACCGAGGACAAGGGATTTCCCGCAGGCTGTAACCAGGGAGTCAGACTGGCAGAGAAGGATTCAGATATATTCCTTCTGAATAATGATACACTGATGACGGACAACGCGCTGTTTTGGCTCCGCATGGGATTGTATGAGAGCGGAGAGGTGGGGAGTGTGGGAAGTGTTTCCAACCATGTGTCCAATTTCCAGGCAGTGGTGGAGGACGGGAAGAGCAGGAGGGAATATCTGGAGTATGCAAGGCAGATCAATATTCCTGTGACAAAGCCTTATCTCAATAAGCTGTATCTGGTGGGGTTCGCAATTATACTAAAAAGGACTGTTATAAATCAAATTGGCTTGTTGGATGAACGTTTTTCTCCAGGTAGCTGGGAGGATAATGATATTTGTCTGAGGATAAACCTGGCTGGGTATCGTAATGTACTCTGTAAAAATAGTTTTATTATTCATTGCGGCAGCAAGACTTTTAAAAGGGAGAGATCGCAATACGGAGATGTTTCGACGGTAAACAAGAAAAAATTTTTTGATAAATGGTCTGCCATACATCTGGATCCCAATAACTATATGTATATCCGGACGGATTTGATTCCTTTTATAGAGGAAGAGCGTAATGTATCTGATAATCTGGCCATTATGGTGGTAGGTACAGGGTGCGGCGCGTTTTTGAGCTATTTGCAGGAACGGTTTCCGAATGGGCAAATATACGGAATGGAGCCACATATGTATATGGCGCAGGTTGCAGACAGGATTGCGGATACAATTTATGCAGACCTAAATAAATGGAGCGGAGATGAATTTGCGGAAACCTTTGACATTATTGTCCTCAATGACATATTAGAACGAACCAGGAAGCCGGAATATGTGTTGAAAGAACTTGTTAAAATGATTAAGGCAGATGGAAAACTGGTTATTAGTTTTGCAAACAGTCTGCATTATTCCAGGATATCAGGAAGAGAGCAGAACCAATATTCCTTCAGCCGCGCACAAGCAGAAAAGATTCTTTCATCAGCTAAGCTTACAGTGAATGTATGGAAATATACCATGCATGTTGAAGAGCCAGATGAACTGGACAGAAAGCTGGATGAGATAAAAAATATATATCCGGAGGCAACAAAGGTTGATATACTTGCCTATCAATGGATAAATGTGGTAGAAAAACAAAGGACAGATATACGGTTTGACGGCAGGATGGCCGTATGTGTTCCTACCTGTGAACGTCCTCAAATTGTGGAGGAGGTGCTTGAACATAGTGCGGAAACATATCACCGTTATGGGTTGGATATCTATTATTTTGATAGCAGTAGAAACGAGGATACAAAGAAGCTCATTGAGTCCTGGCAGAAAAGAGGATATGATAATCTGTATTATATTGCGGTAGATCCACAGATGTACGTAGGAAGAAAACTGGAGCATGTTCTTATGATGGACGGCATTCAGAAAGAGTATGATTATATGTGGTATTGTAAAGACAGAGTCTGGTGTTTGGAGAGGACACTTAGGCTGATGTATAGAGCAATGGCAGAGGATCCGGATATTCTTTTTCTGGATGAAGGACATCGGGACTGTATGCATGAGATAACAGTATGTAAGGATGCAAATGCATTTTATCATCGATGCGGAGATTATGCAACATCAATAGATACTACTATTTATAATGTAAATACAATATTGAGAAACAATTTTAAACTGGAAGAATTTCATCAAAGACATGGTGTATACAGTGATTCTTTTTTTCATTTTCTTGTTTTGTTTGAACAATTGGCAAAAATAGAGAATCCAATAATATGTCTGTTGGCCGGTCAAAATGTTACAATTATGAATTCGTACAGATATCGGGAAAATCAGAGACTGCAATCTCTTGAAACCTGGGTAAATCGTTGGATACAGACGAATGAATCACTGCCAGACTGCTACAAAAACAAAGACTTTGTGATTAAAAAGGGAGCTTCTTTTCCTTGGTTGATGGGAAATGTCAATTTATTAGTGGAATGGCACAAAAAAGGAGTGCTGAATCCGAAATATTATGAAGAGATTAAGGGAAAATGGGAACGTGTATCTGATATTCCGCTTGAGATACTTCGTAGAGTTGCATATGGGGAATATACGGAACGGGTATAGAAGAGGAGGATATGTATTTGAATATATATGATATATCCAAAGAAATTTTTTCCTTGAAAGCATATCCGGGGGATCCGGAGCCGGGTAAAGAAAATTGGTTTTCCATGGAAAGGGGAGATCCGTGTAATGTGACTAAGCTATATATGGGAAGCCATTCTGGGACACACATAGATGCACCCAGGCATTTTATGAAGAATGGTAAAGATGCCGCGGCAGTTCCGCTGGAAAAATGTATGGGGTACTGCCAGGTGGTACATTACAACGGGAAAATCGGAAATGACTTTTGGATGAGACGATTAGAGAACGGCGTAGATAAGCTTCTAATCCGCGGGGATGTTCTGATAGACATGGACGCGGCAGAGAATATGGTGAGATATCATCTGAATCTAATAGGGGTTGAGAATGCTACAGTGGGAGATCAGACATGCCAGAAACAGGTTCATGAAATATTGCTTGGGAATGAAATTGTGATTTTGGAGAATCTGCAGCTTGCGGAGGTGGAAGAAGGAAAATACTTTCTGGCGGCGCAGCCGTTAAAGATGCGGGAAGTGGATGGCTCACCGGTACGTGCGGTTCTCTTGAAAGGCTTGTAGGATGGTAGATTTTTGTCATTGCAGTAGATTGAAAGGGCGGTCAAAAATGAGTACGCCACTGCTGAGCTTTATTATTCCAGTATATAATAAAGAGAATTATTTAGAGAATTGTATTGAAAGCGTCATTTTGCCGGATTGGGATCAAAGACGGAAAATAGAACTGATCTTGATAGATGATTGTTCTGGTGATGGAAGTCGGGAAATTTGCAGAAAATGGGAAGCCTTGTATCCAAATATTAGCTGTCTGTATTTAAAAGAGAATGTTGGAGCCGGCATGGCGAGAAATGAGGGACTTAAAAAAGCGAAGGGAAAATATCTTTTTTTTCTGGACGCAGATGATACAATACAGACAGAGAAGCTGCCTTATGTATTGGATATTCTGGAGAAACAGGTTCCAGATCCGATTGTATGTTTTGCAAAACAATTGCGTTCTCTGGGTGACTTCAGTATGAGAACTTTCACATACACAAGAAAGACGGAAAAGCTTTTGAAAGAAACACCGGATATCCTTCTCACTTCCTTGTGGAATTTTATTTTTTCTCTTGACTTTTTGAAAAAAAACTCGATTTCATTTGGCAATGAAAGAGTTTGTGAAGATTATTCCGTGGTGAGCAAGGTGCTGCTTGCAGCAGAAGAATGTTTTTTTATCAATGGTACGATCTATAATTACAGGAAGTATGTACCAGAAGGGACAGCTTTAGCCAGCAATTACAGGGAGAGGTATCATGGTGGACAGGCGTATTTACAATTATTGGCTGAATATGAAAATATATTGGAGTCCAATATCAAAAGGAAGGCTGTGTGCCAGGCCAGAGAGGCAATCCGTTTTTTAATGTTCTGCACCCCTGTACCATTGGAGCATTCTGAGGAGACAGAGAGGGTGTTCCAGAGACAGAAGAAACTAGCAGATTTCATTGAGGTGCGGTGCAGGGAAAAGGAACGAAAAATTTATTTGTGTCCTGCATGCGATATAGCGTTGGAAATTTCTGAAATCATGAGAATCCATGGGGTGGATATCGAGGGATTTGCAGACAACAGACTGGAAAACAATGAGAATGTCATAAAAATTGTGGAACGGGGACAGTTGGTGAAATCAGTGGCGCAGTTGGATAAGAAAAAGGATTTTGTCTGTATTTGTCATAGAAATTATCTGGCTGATATCCTGTCGAGGCAGCTCATGAGCATGGGTATGGAAAAGGGAATAGATTTTTACTGCATTCAAGAATATGTATGAGTAAGGAGATTCGGTAATGAAGGAATATAGATTTCCAAATCTGGGGGAGTATCAGAAGCCGGCAGAAGAGCTTTTGGGGCGGTGCCGGCCCATAGTGCTGTACGGATTTAACGAGGCTGGCAAAAAAACTTATGAGGTTCTCAAAAGCAGGAATATTTCAGTAAGTTTGATTCTTGATTTATTTCAGGCGGACAAACTTAAAGAGTATGAAGGAATACCGGTGGTATCTCCGGAAAGGTTTACGCAATATAACAGAGAGGCTTTATATTTGATTTGTTCTAACCGATATTTCGAAGAAATGAGAGATACTTTATACGGATATGGTTGTGGCAATGTGTTGCCTTATTATGCTGTTTATTGTAACAGGAGGTTTTCCTATGAAGAGTTTCGGGATGTCTATCAGATAGCACAGCGTGCGGATGATAACAGAAAAATTGCAGAAATGTCTTTGGAGAATTCCTGTTTGATTGATACTATTGATGTGGTTATTACGGAAAAATGTTCACTGAAGTGCAGGAACTGTTCCAATTTAATGCAGTATTTTAAAGAACCGAAAAATGCAGAAATAGATGATGTGTTGGAAGAAGTGTCCTGCCTGCTGGATTCAGTGGATTATATTCATGAGATTCGCATTTTGGGGGGGGAGCCTTTTGCAAATCCTAAATGGCACGAATATGTTCACCCTTTGTTGAAGTATAAAAATTTTGGATGTATTATTATCTATACAAACGGTACCATATTGCCAAAGCCGGAACAGATGGAAGTATTTCGTGACAAAAGGGTCTTCCTTAGCATCAGCGACTATGGGGAAGTGTCGCGCAGAAAAGAGGAACTGGTTAATTTCATGTGCGAAAAAGAATATTTCTATTCTATTGCCAAGGTAACAGAATGGACAGACTGTGGCCGAATTGCTTACTGTGCGCGTTCAGACGAGGAATTGGAGAAAATGTATCATGAATGTTGTATGTCGGGATGTCTGTCATTGAAAGACAAAAAGATATTTGCCTGTCCGTTTGCAGGAAATCTCCTTGCCTTGGGGGCAATACCAGAGGAAGAGAGCGAGTATATCAGTATTTCGCCGGATATGGGGAAGGATGAAACCAGAAGGGTTTTAAAAGAGTTCCAGCAAAAAAAATATATTCGGGCATGCCAATACTGCATGGGAAGGCCAATAGGAACCAAAACGATACCAGCGGCTGAGCAGTGCAGTGAGCCGTTGGACTATCAGCGAAAGGACATGTAATCTTGGGCTATTTTGAAATAAACCATGATACGCAGGCAATTATATATGGGGCGGGACAGATGGGATGTATGCATCGTGAAAAGCTGAAAAGATGGTGCAGAGTTGTCGCTTTTTTTGACATATATCCGGAGAAGGCAGCTTCCCGAGTACCTGTGCCGGTATACAATCCGTTTGCAGAGGAAGAATGTCTTGCCGGCAAGCAGACTGTAGTGATTGTCTGCCTGCATACTTCGGCTGTCCATGATGAAGTGGCGGGCAATTTATATGCCAGGGGTTATAAAAATATTTTATTTATTCCAGAGGACAATCGTTCCTATGGCACTGATGCCATGAAACGCATGCAGGAATGCTACTGCGCTTTTTGCGAGGAGGACTATTCGGTTCTGCGTGGCATTCCTGACTACGAAGTTATGACTAAAATGCAATATAGGGCAAATATTATCAGAAGTACGGAGAAATATGTAACGACATTGATAAGCCCGGATTTGCTATATATTGGCGGGGAAAAACAACCGGATCAGAGGAAGAAGAGAGATGATCCCGATTGTTCACCGGAATATAGAGATGCATATGATGCATTTGGGCGATATACAAATAAGCCTTTGGCTATGTTCCGGCTATACAGGGATTTGTTTAGGGCATTCCTTTATGGTGGGGAAATATCTGAGGAGTATAGCAGGGTATGCAAGCAGGTTCAGAACATGGGAACTCTTACAGACGAAGAATTTCTGAAATCACGGTTCAAGGTTTTTGCTATGTTAGAACGTAAGTTTCATAACGGATTGCAGGGATTTTACCAGTGTCCCGTGGAAACGGAATGGAATCCGAAAGGATATTTTGAAACTATTGATGGAAATCATAGAGCTGTTTATTTGTATTGTAAAATGAGTAGTCGCATTCCAGTGCGGATGAAGATGGAAGACTATCTTGCCTGGGAAAAGAAGACGGAAGGAGAGAAGCTGATAGAGGAATATGGAGGGATGGCGTTTTCTGCGCCGGTTTTGAATCCTTTGTATATGGAACTTTCTTATCGGGGTCAGATATATTTACAGAGAAATCTATATGCCATATTTGAGTTTTTGGGCATTCGCCAGTACGAAAACCTGCGCTTTATCGATCTGGGGTGTGATAATGGGTATTACGCCAGATGCTTTTGGCAGCTCGGGGTGACAAAGGCAACGGTGGTCGAAGAAGACGAACAAACACGCGAGATGGATGTCGCCTTGAATCGTTTAATGACAGGGCAAGCCGGGGACGTGCGGTATTGTATGGATAGATATGATTTTGAAGGAAATTATGACATTGCATATATAAATGAGGATGCTTCCCGGCGGGAACTGAAAAATATCGTGCAACGCCTTGAACGAAAAGTCAATGGAATGCTGATCTGGTTTTGTCCTGTAGACCTAAATGTAGATTCCTGCGTTTTGCAATATAGTGGGTTTCGATATGGCAGACGGCTGAGACGGCTTATGCTTGATGGACATTTCTGGGAACTTGTGGTTTTCAGCAGAAATATTAGGTTCGATTTAGGGAAGGGGGGATCTGAACGGTGAATGCAGAAAGTTTTGTATTTTCAAGCCGATCAGAAATCATATTATACGGGGCTTCGTCAATAGGACATCTGATGTTTGAAAAGCTTTCAAGTGCGGGATATAAGATAGCAGGATTCATTGATAAAAGAGCAGAGGAAATAAAGGAATATATGGGAGTACCCGTATGGACGGTATCTTCCGTTCCAAAAGAGATCAAGGCTGGAGATGATACAGTTGTTTTTGTGGCAGTGAAAAATGTATTTGAACACCAGACCATAGCCGCACTGCTGGCAGAAAACGGATTCCATAATATTATATACAAACCCTACAATAGTATTATTAATAATTCTTCGGATTATGACAGAAAAATGAGCGCGGTATATGAGCAGGTATTTGATGGAAAGCTGGACGGAGAGATACTTGTGGATGCCACTTTGCAAATTGCCGGGAGTTATGATACGGATTATGGGATATGGCAGAAAGAGAATGGCTATGTTACGGCTCTTATTCCGGTGGACTTTATCTATACAAATGACTACAGGAATACAGAGATGGAAAAATGGGGTAATATAAATATCCTTGCCTTCTTTACGCACCTGCGGTTTTATGGCTTTTTACAGGGTGACATGGAGGCAGGTTATAGCGATTATCTGAATGAATATTGTATTTATACGGCAATGCTGGATGGGAAGATAAAGATAACAGAGGACTGGAAAAGCAATGTGCTGCATAACAGGGCACAGATATATGATGAAATGTGCCGCGCATTGATGATGGACCATGAATTCTTTTTCCGTGTTCCACCACAGGCTGTATGGAATGTAAAGGGTTATTTTAATCTGACCAGCGGAAAGCACCGGGCCACATTTTTGGCGGCTAAAGGACAGTATTTGATACCATTGCAGGTTACGGAGAGAGATTACACTGTCTTTTTAAATATGGATGTCTTCAAGGCGGCTCAAAAGTATCTGGCGAAGGGATACCGGGGGAATGGCTATGTGCCGCATCCATATTGCTACAGAATTTCGGGGATTTCTTATACATATTACGGATTGATTTCTGTCATTGTCAGAGTTTTGGCAGAAAGATCTTACAAGGAAAATGGACGTATTCGATTTGATAAACTAACAATATTGGAGGACACTGGTGATAACGGTGTACTTGGGGCATATTTTGCGAGAATGGGAAGCCGGGTGTTGAGATATTGCGGGACAGGGGATAAGGAGTTGCCGCAGTTTATATGGACATTGGGGCATGTCGTAGGGGAAATAGAGGAAATCGATATTTTGGACCGGCATGCCAATGCAGATGTCCTCATCACGGATGTGACTGATGGAAGCCTGGGACGGGAGGCTATAGGGCAGATTCCTTTTCGGGACTGCTTTGTTATCTGCCGGGAAGAGGGCCAGGCGGTTCAACTGGCGGGTAAATGCCATAAGGAAAATATTAGGAAAATGTTCCATACATTCCGGGAAGGCGGCATCAGTCTGCTATACTGGTTGTATTGAACATGGAGACTTGCGGAGGAGGGGAGTGATATGGGAGAGACAGTGGCGGGGGGCAATGGCTTTTGGTGAAGTAAAGAAATCAATAAGGGCAGGTTTAGCAAATGTATGATGTTTGTAGATCTGCTGTAAGCGATATAAGGAGGATGGAGTATGGGGCAGGAGTGTCTTGATAGAATAGAAAAGAGAAATAGCAGGACGCCATTGGAGACAGTGGTGCCTCTGGATACACCATATGTGATATATATCGATCCCTGCGGTGCCTGTAATTTCGAATGCTATTTTTGTCCTTGCAGGAAAAGCAATTTTAGAAATGAGGAACGATATAAAGTAATGTCATTTGATTTATTTAAGAAGATTGTAGATGACATGAGACAGTTTCCACAGCAGGTGAAGGTTGTGGATTTGTGGGCGTGGGGGGAACCTTTTTTGAATAAGGATCTGATAGAAATGATCCGATATTTAAGGCAGAGCGGAGTGTGCCGGGAAATTAGGACCTGTACCAACGGCTCTATGCTGAATCCGGAATTGAATCAAGCTTTGGCAGATAGCGGACTGGATCTGATCCGCATATCTGTGGAAGGATTGAACTCTGCGCATTATAGGGAAATCTGCAATGTGGATTTTGAATATGAAAAGCTGGTGGAAAATATCCGCGATCTGTACGAGCGGAGTCGGGGAAAAGTGAAGGTGTCGATTAAAATTGTGGAGGTAATGCTGAAGACAAAAACCGATATTGATTCCTTCTATCAGACATTTGAGCCGATCAGCGATTATACCTTTGTGGAGGATATTGTGGATGCGTTTCCAGGATTTGACGGTATAGAGAAACCTGACAATACGAAAGTAAGCTTTCGGAAATGGAATTCTTATAAGGATAGGGCGAATTATGTCTGCGCAAAACCGCTGGTGCAGATGGCGATCCACTCTAACGGAGCTGTAAGCGCATGCTGTAACGACTGGAAGTTTGCCACTCAGTATGGAGATGTAAACTATGACAGCCTGGTAGATTTATGGAATTCTGAATGGCTGATGAATTTTAGGTTACAGCATATGGAAAAGCAAAGAAAGGAGATTCCCTATTGCAATATCTGTGATTGTGAATCAGATGATGATATTGATGCAGTAAGAGATGTCATTGCAAGAAGGATTCGGGAAAAGGGATAGATGATTCAATTGGTGGGAGATTGCAGGGGAGGTCTGGTTTTGAAAGAATTATACCGACAGTGTCCGATTTGTGGTGGAAGACAGGGAATAGTTTATTATTCTGTAAAAATGAAGTTGCCGGAAAATGTAATGTTACCGGATGAATATGATGTCGTGAGCTGTAGTCAATGTGGTTTTGCCTATGCGGATGTGAATGTGTCCCAAAAGGAATATAACACATATTATGGTTTATGCAATATATATAGTAAAAATGCACCGTTGAAAGCAGGGATTACAGGAGAGAGGGAGAGGCTTCGCTGTATGTTCCTGGAGAAATATGCCCATAAGGATTCGCGGATACTGGATATTGGCTGCGGAGGAGGGGGATTGCTGCGCTGTCTGAAAAAACGTGGATTTGAAAATCTGTTTGGGATGGATCCATCATCCGAGTGCATTGGCCAATTAAAGGAGTGGGGGATTGGTGGAAGAATTCAAAATGCGTTTGACGGAATTCCGGAGGAGTTAAAAAATTCATTTGATGTTGTGATGTCTACGGCGGTGATGGAACATATTTATGATTTAAACGCTTTTGTGGAACAAATGGACAGTTGGCTGAAATGGGGGGGACGTCTATATGTTGAGGTACCTGCCGTGGAAGGATTTGAAAGGTTTTATACCCAGATCCCCAATTACTTTAATCATGAGCATATCAATTACTTTAGCTTGACATCCTTGGATAATTTGTTTTCGAAGCATGGTTATGTACGAAAAAGCCCGGATGCGGAGAGCCTGGTTACTTTGGGAAATCCTGAATATGTACTCAGTGCAATTTATGAAAAGGCGATGAAAAAAGATATTTCTTCTGGAAAATCCATTGAAAACTATTTTAGGCTGGCTCGTGAAAAAGGGAAAGAGGATTACGATAGAATTCAAACATTTTTAGAAGATCATTCCCAAATTATTGTCTGGGGTACGGGGGCATATGCTATGCAGATATTGGGAGAAATACACGGAATAGAAAATAAGATTGTTTGTTTTATTGACAATAATAATGTTAAAATCGGACAGCGAATTCTGGAAAAAGAAATATATGGACCGGAAAAACTGCTAGAGCTTCCCTCCGTGTATCCTATATTGATTTGTTCTATGAGAAATAGTGAGGTTATAAAAGAACAAATTGAGAAAATGGGGATTGGAAATCATTATCTGGCTATATAAAGAAGTTATTTAAGAGGTGATTGCGTTGCAGAAAGAAGAATATAATGCTCTTGTTTATAATCAGGATGCATTGGGTATAGATGATAAGGAAATATATTCTACATTTTTTAAACAGATTATTCCTAAAATAGAAGAGAACAGAGGGATAAAAATTCTGTTTGGAAACCAGGACGGCAGCAGGGCGCGCGGTATGAGTAATCAGAGCAGCGATATTGATATGCATTTTTTTGGTGAAACGGAGAATCTGGAAATCACTTACGAATTGATGTGTGAGGAGGGACAAATTGCGGACAGGACTATTGTGTACGATTTGGCACCGCATTGCTTGAAAAGAACGCTGGAGAACGTGACAGCTTATGGGGATGTGATTCGAAAGTATCCCACAGTCTTTTACAGAACTGATGAGGAAAAGAAAAAATATTCGCCGGAAAATATCCATTGGAATATCCGCTATCGGGAGGATGGGGAGATATTTGAGTTTATACAATTTCTGATAGCGGATACAATTTTTATCAACCGCCAGGAGAAAGAAAAGGTGGATATGAATTATTTTTATCGGTTGGTGAAAACGGTTGACATGCTGGATCTCCAGTTTGTTAGGGCTTATGGTAATTATAACAATTTAATGATCGGAAAAGAAGAGGTGCTGGTAAGAAAATATCTGTATACCCTGTACGAAATCTTCTTTTGCAGATGGATGATAGAGTATGGAACACGTCCTCCTATGGTACTTGAAGAATTGATACGAGGAGGACAAGAACTGAATAAGGATGTGCGGCAGAGCGTTCATAGGTTGATGGAGGTAAACCGCACCAGCACCGGACATAAGACAAAACTGAAATGCTGCGTTGATGTGGTGCTGAATGACTATATTGGAGAAATGTTGGAACAGCTGCAGGATAAGATTGCCTCCTACGACAGGGAGGAGCGGTATGCCAGCATTATTGAACGGACGGAACCGGAACGAAGACAGAAAATAATATTTTATTGATGCTGTGAGAGATATTATAGCAAGGAGAATTCAGGCCAAGATGTAGAACGGATAAGCGAGAGGATTTCGCCATTCTGCTTCTGGAAAAGATTGCGGCAGCGGGTATGGAGGTATAGCAATGGAAGCGCTGAAGAAACAGGTAATAGAAGAGAGACATCAAAGGGCAAGGCTGGAAGAAGTAGTTCCTCTAAAAACGCCTTTTATAATATTTATTGATCCCTGCGGCGCCTGCAATTTTGCCTGTAATTTTTGTCCCTGCAACAAATCAAGTTATAAAAAGGAGGAACGTCATCAGAAGATGTCCCTTGAGACTTTGCAGAAGATTGTAGATGATATCTGCACTTTTGAAGAACAGGTAAAGGTAATCTATCTGTATGGATTCGGAGAACCCCTGCTCAACAAAGATTTATTTGCCATGGCTAGCTATATAAAAGAGAGAAAGGCATGCAGGGAATTGCGCCTGGTCACAAATGGTTCCCTGCTGAACCCCGATGTAAACCGAAAGCTGGTAGATGCAGGATTTGACTTAATCAGGATCTCAGTGGAAGCATTGGAAGCAGAATCCTACAAGAAGATGTGTGGAGTGAATCTAAATTATGATAAATTTGTTGCCAATATCTCGGATTTATATGAGAGGAGTCGGGGAAAAGTAAAAATAGCGGCAAAGATTGTGAATGCAACATTGAAAACAGAGGAAGAAACGGAACGTTTTTTTAATATTTACAAACCGATTACAGACTTTACATTTATTGAGGACATTGTGGCAGGATGGCCGGAATTTGAGGAGATGGTAATGCCGGATGGCGCCCCGGTTGAAGCGGATAACTGGATTTGGAAAAGGGACCACTACAATAAATGCTCTTTTTCCCTGACGATGCTGATGGTACATGCGAATGGGACAGTATGTGCCTGTCCCAACGACTGGAAGATGGCAAATACATTCGGAAATGCAAAACAGGAAAGCCTCGTGGATGTCTGGAAATCAGAGAAGTTAAAGGAATTCCGTCTTATGCATTTGGAAAAGGACAGAAGAGACATCCCATTCTGCAGGGGATGCATCTGTAGCGGATACGATCCCATTGACGGGGGGGCAGAGAGGATAGCAAAGCGGATTAGGGAGATAGATTAAAGGCGGGGGAATAGGATACTATAGTGTACATAGCTGACAAGGGAAAGGAATAACCAGAATGGCAGATAAAGTATTGACGCTGGAGGAACAAAAAGTACAGTCGGCTTTACGAAATGGCGGATACGACATAGCCCGGGAGAGGCTGGAAGGTGTGGGCAGTCGGATCAGGCCTGTTTACCGGGCAATTTTCACGGCTTCCCTTGCGTTTGCAACGGGGGATGAGAACCGGGCCTGGGAGGCAGTTGCTGAAGGTCTGCGCCTGGACGGACGCAACTATGAGCTGTACATGCTGTTGGGGGAGTATTATGCGCCCAAGAATCTTTGGCAGGCATACCTGTGCTATGAAAATGCTCTGTTTTACTGTAATGATGAAGAGGACAGCGCACAGATCCGTATGGTGCTGGAGCAGCTTTCGGAGCAGGGAGTCCATGTGCCGAAGACAGCCATTGTGATTCTTTCCTATAACCTGCTGGGTATGACCAGAGACTGCATTGACAGTATATGGGAGACGACCCCGGCCAGTGCAAGGGAAATCATCCTGGTGGACAATGCCTCAATAGACGGCAGTGCAGAGTGGCTGAAGAAGCAGAAAGACATCAAACTCCTATGCAACACTGAGAACAAGGGATTTCCCGCGGGCTGCAACCAGGGAATCGGCCTGGCGGATCCGGATTCGGATATATTCCTTCTGAACAATGATACATTGATGACGGATAACGCGTTGTTCTGGCTCCGTATGGGGTTATATGAGAACGGAGAGGTGGGGAGTACGGGAAGTGTCTCCAACCATGTGTCCAATTTCCAGGCAGTCATTGAAGACGGGAAAAGCAGGAGGGAGTATCTGGAGTTTTCCAGGCAGGTGAATGTCCCCGTGGCAAAACCGTACCTCAATAAGATGCATCTGGTGGGTTTTGCCCTTCTGCTGAAAAGGACGGTTTTAGACCAGATTGGTCTGTTGGACGAGCGGTTTTCCCCGGGGAACTGGGAGGATAACGATATCTGTCTGCGGATAAACCTGGCCGGATACCGCAATGTGCTCTGTAGAAACAGTTTTATCATCCACTGGGGCAGCAAATCTTTTGCAAAAGACCGTTCCCGGTACAGAGGGGTACTGGAGGCCAACCAGGAGAAATTCTTTAAGAAGTGGTCCGCGATATGCCTGGAACCCGGGGGTTATATGTTTATTCGGATGGATCTGATTTCTTTCATAGAGGCCGAATGCGAAGTATCCCGCAATCCGGTCATTATGATGGTGGGAACAGGATGCGGCGCTTCTCTGAGCTGCCTGCAGGAGCGATTCCCGGATGGGCAGATATACGGAATGGAGCCGCATATGTATGCGGCACAGATTGCAGATCGGATAGCAGATACCATTTATGTGAATTTGGACGATTGGATTGGGGATAAATTTGCGAATACCTTTGATGTCATTTTGGTCAACGATGTGTTGGAGCGGACCAGGAATCCGGGAAATGTACTGAAGGAGCTTGGGAAAATGCTCAAGCCGGATGGAAAGCTTGTTCTCAGCTTTGTGAATAGCCAGCATTATGCGCGGATCTCAAAGGCGAATGAGAATCCGGGGCTTTTTAGTGTGAAACAGGCATCGGAAATGCTTTCAAGGGCGAAATTAACAGAGAATAGCTGGCAGTATACAAAAAGAATTGAGGATCCGGAGGAACTGGAAGAGAAGATTCAGCGGCTTCAGAGACAATACCCTGCCGTAACAAGGGATGATCTTCTGGCCCATCAGTGGATCAATATTGTGGAAAAGCAAAAGGAAGACATTCGGTTTGGGGACAGGATGACAGTGTGCATTCCCACCTGCGGACATCCGGAAGTGGTGGCGGATGTGCTGGAGCATTGCGCCGAGATCTATCATCGTTATGGCCTGGATATGTATTATTATGACAGCAGCCGGGACGGGGAGACAAAGAAGGTGATTGATTCTTATCGTAAGAAGGGATATGATAATATATACTATATTCCCATGGATCCGGATATGCCCCTGGAGATTAAGTTCGAGCGGGTCTTGATGATGGAAGGGATTCGGAAAGAGTACACCTACATGTGGTACTTGAAGGAGAGATGCTGGTGCGGGGAGCGGATGCTTAGGCTGATGTACAGGGCCATGGAGAAGCCACGGGATGTGATCTTTATAGATATCGAGCATTCCGATGCCGGGCAGGAACTGACGGTATGCGAAGATGTGAATGCATTTTATCATAGGTGCGGGATGTATGCCACTTCCATGGATGCAGCCATCTATCATGTGCAATCCATGCTGAGGGATGGTTTTGACATGGATCAGTTTCATAAGGAGCATCCGGGGGACTACAGGGGAGCCTTTATCCACTTTATGATCCTGTTTATCCAGCTGGCTAAAAAAGAGAAGCCTTCTGTGTGTATCATAGCCGGAAAGGATGCTAAAATTTACAATTCACCGATGGGATCGGGCATGGGTTGGCGGGACAGCATGATACAGACCTTTGGTCCATACTGGATCCGGGCCAATGAGGATCTGCCTGATTGCTATAAGGATAAGGATGAAGTGATCAAGAAGACGGCTTCCATGTCCTGGCTGCTGGGGAACAGGGAATGGCTGGTGTGTCTGCACGAAAAGGGAATCCTAACTCCGGAATATTTTGAGGAAATCAAGGGATTCTGGGAGAGGGTATCAGACATTCCGCTAGAAGATTTGCGCCGGATCGCATATGGGGAGTGCTCCTGTTAGCCGTTGCAGGTGATTTTCATGGAAAGCGGATATCTTTTGACTATGCATCATTGGGGTTAGGGATATAGGGATATCCCGGAAAGTTGAGAGAAAGATGCCATTTAAAAATGCTGCCAGGAAAGCAGTGGAAAAACTATATCCTTTAGGAAGAAATTTTTTTGTCTCGGAGGGGATGAGACATTACTTTGATACAAAACGCAATACTTATAAGTACCTGTGCATATACGGGGCAGGTGTCTGGGGGACTACGATTTGCAGATGGCTGATGGAGCAGGGGATCAAGGTGGATTTCTTCTGCGATACATATAAGGCAAAAGCGGGATCTTTCCGATTGGGTATCCCCGTCATTTCATTTGACCAACTGGAGCTTCTGAAAGAGGATACCTATGTCATTGTCTCTGTCACAAACAAGGGCGTTGGCCAGAAACATAATGAAGAGATCAACAGGCAGCTTGCTTCTTTTCCCCATGTAATGCCCAATCTGCTCAAAATGAACGGGTTTTATACAAATGATTATAATCTTACAATGGAAGATTGCGCGGCAGCAGCGGAAAAAATTATGGGAGCATTGGAGGACACACGTTCGAGGGAATTGTTTATGGAGATGCTTCCCTACAAATTTGTGAAGGATGCGGAACCCGCCAAGGAGAATCCCCTGGAAAAATATTATAACCCGGTGCAGTATTTTTCTGAAAAATATTACAGCAACAGTAATCATGCGGTCATTGTGGACTGTGGTGCTTTCAAAGGGGATACCCTGCAGGAATTTGTCAGGCTGCATGGTGCACAGTTTAAGGGATACCATTGTTTTGAAATGGACGGGCAGGCATTTGGCGAATTGGAGAAAAATGTGGGTTTATTGCCAGAGGAGATAAGGGGGAAAGTGGTTCTGCATAAGCAGGGCGTATTTTCCGGGACAAGGGTGGCATATTATCATGCCTTGACAGATACCCTGGGATCCTCTGTTCTGATGGAGGAGGCCGGTCTTCGGACCCAGCTGGTTTCCCTGGATGATGTGCTGCCTGAGGAGCCGGTGACCATGATCAATATGGATATCGAAGGAAGCGAACTGCCTGCGCTGAGAGGAGCAAAGAGGCTGATTGAGAGATGGCATCCGATGCTGGCGGTGAGCATATACCACTCTACGGAACAGTTCTTCTCGGTGCCGGCCTATATCATTGAGAGATTTCCGTTCTACAGATTTTATCTGGATTTACATACCACGATTACAGATGACTGTGTGTTTTATGCGGTTCCCCGATAGAAAGCGGAGTGTATCAGGAAATGACAGTTTTTGAACAGATAGAATATGTGATTACAGAACAGTTAAATGCAGGCATCCGGAAATTTATTATCTATCCATACGGGATTCCAGGTCAGATGACAAAGAAGATCCTGTGGGAGCGGTTTGGAATCGAACCACTATGTGTCATAGATAACGGAAAGGCCCTTGGCAGGAAGGGATCTTCCGGTTTGGAAGTCAGAAAGGCCGAATACCTGGAACGGATCCAGGAGGATAAGGTGGCCATCCTGGTGGCCACATCCAACCCGGAAAGCAGAGAGGCCATCATGAAGTCGCTGCTTCCTTACGAAAGCCAGTGGAGGATAGTGGATGTATTTCCGCTGCCAATAGGAAGACATACGTGGGGAGAGGGAATTCTGGGACAATATACGGGCTATGCTATCGAAAAAATTGGTTCCTTCTGTAGCATTGCCAAAGGGGCATGTGTAGTAGGAAACCATAATATGCAGGGAGTGTCAACATCGGCATTGTTCAATGGTATCAATCTGGATCACGGGGCAGAATTCGGGGAGGTCTGTGAAAACATTTCATTGGATCAGATGCTGGATATGAAAAGATGCGTGATAGGAAATGATGTCTGGCTCGGACGAAATGTGATTATCTGTAATGGAGTGGAGATTGGAAACGGAGCCATTGCGGCGGCAGGAGCTGTGATCACGAAGGATGTTCCGGATTATGCGGTAGTAGGGGGCGTACCGGCCAGGATCCTGAAGTTCCGATATAGCAGAGAACAGATAGACAGACTAATCGGCATGAAGTGGTGGGACTGGCCGGATGAACTGATTGCGCAGCGGTATGAGGATTTCAGTGATGTAGGAAAATTCATTCAAAAATATGGAAGGATGAAACCAAACAGCCATGAATAACAGGGAAAATGTCAGAAGGAGAACCAGGCAGGATATTCTGTCCTACGATAAGATTGTACTCTGGGGTGCAGGCTTTGCCTGTCCGGCAGCCATAGACTGCATTGGCGCAGAACGGATAAGTGCAGTGTTTGACAATGACAGCAGGAAATGGGGAAGCAGGGTTTCCGGAGTCCCGGTTCTTTCCCCTGGCCCGGAACTGGAACAGTATAAGAAGGATAATTGTGCTTTTGTCATATCTACAAACGGGTATGAGTATGAAATTGCAAGAGAACTGATAAATAAGTGGGGTATAAAGGAGGATGCACTTTTCTGCAATACCAATAAGACCCTGGAGGAATGCAGGTACAGGCCGGATATGATTGAGGCGAACTGGGACAGGATAATGAAGGTTCGGGATTTGCTGGCAGACCAGGAGTCAAGGGCGTATTATATGGACTTTATCACGGCCTGTTATACCAGGAACCCGCTATTCTTTAAGGGAAATCCCAGAAGTGTGGAAGCATATGAATATAACACGGATCTGGCACAGGTCGGCCTCCAGGGAGGAGAGAACATTCTGGACTGTGGGGCCTTTAACGGCGATACAGCCAGGATATTCCTACAGAAAACCAACCATAACTGTGAAGTCTATTGCTTTGAACCGGTGGTGGAAAATTGCAATGAAATGCGAAGGTGGATAGAAGCAGAAGGGATCGGGAATGTACATGCCTACAATGTGGGGGTAGGGGATACGGCCCATACAGATATTGTCTATTCTACAGAGGCCAGAACCACTATGGCCGCTGTGGGGAATAACCGTTTTAATGCAGAAAACCCTTACATGAGCCAGATACAGGTGGACACCCTGGATCACATGGCAAAGGATATCAAGGTCGGATACATCAAGATGGATATTGAGGGGGCAGAGATGAGCGCCCTGCGAGGGGCACAGACGGTGATTCGGCAGAATAGTCCGCAGATGCTTATTAGCGGATACCACAGAATCACAGATATGTGGGAAGTGCCGGAATATGTGCTGGGACTTGTGCCGGAATACAAGATATTTCTGGGGCACCAGCCCCATGTGCCCTATGAACCGGAATTCCTGTTTGTATGATAGAAGGGATTGTGGAAGATATGGAATTATCACTGCATAAGGAGAATCTGAAAAAATACTTACAGCGGCAACTGGAAAATCATTTCCCGGACAGAAAGACTGGAAAATATTTTAGGGGGAAAGATGTGGACCATGCGTTTGACATGGGACTGTGCCGGCTGGAAAACTGTTTTAAGCATGTGATATTGCCTGCATACAGTAACGATGCAGGGCAGACATTTTTCTCCCACCTGCATTCTGACCAGTATGCCCAGTTTCTCTATTACTTTATGAACAGTCTGTGGAAGGAATCCCAGAACCGTCTGATATGTGATAAGACCATGTTGCTGCTTAGGGATCTGAATGGTATCTTTATGACCTACAAATGCGAAATGCCGGATATCTTTCTCTTCCAGCACGCGGTGGGAACGGTAGTGGGGAATGCAGTTTTTTCGGATTATCTTCTGATTTTACAGAATGTTACCATCAATACGGGGGTAGAACAGGACAGATTAGGCACCGTAAAGATCGGAAGAGGTGTCACACGGTCTCCGGGAGCTAAGATCATCAGTGATGAACCCATTGGGGACAGGGTAAACATCGGTGTGGATGCGGTGGTGTATAAGACAAAAATAGAAAATGATAAGACAGTCATCCGGGACAGGGAAGGAAAGATTGTCATCCGGGACAATAAATTCTGCATGGCCCAGAGGCATTTTAGGGATGTGATTACGTGATCGTGGAAGGTATACTGGTAAGACAGAGAGAAAGGAAATGCTTATGATAGGAAAGGGCTGTGTAGATGAAATGCAGCAGGAAGAGGCTGCAAAGATGGACTGGGTATGCACTATGCTGGAAGATGAACAGTCTAAATTCATTTTCCAAAAAAGAAGGCGATTTAATGAAACGGGAGATTATCATTATATTGATGAGATCATTGACAGATATGTGCCGGAGATGAAAGGCTGCAAGTGGTGTCCTGGTATAGCTGAAAATTTCTTGAGGAACTTGAAAGAGAGTGAAAAAAGGGTCATCATCTGGGGGGCTGGTTACAACGGGAGAATGCTGCTGCAAATGTATACACGCATAGGCGGCAACGTGGAGTGTTTCTGTGATAATAGCCTTGAAAAACAATATACAGAAGTGGACCATGTGAAAGTGATATCTCCCGAAAAACTAAAACAATTATGTGTGTGGGGTAATTTTGCAATTATCATTAGCCCGGTAACAAGGAAATACCAGGAAGAAATATATGAATTATTGCACAAAATGGACCTGAATGAAACAGATATTTACAGATGGACAGATTATTATTATCCCCGGGAGGTTATCAGGAAACAATATTTTGACGAAGTAATCGCCTTCCAGCAGGATGAGGTCTTTGTGGACGGAGGCTGTTGTGATTTTACGAACAGCAGACTGTTCCTGGAACGGATGCAGGAGGCAGGTCTGAGATGTAAGAAAATATATGCATTTGAACCGGATGAAGGAAACTGTCATAAGTGCAGGGACTGGATAAAGGCACAAAATGTGGAGTGTGCAGAGATCATCCAGGCAGGACTGTGGAGTGAGAATACCAGCTTAAACTTTGAGGCACTGGGGAACGGGTCTTCCCATTTTTCACAGTATTCCTCATTGGGAGATATGGCATCCTGTCTTCGGGAAGAAGGCATGCAAGTGGAACAGGTCAGGGCTGTTTCCCTGGATTCTTATATAGAGGAAGCAGTGTCCTTTATCAAGCTGGATGTGGAAGGGGCAGAATTGGAGACACTGAAAGGTGCTAAGAATATTTTACTGAGGAATAAGCCAAAACTGGCAATTTGCATATACCACAAAAAAGAAGATTTGTATGAAATACCATATTATTTAAAGAGATTAGTTCCGGAATACAAGTTATATATCAGACATTACAGCAATTTTGCGCATGAGACTGTATTATATGCAGTATAGGAATATTCTGGCGCAAAAGAAGTTATATTTGGGAAAGTGGAGTGTATGGGACAGGAAGCAGACGCAAGAAAGGTGATACTCTATGGAGCGGGAACGCAGAATTTAAGGATGGTCTACCAGCCCCTGGTATCAGCAGGTTGTAAGGTAGATTATATCTGTGACAGGGATGTACTGAAACAGGGAAAGCTTTTCAGCGGGGTAGAAATCATATCCCCGGCGAGACTGTCTGAAGTGTGCGCGCAAGAGGCTGTGGAAATCATTATTACAGTGAGGACCCCGAAACTGGTGAGAGAGATCAGGGAAATGCTCTTACAGATGAAAGGTGTGACGGTTTATACCTTTGAAGAATTCGTGCAGGCGAAGAAGCTGAATAGTAAGGTAAAACGTTTTTCATGTATCATGGCGCACCTGACAGACCACTGCAATTTAAGCTGTGTGCGTTGTTCCCATTTTTCGCCGCTGGCGCAGAAGGAATTCTTTACAGACCTGGGAGAATTTGAGAAGGACTGCAGGCGGCTGGCAGAACTGACAGAGGGGGATATAGATGAATTCCAGCTTTCCGGAGGGGAACCGCTTCTGCACCCGGAGGTGGCGAAGTTTCCTTATATTGTGCGGAAATATCTGAAGAAAACGCAGATCATCATCATCACCAATGCTACCAGGCTAAGGAATATGTCAGAAGAATTTTTCCAGTCTTGTGTGGATAACCAGGTAAATATCTGGATCTCCCAGTATCCCCTGGGGCTGCCCTATGAAGAACTGAGACAGGAGCTTGCGGACAGAGGGATAGGGGTTACTTTTGGTAATACTGGAAATTCAAAGGATAAGCCAAAGGAAATGTGGGGATTGCCGTTAAAGCTGGTGGGCGGGCTGGATCGCCAGAAGAACTTTGATGCCTGCCTGTGTATGCAGTATATCATCCGGCACGGACGACTATATCCCTGTGCCAACAGTGCTTACATTGACTTGTTCAACAACTATTTTGGGAAAGGCCTGCCAGGGCCGGAAGCTAACGGTGTGGATATCTACGAAGTGGAGAATCTACAGGAATTATGCCAGGCCATTTCGCAGCCGGTGCCTTTGTGCAGCTACTGCGATGCCTGCAACAGGATGGCTCCCATCCCCTGGCGTGCTTCCCGCAAGACCATAGAGGAATGGAGTATATAACATGGCATGGAAGACAGGCTGGAGTTATGCGCAGCGGGGAACTAACTTTACGTATTGGGAACAGACGGGATTCACTTATACCTTTTATAACAACCTCCGTGGTATGGCATGCCGGTTGAAATATAGCAACTGGTATGGTATGCTTCCCTGTGAGGTGGCTTCGGTAAAGCTGTATCTGCGGGGGCAGGAACATGTGCTACATCAAAATGGCAGAGAAGGGTTTCTGGTGACGCCGGATCGGGAGATTTATTCGGACATCCTGGAGGCAGGGATCATGCCTGGCCAGGTCACGGTGGAAATGGAATTTGCTTCTTCCCGGCGTCCGGAATCCGGGAATACGTTCCGCCCGGGGGTGGCAATGATTATGCAGTCTTTTGAAGTATACTGTGAAGACATTTCCGCCACGGACATCTGTGTGGCGGCACTGTTCGGGGACAGTATTACACACTGGGGGAACTGGACAGGTCCTCTGATTGCAGGAATGTATGCGAAATATTCCGGGAACCTGTCAATATTTGAAGTGGCTGTGAATGGAGCCAGGCTGCTAAATGGTTCACCTGCAGACCAGATGAATGGACTTGGATACAGTGGTATCACAAGGTTTGAGCATGATGTGCTTGGACAGAAGGGGATCTCCTGTTGTACCTTTGCCTTAGGTCTGAATGATCTTGCCATTACAGAGGAGGCTGGGGACGTCCCACTGACCTTTGAAACTTATGTATCCTGTGTAATGGAAATCATCCGGAAAGCCCATGAAAAAAATGTGAGGATCATTGGGCTGACCATATGTCCCAGAGCCATCGAAGGGGCCTACACGGAAGCGAAGAATGTATTGCGAAGGCAGATCAACAGGTGGATTATGGAGGACGCCCCATTTGATGACAGCATTGATGTGGCAGCACTGGTGGCGAATGAGACGGATACCGGGCTGAAAGCGGAATATGACTGCGGAGACGGGGTGCATATCAACGAGGCGGCAGGAGAAAGAATAGCCGCGGCGTTTACGGCGGAAATGTTCCACAACTCCACAGGGGCAAAGCCTGCACCATTTCCGGGAAGCGAATGTGAGAAGAGGGAAACTGGTATGTCCGGTGAAGTGGCACTGGCACCACAGACGGTATGTCCGGAAGTGTAGGAAACGAACAGATATGGATGGGCATGCGTGTAAGAAAAGGAGTAAGGATACCCCTTACACGTGCGGGGGGTATGGAATGGTAAATCGTGACAGATTGGAAAAAGCAAACACGAGGACGGTGTTGTCGGAGGTGGTTCCGCTACAGGCTCCCTATGTGGTCTTTATAGATCCATGTGGTGCATGTAATTTATGCTGTGCGTTCTGTCCCTGTAATACGGCGGATTTCAAGAATGCGGAGCGCCACAAAATGATGGATATGACCCTTTTCAATAAGATTGTAAAGGATCTGCAGGAATTTGAAGAACCTGTGAAGGTCATCAACCTCTATGGATTCGGAGAACCGCTTCTGAACAGGAATATTGCTGAGATGGTGCGCATCCTAAAAGCCCGGAAGATCTGCCGGGAAATCCGGATTACCACAAATGGATTGCTGCTGACAAGGGATTTAAGCCATGAACTGGTGGAGGCAGGCGTGGATATGCTGCGTTTTTCCATTGAGGCGCTGGATGCAGGAGAGTACAAACGGATCTGTAAGGTGGAAATGGACTATGGAAATCTGCTGGAACAGATTGGATATCTGTATCAGATCAGCAGGAGGACAGATACGAAAGTGTCTGTGAAAACTTTAAATGTGGCATTGAAGGACGATGCAGATGCAAATCGTTTCTACGATATTTTTGAGCCTATCTCAGATTACACCTATATCCAAGACACTACCCAGGCCTGGGCGGAGTTTGATGCTTACGTGCCGGAGGGGAATTATGAGGCAGGCAATATCGGGGATATGATGGATAAGGACAAAATATGCAGTTTTCCGCTGACGACCATGACGATACATTCCAATGGAGCTGTCTGCGTATGTCCCCAGGACTGGAAATTTGCCACAAAATATGGGGAGGTACAGGATGCAGGCTTGAGGGAATTGTGGAATGGTGTGAAACTGCGGGGGATCCAGAGGGCCCATCTGATGGGTATGCGTTGCAGGATGCCCTACTGCAAGGACTGCAATGTGTGTGTGTCCAACGATGATGTGCGGAAGACGGCTCAGATTCTCTTGCAAAGGCTGGAGGACTGATAGCGGTTTAAGGAGAATGGTATCTCTCCAGAGATGATCCATTAACTGTCAAATGGTTTCTACAATTTAGCAGGAACGGACATTTTCCTATGTAGAGGCGGTGGTCTGACAGATATACTTTTGGAGATACCAGTCTGGTATATATGACTGTCCCTATCTATGCAGAGGCGTGATATGAAGAAAACAGCTATAGCAACCTTACATTTTTATAATAATTTTGGCTCTGTACTACAGGCATATGCCCTGCGCAGGGTGCTGCAGGACCTGACCGGTAATGAGGTGGATATCCTGCCGTATCGCCCACCACTGCCGGAGTATGTATATTTCCAGGATGCTTCCTTACAGGAACGGTACCGGCAGAAATGCGAAAAATTCGAGTTTTTCCGTAAGGAACATCTGGGCATGGCGCGGGGGGTGGAGGATGCCCTGCATACGCAAAGAGACCTGGCGGGGAAAATGCAGGACTACGATGCTGCCATTGTGGGCAGTGATATTGTCTGGGGCAGGGAATTCTCCGGTCTGGATCCGGTATACTTCCTACAGCCTGCCAGGGAAGGCTGCAGGCGGATCTCCTATGCGGCCAGCGTGCTCCTGGACGGGGCTGGCAACACAGAGGACGATGCCTTGTTCGCTTCACATCTCCGGAAATTTGATGCCATCTCCCTGCGTGAGACTTCTGCCCTGCAGAGTATCCAGCGTTTTACGGACAGGAAGGTGACGGCGGTCCTGGATCCTACCCTCCTTCTGGACGCGGCAGAGTATGAGAAACTGGTGGTGGAGAAGAGGAGAGAGGACGAAGAGAAAGAGGAGAGCGAGGATATCAAGAAGGCAGCAGGGAACCATAAACCCTATCTGCTGGCTTATTTTCTCACCCATGACCCGGCAGTGGTGGAGTACACCAACTTGATGGCCAGGAAGCTGGGGCTTCGGGTGATCCACTATTTTGCAGACTATCCGGACAGGGTGTTCCCGGCAGATGCAGGGTGCTTTGCCTTTGCAGGTCCGGGGGAATTCCTGGGATATGTGAAGCATGCGTCCTGCATTTTCACCAATTCCTTCCATGGAACCTGCTTCGCCATGATTTACCGGAAGCCTTTTTACACCTATATGGCAAAACGGGCCATGCTGTCCAGGGTGCGGGATATGGTGTGCAGGCTGGGGATGGAGAACCGCTTCTTCTCGGATTTCCGTGACCTGGACAAGGTGACAGACCAGGTGGATTATAGCCGGCTGGAACAGAAACTACAGGCGGAAAGGGCACATTCCCTTGGTTTTTTACGGGAAGCGCTGGGGTAAGGCACAATGTACAACGGAGTATATAACACGGAACAATATGCATATTTATATGATACGCTGACAAAATGGCTGTCTGGCAAGATCCAGGGAGGCAGCCTTGGGGAGAATCTGCTGGCGAAAGGGGTGGAAAAGATTGCCCTGTATGGGGTCAGCGGCCTGGGGGAACTGGCATATGAAGATGTAAAAGATTCCAGGGTAGAGATCCTGTGCTTTCTGGACAAGAATGCGGGCCGCTATGGCGGGGAGAAGCACGGACTGGCTGTGTGGGGCCTGGAGCGGCTGGATCAGTTGCCAGAGGACTGTTATATCCTGGTGACACCGGAATATTACTTCCGGGATATCATGGAGGACCTGCTGGCGGGAGGGATCTGCCTGGAGAGGATATTGTCGCTGTCTATGGTGGTGAGATAAATACAACGGGAATAGCAGGATGTTACTGCTCTATTGCGGCGTACAGTGGCCACTTTCTTCCGGCAGTGTACAATATGATTTTTTGATTGGCTATAGGTTCTATAAGGGAGATACACTGCCATGTCCCGTCCTCTTTTGCAAGTGAGAGAGGTGCAAACTGCTGATAGCAAGGGTGCGGTTTTGAAATATCTCTGCAGATTGTTTTAAATTCCGGTTTCGATAGGACAATGGAAGCTATTTCAGAGTAAGCGATTTTTTGACAATGATTTGAATTCTGTAACCGGGTATTTTCCTGGATGACGGGCCAGGAAATGCCCCTATAAACTTTTGAAAAATGAGCAGGGATGGAAGCGCTATCTGGGAACGCGTGAGATCATGGGTTCACGGAGAAAGCTAAGCGGCTTATCAATAAAATTGTAAGACGGTCGGAAGACGTTGTGAATCTGCGGGGATTTGTTCTGGACAATACCAGTGACTTTGAATTGAGAGTAAGGGTAATACTAAACATATGCTGGCAAAAATTTGGGGAGAAGGATAGAGCGCTGCTGACAGAGAAGCTGATGGAACTACTGGATAGAAAAGAAGCGAGAACGATGGCGCAGATCAAGGAAGTAAAAGAAGCTGAGGTGGCCTTTGGGAAGGCGAATAAAGATGACTATTTGCTGAGTATGGCTGACAGACTGGAATTGCTTAAGACAGTTCGCATTCATGGAAAAGAAGTGGCAATTGATCAGAATCTGCACAGGCTTATGCGTAGGAACATTGCGGAAGTGGATGCCGTAATAGGGCAGATAGAGACACATATTACAATGAAGATGTAGGCGAGGGAGTAAGATGCAGGACAGGAAGACATTAAAGACATTTCTGGAGGAAGTGCATAACCAGCAGAAGAAGATCATCTGTTTCGGCACAGGCGTGATGGCACAGGAGGCCCTGCAGTATGAGCAGATCCGGCAGGCGGTGGTGGCCATGGCTGACAATGATGTGCGCAGACAGGGCTGCCAGATAGAACTGGCAGGACAGTTTTACCCGGTGATTGCTCCTTCGGCACTGCAGGAGAATCTGGATGAAAACACAGTGATCCTGCTGACTTCGGGGCATTATAAGGCGATGGAACGGCAGATTGGGGAGATGGATCTGCCAGGGCAGCCGGAGGTTTACGCTTTTCCTGAGTTGCGGGTGGCCTATAAGGCGGACAGCGAAGAGTTCTTCCAGGAGCGTTTCCTGAAGGAATGTCTGAAGGAGTATGAGACAGTACTGGAGCAATATCATATCACCGGGGAGGAAAAGGCAGCAAAACTCCAGGAGAAAGAGGCTTATATTCTGGGGAGGGATGGAAAGGAACGTCCCTTTGTGGTTCCCCGGATCATGATTATGCCCACCACCCGTTGTAATATGCGCTGTAAGGGCTGCTCTTCCCTGCTACCGCTGTTTGACAAACCCTGTGATGTGG
This sequence comes from uncultured Acetatifactor sp., assembly GCA_910577665.1. GTDB lineage: Bacteria > Bacillota > Clostridia > Lachnospirales > Lachnospiraceae > Acetatifactor. The sequence goes on from CAJTOJ010000004.1 coordinate 103,444, forward strand.
AAATCGGGCAGATCCTGCAGGACTTTGAACTGTTTTTCTCCGGGGTAGATGAGTGCATCCGGATTACAGTGGGCGGGGAACCGTTCCTGTATCCCCATCTGAAGGAGATACTGGAATACCTGCTGGAACAGGAGAAGGTACTTGGAATCATGATGATTACCAACAGCACGATTCTGCCGAAGGCCGAAGTGCTGGAGCTTCTGCGTGATCCCAAGATCCTGGTAGAGATCAGCGACTATGGTCATCTGGAGAAGATGAGCCGCCTGGTACAGCTGCTGGAGGAACACGATGTTTTCTTTAAGGTGCTGACAGACCAGGTGTGGACGGATATGGGCGGTGTGGAATGCCGGGAGCGCACGCCAGAGGAATTGCGTTTCAGCTATCTGAACTGTGACCAGGGCAAGGTGATCAAAGGGTTCCACAACGGGAAGTTCCACACTTGCGCCAGAAGCGCCAGGATGCTGGCATTGGGAGCCTATCAGTCAGAGCAGGACTATTTTGAACTGAAGCCGGAGGATTCTCCCGAAGAGATCCGCAAGAAGCTGAAGGGGATGTTCTACAGGGAGAGTGCAGATGCCTGTAATTACTGTGACCTGGGCACGCTGCCTGCAAAGACCATGGAGGCGGGTATCCAGATGCAGGGCAATATCAGGAAATCCCGGTATACCATTGTGGACAGGCAGGAGTATGAAGAGCTGAAGAGGCTGGCCAGGGTCAGAAAAGGGGAAGGGTGATACGGCTGGCCCGGCAGGTTCTGGAAGAGCAGGGGAGAGGAAGGCCGGGAAGGAAATCTGTGAAGGCGAACAAAGGCGGGGATTACGAAAAAAGATGAACGAACAGGAATTCGTTGTACAACAATTTCAGAAAGCATTTGCAGGGTGGCGGGATGTACCTATCGTACTCTACGGTCTGGGGAAGAACACAGAAGCCATTCTGCAGAATACAACAGGTTTTCTGTTTGCCGGTCTGATGGATGCCCAGAACACAGGCAGCGTCTTCTGGGGCCTGCAGGTACTGTCCGAACGGGAAGTGATAGCATTGCAACCCAGGATCGTTATCATTGCCAGGGAGTCAGTAGTGCCGGTGATCTATGAGCGGATTGCCCATTTGCAGCGACAGCATGGAATTCCGGTCTATGATTTCAAAGGGGAGCTTCAGGGACAGAAGCAGCAGGAATACAAAAATCATGACCTGCCATACTGGAAAGCCACGGAAGAGGAACTAAGGAAGGCCATTGCTGTCCATGACTGCATATCCTTTGATATCTTTGATACATTGCTGATGCGGCGGGTATTGGAACCGAAGGATGTGTTCCACATGGTGGAACGCATCCTGGAGGCACAGGGAGAGCCGGGGACCCATTTCCGGCAAAACCGCATCCAGGCAGAAGATTCCCTGGAAGGGTATCCGTCCCTGGACCAGATTTATGAGGAGATGGGCAGGCGCTGCAATATTCCTGGGCAGAAGCTGGCAAAGTGGAGACGGCTGGAACTCTGGGTGGAAGAACAGGTCCTGGTGCCCCGCCAGAAGATGAAAGAGATATTCCAATATGCCTTGTCCCTGGGAAAACGTGTTTACCTGGTATCGGATATGTATATTCCGGCATCAGAAATGGAGGGACTGCTGGTAAAGTGCGGAATAGAAGGTTACAGGGGGCTGCTGGTGTCCTGCGATTATAAAAAGGGGAAGTCAGATGGCAGTCTGTTCGAAGCCTACCGGCAGATGGCAGGGGCCGGCAGCTATCTGCATATCGGGGATAACCGGCGTGACGATGGAGAGAAAGCCAGGGAGAGCGGGTTGGATACCTTTCTGGTATACAGTGCCTATGAGATGTGGATGGCTTCCTCCATGCAGGGCACCCTGGCCCATGTGGAAAGCCTGGAACAGCGGTGTATTCTGGGAACACTTGTGTGGCGCTGCTGTGAGGATCCTTTTGCCCTACAGGCCGGAAAAGGGATGCTTCAGATAGATACACCGGAAAAACTGGGGTATGTGTTTCTGGGCGCTCTTTACGGAGAATTTATAAACTGGCTGATAAGTAAGGCAAAGGAGTGTGGAACAAAGCAGCTTCTGCTTCCTGCCCGGGACGGTTATTTGATAGAGAAGATGCTGGAACAGGAGGGGGTATCTTTTGAACCGGTCTATTTCAAGGCTTCCCGGAGGGCTGTTTCCGTGGCAGCCCTGGAGACGGCAGAGGATATCCTGCTGCTGGCCGGAAGGACATTCCAGGGGACACTGGGCCAGTTGCTCTGGCAGAGGTTCGGGGTATCTCCCAAGGAAGGGGACAGGCTAAAGGACAGGGGAACAAAAGGATGTACAGGGGAGGAGATCCGGGAATATGTCCTGGGCTACCAGCAGGAGATCTTACAGCGGGCTGCCAGGGAACGCCGGGACTATATGGCATACCTGGAGAAAGTATTGGGATTTGCTGGCAGAAGCATTGAATCCTGGTCTGACCTGGAAACAGGCCTGGAAACACGCCGTGAAACGGTTCATGGGAAAAGGCAGGCAATATTTGACTTTGTGGCGGGTGGTACGGTACAATACTATATGCAGAGACTTCTGGGGAAACCATTGCAGGGCTTTTACTTTGCCACAATGAACCATCCCCAGGAATCCTACCATCTGCAGGACAGCATCCTTTCCGCATATGGCAATATCTGTTCCTATGGTTCGGAGAACCAGGTTGCAAAGCATTATCTGTTTTTGGAAACCATCATGGTGGATGGCTGCCCTACCTTGCAATGTGTGGACAATGGCCGTTTTGTCTATGAAGGAGAGGGCGGTGGCCTTGCCATACCCCGCCAAAAGATGCAGGCAACAGACAGGGAATCAACGGAAGACTCCAGGGAACAGGACGGCTTTGGGCTGATCTGCAAGGTACAGGAGGGGATCCTGGAGTACCAGCGGCATATGCAGCAGATAAGGGGTGTGTTTCCGGGATGGAGGGATGAGAGAAGCTTTGCCGATACCCTGTTTGGCAGGCTTTTTGATGGAAACTGCCAGGTAGACCAGGAGATAAAGGCTGTTTTTGTCAACGATGATGTCTTTGACGGTGTGGGAGCCTATCGGGTGTGGAAGAATGAATGAAAAAATATTAGTGACAGGATCCGGCGGCTTTATCGGCAGGAATATGGCAGAGAAGCTGCGGGACCGATACCGGTTATACTGTCCATCCAGCAGGGAACTGGATCTGCTGGATGAAAAGGCAGTACAGGCATATCTGGAGGAACATAGTTTTGATGTGGTAATACACTGCGCCAACCGGAATGAGACCCGGAAGGCCATAACACCCTATGATGCCCTGGATGGCAACCTGCGGATGTTTTTCAACCTGGAACGGTGCCATGGCTTGTATGGGAAGATGCTTTATTTCGGATCAGGGGCAGAGTATGACAGGCGACATTACATCCCTGACATGGGGGAAGGGTATCTGGGAACGCATATCCCTAAGGACGCCTACGGATTTTCCAAATATATTATGGCGAAAAGCTGTGAGGACAGCCCCAATATTTATGACCTGTGCCTGTTCGGGGTGTATGGGAAATACGAAGAGTGGGAGCGGCGATTTATTTCCAATGCCATTTGCCGGGGGTTGAAAGGCATGGATATTACCATCCGGCAGAACGTATATTTTGATTATCTGTGGGTGGAGGACCTGGTCCGCATGATCGAATGGTTTGTGAGGGAACAGCCCTGCCACAGGCGTTACAATGTGTGCCGTGGGGAAAGGATAGACCTGTACACCCTGGCGGGGATGGTGAGGGAGATCCTGGACCTGGACTGCAGGATTGTGGTAGGGCAGCCTGGCTGGAAGCCGGAGTATACAGGCAGCAATCACCGTCTGTTAAAGGAAATGGGAACCTTTGTCTTTACACCATATGAGGAAGCGGTGAAGGCCTTGTGCGGGTATTACAGGGAACATCTGGGAGAAATCGATGAGACGAAACTGGTATAACGAATCATGCATTTCTGATACAGTGGCGCAGGATGATGCATTCCTGGTCATTGTACCAGTGTGCTGACTTGATCAGAACATAGGACAGCCTGCCTGCAGGGAAAGCGGGGACGGATCCAGGGAGGGAATATGCCATGAAAGTAGTGATACTGGCAGGAGGCCAGAAAAGTACCATCAGCGACATGGGGGAGAATATCCCCAAGCCTATGGTGGAAATAGGAGGGAGGCCGATTTTGTGGCATATTATGAAGCACTTTGCCCAGTATGGCCTGAAGGAGTTTATTGTCTGTGGCGGCTATCGTGTGGACACCATCAAGGAGTATTTTACGGATTTTTATATTTATGAATCTGATATCACCGTGGATCTGGAGAAGAACACGGTGGAGATCCACAAGAAGCGGACCGAAGACTGGAAAGTGACAGTGGTGGACACGGGACTGAATGCCACGCCAGGGCAAAGGATCCAGGCCATTGGGGAATATCTGAAAGAAGAGCGTTCCTTCCTGGTGACTTACGGTGACTGTCTTTCCGATGTGGACGAAGCGGCACTGCTGGACACCCATGGAAAAAACGGGAAACTGGTGACCCTGGTGATGGCCAAGCCCCAGGGGCGGAAACAGTTGCTGACCATAGATAAGGATAATCTTTTAGACTATGACAATTTAAGCCCTGTGGTGGCGGATGTGGCCTGGGTGAATGCGGACTGTTTCGTACTGGATGGAAAGGTACTGGAGTATCTGCAGGGAGACTGTAATCTGGAGGAACAGGTATTCAGGGCTCTGTCCAGGCTGGGACAGGTGGCCACATACCGGCATGAAGGATACTGGACGACCCTGGAGACGAAGCGGGATCTGGTAGGAGCGGAAATGCTGTGGAGGGAAGGCCGTGTTCCCTGGATCAGGGAAAGGTGATAGCAGGAGGGATGCCCGGGGAAGGACAAGGCAGATATCTTGATGTGAGGTGTTCCCTGGCAGATGTCCGGGGATGGGAAGACAGGAAGGGATAGAGTTGAAAGCAGTGATATTGGCAGGAGGCCGGGGCACCAGGATCAGTGAGGAGTCCCGGATCAGACCCAAACCTATGGTGGAGATCGGCGGGAAGCCGATTCTCTGGCACATCATGAAACTATATGCACACTATGGAATACAGGAGTTTATCGTCTGCTGCGGCTACAAAGGCCAGATGATCAAGGAATATTTTGTCCATTATCATATGTACCAGGCGGACACCACGTTTTTCCTGGACTCCCAGAAGTGTCAGCTGCACCGGCAGAAGGCAGAACCATGGAGAATCACACTGGCAAATACCGGTCTGGACACAATGACTGCAGGCCGGATCCTGAAGGTGCGGGAGTATATCGGAGAGGAGCCGTTTCTGCTGACTTATGGGGATGGGGTATCAGATGTGGACATTGGAAAACTGATAGAATTCCATAAGGCCCGGAAACGGATTGTGACCATTACCACGGTACAGCCCACCGGACGGTTCGGGGCATTGCAGATCCACCCGGATACCGGACAGGTAATCCGGTTCAGGGAAAAGGTGAGGGATGACCAGGGATGGGTGAATGCCGGGTTCATGGTAGTGGATCCAAAGATATATGACTATCTGGGGGATGGCAGCGAAATGCTGGAGGCAGGGCCTTTTGAGCGGCTGGCCAGGGCAGGGCAGATGAGTGCCTACAAACATAAAGGCTTCTGGTCGCCTATGGACAGTATGCGGGACAAGGCGTATCTGGAAGGGCTGTGGGCAGAGGGAAAGGCCCCCTGGAAAATATGGGAGGGCAATCCATAGTCTATACATTGTCAGGCAGATACCCTGCGGACCATGGAAGTAAATGGGAGAAGGGTGGAAGCTGGCGGAGGAAGAAGTAAGCACACAGGCAAAGAAATATATGAGGCGGAATAAGGAAGGGATATATGTTTGAGAACAAGACAGAGCAGGAAGCAAGAGCCGGATTACTGGATCTGGTAAAGGAATACTACGAGAAGTATCATGTGAAAAAGGACTATCAGACAGGAGACCGGATTCCCTATGCCGGCCGGATCTATGACTGGGAGGAGATGGTGAACCTGGTGGACTCTGGCCTGGAGTTCTGGCTCACTGCGGGCCGGTACACGGCACAGTTTGAGCAGGGACTGGCCAAATATCTGGGGATCCGGTACTGTAGTGCGGTGAATTCGGGTTCTTCAGCGAATCTGCTGGCGTTTATGGCCTTGACATCCCCCTTGCTGAAGGAGCGCAGGATCCTTCCCGGTGATGAGGTGATTACAGTGGCAGCAGGCTTTCCCACCACAGTGACTCCCATGTTGCAGTATGGGGCAGTGCCTGTTTTTGTGGATGTAACAATACCCCAGTATAATATTGATGTTGCCATGCTGGAAAAGGCGCTTTCTCCCAGAACCAAGGCTGTCATGATTGCCCATACCCTGGGGAATCCTTTTGATTTGAAGGCTGTGGGAGATTTCTGTCATCGGAACCAGCTCTGGCTGGTGGAGGACAATTGTGATGCCCTGGGAAGCCAATACAATCTGGATGGGGAATGGCATTATACCGGTACCATAGGAGATATTGGCACTTCCAGCTTTTATCCACCTCATCACATGACCATGGGGGAAGGAGGTGCTGTCTATACGGACAATCCACTGCTGCATAAGATCATCCGTTCCATGCGGGACTGGGGGCGTGACTGTGTCTGTGCCTCCGGGCAGGATGGCCTGTGTGGTCACCGCTTTGACGCGCAGTATGGGGAGCTGCCCCTTGGTTACGACCATAAATATGTTTATTCCCATTTTGGGTACAATCTGAAGGTTACAGATATGCAGGCGGCAGTGGGCTGTGCGCAGCTGGGGAAGCTTTCTGGTTTTGTGGAGGCCAGACAGAAGAACTTTGAATATCTGAGGAACAGACTGGAGGCAGCAGAGCGTTTCCTGGTACTTCCCGAACCCTGTCCGGGATCCCGGCCCAGCTGGTTTGGTTTCCTGATGACATGCCGGGAAGGTGTCTGCAAAAACCGGATCGTGCAGCATCTGGAAGAAAAGGGTGTGCAGACCAGGATGCTGTTCGCAGGAAATCTGCTCAGACAGCCCTGCTTCGACACCATGCGGAAATCAGCACAGGGCTATCGGGTGGCTGGCAGCCTGGAGCAGACAGACCGGATTATGCGGGATGCATTCTGGATCGGGGTATATCCGGGCATGACAGTGGAAATGCTGGACGATATGGCTGACAGGATTCTGGAAGCGCTGGATCTGGGATGATGGATGATAAGAAGAAAATCCTGTGATCCAGGGTCATATCCGGACGGAAGGGAAGATAAGGAGAAAGCAGAGATGGGCAAGCAGGAGGAATCCTTTTACAGAGGCAGGAAAATACTGGTCACAGGTCATACAGGGTTCAAGGGAGCATGGCTGTGTGCGGTTCTGCACAGGTTTGGGGCAGAGGTAACCGGGTATGCCCTGGAGCCGCCCACGGCTCCCAGCCTGTTTGAACTTGCCGGAATGGGGGACAGGGTACATTCGGTTCTGGGAGATATCAGGGATCTGGATCATCTGAAGGAGATTTTCTTCCAGGTGAAGCCCCAGATCGTGATACACATGGCAGCCCAGCCCATTGTGCGGGAATCTTACAGGAATCCGGTGGATACTTATGCCACCAACGTGATGGGAACGGTAAATGTACTGGAATGTGTCCGCCTGTGCGATTCCGTGAGATCTGTGTTGAATGTCACTACAGACAAAGTGTATCAGAACAGGGAGTGGGAATGGGGATATCGGGAGAATGAGGAGCTGTGTGGCTTTGATCCATACTCGAATAGTAAATCTTGTTCGGAACTGGTGACTACAAGTTATAGAAATTCCTTTTTTACAGATGGCCGTGTGGCAGTCAGTACGGCCAGGGCGGGGAATGTGATAGGTGGTGGAGATTTTGCGGCTGACAGGATCATTCCGGACTGTGTGAGGGCGATAGAGGGACAGTATGCCATTTCCCTTCGGAATCCTGGTTCCATCCGGCCTTATCAGCATGTCTTGGAGGCCATAGGAGCATATCTGCTGATTGTAAAGCGGCAGTTTCTTGACGGCAGCATTTCTGGAAGTTATAATGTGGGACCTGATGAGGAATCCTGCATTCGGACACTGGATCTGGTACAGGGTTTTGGCAGGGCCTGGCAGGAGCTTACAGGACAGCAGCTTTTGTGGGAATGTCCCAGAGAGTATTGCCAGGAGCAGGGATTCCATGAGGCAGGGTACCTGAAACTGGACAACAGTAAGATACGCAGCAGAATTGGCTGGAAACCCAGGTGGGGTTATGAGGAGATGCTTAGAAAAACAGCAGAACTGACCCGGGTGTATCTGCAGGAAGCAGATGTGTGGGCAGGGATGGAAAGACAGATTGAGGCATATTTTCAAGGTGGTTTTTTAAGGGAATAAGGGAATAAGGGAATACTTCTGGCATGATCTGCAAACTTTAATGTGGTAACCTGTTGGGAAGCCATATGGGAGAGGGCAGATGGCTGGAGGATTTCAGCGTGGCGCCAAAGGTAGGCGCCACTTCATGTTTTCATGGAGTATTCACATAATGACAGCGTTGGCTGTGATATCATTTTCTCTGTATGTCTGGACTGCGCAGGCAGAACAAGTCTCCCACTATACCCCGGATTACGGGGCTGTGGACATTGCCGTTTTGCTGGATGGCAGGGTTCTTACCGATGCAGATTATCAACTGATCTTCCGGCAGACAGGCCTGGCGCCTGCCGGTGTGGAGCAGCTTAGGGAGGAATGCAGCGGGGAGGTGGAGCATGCGCTCCTGTTTCTGCAAAACCGTTTCTTTGCAGAGCCGGAGATCACATGCAGGAGGGATATGTTCCTGGTGTGGAGTGAATGGCTGGTGCCCGGGGATCTGTCTGCCCCGTCTGCCATGCTGGTTTCCCGGGAAGAGGGATGGCAGGTGGGGCAGATGACATCCGGCCAGTGCTTTCCGGCCCTGCAGGAGGGGGATATCTTAATCAGCTTCAGCAGTCATATCTTCGGATGGCGCAGCGGGCACGCGGGGATTGTGGTGGATGCGGCAGAGGGGCTGACCCTGGAGGCCATTGCAGTGGGATATGATTCCGGGATCCGCTCTCTGGAGGACTGGGCAGAATATCCCAGTGTGGCAGTGCTGCGTCTGAAAGGGGTATCCAGAAAGGAGAGGGCAAGGGTGGCAGAATTTTCCAGGGAATATCTGGCAGGTATCCCGTATCATATTGCTTCTTTTACATGGCCTGCGCCAGATCCCCCGGTTCCTGCGGAGGCTTCCTGTCATCCGGCAATCCCTTCCATACCCCATATCCCATCCGGCACCCAGTGCGCCCATCTGGTCTGGACGGCCTACGCCCATTTCGGGTATGACCTGGATAGCGATGGCGGTGTTGTTGTGACACCAGCGGATCTCTTTCAGAGCGATCTGCTGGAAGTGGTACAAGTATATGGCCTGGATCCCATGCAAATCCTGGAACACCCGTAAACACTTCCGGACAGGACGTCTCTGGCATTACTGCCATCCCTGATGGCGCCGCCCTCTTTGATGACACTGACATTTCTGATGGCACAAACAACCGTGAAAATGTTAAGAAATTCTAAAATTTGTCTTTTTTTCTATTAATTTTCAGAATACCTCTTGAAATAACACACGGAAAATCGTATATTACACATAGGCACTTGTAGAGTTACTTAGAAGCTGTTATCAAATGGAGGATGAAAATGACGAAAGCAGAGATTTTAAAGAAAGAAATTTTAAGACAGTACCGCAGTGTGCGTCAGTTCGCTATGGAGATGAGCATTCCTTATAGTACATTGGTGACCGCGCTGGAGCGTGGTATTGAAGGCATGGCATATGGTACTGTGATCAAAATGTGCGACAAACTGAGTTTGAATCCGGTGGATTTTTCTTCCTTGGAGAGAGATACATCCCTGGGAGCACAGCTTCTGGAGAACCGTGTGATGCAGTACTATGTGAAACTGAACCAGACAGGCCGTGACAAGATCCTGGAATTGATGGATGACTTTGTGCAGATTGACAAGTACAAGGCAAAGGGTAAGAAGAGTAAATGAGATATGACTATCTGATTGTTGGAACCGGTCTGTTCGGGGCTGTTTTCGCCCATGAGATGCGGCAGGCCGGGAAGAGCTGTCTGTGTATTGACCAGAGGGACCACATTGGCGGCAACATCTATACAAAGCAGGAGCATGGGATATGGGTGCATAAGTATGGTGCCCATATTTTCCACACCTCCGATGAGAAGGTGTGGAGGTATGTGAACCAGTTTGCCAGGTTTAACCATTTTGTGAATGCGCCTGTGGCGGTGTACGGGGAGGAACTGTACAACCTGCCTTTTAATATGAATACGTTCAGCAGGATGTGGGGGATCCGGACACCGGATGAGGCCAGGCGGATCATAGAGGCCCAGCGCCGGGAGGCAGCTGTGGAGGAGCCGCAAAACCTGGAGGAGCAGGCGTTGTCCCTGGTAGGCCGGGATGTGTATGAGAAGCTGGTGAAGGAATACACCCAGAAGCAGTGGGGCAGGAGCTGCCGGGAGCTTCCGGCATTTATCATCCGCAGGCTGCCTGTCCGCTTTACCTATGACAACAATTATTTTTCAGACAGATACCAGGGGATCCCGGAAGAAGGATATACCCGGATTGTGGAGAAACTGCTGGAAGGTATCCCGGTGGAACTGGGAGTGGGTTACCGGGAGTTTATGGCGGCCAATGCCGTCCTCACAGAGCCCCATACCTTTGGCAGGGTTCTGTATACAGGCATGATTGATGCGTTTTATGATTACAGGTTTGGCGAATTACAATACCGCTCCCTGCGCTTTGAGGAGGAGATGCTGGAGAACTGTGAGAACTACCAGGGGAATGCGGTGGTGAACTACACCAGCAAGGAAGTGCCGTACACCCGGATCATTGAACACAAGCATTTTACTTTTGGCACAGGTCCGGACACTGTGATTACCAGGGAATATCCTACAGCCTGGAAGCGGGGGGATGAGCCTTACTATCCCATCAACGATGAAGCCAATGGCGCGCTCTATGCCCGGTACCGGGAGCTGGCAGACAAGGAAGGGAATGTATTGTTTGGCGGCAGGCTGGGGCAGTACAAGTATTATGACATGGACAAGGTGATTGCAGAGGCCCTTAAGCTGGCGGAGAGGGAGCAGGGGCTGGCATGAGTCCGGATCCCTGGCGGGTGAAATGATTTAGGAAGCAGCCGGACAAAGGTTCTCATCCGCTGGGCAGGAATGTGGGCCGTATATGCGGAGGTGGACATACAAAAGGCCTTCTGTCCGTCCCTGGCGGGGCATGGACAGGAGGCCTTTGGGTTTTGCATTTTGTATCCGGACTTATGATCCTCGTATCAGCAGTAGCTATTGAACATCATGCCGCTGTATGCGCTTGTAATATAAGGACTGACATAGTTATGTCCCGGGTTCTTGTAGGCCACAATCACTTTCTCCACATAGTCCATGGGATTCAGGGACACCTGGCCACTCTTGCGCAGCAGCATATTGGAGAAGTTCTTCAGATAGCCGAAGGTCTCCGGAATATCCTGGGACTGCTCGGCACTTTGGTGCAGGGCATTGCTATCTATCCGAAGAGTGCCATCCTGCTCCATGGTTAGGCCCATGGGCTCCATGGAATTGCCGTAGGTCAGTGCAATTGTCTTCAGCTCTCTCACAAGCTGCCTGCTTCTGGACTGGGAATCCAGATAGGAAGAAGCGGCCCGCAGGAATTCATTGTATCCACCTACCAGATGGGCCACATTGTCGGTCAGGGACTCTAAGTCTGTCTTCAAGCCGATCTGGATGGGATGTCCCTCCTGGGTGACACCATGCAGGTCAATCTCAAAATTCTTATCAAAGGTAAAATGATTCCGGGATGCGGTCTGCTCCTGGCCGTTAACAGAAAAGGAAGCGTTGGATGCCTCACGGCTCACGTAATCCAGACCGAAATATTCAACGGTGCCGTTTGCCTTGCTGGTACGGTCATCGCTGACCGTAAAAACAGAGGATCTGCCGGAGCCAAGCCCGGTGCTCTCCGATGTGAGCCACAGGGAGGTCCGGGAATCGGATTCCACCAGGTCAGCCCGGATGCCGATACTGGAGTTGTTGATCAGGCGGGCAAGTCTGTCCTGGATCTCCCGGTTGGTCTCCGCCTCATCTATGGTAAACTGATACTCGTAGTTCACATCACCCAGTCCCAGGTCAAAGGAATACGTACCGGCTGGCAACGCCACCCGTGTATCTGGCAGAAACAACCCCAGGTTTTCCTGGGAAGAGGCCAGGGAATGGACTTCCAGCTGCAGGCCGGGGACAGAGTGTCCGGCATTGTGGGATCCGATGAAAGAAGCAGTGGCTACATGTTCATCGGAAGTGTAGACACTTTTTTTGCTGAACAGGCTGTCTTCCTCCAGGCCGCCCAGCTGTGCCAGGGTATTGCGCAACTGCCGGGCATTCTCCTTCAGATCCACAGCATACTGCTGTGTTGCCTTGCTGGTAGTAGGGAGATACCAGGGGGCGTCCTTGTTCTGTTTGACAATGGAGTTGTATACACTGCGAAGCTCACTTTTCTTGTGGGCATCGTATCTGGTCACGGCCTTTGGGGTATAGTTGGTCAGATAGTTATTGTATACGGTATTGAGAGCAAAACTCATTGCCGCGCCTCCTTTCTCTCATTTTCTTAAAGTATACCACTTCAGATAAGAAGAGACAAGAGAGTTTTTGAAAAAACTGTTGACGAAGCATGATTCCTGTGATATAGTATTAAAACGAGATTAGAAGCAGGTCTTTTTTTTATGCTTAATTTTTGAGAGAGAATAAGGTTGAGAAACCTTGAAAAACCAGGAGGTAGCAAAATGCGGACTAAAATTACCTTGGCTTGTACCGAATGCAAGCAGCGTAACTACAATACTACCAAGGACAAGAAGACGCATCCGGACAGGATGGAGACCAAGAAATATTGCAGATTCTGTAGAACCCATACACTGCACAAGGAAACCAAGTAAACTTTCAGATTCTGATTTGGCAGGTGTGCCGGAGGGTATGTATATGTCCCTCTTTGGGCATGCACGGGGGTATAACCATGGGAGATTCCGCAGAGAAGCAGGCCGGACCTGGTTTCTTGAAGGGAGTAAAGGCTGAGTTTAAGAAGATTGTATGGCCGGACAGACAGGCCACCATTAAGCAGTCCATTGCAGTCGTGGCAATCTCTGTTGTGGTGGGGGTACTCATTGCACTCATTGACTATGTAGTCAAATACGGCGTGAACTTCATTACATCGATTTAGGGAAAGCAGAGCGAGGGAGATTGTATGGCAGAGGCGATGTGGTATGTGGTCCATACCTATTCGGGATATGAGAATAAAGTCAAAGCCAATATTGAGAAGACCATTGAGAACAACAAGCATCTGGCAGAGCAGATCCTGGAAGTCCGGGTTCCCATGCAGGATGTGGTAGAGATGAAAAACGGTGCCAGGAAGACCGTCCAGAAGAAGATGTTTCCGGGCTATGTGCTTCTCAATATGGAAATGAATGATGATACCTGGTATGTAGTGCGCAATACCCGGGGAGTTACGGGGTTTGTGGGTCCGGGGAGCAAGCCTGTTCCCCTGACAGAGGCGGAGATGAAGCCTCTGGGTATCAAGACAGAGAATGTTTCCGTTGACTTTGTGGAGGGAGACAGCATTGCCGTGGTTGCAGGTGTCTGGAAGGATACGGTAGGCATTGTGCAGAAGTTGGATTATGGTAAGCAGACAGCCACGATCAATGTGGAACTGTTCGGCAGGGAGACTCCAGTGGAGATCGGCTTTGCAGAAGTCAGAAAGCTGTAAACAGGTATTTTCCGGCTTGGCCGGTGGAATACATGCCATCCTGGCGTCAGCCAAGGGGCATAAGCGGTGCGGGCCTGGTGAAAAGGGACTGCGCACAAAAGGGTGTTGTGGGATGCTTAAGGCAGGACACTGCACCCGGAGTAACACAGTGGGAGCAGGGATCCATGGGGATAACTGCGCCAGAGCACCATTGGCAGTCCGGTAAGGGCGGGGTGTGGGAGGTACACTGCTGCGGCAGGGGCCTGTACAGGACGCACGCCCATGCAGGAAGGCGATGGTTACCACAGATTTAGGAGGTGCCACAATGGCAAAGAAAGTAACAGGTTATATCAAATTGCAGATTCCTGCGGGCAAGGCAACGCCTGCTCCGCCAGTAGGACCTGCGCTGGGACAGCATGGGGTGAACATTGTTGAGTTCACCAAGCAGTTTAATGCGAGGACTGCGGATAAGGGAGACACCATTATCCCTGTTGTGATCACAGTATATGCAGACAGATCCTTCAGTTTCATTACGAAGACTCCTCCTGCAGCCGTACTGTTGAAGAAGGCCTGCAACATAAAGTCTGGTTCTGCGGTGCCCAACAAGACGAAGGTTGCCACCATTTCCAAGGATAAGCTCCGTGAGATCGCCGAGCTGAAGATGCCGGATCTGAATGCAGCCAGTGTGGAGGCTGCCATGAGTATGATAGCTGGAACTGCACGCAGTATGGGCATTACAGTGGAAGGCAACTAAAGCCGGAGCAAGGCGGCATATCCGGGATTGCACCGATTGCCTGTGTGGACAGCATCGGCAGTACGGGAAGTATGTGATGCATTTCCAGGCAGGATCCTGGTCAATGAGGCAGCATAACGAAGTGGAACCGAGAGAATGGGAGACAACAGTAGTTGTCGCTGGAACCTAGGAGGTAAGAGAATGAAACATGGCAAGAAATATAATGAGGTTGCAAAGCTGGTAGACCGTTCTGCGGCCTACGAGCCAGCGGAAGCAATCGCCCTGGTGAAGAAGACAGCAGTTGCAAAGTTTGATGAGACCATAGAGGCACATATCCGTACAGGATGTGACGGACGTCACGCAGAACAGCAGGTCCGCGGTGCGGTGGTACTGCCCAACGGAACCGGTAAGAAAGTGCGTGTCCTGGTCTTTGCGAAAGGGGACAAGATAAATGAGGCAGAAGCTGCCGGTGCCGATCATGTAGGAGGCGAGGAGCTGATACCCAGAATCCAGCACGATGGCTGGCTTGACTTCGATGTGGTAGTGGCAACTCCCGACATGATGGGTGTAGTGGGACGTCTGGGTAAGATCCTGGGACCTAAGGGTCTGATGCCCAATCCCAAGGCCGGTACTGTCACCATGGATGTGACCAAGGCCATCAATGATATCAAGGCAGGTAAGATTGAGTACAGGCTTGACCGTGCCAACATCATCCATGTACCTGTGGGCAAAGCCTCTTTTTCTGAGGAAGCCCTGGGAGAGAACTTTAAGGCACTGATGGAAGCCATTGTGAAGGCAAGGCCCAGTGCAGTGAAGGGACAGTACCTAAGGAGCATCACCTTGACCAGCACCATGGGTCCTGGCGTAAAGGTCAGCGTGGCGAAGTTCTAAAATGTTTCGTGTTTGTCACGAAAGATGCGTGAAAGCGCCTCACGGCAATACCGCGTGAATCGTAATCACAGAAGTTCTGAAATTATAATTTGTGGTCAAAAGGGGTTGACTTCTGCCAACCCCTTATGATATGATGCAGAAGGTCGCAAGACCAAGCCGAAGACAGTAGGCCCCGTTGGGGTAAGCACAGTCGCCTACCGAGGAAAGAGTTTGTATGTAAGACTTTTTGTCTCCCTGTCTTCCAGGGGGACTTTTCTTATAAAAACTCCTTTCGGCATGGGGAGGGTCCCCACACTATTCTATAAGGAGGTAAAGAAATGGCAAAGGTTGCTTTAAAGAAACCGATCGTAGACGAGATTGCCGCCCACGTCAAAGAGGCCCAGTCAGTTGTCCTGGTGGACTATCGCGGACTGACAGTGGAGCAGGATACCCAACTGCGCAAGAAGCTGCGTGAAGAAGGAATCGTCTACAAGGTGTACAAAAACACCTTTATGAATTTCGCGTTCAAAGGCACAGATTGCGAAGGGCTGGCTCCGTACCTGGAGGGTCCCAGCGCAGTGGCGATCTCTTCTGAGGATGCCACAGCTCCTGCCAGAGTCCTGTCCGAGTTCGCGAAGACCGCTGATAAGCTGGAGATCAAGGCTGGCGTAGTGGAAGGCACCGTATACGATGCCAAGGGAATCGCTTCCATCGCAAGCATTCCTTCCAGGGAAGTACTTATTTCCAGACTGCTGGGCAGCATGCAGAGTCCTATCACCAATTTTGCAGTTGTGATGAAGCAGCTTGCAGAAAAAGGCGGTGCCAGCGCCTGCGAAGCTACAGAACAGCCCGCAGAGGCACCTGTAGAATAAGCGTTTAGATCCGTAGACACAGATCTGCTAAAACAATCTTAAAATGGAGGAGAATAACAATGGCTAAATTGACAGCGCAGGAACTGATTGATGCGATCAAAGAGATGACCGTATTAGAGTTAAACGAACTTGTAAAGGCTTGCGAGGAGGAGTTCGGCGTATCCGCAGCAGCTAATGTGGCAGTGGTGGCAGCAGGCCCTGCAGCAGCTCCCGAAGAGGAGAAGACAGAGTTCGATGTGGAACTGACCGAAGTTGGTTCTGAGAAGGTAAAGGTGATCAAGGTGGTACGTGAACTCACCGGCCTTGGCCTGAAGGAGGCAAAGGATGCAGTGGATGGCGCTCCCAAGGTGATCAAGGAAGCTGTTTCCAAGGAGGAAGCCGAGGAAGCCAAGAAGAAACTGGAAGAAGTGGGCGCAAAGGTTACCTTGAAGTAATTCCAGTCCCCATCCGTTTTTCCGGAACAACGAAGGATAAGCGGCCTGCCTGCCGGCGGGCTGCTTCTTTTCAATCAACTTTTCTAAGATTCTGCTTGACCCAATTTCCAATTTGTGTTATTATGGATGATGCATTATTGTGCTGTGCTATGCTTATTTTTCGCGGATCTGTTGTGCAGATTGGCGTGTGTCTGGGGAAGACGGCACATTTCCAGGAAAGCGCAGTCCGCTTCTTGCTACGGATCACATACTGCCCGGAGATAAACCTGCAGGTGGCAGGGGAGATGCCTTTGTGTTAGTGTCTTCCTTGACAGTTCCTTAGGTAAGAATAGGCATGAATTAGAAAGAATGGGGTGAAATGTCAATGGAAAAAAACAGAATACGTCCAATTGCCGGTACGAAGGTTATGCGTATGAGTTATGCACGACAGAAAGAAGTCCTGGAGATGCCTAACCTGATCGAAGTCCAGAAGGATTCCTATCAGTGGTTTCTGGATGAAGGCTTGAAGGAAGTCTTCGATGATATCTCTCCGATTGCTGATTACAGCGGTTCCCTGAGTCTGGAATTTGTAGACTTTGAACTGTGCAGGAACGACGTGAAATATTCTATTGAAGAATGCAAAGAGAGGGATGCCACCTACGCTGCCCCCCTGACCGTGACGGTTCGCCTATACAATAAGGAAAAGGAAGAGATCAGTGAGCATAAGATCTTCATGGGTGATCTCCCGCTGATGACGGAGACAGGCACATTTGTGATCAATGGTGCAGAGCGTGTAATCGTAAGCCAGTTGGTGCGTTCCCCCGGCATCTACTACGCCATCGGACATGACAAGATCGGCAAGAGACTGTTTTCCTGCACGGTGATCCCCAACCGTGGAGCCTGGCTGGAGTATGAGACAGATTCCAATGATGTGTTCTATGTGCGGGTGGACAGAACCAGGAAGGTTCCTGTCACGGTGCTGGTCCGCGCACTGGGTGTGGGTACCAACGATGAGATCCGCGAACTGTTCGGGGATGAACCTAAGATTGAAGCAAGTTTTTCCAAGGACACTGCTGAGAACTATCAGGAGGGTCTATTAGAGCTATATAAGAAAATACGTCCCGGGGAGCCTTTGAGCGTGGAGAGTGCGGAGAGCCTGATCAATGCCATGTTTTTTGACCCCAGGAGATACGACCTGGCAAAAGTGGGCAGGTATAAATTCAATAAGAAGCTGGCCCTGCGCAACAGGATCCGGAATCACCTGCTGGCGGCAGATGTGGTGGATCCTTCTACCGGGGAAGTGCTGGCAGCGGCAGGGGAAAAAGTGACCCTGGAGCTTGCCGATACCATCCAGAACGCGGCGGTTCCTTTTGTGTATGTGCAGACAGAGGAGAGGAACGTGAAAGTTCTCTCCAACATGATGGTGGATCTTACCAGTTTTGTGGACTGTAATCCAAGGGATTTTGGTATCCATGAGAAGGTGTACTATCCTGTGCTTGCACAGATCCTGGAGGAGTTCTCCCAGGATCCGGAGAAGCTGGCGGTGGCAATCCGGAAGAATGTTCATGAGCTGGTGCCCAAGCATATTACCAAGGAGGATATCATTGCCTCCATCAACTATAACATGCATCTGGAATATGGCCTGGGGAACGATGATGACATTGATCATCTGGGCAACAGGCGTATTCGTGCGGTGGGTGAGCTGTTACAGAACCAGTATCGGATCGGCTTGTCCAGGATGGAGAGGGTGGTGCGGGAGCGTATGACCACACATGACACAGATGATGTGTCCCCCCAGTCCTTGATCAATATCAAACCGGTGACCTCTGCGGTGAAGGAGTTCTTCGGTTCTTCCCAGCTGTCTCAGTTTATGGATCAGAACAACCCCTTAGGTGAACTGACCCATAAGAGACGTCTGTCCGCATTGGGTCCTGGTGGTCTGTCCAGGGATCGTGCCGGATTTGAGGTACGTGACGTGCATTATTCGCACTATGGGAGAATGTGCCCCATTGAGACTCCTGAGGGTCCCAACATTGGTCTGATCAATTCCCTGGCCAGTTATGCCAGGATCAATGAGTACGGTTTTGTGGAGTCTCCGTATCGCAAAATCGACAAGAGCAATCTCCAGAATCCCGTGGTCACGGATGAAGTGGTCTACATGACGGCGGATGAGGAGGACAATTATCATGTGGCCCAGGCCAGCGAAGCCCTGGATGCAGAGGGACATTTTGTCCGCAACATGGTATCTGGACGGTACAGGGAGGAGACTTCCGAGTATCCCCGTTCCATGTTCGATTATATGGATGTGTCGCCCAGAATGGTATTCTCTGTGGCTACTGCGTTGATTCCCTTCCTGGAGAACGATGATGCCAATCGTGCCTTGATGGGATCCAATATGCAGCGTCAGGCGGTGCCGCTTCTGACCACAGACGCACCTGCGGTAGGCACAGGTATGGAGACCAAGGCGGCAGTGGACTCCGGTGTATGTGTGGTGGCCAAGAAACCGGGTACGGTGGATTTTGTGTCTTCCAGTCTGATCCGGATTACCTATGACGATGGGGAGCGGGCAGAATTCCGTCTCACCAAGTTTTCACGCAGCAACCAGTCCAACTGCTACAACCAGAAGCCCATTGTAACCAAAGGGGATCATGTGGAGGCCGGGGAAGTGATCGCAGACGGTCCCTCCACTTCCCAGGGAGAACTGGCGCTGGGGAAGAACCCTTTGATTGGGTTTATGACATGGGAGGGATACAATTACGAGGATGCCGTGCTGCTCAGCGAGCGTCTGGTCCAGGAGGATGTGTACACTTCTGTCCATATTGAGGAATATGAGGCGGAGGCCAGAGACACGAAGCTGGGTCCGGAAGAGATTACCCGGGATGTGCCCGGCGTGGGTGATGAGGCCTTGAAGGATCTGGACGACAGAGGTATCATCCGTATTGGCGCCGAGGTCCGTGCGGGAGATATCCTGGTGGGTAAGGTGACACCGAAGGGAGAGACAGAACTGACGGCGGAAGAAAGACTGTTGCGGGCCATTTTCGGTGAGAAGGCCAGAGAAGTCCGTGACACATCCTTGAAAGTGCCCCATGGAGAGTATGGTATCGTGGTGGATGCCAAGGTATTTACCAGGGAGAACAGCGATGAACTGTCCCCCGGTGTGAATATGGCAGTCCGTATCTATATTGCACAGAAGAGAAAGATTTCCGTGGGTGACAAGATGGCAGGCCGTCACGGGAACAAAGGTGTGGTCTCCCGTGTGTTGCCTGTGGAGGATATGCCCTACCTGCCCAACGGACGTCCCCTGGACATTGTGCTGAATCCTCTGGGCGTGCCTTCCCGTATGAACATAGGCCAGGTGCTGGAGATCCATCTCTCCCTGGCAGCCAGGGCCCTGGGCTTCAATGTGGCTACTCCCGTGTTCGATGGGGCCAACGAGAATGACATTATGGATACCCTGGATCTGGCCAATGATTATGTGAATCTGGAGTGGGAGGAATTCGAGGCAAAGCATAAAGAAGAGCTGCTTCCCGAGGTGATGGAGTATCTGTATGAGAACAGGGACCACCGGGAAGTCTGGAAGGGAGTGCCCATTTCCAGGGACGGCAAAGTGCGTCTGCGGGATGGACGTACCGGCGAATATTTTGACAGTCCTGTTACTATAGGACACATGCATTATCTGAAGCTGCACCACCTGGTAGATGACAAGATCCATGCCCGTTCCACCGGCCCGTACTCCCTGGTGACCCAGCAGCCCCTGGGCGGCAAGGCCCAGTTCGGCGGACAGCGTTTCGGTGAGATGGAAGTGTGGGCCCTGGAGGCATATGGTGCTTCCTACACCCTGCAGGAGATCCTCACTGTGAAGTCTGATGATGTGGTAGGCCGTGTGAAGACTTACGAGGCCATCATCAAAGGGGATAATATCCCTGAGCCGGGTATTCCCGAATCCTTCAAGGTGTTGTTGAAGGAACTGCAGGCCCTGGGACTTGATGTGCGGGTGCTTGGGGAAGACCAGAAGGAAGTGGAGATCATGGAGACCATAGATTACGGCGACACAGACTATCGCTATGAGATGGAAGGCGACCGTAAATATGACGACTATGACAATGGTTCCCTGGGTGAGATGGGTTACCAGGCCCAGGCCTTCGATGACGAGAGCGGAGAGCTTGTGAGCACGGACGATGACGAGGAGTATGATGATGCATACGATGATGCGGATGACGATGCGTTTGAAGGTGACGAGGAATATTAACCGGTGCACCAGGGTATCTGGAACTGTTTCGTGTCTGGAAGTGCATGTTTAGAAGGGAGTGCCATTCATGTCTGAAACAAAAAATGAAACCTATCAGCCTATGACATTTGACGCTATAAAGATCGGCCTGGCTTCACCGGAGAAGATTCGTGAGTGGTCCCACGGCGAGGTCATGAAGCCTGAGACCATCAACTACAGGACATTGAAGCCCGAACGTGACGGCCTTTTCTGTGAGAAGATATTCGGGCCTAACAAAGACTGGGAATGCCATTGCGGCAAATATAAGAAGATCCGTTACAAAGGTGTTGTCTGCGACCGCTGTGGTGTGGAAGTGACCAAGGCCAGTGTCCGCAGGGAGCGTATGGGACATATTGAGCTGGCGGCACCGGTATCCCATATCTGGTATTTTAAGGGAATTCCCAGCCGTATGGGACTGATCCTGGATCTGTCCCCCAGGGTGCTGGAGAAAGTGTTGTATTTTGCTTCCTATATTGTACTGGATCCCGGTGATTCCGGACTGGATTACAAGCAGATCCTGACAGAGAAAGAATACCAGGATGCCAGGGAGGCTTATGGCAACAAGTTCCGTGTGGGCATGGGTGCAGAGTCTATCAAAGAGCTGCTACAGGCCATTGACCTGGATGCGGAGACCGAGGAACTGAAGGCTGGCCTGAAGGATTCCTCCGGACAGAAACGGGCCAGGATCATCAAGAGACTGGAAGTGGTGGAAGCTTTCCGTGAGTCGGGAAATAAGCCGGAGTGGATGGTGATGGACGTGATTCCTGTGATCCCGCCGGATATCCGCCCTATGGTACAATTAGACGGTGGTCGTTTTGCAACCTCCGACTTAAACGATCTCTATAGGAGGATCATCAACCGGAATAACCGTCTGAAGAGACTGCTGGAGCTGGGCGCACCCGATATCATTGTGCGCAATGAGAAGAGAATGCTCCAGGAGGCAGTGGATGCCTTGATTGACAATGGCAGGAGAGGACGACCGGTTACAGGACCCGGGAACCGTGCCTTGAAGTCCCTGTCCGATATGTTGAAGGGTAAGTCAGGGCGTTTCCGCCAGAACCTGCTGGGCAAGCGCGTGGACTATTCCGGCCGTTCCGTTATCGTGGTGGGACCGGAGCTGAAGATCTACCAGTGCGGCCTGCCCAAGGAAATGGCCATAGAGTTGTTCAAACCTTTTGTGATGAAAGAACTGGTTGCCAAGGGCATCAGTCAGAATATCAAGAATGCCAAGAAACTGGTAGACAAGATGGATACCCAGGTCTGGGATGTGCTGGAAGAGGTGATCAAGGAACATCCTGTGATGCTCAACCGCGCCCCTACCTTGCACAGGCTCGGCATCCAGGCATTTGAACCGATCCTGGTAGAAGGGAAGGCCATCAAGCTGCATCCGCTGGTGTGTACGGCATTCAATGCAGACTTTGACGGGGATCAGATGGCTGTACACCTTCCCCTGTCCGTGGAGGCCCAGGCAGAGTGTCGTTTCCTGCTGCTGTCTCCCAACAACCTGTTGAAGCCTTCCGATGGAGGACCAGTGGCAGTTCCCTCCCAGGATATGGTGCTGGGCATCTATTACCTTACCCAGGAGAGACCAGGCGCTCTGGGAGAGGGCAAGTTCTTCAAGAGTGTGAATGAAGCCATACTGGCTTATGAGAATAAGGCATGTACCCTTCACTCCAGGATCACTGTCCGGGTGACGAAGAAGAACGCGGCCGGAGAGACCGTATCCGGCAATGTGGAGTCCACACTGGGAAGGTTCCTGTTCAATGAGATCCTGCCCCAGGATCTGGGGTTCGTAGACAGAAGTGTTCCGGAGAATTTCTTGAAGCTGGAGGTGGACTTCCATGTGGGCAAAAAACAGTTAAAACCCATCCTGGAGAAAGTCATCAATATCCATGGGGCTTCCAGGACTGCAGAGGTGCTGGATGATGTGAAGTCTATCGGCTACAAATACTCTACCAAGGCTGCCATGACGGTATCTATTTCCGACATGACCGTGCCCGAGAGAAAGCCCGAGATGCTGGCCCAGGCCCAGGCTACCGTTGACAAGATCTCCGCTAATTTCCGGCGGGGACTGATCACGGAGGAGGAGAGATACCGGGCAGTGGTAGAGACCTGGAACGAAACAGATAAGGAACTGACAGAAGTGTTGCTGGCAGGCCTTGACAAATACAATAATATTTTCATGATGGCAGATTCCGGTGCCCGTGGATCCAACCAGCAGATCAAACAGCTGGCCGGTATGCGTGGCCTGATGGCAGATACCACCGGGCGGACCATCGAACTGCCAATTAAGTCCAATTTCCGTGAAGGACTGGACGTATTGGAATATTTTATGTCGGCGCACGGCGCCAGGAAGGGACTGTCCGATACCGCGCTGCGTACAGCGGACTCCGGTTATCTGACCAGGCGTATGGTGGACGTATCCCAGGAACTGAGTATAAGGGAGACAGACTGTTCCGAGGACAGGACGGAGATTCCTGGTATTGTGGTCAAGGCGTTCATGGACGGCAAAGAGACCATAGAAGGGCTGAAGGACAGAATCACAGGGCGCTATTCCTGTGAGGACATCTATGACAAGGACGGAGAACTGATTGTAAAGCATAACCATATGATTACCCCCAGCCGTGCTGCCAGGATCTTAAGTACAGGTGTGGACGACAAAGGGGAACCCATTGAGGCTGTAAAGATCAGGACCATACTGACCTGCCGTTCCCATGTGGGAATCTGTGCAAAATGCTATGGTGCTAACATGGCCACAGGCGAGGCCGTCCAGGTGGGTGAGGCAGTGGGTATCATTGCCGCACAGTCCATCGGAGAACCGGGTACCCAGCTTACCATGAGAACCTTCCACACCGGCGGTGTGGCCGGTGATGACATCACACAGGGTCTTCCCCGTGTGGAGGAGCTGTTTGAGGCCAGAAAGCCCAAGGGACTTGCCATTATCGCTGAGTTCGGCGGCAAGGCGGAGATCCGGGATACCAAGAAGAAACGTGAGGTGGTCATCTCCAATGAGGAGACAGGGGAATCCAAGGCATACCTGATCCCTTACGGTTCCAGGATCAAGGTACTGGATGGCCAGGTGCTGGAAGCTGGTGATGAACTGACAGAAGGCAGCGTGAATCCCCATGACCTGCTGAAGATCAAAGGAATCCGTGCGGTGCAGGATTACATGCTCCGTGAGGTACAGAGGGTGTACCGGCTGCAGGGCGTGGATATTGCAGATAAGCATATTGAAGTGATTGTGCGTCAGATGCTGAAGAAGGTGCGCATCGAGAACAATGGCGATGCAGATTTCCTTCCCGGTACCCTGGTGGATGTACTGGAATATGAAGACATGAACGAGAAGCTGTACATGGAAGGCAAGGAGCCGGCGGAGGGCAAGCAGGTGCTGCTGGGTATCACCAAGGCGGCGCTGGCTACCAATTCCTTCCTGTCGGCGGCGTCATTCCAGGAGACCACCAAGGTACTCACCGAGGCTGCCATCAAGGGTAAGATTGATAATCTGATCGGTTTGAAGGAAAACGTGATCATCGGGAAACTGATCCCTGTGGGAACCGGCATGAAGAGGTACCGCAATACCAGGCTGAATACGGATGAGATACAGGCCATTTCCTTTGAGGAACCGGAAGGAGAGATCACTGTGGAAGAATCTGCAATGACACAGTTGCCGGAAGATATGCAGGAGCTGGAGGCGTTTGAACAGGTGGAAGGCGCTGAAGATGCAGAGGACTTCGGGGATATGGCTGATCTGGATGATTTCCTGGATGAAGATGCCGATACAGAGGAAGCACTGCCAGAAGAAGATCTGGTGACGGCTTCCGCGGAAGAATAGGACAACAGCGCGTAGGTGCCATCCCGTAACAGGGGTGGCACTTACGATATGGCAGGAAGATATAGGTGCCGGATGGAGGAGAAAAAGAAAGGAAGTTGTGCGAAATGAAGGTACTTGTGACAGGAGTGGGGGGCCAGCTTGGCCATGATGTTGTGAAGGAACTGGTTAGACGGGGCATGGAAACTGTGGGCACGGACAGCAGCAGAATGGATGTCACGGACGGGGAACGGGTGGCCCGGGTCATGGAAGAAGAGAAGCCGGATGCGGTGATCCACTGTGCCGCTTATACCGCTGTGGATGCTGCAGAGGATAATGAGATGCTGTGCCGGAAGGTGAATGTGGATGGCACCCGTAATCTGGCTACAGCCTGCAAGCGGCAGGGCTGCAAGATGATCTATATCAGTACAGACTATGTGTTTGACGGCACCGGAGAGAGGCCCTGGGAGCCGGGGGATGTCTGCCATCCCATCAGTGTGTATGGGTGCAGCAAATATGAAGGGGAGCTGGCAGTACAGGAGCTTCTGGAGAAATATTTCATCGTCCGTGTCACCTGGACCTTTGGGGTAAATGGGAAGAATTTCGTGAAGACCATGCTAAGGCTGGCCAGGGATCATGAAACCCTGAGGGTGGTGAATGACCAGTTTGGCTCGCCTACTTACACGGCAGATCTTGCAGTGCTGCTGGCAGACATGGTAAGTACGGACAAGTATGGTATCTACCATGCTGCCAGTGAGGGCATCTGCTCCTGGTATGAATTTGCCTGTGCTATATTCAAAGAGTCCGGATTGTCTGTGCAGGTGCTGCCTGTGACCACCGCGGAGTATGGTGCCAGGGCGGCCCGGCCTGCCAACAGCCGTCTGAGCAAAGAGAAACTGGTGGAAAACGGATTTGGGAAGCTACCCTCCTGGCAGGATGGCCTGGAACGGTATCTGGAAGAAATACAGACAGTTTCCGACCAGGAATAAAGGTGTGACAAACCCGAGACTGCATGCGCTAAAAGGAGTATTCCTTGCTTGTTTTGTGTGCATTAGGTTACTGAACTCGGCGTAGCCGTGTTCAGTAACCTGCGAATGCATCCAGGTATGTTTTTCCGTCTGATATACTTGACGTCTGTTCCGGGTACATGGTATGCCAAATATTGGCAGATCTTATGAGATTTGACTATTTAGTAGAAAAGCAGGAGGCAGGACCAATGGTTAATCGTTTCGTACTGAACGGGATCTCTTATCATGGAAAAGGTGCGATCCAGGAGATTCCCGGTATCATCAAGAGCAAAGGTTTTCAGAAGGCATTTATAGCCTCGGATCCCGACCTGGTAAAATTCCAGGTGACGAAGAAGGTGACCGATCTGCTGGATGCAGAGAACCTTGCCTATGAAGTGTACTCCGATATCAAGCCCAATCCTACCATTGAAAATGTAAAGTCCGGTGTGGAGGCTTACAAGAAGTCCGGGGCAGATTACATGATCACCATCGGAGGCGGTTCCTCCATGGATACGGGTAAGGCCATTGGCATCATCATCAACAATCCGGAATTTGCGGATGTGCGCTCCTTAGAGGGTGTGGCGCCTACGAAGAATCATACCGTATATACCATTGCAGTGCCCACCACGGCTGGTACAGCTGCGGAGGCTACCATCAATTATGTGATCACGGATGTGGAGAAAAAGCGCAAATTTGTCTGCGTGGATGTGAACGATATTCCGGATGTGGCTATTGTGGATCCGGATATGATGTCCACCATGCCAAAAGGACTGACTGCCTCTACAGGTATGGACGCTTTGACCCACGCCATTGAAGGATATACCACTGCGGCGGCATGGGAACTGGCAGACTGCTTGAACCTGGAAGCTATCAGACTGATCGCAAAGAGCCTTAGGGGAGCAGTTGGAAATGATCCCGAAGGAAGGGAAGGCATGGCTCTGGGACAGTTCGTCACAGGCATGGCATTTTCCAATGTGGGACTTGGTATTGCACATTCCATGGCCCACACACTGGGAGCTGTGTATGACACACCTCATGGAGTGGCATGTGCCATGATGCTGCCGATCGTGATGGAATACAACCAGGAATGCACCGGGGAGAAATTCAAGGATATTGCCCAGGCCATGGGTGTGGATACCACAGGTATGGACCAGGCTGCGTATCGGAAGGCTGCCATTGATGCGGTCCGCCAGCTCTCTGTGGATGTGGGGATTCCCACGAAGCTGGAAGCCCTGAAGGAAGAAGACCTGGATTTCCTGGCAGAATCTGCTTACGCGGATGCCTGCCGTCCCGGAAATCCCAAGGAGACTTCCGTGGAAGATCTGAAGGAACTGTTCCGAAAGCTGATGTAGAAACAAAGTTCTCCTATAATTTTTTAAAAAATGATTGACAGGACATCTGTGCGCAAGTATAATGATACAGTGTGCGTGCAGATGTCTTTTTTGTGTCTGAAAAAGCGTCATCCTGCCGTGCATAGCAACCAGATAACCATTTAGAAAGAGGTGAAACAGAATGCCAACATTCAACCAGTTAGTAAGGAAAGGACGTCAGACCTCTGCAAAGAAGTCTACTGCACCTGCCCTGCAGAAGGGGTACAACTCCCTGCACAAGAAACCAACGGATGCATCTGCTCCCCAGAAGCGTGGTGTGTGTACTGCTGTGAAGACAGCAACTCCTAAGAAGCCTAACTCAGCGCTCAGAAAGATCGCCAGGGTGCGTCTCTCCAACGGAATTGAGGTTACCAGCTATATTCCCGGAGAAGGACACAACCTGCAGGAGCACAGCGTTGTGCTGATCCGTGGCGGCAGGGTAAAAGACCTGCCCGGTACCAGATACCACATCATCCGTGGTACACTTGATACCGCTGGTGTTGCCAACAGGAAGCAGGCCCGCTCCAAGTATGGCGCCAAGAGACCTAAGGCAGCGAAGAAGTAATCTACGTTACTTCAAAGTAGCATTCGGGACGAATCTGAACGAAACTAAGAAAAGTGTTGGAATTCTGTGGTAAATAGTGGAGGGAAGCAGGAAACTGCTTTCCGGTAATACAGAGAAACAGCGCGAACACTTGGGGAAACACATGTGAGTACCGATGATTTATTGAAGTGCGCAGAGCGCACAAAGCGTGCTATGTACGCTTATGAATAAGGAGGGAAGAACCGTGCCACGTAAAGGACATGTTCAAAAAAGAGATGTATTAGCAGATCCTTTATACAACAGTAAGGTAGTGACCAAGCTGATCAACAACATTATGTTGGACGGCAAAAAGGGCGTTGCCCAGAGAATTGTATATGGTGCATTTGCGAAGGTAGAAGAGAAGTCCGGCAAGCCGGCCGTGGAAGTATTTGAAGAGGCAATGAACAACATCATGCCTGTCCTGGAAGTCAAGGCCAGGCGTATCGGTGGTGCCACATACCAGGTGCCTATCGAAGTCCGTGCCGAGAGACGTCAGGCCCTGGCCCTGCGCTGGCTGACCATGTTCTCCCGCAAGAGAAGTGAGAAGACCATGGTGGACAGACTGGCAAACGAGATCCTTGACGCTTCCAATAACAGTGGTGCTGCTGTGAAGAGGAAAGAGGATATGCACAAGATGGCAGAGGCCAACAAGGCGTTTGCACATTACCGCTTCTAATAGCACAACTGTTGCATTTGCTTTATAAAAAAATAGGAGGAAAAAATCTTGGCTGGAAGAGAATATCCGTTAGACAGAACCAGGAATATAGGGATCATGGCCCATATCGATGCTGGCAAGACCACATTGACTGAGCGTATCCTGTATTATACTGGTGTGAACTACAAGATCGGTGACACTCATGAAGGCACTGCTACCATGGACTGGATGGAGCAGGAGCAGGAGAGAGGTATCACCATCACATCTGCGGCTACAACCTGCCACTGGACTTTGGAAAAAGAGACAAAGCCCATGCCTGGCGCGTTGGAGCACCGTATCAACATCATTGATACTCCTGGCCACGTTGACTTTACTGTTGAAGTAGAGCGTTCCCTTCGCGTATTGGACGGCGCTGTAGGTGTGTTCTGTGCAAAGGGTGGTGTGGAGCCGCAGTCAGAAAACGTGTGGCGTCAGGCTGACACTTACAATGTGCCTCGTATGGCATTCATCAACAAGATGGATATCCTGGGTGCAAACTTCTACGGAGCAGTAGAGCAGATTCGGACAAGGCTGGGCAAAAATGCAATCATACTCCAGCTGCCCATTGGCAAGGAAGATGACTTCAAGGGCATTATTGACCTGTTTGAGATGAAAGCCTATCTCTACAATGATGACAAGGGTGAGATTATCACTGTCACCGATGACCTGGGAGATATGGCAGATGATGCGGAACTGTACCGTTCCGAGCTGATAGAGAAGGTATGTGAGCTGGATGATGATCTCACCCTGCTCTATCTGGAGGGTGAAGAACCTTCTGTGGAGGACATGAAGAAAGCCCTGCGCAAGGCTACCTGCGACTGCCGTGCCATTCCTGTGTGCTGTGGTTCTGCATACCGTAACAGGGGTATCCAGAAGCTTCTGGATGCAGTCCTGGAGTATATGCCTGCTCCCACGGACATCCCTTCCATCAAGGGAACCGATATGGACGGCAATGAAGTGGAGAGACATTCCTCCGATGAGGAACCCTTCTCTGCACTGGCCTTCAAGATTATGGCAGATCCTTTTGTAGGAAAGCTTGCATTCTTCCGTGTATATTCCGGCACCATCAATTCCGGTTCCTATGTACTCAATGCCACAAAAGGCAAGAAAGAGCGTGTAGGCCGTATCCTGCAGATGCATGCCAACAAGCGTGCAGAGCTGGAAAAGGTATATTCCGGTGACATTGCTGCCGCAGTAGGCTTTAAATTCACTACAACTGGTGATACCATCTGCGATGAACAGCATCCCGTGATCCTGGAATCCATGGAGTTTCCGGAGCCGGTTATCGAGCTGGCCATTGAGCCAAAGACCAAAGCCGGTCAGGGCAAGATGGGAGAGGCCCTTGCCAAGCTGGCAGAGGAGGATCCTACTTTCCGTGCCCACACCAATCCGGAGACAGGACAGACCATCATTGCTGGTATGGGTGAACTTCACCTGGAGATCATCGTGGACAGATTGCTGCGTGAGTTCAAGGTGGAAGCAAACGTAGGTGCGCCCCAGGTTGCATACAAAGAGGCGTTTACCAAGGCAGTGGAAGTGGATTCCAAGTATGCAAAACAGTCCGGCGGACGTGGACAGTATGGTCATTGTAAGGTGAAATTTGCACCTCTGGAGGCAAACTGTGAGAAGTTTGACTTTGATCCTAAGGCCAATATCCTGATCAACGAGCCTCCTGTGCTTCTGTTCGAATCTACCGTGGTGGGTGGTTCCATTCCCAAGGAATATATCCCTGCGGTGGGTGAAGGTATCCGTGAGGCCGCAAATGCAGGTATCCTGGGCGGATTCCCCGTACTGGGTGTTCATGCCAATGTGTATGATGGTTCTTACCATGAGGTGGACTCTTCCGAGATGGCGTTCCATATTGCCGGTTCCATGGCCTTCAAGGAAGCCATGCAGAAGGCAGCTCCTGTGCTGCTGGAGCCGATCATGAAGGTGGAAGTGACCATGCCCGAAGAATATATGGGTGATGTCATCGGTGATCTGAACTCCCGCCGGGGACGTGTGGAGGGAATGGACGATATCGGTGGCGGCAGGCTGGTACGTGCTTTTGTGCCCCTGGCAGAGATGTTCGGGTATTCCACAGACTTGCGTAGTAAGACCCAGGGCCGCGGCAACTATTCCATGTTCTTCGAGAAATATGAGCCGGTACCCAAGAACGTACAGGAAAAGGTTCTGGCCGCGAAGACGAAGTAAAACAGCAGAACCCCTTTTCCACAGGAAAAGGGGTTGGCCGAAAAGGCAAAATAATTCCTAAAATATGCCTGTAAACTGTAAAAATAGCTTGAAAAAACCTGGCTTATTTACTATAATCAGAGATAGCCGGGTTGGAAAGCGCCGAAGTGCGCAGACAGCGCTTCGGCAGGAAAAATAGCACAAAGTGCATCAATTTTGAAGGAGGATTTTCATAATGGCTAAAGCTAAATTTGAAAGAACTAAGCCCCATTGTAACATTGGTACCATTGGCCACGTTGACCATGGTAAGACCACATTGACAGCTGCAATCACAAAGGTTCTGGCTGAAAGGGTAGCTGGTAACACTGCAACCGATTTCGAGAACATCGACAAGGCTCCCGAAGAGAGAGAGCGTGGTATCACCATTTCTACTGCACACGTGGAGTATGAGACCGAGAACAGACACTACGCACACGTTGACTGCCCTGGCCATGCTGACTATGTGAAGAACATGATCACTGGTGCTGCCCAGATGGATGGCGCTATCCTGGTAGTAGCTGCTACTGACGGTGTGATGGCTCAGACCAAGGAGCACATCCTGCTGTCCCGTCAGGTAGGCGTGCCTTATATCGTAGTGTTCATGAACAAGTGCGATATGGTAGACGATCCCGAACTTCTGGAGCTGGTTGAGATGGAGATCACCGAGCAGCTTGAGGAGTACGAGTTCACAGACTGCCCGATCATCCAGGGTTCTGCTCTGAAGGCTCTTGAGGATCCTGCAAGTGAGTGGGGCGACAAGATCATGGAGCTGATGAGCACTGTTGATTCCTATATCCCGAATCCCCAGCGTGATACTGACAAGCCTTTCCTTATGCCTGTTGAGGACGTATTCACCATCACCGGACGTGGTACTGTTGCTACCGGTCGTGTAGAGCGTGGCGTTCTGAAGCTCAACGATGAAGTGGAAATCGTTGGTATTAAAGAGGAGACCAAGAAGACTGTTGTTACCGGTATTGAGATGTTCCGCAAGATGCTGGATGATGCCCAGGCTGGTGATAACATCGGCGCACTGCTTCGTGGCGTACAGAGAACCGAAATCGAAAGAGGACAGGTTCTGGCTAAGCCCGGTTCCGTTACCTGCCACAAGAAATTTACGGCTCAGGTATACGTGCTGACCAAGGATGAGGGTGGCCGTCATACACCTTTCTTCAACAACTACCGTCCTCAGTTCTACTTTAGGACAACCGATGTGACTGGCGTATGCTCCCTGCCTCAGGGCACCGAGATGTGCATGCCTGGTGACAACGTGGAGATGACCATTGAGCTGATCCATCCCATCGCTATGGAGCAGGGTCTTACCTTTGCTATCCGTGAGGGTGGTCGTACAGTTGGTTCTGGTCGTGTGGCTACGATTGTTGAGTAATCTTTAGATTAGAGCCAAATAAGTAAAATAAGCGCCGCAATCCTTTGAGAAATCAAGGGGGTGCG
>CAJTOJ010000005.1:0-55710 GCA_910577665.1 uncultured Acetatifactor sp.
GTGAACTGTCTGTAGGTGCATTTTCCGATCTCTGCCTTATACCATTCCATATGGGCCTGATATGTCTCCCCGGAGATAAAATAGTCATCAATGGCCTTTCTGTAGGTGCGGGCCACAGTTGCCACATAGAGGGCAGTCTTCATACGTCCTTCTATCTTCAGACTGTCAATGCCTGTGTCCACCAGTTCTGGGATATGTTCAATCATGCACAGGTCTTTGGAATTGAAGAGGAACGTTCCCCTCTCATTCTCATACACAGGCATATATTCCCCGGGTCTGGTCTCCTCCACCACTGCGTATTTCCAGCGGCAGGGATGGGTACAGGATCCCTGGTTGGCATCTCTGCCTGTGAAAAAATTGCTCAGCAGACAGCGTCCGGAGTAGGAGATGCACATAGAACCATGGACAAAGCTTTCTATCTCCATCTGTTCCGGGATCTGTGCCCGGATCTGTGCCAGTTCTGCCAGGGAAAGTTCCCTGGCAGATACGACACGCTTCGCTCCCAGTTCCCACCAGAAACGGTAAGTCTCATAGTTGGTGTTATTTGCCTGGGTGGAAATGTGGATTTCCACTTCCGGCCATATCCGTTTCGCCAGCAGGAACATACCGGGATCCGAAATGATCAGCGCATCACAAGGTTCCGGCTTCATATCCCGCAGTTCTGCAAAATACTGTGAAGCCCCCTCCAGGTCGGCATTGTGGGCCAGAATATTGGCGGTCACATACACCTTTACCCCTCTTGCATGGGCAAAGAGAATGCCCCGGGCCATCTCCTCTATGGAGAAATTCCTGGCTTTGGCTCTTAGGCCGAACGCCTCCCCGCCTATGTACACAGCATCTGCCCCGAAGACCACTGCTGTCTTTAACACTTCCAGACTGCTGGCGGGAATAAGAAGTTCCGGTTTTTGTTGTTTTTTCTTTATTTCAGTGCCCATTGTTATGATTGTCTTTTCTCCCCTCATTTTCTTTTCTACAACCCTCGGCCTGCGCTATATCACCAGACACTCTCTTACATCTGCCCTTTACCCGTCCATGAAACATTGCCCTCTCCTATAACTGGCTCCTCTCCGCCTGTATCGCCTGGCTCCTTCCCGTCTGCGTGGTCAGTGCCACTCCGTCCCCCACTGGCAGGATCACCGTCTCCAGCCCTGGCTGGTGCTTCAGTTCATAGAGATATTCCCGCATACGGGCATGAATGGTACGGTCTCTTCTTGGCAGGGCATAGCGGGATTCCACCACATCCCCATCCTGCAGCACATTGTCAGACACCAGCAGGCCTCCAGGTGCCAGCAGGCGCAGGGCATCTGGCAGGAAATGGATGTACTGGCCTTTGGCTGCATCCATGAAGATCATATCATAAGGGCCTTGTAGCTTTTTCAAGATATCTACCGCATCCCCTTCCAGAAGGGTTATCCGGCCTGCCCTACCAGCTTTCCTAAAATTACTCCGGGCAATGGGAATCCGTTTTTCATATTTCTCAATGGTGGTGATCCTACAGTCTGCTCCTGCGTACTCACTCATCAACAACGCAGAAAAGCCGATGGCAGTCCCCACTTCCAGGATGTCCTTCGGCTTCGCATATGTAAGTATAAATCTGAGCAGGCTCTGGGTCGGTTTCCGTATGATGGGAACCTGGTTTTCCAGCGCATATCTTTCTATCTCTTCCAGGAAAGGAGGATTGGCCCTGTCCAGGGAATCAATAAAAACTGACATTCTCTCATCAATAATCATATCAGTCGTCTGTCTCTCCTTCCCCATCCTTCGAGGATATGGCCATGGCCTCCATCATTTCCTCTACAGTCATGGAAGTACTCAGATCAAAAGTGCCTGGCTTAACTTCCTTCCGGAATTCGGACAAATAGTACTGAAGTACAAACAGCTTTGCATCCCGGATCAGTCCCTTGCTCTCAAATAGCCTGGCAATCTCTGTAACAGACATATCCTCTGTGACTGCCACAGTCACCGTACGCCCCTCCCCCACAGTCATGGCTGGCTCTGTAAAGATACGGTATCCATAGTCATAGCAGATTATGGTTCCCCGGTATATAACATATACGACAAGGATCGCTACTACTACCCTGAAAATGACACCAAATACAGCAGCAATTATATTCCCCGATTTCATAATATCTCCCATCTGCCTATCCTGCAGGCAAAAAACCAAATCCATACATCTGACCAGGTAGTCCCAGGCCAGACACCTGCTCTCCCCCCGGCATTTCACATATGGGCACAGCTTCCAGGCAAAGCCCAGGCATACAAGGCAGGTCTAGTCCTACTCAAACTGTAGCCTGGAGACAATGTGCATGTTAATTCTCTGCATCATTCTGCAGAAATCCAGTTCTGCCGCCAGGAAATCCATCACCAGCGGGTTCTCCCGGAAATTCTCATACTCCTTTTCAAAGCGGTCCAGATTCTCAAAGTCGCCATCCGTACTGGTCTGGAATTCGTAGTTACGTCTCCTGTAATCATCTATCTGCTCCTTCAGCCCGGGATCCTGCTTTACCCTGTCCCGCATGACCGCATAGCACCTGTACTCCTCAGAAACCAGAATCGCCGCAATAAAGGCATCCACTGCCCTGTCCATATTATCCATCCCGTCACCCTCATCCAGAACATTTCCTTTCTCCTGGATCCCTGTGTCATCCACCTTCCTGTGCACCTGGCCTGTATTGCAGGAACATGCGCATACAATTTCCTGCGTCTTTTTATGCCGGTCCTGTCTGCCATGACAGGATCCCATTCTCTCCGGGTCAGATCTCCATGATGATCGGCAGTATCATGGGCCGGCGTTTTGTCTTCTTCCACACATAGTCGCCAAGGGCATCCTTGGTTGTATTCTTCAGCTTGCCCCAGTCCGTGATTCCCCGGTTCAGGCATTTCTGCAAGGCTTCGTCCACTGTGTGGCGGGCCTCCTCGATCAGTTCATCGGATTCCTTCACATAGACGAATCCCCTGGATACAATGTCAGGGCCTGCCACAAGCTGCCCGCTGGCGCCATCCAGGCTCATGACCACCACCAGGATACCATCCTCCGCCAGATGCTGACGATCCCTAAGTACCACATTGCCCACATCCCCCACTCCCAGTCCGTCCACCAGGATGGCACCTACAGGCACCTTTCCTGTCACCTTGGCACTGTCATTGTCCATCTCCAGCACTTCGCCGGAAGAGAGGATAAAGATATGATCCTTGTCCATGCCAAGGCTCTGGGCTATTTTGGCCTGGGCTTTCAGATGCTTGTATTCACCATGGACTGGCACAGAATATTTGGGATGGATCAAAGTGTAGAGCAGCTTAATCTCTTCCTGGCAGGCATGTCCTGATACATGGGCATCCTGGAAGATCACATCCGCCCCTTTGCGGAGAAGTTCATTGATGATCTTTGTCACAGGTTTCTCATTCCCGGGAATGGGATTGGAGGAGAATATCACTGTGTCCCCTGCCCCGATGGTAATCTTGCGATGCATACCTCCAGCCATACGGCTCAAGGCGGCCATACTCTCTCCCTGGCTGCCTGTGGTGATGATTACCTGCTTCTCATTGGGGTAATTTTTCATCTGGTCCAGCTCCACCAGCGTATTGTCCGGAATGCTGATACAGTTCAGATTCCTTGCCGTCTCTATGATATTTACCATGCTGCGGCCTTCCACTGTAACCTTTCGTCCAAACTTATAGGCCGTATTGATAATCTGTTGTACCCGGTCCACATTGGACGCAAAGGTAGCCACAAAAATCCTGGTATTCTTGTGCTCTTCAAAAAGAGTGTCAAAGGTCTGTCCCACAGTCCTCTCGGAAGGAGTAAATCCCTTGCGCTCCGCATTGGTGGAATCGCACATCAGTGCAAGCACCCCTTTTTTGCCCAGCTCCGCAAAACGCTGCAAGTCTATGGCATCTCCGAACACCGGCGTATAATCCACTTTAAAATCCCCTGTGTGTACCACGATTCCTGCCGGGGAATATATGGCCAGGGCAGCTGCATCCACAATGCTGTGATTGGTCTTGATAAATTCCACCCTGAACTGTCCCAGGTTGATGGACTGTCCGAATTTTACCACCTTCCGCTTGGTGGTCTTCATCAGGTTATGCTCTTTTAGCTTGTTCTCAATGATACCCATGGTAAGCCTTGTAGCATAGATTGGGACATTGATGTCCCGAAGCACATAAGGCAAAGCCCCAATATGATCCTCATGGCCGTGAGTGATCATGAATCCCTTCACTTTATCCAGGTTGTCCTTCAGGTACGTCACATCCGGAATCACCAGATCAATCCCCAGCATGTCATCTGCCGGAAAGGACAGACCACAATCCACCACAACAATACTGTCTTCATACTCGAAGGCGGTAATGTTCATACCAATCTGCTCCAGCCCTCCCAAAGGAATGATTTTCAGCCTGGATACATTCTTATTCTCTTTTTTCTTCAATCAGATTACCTCCACATTCTACACAGTAGCCGTAGAGTTTGACCTCATGATCCACAACGGTAAATCCGGTTGTAGTGGCGATCCTCTGTTCCAGTTCCTCCAGCAGGTCATCCTGGAAAGATATCACCTTGCCGCATTTCACACAGATCAAATGATGATGGTGATGTCTTGATCCGCATTCCGGGTCCATCCCCATCTCATAGCGCACAAAACCATCATCAAAATTGATCCGGTGGATCAGATGTAACTCATTCAGCAGCTGTATGGTTCTATAAACAGTAGCCAGCCCGATTTCGGGATAGCCCGGTTTTACCAGCTCATATATTTCCTCGGCGGTAAGATGCTCCTTAGGGCAGGATGCCATGGCCTCCAGCACCAGCAGTCTCTGCCTTGTGACTTTCAGTCCTTTTTCCCGTAAGATCTGTCCGAAATATTCCCCGTCCACCGCCATTGCATATCCTCACACCCTCCTAGTCCCATGCACCAGACTTTCCTCTGTTACCATGGAACTATAAGGAATCTGTCGTCCTCACACGAACTTCACATCCTCCAGCATGTTCTCAAACACACCGGCCACCGCATGCAGTTCTTCGTCTTCCGATACAATCGTGTACACACTCTCCTCTTCTCCATCCTTGGAGATATCCTTCAGGATCAGCGCCTCGCCGTCCCCTTCCTCAAAATCCGTGACCAGAATATAATGAAAGCCGCCAATCCTGGTCTGCTCCAGTACGAAGAACTCCACCGGTTCCTCTCCTTCCAGGTGAAATACAATCTTCTCCAATTTCTTCATGATGAAACCTTCCCGCCCTACTGACAGGGCATCCCATGCTTATCCTCTCTTCTCTTGTCCCTCTGGCCACAGTACCATCAAAATGGCAGTGCCCTGAAAAAGCACTGACAACACGGAAAACCGGCCTTAGAATTCTCCGGAAAATAACCTGGGAAGTCTTCACCTCTTTACCGTTCTGGAATCCAGATAGCTCTGCAGGATAAAAGATGCTGCAATCTTGTCCACATATTCCTTGCGGTTTTCCCTGCGCACACCTGCCTCCATCAGCAACCGGTCAGCCGCCACCGTAGTCAGCCGCTCATCCCACAGTACCACAGGCAGACCAGTCCTGCGCTCCAGCTTATCCTTGAATTCGTATGTCAGCTCTGCGCGCACACCTTCAGATGCATTCATATGCTTCGGAAGCCCCAGGACAATCTCCTTCACCTCGTACTCCACAATCAGCTCCTCTATGCGGGCCAGGGTCTGCCGCAGCTTGTTCTCTTCCTTGCGCCGGATAATCTCTTTTCCCTGGGCTGTCAGCAACAGGCTGTCGCTGATGGCCACACCCACTGTCTTGGAGCCAAAATCCAATCCCATAATACGCATTGTATTCTCCTGTTGGCAGCCAGCAGGCCGCCATCTGCCGGGAAACAGCATGGCTGTCCTGGCATCCTGCGCCATCCATCCAGTTCCCGGACATGTCGTATCCTACTTCCAGTTCTTCGCGTGGATATATTCTGCCAGCAGTTCCTCCACCAGCTCGTCCCGCTCCACTTTCATGATCAGGCTGCGGGCATTCTTGTGGCTGGTAATATATGTGGGATCCCCGCTCATAATATACCCTACAATCTGGTTTACCGGATTGTATCCTTTTTCGGTCAGTGCCTCATATACTGCTGCCAGCACCAGTGTTGCACCTGTCTCCGGCTCCGCTTCCACTTTAAAAAACTGTGTGTTTCCCAAATCCTGCATATCCATCCCCATTCTTCCGTATAGGAATACTGCTCCCCCACATTCCATTTGTTCCAACAATTCTGCCAGATTGCTCAATTATCTTCTATCATAACTCATTTATCTGAAAATTTCAAGTTACAGTTCAAGTTCTTCTGCCCTTTCTTCCGCCTCCAGGATTTCATCTGTGAGGAATCCCTTCACCCATACCGTACAAAGCCTGTTGTGCAAGGCTTCTGATCTGCCTGGAGGGCCTGCATGGTCGGGGTTTCCGGCCTCTGTAAGGCTTCCCGTGTTTGTGGGGATTCCCGTTTTTCCAGTCCTTACTGCAATTTTCACATAGTCCATGGTGTGACCCAGCGCCCAGGTGCGCCCTTCTATCTCCTTTATCTCCTCCAACAGCACCTCTGCCCGGCTCCCTATGTACCCTGCCCGGAATTCCCTGGACTGCTGTCTCTCCATTTCCAATAGCTGGTTGCTTCTGGCCGTCTTTACCTGCTCCGGCACCTGCCCTGGCATGGACGCTGCTACCGTTTTGGTCCGTCTGGAGTATTTAAAGATATGCATCTCATAAAAACGGACTTTCTCCAGGAAATCTTTTGTCTTCTGGAATTCTTCTTCCGTCTCCCCTGGAAATCCCACAATCACATCCGTGGTGATAGCCGGTGACCGGAAGGCATGCCGTAAGATCTCAACACTTCTATAGTATTCCCCTGTGGTATACTGCCTATTCATCCGCTTTAAGACAGTATCGCAACCGCTTTGCAGGGATAGATGGAAATGCGGGCAGAGCTTTTGCAGCACCGCCAGGCGCTGTGCTGTTTCCTCTGTGATAATCCTGGGTTCCATGGAACCTAAGCGGATCCGCTCAAGTCCCGGGATACCATGTATCCTTTCTACCAGATCTATAAGCCTGCCCCTGTTACCATATTCCAGCCGGTGTCCTTTCCATCTGGGTATGCTGACGCCCTGCTCCCACCCCTCCGGATCAAATTCCATCCCGTAGGAACTGATATGAATGCCGGTAAGCACAATCTCCCTGTAACCCGCTGCCACGATTCCCCTTACCTCTTCCAGAATGTCCTCCGCCCTGCGGCTGCGGACCCTGCCCCTGGCATAGGGAATGGCACAGTAGGAGCAGAACTGGTTGCAGCCATCCTGGATCTTGATGTAAGCCCTTGTATGTTCCGCCGTCCGATGTAGCTGCATTTCTTCATATTCATATATCTGGCCGATCTCAGGGACCGTAGTGCCCCCCAGGGTTTTGCCGGGATGCACTGCCTTAGGGTCCTGCGCATTTCCCTCCACGGCAGCTACGGTCCTGCCCCCTGTAAGTCTTTGGGAATGTTCCTCCAGATATGCTTCCAGAATCTCCACAATATCTTTCTTGCGGTTGTTACCGATTGCCAGATCCACCTGAACGTCCTCTTCCAGTGCCTGAAGCCCTGTCTGTACATAACAGCCCACTGCAACCACCACCGCCCAAGGGTTCAGCTGCCTGGCCCGGTGCAGCATCTGTCTGCTCTTCCTGTCTGCAATATTGGTAACGGTACAGGTATTTACGATATAGATATCCGCCACTGTATCAAAAGGTACAATCTGATATCCTTTTTCCTGTAACTTTTGCTGCATCACTTCTGTTTCATAGGAATTTACCTTACAGCCAAGGTTGTGCAATGCTATATTTTTCATAGTTTCTCCTGGTTTTTTTGTACTGTTTTCTCCTTGACTTTTATCCATTCTGCCATTAATATGTAGGCAGAGGATGCGAGGTATATAAAGGAGGTAATGAAACACTATGAAGACAGTGCAGATATCTTTAAATTCAATCGATAAGGTAAAGTCATTTGTAAACGATATCACAAAATTTGACTACGATTTTGATCTGGTGTCCGGCAGGTATGTGATCGATGCCAAATCCATTATGGGAATCTTCAGCCTGGATCTCTCTAAGCCCATTGATCTGAATATCCATACGGAAGATGGCGTGGATGAAGTACTGGAAGTTCTGCAGCCTTATATGGTCTAAGGGAATGGGCATGTGACATTCTCCCCTAAAGTGCTGTTGCAACTGGCCAAAAGGCCTGTACATCCTTTGACAGACATGGGGAAGGTTCGCAGAAGCGAACCTTCTTTTTATATTGGGTACAATCCCGGTGTATGGGTACAGTCTCCCTGCTTCCCTGTTGGGCCGGACCGTCTTCACCACATACAATCAGTCTACTATGACCAGTTCGTCCGTTTCCAGGGCTGTTTTCACCAGTTCGTCTATCTTTTCATCCAGATTATGCTCGTGCCGCCTTATAATATTCACATTGGGCTTGGTTACGGGATGCTTGGCCACAAAGATGGTGCAGCAGTCCTCAAATGGCTGTATAGAAGTCTCAAAGGTTCCGATCTTCTCCGATACCTCCACGATCTCCTGTTTGTCAAATCCGATCAGCGGACGATACACTGGCAGCTCACACACCTCATTTGTGGCAATTAGGGAATTCATGGTCTGGGAGGCCACCTGG
Organism: uncultured Acetatifactor sp.; assembly: GCA_910577665.1. Taxonomy (GTDB): domain Bacteria; phylum Bacillota; class Clostridia; order Lachnospirales; family Lachnospiraceae; genus Acetatifactor. The sequence goes on from CAJTOJ010000005.1 coordinate 8,670, forward strand.
CCAATGCTCTCCCCTGTGATCAGCCCCAGGCAGCCTGTCTCCTTCGCGATATGCTCTGCAATCCGCATCATATACCGGCGCATGATGATAGTCAGCTCCTCGTGGGGGCATTTCTCATAGATATAGAGCTGGATATCTGTAAAATTGATCACATGGAGGTAGATCGGACCTGTATATCTGGACACGATCCTGGCCAGGTCCACCACCTTCTGCCTGGCCCGGTCACTGGTGTAGGGCGGGGCATGGAAATACACTGCATCTATTTTCACCCCCCGCTTTGCAATCATATAACCAGCCACCGGAGAGTCTATGCCCCCGGACAGAAGCAGCATGGCCTTGCCGCCTGTGCCCACGGGCATCCCCCCGGGACCGGGAATGGTCTCCGAATAGATATATATCTTCTCCCGTATCTCCACGTTCAGCAGAATGTCCGGCTCATGGACATCCACCCGCATTTCGGGGTAAGCCTTAAGGATGACCTCTCCCAGATCTGCATTGATCTCCATGGACTCCTTGGGATAGTCCTTCCTGGCCCGGCGTGCATGTACTTTGAAGGTCTTGTTCCTTTGAGGATATACCTCCTCCAGATACCGTATGACCCTGTCACACAGTTTCTCGAATCCCTCATCCTCCACATACACCACAGGACAGATACCGGAGATGCCAAACACATGCTGTAAATGCTCCACTGTCTCTTCAAAATCGAAGTCTCCCTGTGCTTCTACATAGATCCGCCCCTGAGACTTATGGATCAGGAAATCGCCCTCACATTTCTTCAGCGAGAACTTGATCTGATGAACCAGTGCATCCTCAAACAGATACCTGTTGCGTCCCTTAATACCGATCTCTGCATATTTTATCAGAAAAGCTGTAAACATAGTTTCTCCTATTTCCGGGCATTTACATGTCCTATCCATTCCCGTTTCCTGGAAATTGCGGCACTTCCCGGAGGTTCACTCCCCGGAAGTTTACCTCCGTGTGTACCTACGCAGTATAGGAATTTTATCATACATTACCCGCAATGTATAGTCTATTTCTTCTATTGTAGTATAAACAGAAAAGCTAAAACGGATGGTTGACCCAAGAAGGGCACTGTCCAGGCCCATGGCCTTCAGGGTAGCGGAGGGCTGGGGCTTCCTGGCCGCACAGGCGCTGCCTGCAGACACATAGATCCCTTCCTCCTCCAGGGCATGAAGCATCACTTCGCTGCGCACTCCTGCCACAGACACACTGACAATGTGGCTGGCTGTACCCTCCCCATCCGGCTTCCCGGGAAGCAGGCCATTGATCTGGATACTCTCCATCTTCCGGATACCGTCCAAGAACTTTTTCTTGCACCCATAAAGCCGCTCCCTGTCCCCTTCATAATGCTGGTAAAGCAACTCGGCAGCCCTGGCCATACCGGCTGCTCCGGGCACATTGTCTGTACCAGAGCGCATATTCTTCTGCTGCCCGCCGCCGTGGAGCAGGGGATGGATCTTCACCTTGTCCCCCACATACAGGACACCGATTCCCTTTGGCCCATGGATCTTATGGCCACTGATGCTCATAAGGTCAATCCCCATTTTCCTGGGATATATCCTTGCCTTGCCAAATCCCTGTACAGCATCTACATGAAACAGGGTACCGGGATTGAGCCGTTTGATCAAAGCGCCCGCCTCTGCAATGGGCTGCAGGGCCCCCATCTCATTGTTGGTGTGCATGATGGACACCAGAATGGTATCCGGGCCAATGGCCCTCTGCAGGTCATCCAGGGAAATCTGCCCGTATGCATTGACTGGCAGATAGGTAATACCATATCCCTGTGCCTCCAGATATTTGCATGTCTGGAGAATGGCCGGATGCTCCACCTGGGTGGTAATGATATGGCGTCCCCGCCTGTTGTTGGCACTGGCTCCGCCAATCAATGCCATATTGTCAGATTCTGTTCCTCCCGAGGTAAAAAAAATTTCTTTATCCTGGACCTTCAGTAACCGGGCCATGGTCTCCTGGGCATAGCGCAGGTAATGCTCCGCCTCCACCCCTTTCCTGTGGAGACTGGAGGGGTTCCCATAGTCTTCACACATGATCTTTCGCATCAATTCTGCCACCTCCGGAAATACCCGGGTGGTAGCCGAATTGTCCAGATATACTTCCATGTCTACAATTCTCTCCTTCATGCCTCCTGCCCCGAAAGCAGTCCCTGTCTGAGAAACACTACCTGGATATGCTGACTCCAGGTACCAGATATGCCAAAGGGCAGATGGCCAAAATCTTCTTATCTTATTATATGATACCAGGGTCAAAAGGTCAAAAAATCCGATGCAAGCTAATTTATCCCCTCCAGCCGGTATACTAGCCAGGCCAGCACTGTCATCCCTGCCGTCTCTGTCCGCAGGATCCGCCTGCCCAGGGTCACCGGCAGGGCACCACCCTCCACCGCCCGGGCCACCTCCGTCTCATCGAATCCACCCTCCGGTCCAATGAAAATAGCGATACTCTGGCCCGGCACCAGCCTCTCTATGGCCTGCCGGGTCTGCCCCATATCTTCCGCCAGTTCATAGGGAAGAAGCCTGACATCCATGTCAGCTGCCATCTCCATGGCCCTGGCAAAATCTACCACCTCTGTCACCTCAGGCACGACACCCCTTTTGCTCTGTTTGGCTGCTGCCTGGGCAATCCCCTGCCACCTGGCCACCTTGGCCTGGGCCTTCTTCCCATCCAGTTTCACCACACAGCGCTTCATGGTCACAGGAATGATCTGGTATATCCCAAGTTCCACGCATTTCTGGATGATCCATTCCATCTTATCCCCTTTTGGCAGCCCCTGGAACAGATGTATCCGGGATGGCAGTTCCACCTGGGCCTCCTTCACAAAACGCAGTTCGCATAAGACCTGGTCATCTTCCAGGGCCAGGATGGCACAGCGGTATTCCCTGCCATCCTTCCCGTTGCTCACATTCAGCTCCTCCCCTGGCTTCATGCGAAGCACATTCCGAATATGGTTCACATCCTCCCCCAGGATAACGACACGCCTGTCATCCAACCGGATCTGCACAGGCTCTACAAAAAACTGATACATGCATCTTCTCCCTTTTAACACCCCTGTTAGGAGCAATGACTCTCAACCCTGGCCGTAACGCTCACCCACTCCCCCTGGTGAGTCACTTCCAGCACGGTAAGCCCTGCCGCCTCCACAGCCTTCACCACTGTGTCCTCCTTGTCATCAATGATCCCGGATGTAATATAGATGCCGCCTTCCTTCAACTGCCCGACAATCACAGGGGTCAGCGGTACCAGCACATCTGCCAGGATATTGGCCACCACAATGTCATAGCAGCCATACCCCACCTGGTCCTGTATCTCTTTCTCCGTGATAATATTGCCGATCAGCAGGTCAAACTGTCCCTGGGCGATGCCATTGGCCTCACAGTTCTGTGCCACCGCATCTGCCGCACAGATATCCAGGTCCGTGCCCACCACATGTCTTGCGCCGAACATCAGGGACAGGATGCCCAGGATCCCGCTTCCTGTACCCACATCCAGCAGCCTGGTATCGGATGTGATGTATTTCCGAAGCTGTCTGATGCAGAGCTGGGTGGTCTCATGCATGCCTGTGCCAAAGGCTGTGCCCGGGTCAATGTGCAGCACCAGTTTCTCCTGGTCCTCCACCTTCACATCCTCCCAGGAAGGAATCACCAGAATGTCATCAATATAAAACTGATGGAAATACTGTTTCCAATTGTTGATCCAGTCAATGTCCTCGGTCTCATCCACTGTGATGCTTCCCTCACCGATCTCACAGAAAAGGCGCAGACCCTCCAGTTCCTTCCTGACAGCCTCCACCACCTGTTCCACATCCCTGGACTGCCCCTGTACTTCCAGACTTCCGTCCTCCTTCTTCTCCACGAAAAAGCTCAAGTACGCAATCCCGTCATCCTCCTGCCCCTCCGGCAGGATATCCACGAACATCTGCTCCTTTTCCAGGGCTGTTAGCGGCACCTTGTCCTCGATCTGGGCACCTTCCAGCCCAATGTCATACAAGGTACTGATAATGATGTCCTCTGCCTCCGTCACTGTCTTGATCCGAAATCTCACCCACTTCATGGTTACATCCTCCTGCCCGCTTCAAGGAAAAGTCTCTCATCCTTTCCGGAAATTGTTTTACCAGTGTACCACACAAAAACTATTTTTCCAACCTGTTTTCCATGATTTCCTCCTAGCGTTACTGTTCACAGGTGCCACCGCGAGGTGTTTTCACGCGTCCCCGGCGTGACAAACCCGAGACAACCTGTGCCAAAACGCCTGCATTTGGTGTTTTGTGTGCATATGTTGCTGCCCTTCACCCTCCACAGCTTTGCCGCACATCCTTCTCCCATAGCTCTCTCCCATGCCAAGCACCAGGAAAAACAGTGGCGTACTTAGCACCTGCTGGAAACTCACCAGGGAATGGATCCCATACATGGCCAGGGCCAGCACCACCGGCAGATACCTGCGGTATCTCCTGGCGGCGGCCCCATAGACGGCCAGGGCGCTGCCCAGTCCCAGCAATCCCGTGTTCACCAGATGATTCAGCCATTGGTTGTGGGCATTGGCATAGACTGCCCCTGCAAAACGTCCCTCTGTGCCGAGCCACTCCCCGGCCCCAAGTTCCCCATAGATATAATCTGCAAAACAGTCCGGGCCTGCCCCCAGCGCCTTCTGCTTCCAGTCCCCCTTTAGAAAGCCCTGGACAGCCGCCTTCCACAGTCCTCCCCGGCCACTGCCCCAGTGGACATCCATGGCAGATCCCTTCCCGGATCCTGTCTGGACACCTGCAGCATAATGTGTCATCAAAGGCAGTGCATATACCAGAAGCAAGGCCATAACGCCGCAGCAGACTGCCAGAAGGGGCAGTCTCCCCAGCAGATGCCAGACAACCCTGGCAAGATCTTCTTTCCTGTCACCTGCAGGATGCACTGGATGGTTCCGGCCCAGTCTTCTCCAAGCCGCGTACCACACCAGACACACAGCCCCCACAGGCCACCACCCCCACCAGGCGATCCAGGAGATTCCCACACTGTCCGCAGGCAGGGACCGTACTGCCTTCTCCCCCAGTGCCATGGCCATACGGCCATATACCGGCAGGCTGCAAAACAGGCCTCCTGCCAACAGCATGGTCCTGCCCAGGACCTGGTCCTCTCTCTGTCCCCACAGGATTCCCACCCCCAGGCAGACTGCCGCACACACCAGGCCGCCGTCACTGCCCTGAATACACAGAAGCAGCAGGCCCAGCAGGCTTACCACATACAACCACCCGCACCTGGCCCGGCTGGCAGCCTTCATATATCCTGCCACTGGTACTGCCAGTGCCACACTACAATAGCCGCAGAACCAGTTGATATTCCCGATCGTGGACAACAGATGGCTGTATTCCCAGTCACCGGTGTTCCAGACTGCCATCAGTCCCAGGGGATCCAGTCCCAGCCGGTTGCACAGCCCCACTGCCATCACCAGGAAAAATCCCCCTTCCCACAGATATACAGGGAACCGTGCCCCCTGGTAACACCTGGAAGCAAAAAAATAAATTCCCACGAATAGAAGCTGGGATACAGCCCCCATATACCACTCCCGGTAGCCCGTCCAGGCTGTGGCGCCATAGCTGCTGCACAGGGCTGAAAGCACTGCACTGCAGCCATAACACAACATACAGCAGTCCACAGGGCTGAAAATTCCCCTGGATCTCCTAAACCTGCCGGGATCCCCGGACCGTTCCTTCCCCTGGAATCCGTTGCCCATTCCCACAGGATTCCTCTGCCCCCCAGGACCCCCGCCATGCCAGCGCTTCCTATAGAATCCCACTCCCTCTGCCAGTATGCCGCACAAAACCAGTGCCAGACAGAACAAGGACAAGTTCCGGAACAGCCTATATTTCACATCCCCCAACTGCCAATAGCTGCCCCCTGTATACAGGGGCAGGACCACAGCCAGTATTACAATATAAAAATTGCACAACATTTCCAGAAAACCGTTTCCCATGTCACCTTATCCGTCCTGTCACTTTTTTCCCGTAGGCAATGAACTAAAAGAAATAGCCCCCGCTTTCTCTTCTCCGAAAAAAGCGGGGGCACCAGGCATACCGCCTATAGCGGTACAAATATTCTGCTTCCTGACACTTTTATTTCCAGAATTTCTTCTTTTTCCCTTCTTTACCCTCCTTGGCTTCCTTGGACTCACCACCAGTCTCCTGTCCGGTGTATGCCTTTACAGCATTCAGGGAATCCCCTGTCAGCTCATCGAACTGACGCAGCAGTTCCTTTGCCTCCGGCTTCAGTTTGTCGGGCACCTGTACCACCAGGGTCACATAATGATCGCCACGGATATCCTTATTCCGCAGGGAAGGCACTCCCTTCCCTTTTAGGCGGACCCTGGTATCTGTCTGGGTTCCGGCCTTTACAGGGTAGATCACCTTACCGTCCACAGTATCCACCAGGACCTCACCCCCCAGCGCCGCCATGGCAAAGGAAATGGGAACCGTGGAATAGATATCCATCTCCTGTCTCTGGAAGATCGGATGGCGTCCCACGATCACTTCCACATGTACGTCTCCCCTGGGACCACCATTAATCCCCGGTTCTCCCAGACCGGGCACACGGATGGACTGTCCATTGTCAATACCGGCAGGAATATCTACGGAATAACGTTTTTGCATGGGTATATATCCGGTTCCACGGCAATCCCCGCACTTCTCCCGGATGATTTTCCCGCTCCCCTGACATTCCGGACAAGTCTGCACATTCCGCACAGTACCGAAGAAAGATTGCTGGGTAAATACCACCTGTCCCTTGCCGCCACACTTGGAGCAGGTCTCCGGGCTGGTACCGGGCTTCGCACCGGAACCATTACATTTCTTACAGGTTTCCTTCACTGTCAAGTCGATTTCTTTCTTACAGCCAGACACAGCTTCCTCGAAAGTGATCCGCACACTGGTACGCAGGTTGGCCCCCCTCATGGGACCATTGCTGGCTCCCCGGCTGCGCCCGCCTCCAAACAGATCTCCAAATATGTCACCAAATATATCGCCAAAGTCTGCACCGCTGAAATCAAAACCACCCGGCCCTCCGGCACCACCTTCAAAGGCAGCATGGCCGAACTGGTCATACTGGCGCCTTTTGTCCGGATCACTTAACACTGCATACGCCTCAGAAGCTTCCTTGAATTTCTTCTCTGCCTCTGCATCGCCAGGATTCATATCCGGATGATATTTCTTAGCCAGTACGCGGTATGCCTTTTTGATGGCATTGTCGTCTGCACTCTTGTCAACGCCGAGAACTTCATAATAGTCACGCTTCTGCTCTGCCATAGGTAACCTCCATCCTACCTCGAAGTACAATGCCCATAGGACTTACGAATCATCTTTTATCACAATACTTCGCACAGGAGACATCCCGGAACTGACTTTTTGTCCGGCACGTACCCCTGTGCTCCTCTCCTTTGCATCAGCATACCACAAAGGAACCCAATGACATGCTGGTACCCTGCGATTCCTTCTATCCAGGACTGTCAGTTCCCTGGCCAGCCGGCCTTGCGGGAACCAACAGTCTACATGATAGCATACTTTACCCTGGGATTCAATCCCTTAGATCTCCCGGAAATCTCCATCAATCACATCATCATCCGGTGCGGAACTGCCGTCAGTCCCTGCAGCACCACCCATATCCGGGCCTGCCTGGCCTCCCTGGGCCTGCTGCATATTCTCATACATCTTGGTAAACAGGGTCTGGGCACTATTCGTCAGCTTTTCCTTGGCTGCTTTCAGCTCATCCAGGTCGCTGTCGCTCATCTCCTGATCCCTGGTTCTCTCCAGAATTGCCTTCACAGCATCCAGATCAGACTGCACGGCAGACTTGTCGCTGTCGCTCAACTTGTCACCGACTTCCTCCAGGGCCTTCTCGGTCTGGAACACAAAGGAATCTGCATCGTTTCTGGCTTCCACAGCCTCCTTGCGCTTCTTGTCCTGGGCCTCGAACTCGGCTGCTTCCTTGATGGCCCTGTCGATGTCCGCCTCAGACATATTGGAGCCTGCAGTGATAGTGATATGCTGCTCTTTGCCCGTGCCAAGGTCTTTTGCCGATACATTCACAATACCATTGGCGTCAATGTCAAAAGTAACCTCGATCTGGGGTACCCCCCTCCTTGCAGGCGGGATCCCATCCAAGCGGAACTGTCCAAGAGACTTGTTGTCCCGGGCAAACTGTCTCTCACCCTGCACCACATTGATGTCCACAGCAGTCTGATTATCTGCCGCAGTGGAGAAAATCTGGCTCTTCTTGGTAGGGATGGTGGTATTTCTCTCTATCAGCTTGGTTGCCACACCGCCCATGGTCTCAATGGACAGGGACAAAGGTGTCACATCCAGCAGCAGGATATCACCTGCTCCGGCATCGCCTGCCAGCTTGCCGCCCTGCACGGAAGCGCCAATGGCTACACACTCATCGGGGTTTAGGGACTTGCTGGGTTCCTTGCCAGTGAGCTGTCTCACCTTATCCTGCACGGCAGGGATACGGGTGGAACCACCCACCAGCAGCACCTGGCCCAGATCAGCATTGGTCAGTCCTGCATCCTTCATGGCATTCTGCACGGGGATAGCTGTCTTGTCAACCAGATCCCTGGTCAGCTCGTCAAACTGTGCCCTTGTAAGGTTCATGTCAAAATGCTTGGGACCTTCTGCATTTGCAGTGATGAAAGGCAGGTTGATATTGGTGGTCATAGCGCTGGAAAGCTCCTTCTTGGCCTTCTCAGCCGCTTCTTTCAGTCTCTGCATAGCCATCTTGTCACCAGAGAGGTCTACCCCCTCGGCCTTCTTGAACTCATTGAGCATCCACTGGATCACCTTGTTGTCAAAGTCATCACCGCCCAGATGGGTATCGCCGTTGGTAGATAGCACTTCAATGACGCCATCCCCAATCTCGATAATGGACACATCAAAGGTACCGCCACCCAGGTCATATACCATGATCTTCTGTTCTTTTTCATTGTCAAGCCCATACGCCAGGGCTGCCGCCGTAGGCTCGTTGATGATACGTCTTACGTCCAATCCTGCGATCTTGCCGGCATCCTTGGTAGCCTGACGCTGTGCGTCATTGAAATAAGCCGGAACCGTGATCACAGCCTCTGTGACTTTCTCGCCCAGATAGCTCTCTGCATCTGCTTTCAGCTTCTGCAGGATCATAGCGGAGATCTGCTGGGGGGAGTACTTCTTACCGTCAATGGAACGGCCGTTGTCCGTGCCCATGTCCCTTTTGATGGAAGCGATGGTCTTCTCCGCGTTGGTTACCGCCTGGCGCTTTGCAGGTTCGCCTACCAGCCTCTCTCCTGTCTTGGTAAAAGCCACTACGGACGGGGTGGTCCTGGCACCCTCGGCGTTTGCGATCACAGTGGGCTTGCCGCCCTCCATCACAGCCACACAACTGTTCGTGGTACCCAGATCAATACCGATAATCTTGCTCATTTTCATATCCTCCTAAGATTCGTCTTTGCTCCTATATCTGAAAATATTGTAACCAGTGTACTGACCTGTTTCCATTTCACCAGATCACTTGCCCGAATTTCCATCTGCCACGTTGTCGTAAGCTGGCAATGCCATCGCATAGCCTCCTTCCGCCTCCTTGCAGACTGTAAATCCATTCTGCATCCTATAAATGAAAAGAATGAATCAATACACCAGCGCCTTCCCGTTCACAACAGGCACCTTGCTATGACTTCCGCTTATTCTACAACAGCCACCATGCTGTGCCTCACCACACTGTCCCGGTAGGTATACCCTTTCTGTAGCTCCTGGGCTACTATCCCGGACTCATATTCTTCGCTGGTTGTCTGCATCACCGCATTGTGCAGATTGGGGTCAAACTCCTTCCCCACCGCCTCAATGGGCTTCACACCCAGGTTCTCCAGCTCTGTCATGAACTGCTTGTAGATCCGGTTCATGCCATCTACGAAAGGATCCTCTTTCTTATCCTCTGGTACGGTAGCCAGCCCTCTCTCAAAATTGTCCACCACAGGGAGCATTTTCTCAATTACACTCTTGGCCCCTGTCTCGAACATTGCATGCTTTTCCTTCTCCGTCCGGTTGCGGAAGTTCTCGAATTCTGCCAGCTGACGCTTCACCTTGTCTTCCAGCTGGCTGATCTGCTCCTTGTATCCTTCGGCCTTTTTGTCCAGCTTCGCCTGCTTCCTGGCGGCCCGCTTCTCGGCCCAGGTCCTGGGATCCTCGCCTTCCGGTGCTTCCTCTGGCTCTTCCGGTCCGGACTCCTCCCCGGTGCCTTCCTCCTGCATCCCTTCCGGCTGCTCCATTGCAGCTTCCCCGCAAGCCTCTTCCTGCTTAGGCTTTTCCTCTTTTCTGTCAGGCGCTGTCTCTTCTGCCATCTCCATATCTTTTTCCTGTTCCGCCATAATATCAGTCCTTTCTCTATATTGATCAGAAAAATGTATAACCTGCCTCATTTATCATGATATAGCTCGTCAAGCTGGGTCTGGATGGTCCTGAGGGTGCCTACTACTTTGTCATAATCCATCCGCTTGGGTCCCACAATACCGATGGTGCCTTTCATACCACCTCCCAGTTCATAAGTGGCAGTGACCACGCTGCAGTCTTCCATGCTCTTTACCTGGGTCTCGGAACCAATGTAGACCTGGATCCCCGTGTTGCATCCATCCGGTGTGGCATCCTGTAACAGTGCTCCCAACAGTTTTTTTTCTTCAAATGTATTGATCAGCTCACTGGCCTTCTGGTGGTCTGCCAGTTCGGGGTAACGGAAAATATTATTGGCACCGCTGGTGTATACCTCCAGGTCTTCCTCCGACCGGATGGCCTCCGCCACCGCATCAATGACCTCACTGACAATATCGCTGTGGATCCCTGCCTGCTGTTTCATGACAGATATCATTTCCAGGTTGATCTCGTTAATGGACAGTCCGTTCAGGAACGTATTCAGCAGGATGTTCAGCTTCAATAACGTCTCATCCGTCAGCTCCTCATCCACTGGCAGGATATGGTTCTTAATCACATTGCCCTCCACCACGATCACCGCCAGAAGCTGTCCTGCATCTACCCGGGAAAGCTGGATAAATTTTAATTTGTTCCGCTTGATCTGAGGTGCAGAGACCATGGTAGCGTACTGTGTATTCTGGGCCAGAACCCTGGCCACCTGCTTCAGCAGGGTCTCCATCCTGTCCTGCCGCTGCACCAGCACTTCCTTCATCTCCACCACTTCCCGCTCCTTCTCCTCCATCATGGTATCCACATAGAAACGATACCCCTGGTCTGATGGAATCCGTCCTGCGGAAGTGTGAGGCTGTAGGATATAGCCCATCTCCTCCAGATCAGCCATCTCATTCCGGATCGTGGCGGAACTCAAATTAAGGTCAGTGTACTTTGAAATGGTGCGGCTTCCCACCGGCTCTCCTGTCTCCAGGTAAGTACGGATCACCGCCTGCAGGATTTTCTTCTTCCTATCATCCAGCTCCACAGAAAGTACCCTCCCTTCTTGTTATTAGCACTCAACCCGGAAGAGTGCTAACATCTGCTAATAAAATAGCACTTACCCTATCTATTGTCAACTGCTTTTACAGAAAATATTTCTAAAATAAATCTAAAAAGGTTACTGTTCACAGTAACAGATGCGCAGAAATCGCAAGAACAGCGATTTCGTGCACACAGTCCCGGGTTTGTCACGCAAAGAACACGTGAAAACACCTCGCGGCTGTATCGAGTGAACAGTAACCTAAAAAGACACCTTATCCATGAAACAAAAACAGTGCCTGTATCCATGCATCATGCATGGACCGGGCACTGCTTCCCATATTACTCTGTGCGGTCATGATACGTAAAATACTGCCGGATTCCTTTCGGACCAGAAAAAGGCGCCGATTCCTTTGTCCGATTTAAATATAGAAGCTCCCTGTGAATTCCCTGTTCATCACATAATAAACCAGGTTCTCCTCAGGCTTCACATAGAGATCCAGGCTCACCAGGTCTTCCTCTTTCTGGTTCAAGTCATATGTCCACACATCCTTGGCGATCTTCTCCAGATCTTCCTGGGTGTATGATTTCCCTGCAAACTGAAGATACATGGCAGACCCAAATGCCGCCTTTTTGACAGGCTTCATGGCAGGTGCCGTTTTTGCTTCCTTGTCTGCTGCTTCCTTCTTTGCAGGCTCTTTGTCTGCCGTTTCTTTCTTTCCGGCGGCCTTCTTTGCAGGTGCTTTTGTGGTAGTCGCTGATTTTTTCTCTGCCGCAGGCTTCTTTGCCACAGTTTCTTCCTGCACTGGATCCTGGGCCTTTGCCACCTTCTCCGCAGCTGCCACAACTTCTGTCTTTGCTTCTTCCACAGCCTCTGCTACAGGCTTGGTTGTCTTTCTTGCTGCCATAATAAATTTCCTCCCTTTCTTACAGGAATATGCGGTTCCCCCCGCAAATATCCCGTAAACACAACTCATAATATCCCCTGTTCTGTAAACGCAGACACAGGCCAGCCCTCTCTGGTTCCTGTCTCCTGCCTACAGAGACCACCGCAATTTACCAGACAGGCTGCAATACTGAGTGAACAGTATCATATTCTCTACATCTTCAGCATTGTTCTGGATAGTTACGATAACTTACTAGCAACAGTATATGCTATTTTCCGTAAATTGTCAACACTTTGCGCAACATCAGTTCCCTTACCGCCAGCTAAAATGGTTACTTTTCACGGTCCTGCCGTTCAAAATAACATGATGCACAAAAAATGAGTAGAATACGCTCATTTTGGCGCGGGCCGTCTCGGGTTTTATTAAAGTCCGCACAAAAACACCTCGCGGCACCCCATGAAAAGTAACCTAAAATGTTACTGTTCACTCCCACGCCATTCGCAAAGGCGCTTTCTCGCTGCTTTTCAGCTAACTTTGCTCATAAAATGGCGTTCCCTCCGTCAGCGCCAATGGAGACATTGTCATGCAAGCATGTGATGTCTTCATGTTGGTTGACGGGTGAACTGTAACGCTGAAATAAAGAATCACAACAATGCCCAGCAGGATCCGGTACCATCCGAATACCTTGAAATCATGTTTTTTGATATATCCCATCAAAAAGCGCAGTACAAACAGCGATACCACAAAGGACACCACTGTCCCGGTTCCCAGCAGAAGCAGCTCTTTGGAAGTAAAGGCAGCCCCAAATTTCACCACCTTCAGGAGACTGGCTCCGAACATCACGGGAATAGCCAGAAAAAAGGTATATTCCGCCGCCACCTTCCGGGACACCCCGATCAGCAGCGCCCCCACAATGGTAGCGCCAGAACGGGAAGTGCCGGGGAACACCGCAGCGATCACCTGGAACACCCCGATCAGCAGCGCCGTCTGATAAGTGATCTGGGACAGACCCGTAATCCTGGGGTGTCTGGATTTGTTCCAGTTCTCTATGATAAGAAAGGCCACACCGAAGATAATCAATGCCAGTGCCACACTGGTAGGGTTGTAAAACAGGGCATTGAATACATCGTCAAACAGAATGCCGATCACAGCCGCAGGCACACAGGATACCAATATCTTGAACCACAATATCCAGATATCCTTCTTGAACCATGCACCGATCCCTGTCTGTCCCCCTCTCTCCTTCTTCGTCAAGGCAAAAGGCCAGATCTGGTTCCAGAACAGCACCACCACCGCCAGAATGGCCCCAAGCTGGATCACCACATCAAACATGTCAAAGAATCCTTCGCTGGTACCCTGAAAGGGCAGGAACTGCTCCACCAGAATCAGATGCCCTGTGCTGCTGATGGGCAGCCACTCCGTAACCCCCTCCACAATACCATAGATAAACGCCTTTATGATCTCCCACATATGACTCCTCCTTATTTATGCCTCTCCGCCTGCTTCAGCAGACCTACCAGTCATCAACGCAGGCTATTTCGCTTCCAGATAGGCCACCAGGCTGCTGAAACAACGTTCCGCATCCTCATAGCCCTGCCGGTACAAAGCCCTCAGCTTCTCACTGTCCTTCTCCACCCGTCCCACGTTGCCAGCCACCCTGGGACGGATCACAAAAGCCCTGCCCCGCGCCTGCTGCCTTGCAATATATGCCTGCTGCTGGCCATACCGGACATGACGGTCAGCCATCAGTTCATAGACCTTAGGATACTTCATGTAGAATGCCCGGATCAGTGCCAGGTAATTAGACGGCTTTCTCACATAGCCCTCTTCCTTGGTCATGACCACTACATTCTTCCGGTTCCCGTCCATCACAGACTGCTGTAGGGGAATGGAATCACTGATACCGCCGTCCAGGTAGTACCTGCCGTCTATCTTCACGTTCCTGGATACCAGGGGCAGGGATGCCGAAGCCCGGATCTTGTCGATATCCTTCTTCATATCCCTGATCCTGAAATACTCCGGCCTTCCGCTCTCAATATCCGTAGCCACACTGTACGCCTTTCCCTGGTACTGCATAAAGGCCTCGTTGTCATAAGGATACAGGTAATCCGGGATCAAGTGGTAACACATATCCACATTGAACAGATCCCCGCTGGTCACAAGGCTCTCCACACTGCAGTACCGCCTGGTGTCCAGGTAGTCCACAGAAATGTCAATGGCCCTGCCCCGCTGCTTCGACAGATAGCTGCACATATGACAGGCCCCTGCCGAGACACCGTATACACTGGAAAAATCGATTCCCCTGTCCAGAAAAAGATCCAGGACCCCGGCAGTGTACACGCCTTTCATGCCGCCGCCCTCCAGAACCAGTCCCGCCTGATACATATAGATACGCCTCCTTCACTTCCGATATACCTACATTTCCCATCATGTCGGCGCCGCCGACACAACCAATCAATGATACTCTGCCTCCACAAACTTCCGGAATGCAGGCAGGGACCGCTCCACCTTCTCCGTGTCAATACAGTACGCCATGCGGAAATAGCCCGGCGCACCGAAGGTATCCCCAGGTACCAGCACCAGATCGTACTGCAGGGCCTTCTGGCAGAAAGCCTTGGCATCCTCCTCCAGGGCCTTGGGAAAGATGTAGAAGGTTCCCCCTGGCTTCACGCAGGTAAAGCCCAGCTCCTGCAGGGCCGTATAAAGCAAGTTCCGGTTCCTCTCATAGACGCTTAAGTCTGCCGTCTGGTCAATCACACGTGCCACTGCCAGCTGGATGAGGGACGGGGGACAGTTGTGCCCGGTTCCCCTGGAGATCTGTCCGCACATATTCACCATGGTCTCTGCATCCGGGCACCTGGGGTTCACGGCCACATAGCCGATCCGCTCCCCTGGCAGGGACAGGGATTTGGAGAAAGAATAACACATAATGGTGTTGTCGTAAAACTCCGATACACATGTCACCTCTGCCCCGTCAAACACAATCTCCCGGTAAGGTTCATCGGAGATCAGATAGATGTTGTGTCCGTACAGGGCAGATTTCTCCCGCAGGATGTCTGTCAGCCTCTGCAAGGTATCTGCAGAATAGACCACCCCGGAAGGGTTGTTGGGTGTGTTGATCAGCACAGCCATCACCTTAGGACCAAGCATCTCCTGGAACTTCCCGAAATTGACCTGAAAAGCAGCCGTATCCGGAGGTACGACCTTCAGCTCGGCCCCTGTCAGGTTCACATAAGGCCCATACTCTGGAAAATAGGGGGCAAATGTCAGAACCTCATCCCCCGGCTCCGTCACCAGGCGCAGCGCATGGGCCAGCGCCCCTGCCGCACCGGAAGCCATAAAGATATGCTCCTTCCTGTAGGGAAGCCCGAACCGCCGCTCCAGGGAAGCCGCCACCGCCTCCCGCACGCTGGTGATCCCTAAGCTGGGGCTATACCCATGCAGCTTTCCTGTATCCTGGGTGGCCAGCAGTTCCATGCAGGCATCCGTAAAAGCCTGTGGCACCGGTACGGAAGGATTCCCCAGGGAATAGTCGAACACATTCCCATAGCCGATCTCCTGCCCACGGGCCGTGGCGAACTCCGACAACTGCCTGATCACAGACTTTGCGGAGAGCATGTCCATATATTTCTGTACCAGCATATCTTTCCTCTCTTTCTGGCATCCTGCCCATTTATGCTTCTGCCTGGCCACTCCATATTCTTGTTCCGAATACAGTCTATTTTACGTTACTGTTCACAGGTGCCACCGCGAGGTGTTTTCACGCACTTTTCGCGTGACAAACCCGAGACAACCTGCGCCAAAACGCCTAATTTGGCGCTTTGTGTGCAGACGTTGCTGTGAGCGGAGTGAACAGTAACTATTTTACCACATTTTCTATTGATTACAAGAGAAATAAAACCACTTGTCCCGGCTTGAATCAGCGCCAAAAAAATGATACACTGTTACAGAAATCGTAAAAACGCAAAGGATATGTTCCGGGTCATCCTTTGCCCATCATAAAAAGCAGAAGGACAGGAATGGAAACAGGGAAAACGACTGGAAACGGAAACAGCCAAGAACAAGCCACAGCAATGGGAGCGGTGACGAAGAAAATACAACATATCGGAAGAATAACCTTGGACCTGACATATGACTCCGTCCAGGATCCGTATGACCAGGATCCTGTGGCAGAAGAACTGCTGCAGATTGCCAGGGGACAGGATCCGGCAGAATATTCCCGCATCATAGAAGAGCAGCCAGACTGGGAGAAGTTGTACCATCTCTCCCCCCTGCGGGAAAATATTGTGGAGTGGCTGCCCATGGACAAGACCATGAAGGTGCTGGAAGTGGGGGCTGGCTGTGGGGCCGTCACAGGGGTCTTCTCCCGGAAAGCCGGGCAGGCAGACTGTTTGGAATTGTCAAAAAAACGAAGCTTGATCAACGCATACCGTCATAGGGACTATGGCAATATTACGCTCCATGTGGGACATTTCCAGGACATAGAGCCTTCCCTTCCCCAGGACTACGATTATATCTGCCTGATTGGTGCGTTTGCATACGCCCCTTCCTATTGTCCTGATGGGAATCCCTATGTCCATTTCCTGGATAAGCTCCGGGCGCATCTGAAGGAGGATGGCCGCATTGTCATTGCCATGGAGAACAAGCTAGGCCTGAAGTACTGGGCGGGCTGCAAGGAAGACCATCTTGGCACCTGGTTTGCAGGCATAGAGGACTATCCCCAGGGCGGCGGTGTGCGGACCTTCACCAGGCACGGCTTAGAGAAGATTTTCCAAAGCTGCGGAATAGAGGAATATGCCTTCTATTATCCCTACCCGGATTATACCTTCATGACCACCCTCTATTCCGATGCATACCTGCCGAAGCCGGGAGAGCTATCCAATAATCTCCGCAATTTCGACCAGGACAGGATGGTGCTGTTTGACGAGAAAAAAGCCTTCGACAATATCCTGCGGGAAGGCCTGTTCCCCCTGTATGCCAATTCCTATCTGGCAGTCATCGGGCAGAAGCCGGATATCCATTATGTAAAATACTCCAATGACCGCCAGACAGCCTTCCGGATCCGGACCCAGATCCAGCCTGCCGGCCCAGCCGGGGCAACAGGACAGGATAGAACAGTTCCAGGCTGTCAGGCCCCCAGAAGGGAAGCTCCCCCACAGCCGCTATCCCTTGCCGTCAGGAAATATCCCCTGTGCCAGGAGGCCCATGCCCATATCAGAAGCATAGAGACTGCCTGCCAGAAGCTACAGGCCCGCTATCAGGGCGGGGCACTTCAAGTGAACCGCTGTAAGCTGGTGGAGGAGGCACCCGGACAGCAACCCTATGTTGAACTGGAATATGTGAAAGGCGTCACACTGGCCGAACTGCTGGACGAGCGCCTGGAGCGCAGGGACATGGAGGGCTTCCTGGCCCTTTTCAGGCACTATCTGTCCCTGCTGGACTACCACAGCGAGACACCGGTGGCTGATTATGATCCCATCTTCTCCAATATCCTGGTCAGCCCCCAGAATGCCGCGAAGCCTTTTGACCCCCTGCAAGGCAGCACCTGGACCCTGATCGATTACGAATGGACCCTGGAAAAACAGGTGGATACCAGGGAACTGGCCTTCCGCGCCATCTACTGTTACCTGCTGGAGGACAGGAAACGGAATGTGCTGGATCCTGACCTTCTCCTACAGGAACTAGGGATAACAGAAGAAATGGCTGAGGAATACCGCAGCCGGGAGATGGCCTTCCAACGTTCTGTAACAGGGCAGCACTGTGCCATGTCGGAACTGCAAAGTCAGATCGGCCACAAATGCTACAGGCCCCTGGACTTCCTGGAGAACATACACCTGGAAGATTCCCTGGGTAATATCCAGGTCTACGAGGACAGGGGACAGGGCTTCCAGGAGGAGACTTCCTATTTCCCGGATGAAACTGTCATGGCTGACGAACAGGGCCTGCATGTGACGCTGACCCTGGATGCAGGCCTGCAAAAGCTGCGTATCGACCCGGCCCATGCGGGCTGCCTGGTCCGGATCCGGCAGCTGGAGTGGAATGGCAGCCCCCTTCCCTGGACCGGAACGGACAGTGTCGTGACATCCAATGGAACCCGGCTGGCTGACACAGGCAGTTTCGTATTCTCCACCCAGGATCCGAATCTGGTGCTCTCCCTGGAAGGACAGCCTTCCCTGGAGACCAACACCTTGAAGCTGTGCCTGGAGCGCTCCTACCTGGGACCTAAAATGGCCCTGGAGGTGGAAAAGATGGCCCTGGCCTCCCAGGACTGCGCGGGTACGGGAAATACTGCCGATGACATCGGATGTGAGGAAAATGGCAAGGAGGAGGTGCCGCCCATGGGCAACCCTGTGAAAAAAAAGATACAGGAAATCCTGGTCCAGAGAAGACACAAGCTCTACGAGAAACAGATTGCAAAACAAGCCCTGCCCTACGATATGTGGATAGAGGAACTGTTAGGGGAAGAGGCTGCTGAAATTGCCAGGTGGGAGGCAAATGCCGGGAAGCCTGGGGCACCGGGAAAGTCCCGCCTGTCTGTAGGTGTGCTTTCCTGGGAAGATTTCTGCAGGTATGTCCTGCAAGGGACAGGTTCCGCCGAGGAAAACTTACCGGACATCTGGATCGTCACCCCACAGCCCTCCTGCCTGGTACCGGATGCTGCCCTGGAAGTAGAGCGCTATTTCCTGGAGCACCCCTCCTGCGAGATCGCTTATGGGGATGAGGACGGCTATTTCAAGCCGGACTGGTCCCCGGACCTGCTGCAGTCCTTCTTCTACTTCGGAAATGTGTTCGCCCTCAAAAGATCCCTGGCAGAGAAACTCATGGCAGAACACTGGAAAGAGGTCATGACCACACCAAAAGCACAGGCCGGCACATCCCCGGAGGGTCCGGATGCGCTTCTCCTAAAAAAACAACTCTATGAGATCGTGCTATGCTGCATAGATGAGGCCGGGGAAGCCGGACATCTGGACCGGATCCTTTTCCGTCCCCAGGATGCCTTTCCTGCTGCAACAGACTGGGGTATGGAGCCGGAATATGTGGAGTTGAAAAAGAGGCACCTGTACACGGATGCGGAGATACCTGCCAGAAAAGAAGCGCAGGAACTGGTATCCGTGATCATTCCCTCCAAGGATCACCCGGATATCCTCTCCACCTGTATCCGTTCCCTGGTGGGAAAGACCAGTTACCAGAACCTGGAGATCCTGGTGGTGGATAACGGCAGCCGGGAGAAAAACCGGCAGAAAATCCTGGAACTACAGCAGCAGATGCAACGGAAAGGAATGCTTTCCTTCCATTATATTTACCAGCCCATGACATTCAACTTCTCTGCCATGTGCAACCTGGGCGCCAGGGAAGCCTCCGGAAAATACCTGCTGTTCTTAAATGATGATATTGAGATCGTCTGCCCGGACTGGCTCTCCCAGATGGTTGCCAGGGGCGCCAAGGACTACGTGGGAGCAGTGGGGGCCAAGCTTCTCTACCCCGACTCGGACATGATCCAGCATGCAGGTGTCACCAATATCCATTTAGGCCCCGCCCATAAATTGCAGTTTTCCTCCGACAGGGAGACCTATTATCACGGCATCAACCGGTGCGCCGTCAATGTCAGCGCCGTCACAGGAGCCTGCCTGTTGGTCCGGAAAGCCGTATTTGAGGAAATTGGGGGATTTGAAGAGAGACTACAGGTAGCTTTCAACGATGTGGAGTTCTGCTTCCACCTGCTGCGGGCCGGTTATAAGAATGTGTGCTGCAACCAGACCTACCTGTACCACCACGAGTCCTTAAGCCGTGGTACCGATGACGGGGAGGAGAAGGTGGCCAGGCTCCACAGGGAGCTTGATTTCCTCCGCAAGTCATACCCGGAAATGTGGAACCGGGATCCCTATTACTCCAGAAGACTGGTGACAGACGTCCTGGACAGAGGCTTCTATCCTGCCTGCCGCTTTGAGGAAAGCCGCATGTCCAAAAAAGCTGTACCCGTCCCCATAAAAGGGCAGCTCCATCCTGTCTGGCACAACGAGACCCTGTTCATGGGCCTGGAATTTGCCGGGGACGAGGCTGCCTGGAGAACCGGGATTCCCGGCGGCGGGGACTACTATATCCAGGGCTGGTCCTATGCCCTGCACGTGGATAACAGCCGCTATCAGAAAAGCCTGCTGCTGAAACGGGTACAGAAAGACAGGGAGGAAGCCGTCCCCGGACTGTGGAAAATCCCCTTTGAGGAATGCTACCGGCCTGATTTCCAGGAAGGCATGACCCATATCGACCATCCTGCCCTCTCCGGTGTCAGCGTGTGGATTGCCAGGAATGCCCTGCCCGCCGGAGAATATCTCATCGGCTTTTTCTGGGAGGATACCTGCTCCCGGCAGAAACTGTACGGCTTCAGCGCGGAGAAGATACGGATTGTCTGAGAAAACGGCCAGGGAACCTTCCCTGGCCGAAATTTTTGATCCTATGCCGGTTCTCACTGCTCCTGTGCCCACACCAGGGCGCATTTTACCGCCCTCTTCCAGCCCTTCAGAAGCTCCTTACGCAGGTCTGCCTGCATGGCCGGATCAAACACTGCGCCTATCTGCCAGTTGGACCGGATCTCTTCCTTATCCCGCCAGTAGCCGGTGGCCAGTCCCGCCAGGTAAGCGGCCCCCAGGGCTGTTGTCTCAATGCACCGGGGCCGCAGCACCTGGGTATCCACAATGTCTGCCTGGAACTGCATGAGGAAGTCATTGGCACTGGCCCCGCCATCCACCTTCAGGCTCTTCAGGCGGATCCCGCTGTCCTGCTCCATGGCCCCCAGCACATCTGCCGTCTGATAGGCAATGGATTCCAGGGTGGCACGGATGAAATGCTCCTTACTGCATCCCCTGGTCAGTCCTACCACGGTTCCCCTGGCATACTGGTTCCAGTAAGGGGCGCCCATTCCCGCAAAGGCGGGGACAATATACACCCCGGCAGTATCCGCCACTGCCCTGCAGTACTCTTCGGACTGGGAGGCATTTTTCAACATACGCATACTGTCCCGCAACCACTGGACGCCTGCCCCTGCCACGAACACACTGCCTTCCAGAGCATACTCTACTTTCTCTGAGATGCCTGCCGCTATGGTAGTCAGCAGCCCCGAGCGGGACCGGATGGCCTGGCTCCCCGTATGCATCAGCAGGAAACAGCCCGTCCCATACGTATTTTTCACCTCACCCTGGTCAAAGCAGCACTGGCCGAACAGCGCTGCCTGCTGGTCCCCTGCCGCCCCTGCAATGGGAATCTCCCCGCCCAGCACGGAGGCATCCGTATGGCCGTACACCTGGCTGGAGGGCCTCACCTGGGGCAGGATGCCGGCCGGAATGTGAAACCAGTCCAGGATTTCTTCATCCCAGCACAATCTGTGGATATCATACAGCATAGTACGGGAGGCATTGGTATAGTCCGTCACATGGACAGCCCCCTTGGTCAGGTTCCAGATCAGCCAGGTGTCAACTGTACCGAACAACAATTCTCCCCTTTCGGCCCTCTCCCTGGCACCGGGCACCCGCTCCAGGATCCAGGCAATCTTGGAGGCACTGAAGTAAGCATCCGGCACCAGTCCGGTCTTCTCCCGGATCACCTGGTCAAAGCCGTCCTCCTTCAAAGCCTCGATCTGTTCCGCTGTCCGGCGGCACTGCCATACAATGGCATTGTACACCGGTTCCCCTGTGGCCTTGTCCCAGAGAATGGTGGTCTCCCGCTGGTTGGTAATACCGATGGCCTCGATCTGTTCCGGAGCTGCCCCCACCATGGCCATACACTCTGTGGCCACCGCCAGCTGGGAGGACCAGATCTCCATGGGATTGTGCTCCACCCAGCCGGGTTTCGGGTAGATCTGCCTAAATTCCTTCTGGGACATGGAACAGATATTGCCCACCTTGTCAAACAGGATGCAACGGGAACTGGTGGTGCCCTGGTCCAGGGCCATAATATATTGTTTCATCAGATAGATACGCTCCTTTCCTGGGTCACTTTCTCTCATCCAGGTATAATTGCACCCGGTTCTGCAGGATTACAGGCTTCGTCTGCCATCACATCCTCCTTTGGTACCAGAAATGTGCCTTCCTCTCCATATGCCTCTGTAACCGCCGCAGGAATGGAAAACCCGGCTTGTACCTGGCCCTCCTGATCTACCATCTGGATCACCGAATAACACTCCTGCTCGGCCCATCCCTCCGGATGGAAAAACGCATAACAGAATCGTCTGCAAGCTTTTCCCCAAGGGGCAGGGAGGAAGATTCCTCCTGTCCCCCTGTCCGCCGTAGAACCGGATATCTTTATCATAACGTAATTTCCTTTTCCTGGCAATAAAAACAACGGATCCATACCCGCTTTTCACAGTAAAATAACCAGTAAAATCTTAGTGTTCTTTGAAAGCCGGTTTTGATTGTTTACCTAAAAAAATTATGGTTGACATTTAGTTTTCCACCCATTATACTTACTAATTGTCAACTGGATTTAATCCGCGTTGTCATTTTGCTCTCCTGACTGGTTACTGCCAGTGAGCAGTAACCCTGGCTGCCCCTCCCGGATTTACGCGAAAACGGTTCGGGAGGAGTGGTCAAAAACAAACCTGAAAACCGAAAAACAAGGAGGAAACTATCATGAACCACAAAATCAAAAAATTTACCGTAAAACAGCTGGCCCTGGTAGGTCTCATGACTGCCGTATTCTGTATCCTGGGCCCCATTGCCTTTCATATCCCCATCAGTCCTGTCCCCATCTCCCTGGGCATGCTGGCCATCTATTTCATCCTCACCGTGCTGGGCATGAAGCTTGGCACCTTGAGCGTGGTGGTGTATATCCTGCTGGGGCTGGCCGGTGTCCCCGTATTCACTGATTTTACAGGAGGTCCCGGAAAATTATTCGGTCCTACCGGGGGCTATATCATCGGCTATGTGTTCATGGCCCTGGTCTGCGGCTTCTTTGTGGACAGATGGGGAAGTAAAATCTGGATCAGCTTTCTGGGTATGCTCTTGGGCACTGCCATATGTTATCTCTTCGGTACCCTGTGGCTGGCCCACCAGGCATCCCTGACCTTCCCACAGGCCTTAATGGCCGGAGTGATCCCGTACATACCTGCAGACCTCATCAAACTTCTCCTGGCTATGACCATCGGCATCCAGGTTCGGAAACGCCTGGTAAAAGCAGGACTTATCCCATCTTCTGCTTCGCCCTGCCAAAGATCCGAACCAGCTTAAGGGTCAGCGCCCACAGCAGTTTCCCTGCAAGGAATAGTACCACTCCCATCAAGATAGAGTAGAGCAACATCCAGATGCCTTCTGCCTGGTAGTGGAATCCGGCCAGTTCTATCTCCAGCATCACCCAGGGTATCTGGAATCCGGCCAGTTCTCCTGCAAACTTGACCGCGCCGGCCACCGGAGCCACCAGGCCGCAGAACATCAAGCTAAGTCCCAGGACACTGGTAAAGGGCAATAGAAACATCCCCCCCAGGCCCGCCAGGCTATAAAAGGCTGCCAGGGCACATATCCTGCGCCACCCTGACCATAGCCCGAGCCGGGCAGGCCCTTTCCTGTCACCTTCCCCCGTGATCACCTGGCTAAGGTATGCCCTGGCAAGTTCCCGGGCATCCCCCAGCCTCCCCAGGATCTCTTCTGGGGATCTTCCGCTGTTGCTCTGTTCTGTCATCCCACTTTTGATCTCCTGCACGATATCCACTCGTTCTGACACGGGAAGTGGCTTCAAATATTTCTCCACCTTCTCCAGGTATTCCTCTAATTTCTGATCCATTGTTATCTCCTTTCTCTATTCCGGCCCCTGTTTCCCGGATCTGTCTTCCACATGCAGGGCAAAATATCTGTAGTCCTTCCCACTGACCCTCTCACGCCATATCCCCGTCCTGCCCGATTCCCGCCATGGCCTCCAGCAGATGTTCCCACTCCCCCTCCATGGCTTCCAGATATTCCTTCCCCTGCCCTGTGATACTGTAATATTTCCTGGGGGGCAGCCCTTCCGTTGTCTCCTGCCAGGAGGAGGACAGGCATCCCTCCTTCAGGAGGCGGCGCAGCAATGGATATACCGTGCTCTCCTTTGCTGCCAGGATGGGCCAATGCTCCAGCCTGCTGATGATCTCATATCCATAGCATGGCTTCCTGGCTATCATTTTCAAGATACACAATTCCAGGGTTCCCCGCTTGATCTGCGATTTCCAGTCTTCTATATGCATATACTATTCCTCCGATAAGTATATCGTACTACATAGTATATATAATGTCAACAATATATCAAAGTTTTCGCCCAGTCATTGGAAACACTGGTAACCGTTCCGTGCCCTGTCTGAACAAACACTGCCCTGCCAATAAGCAGATATTGGTTTTTGCGAAAAAACATTGTCCCTCAAACTTTTGTCATGTATAATGGGTAGCAGCAGAACCCTCTGCATTCTTGGCACAGGCAGTCAATCCCCTGTTGCCTGCCATACTTAGGAAAGGATGACAATACAGCACACCATGAATGAAAACTGGCACCTCACTGTCTGGGGCGTGCGGGGTTCCTTCCCCACCCCGGAGACGGAATATCTGGAATACGGCGGCAATACTTCCTGCTTCTCCCTGTTATGCGGCGGAGAACTTGTCATTTTCGATGCAGGAAGCGGCCTGGCCGCCCTGGGGGATGCCCTGGCTGCTGGCCAATATCCTGCCGGTATTCCATTGGCAGTCTGCCACGGAACCGGCCCGGCGGCTCTGGATGCGGCATTTCCTAAAAAATACCGGATCCATGTCTTCCTCAGTCATTTCCACTTGGACCATATAATGGGCCTGTTCCTGTTCCAGCCCTTCTATAATCCGGATGCCCAGATCCACCTCTACGGCCCGGCCTGCGGGGAAACCGGCTTCCAGGAGCGGCTTGTATCCCTTGTGGCACAGCCCCTGTGGCCCCTGGGATTTGGGGAATTCCCGGCAGATATCCATTTCCACCAGATATCCCCTGGTGCCTGCTTTCCCCTGGCCCGGACAGATATCAAGGTATGCACCATGGGCGGGAACCATCCGGGAGGCAGTCTGTACTACCGCCTGGAGGACGGCCACCACAGCCTGGTCTACGCCCTGGACTGTGAGCTGGAAGGGCAGATCCAGACAGCGCTGGCAGACTTTGTCCGTAAGGTAGATCTGTGTGTGTGGGATGCCAATTTCACCTCTAAGGACTTGAAAACAGGCTGGGGACATTCCACCTGGGAACAAGGACTGGCCCTGGGGCAGGAGACAGGGGTGGAAACCATGCTCATGACCCACTATTCCAGGGAGTACACGGATGCCTTCCTAAGGGAACAGGAACGACTGGCACGGACGGCCTGCGGCCAGGATCTGCCGGTTCTGGAACAGCACCTTGACAGACCGCACCCATCGGCCCTGGAACAGACTGCCAACAGGTCACAACCTCTGCCGCTGGACCAGGCCGCTGACAGCC
This sequence comes from uncultured Acetatifactor sp., assembly GCA_910577665.1. Lineage (GTDB taxonomy): Bacteria > Bacillota > Clostridia > Lachnospirales > Lachnospiraceae > Acetatifactor. Next base: position 34,482 of record CAJTOJ010000005.1, read on the forward strand.
AGCATTCTCAGACACCAGACCAGGCCACTGGCAAAAAGCGCATTACCTGCCACTTTGCAAGAGAACGGATGGAAATCAAATTTTAGTCAACAACCCCGCGGGAATCATACTTTAAAATGCCTACAAAGGGGGCCATAATCCCCTTATGGAAACGGACAGGGAGGTATCATCATGAGACAGGAAGACATGCAGAAAGTATTGGAAATCGGCGTATTGCTCTCCTCGGAACGGGATCACAACCGCCTGCTGGAGCAGATCCTGGAATGCGTCATGGATCTGGCCCACTGCGATGCAGGCACCTTATACCTGCTGGACAAGGATCACCTGCGCTTTAAGATCCTGCGCAACCACACCATGCACACTTACGAGGGAGGCAATGGAAAAGATCCCACTCTCCCCCCTGTGCCCCTTTCCCGGGAGAATGTATGCGCCCTTTCCCTGCTGGAGAACAGGACCATCCGCATCGAGGATGTCTACAACTGCCCGGACTATGATTTCTCCGGCCCTATCAACTATGACAGGATCACCAGATACCACACCCAGTCCATGCTGGTAGTTCCCATGCATAACCGCAGCGGGGAGCGGGTGGGTGTGCTCCAGCTGATCAACGCCCTTAAGGAAGACGGGAAGACCATCCAGGCTTTTCCGGAGGACATGGCCCTGGTACTGGAATCCGTTGCCTCCCAGGCTGCCATCACCATCCAGAATGTGTGGTATCTGCGCCAGATCAAGTCCCTTTTCCAGTCCTTTGTACAGGTGATGTCCACAGCCGTGGACGAACGTACCCCCTACAATGGCAGCCATACCAGGCATATGGCAGCCATCGGTTCCCGTTTCCTGGACTATCTGCATGACAGGGGCGTGGCTGCCTTTCCCCCGGAGGAAAAAGAAGAACTACTGATGAGCGTGTGGCTCCACGACATTGGCAAGCTGGTGACACCCCTGGAGGTCATGAACAAGATGGCCCGGCTTACCCCTGCCCAGCAGGGTGATTTCCTCCACCGCATGGAGACCATCCGGCTCCACAGCCAGATCCGGCTGCTCTCCGAAGCCATTTCCCAGGAGGCATACGATGCCCTGGTGGAGGGGACCCACAGGGCAGAAGCCCTGGTGGCATCCATTGACTCTGCCGGATTCCTGCCGGATGAGAAGCTGGATGCCCTGGCAGAACTTGCCGCCGCAGCCTGGACGGACAAGGATGGGAATATCCACCCCTGGCTCACGCCAGCGGAAGCCTCCCAGCTGTCCATCCGCAAAGGCACCCTCTCTGAAGAAGAGCGGCAGATCATGGAAGAGCATGTGCAGGTTACGGACAAGCTTCTGTCCCAGATCCAGTTCTCCGATGACCTGTCCCATGTACGCCAGTGGGCTGCCAGCCATCACGAACTTCTGAATGGCAGCGGCTATCCCTGCCATCTGACCGGGGAGCAGATCCCCTTGCAGGTGCGGATCATCACCATCCTAGATATCTTTGATGCCCTGGTGGCCGATGACCGGCCCTATAAACCGGGCATGCCTGTGGGGAAGGCTTTGTCTATCCTGGAATCCATGGCAACCCGGGAAGGGAAACTGGATCCGGAACTGACCAGGTATTTCATAGAAAGCAACTGCTGGGAAGGGGCCTACGCATGAGACGTTTCCATAACAAAAAAGTCAGATCCATCCTCGTTGCCCTGGCTGTATCTGCCCTGCTGACCCTGGCTGCCGCAACCGGCCTGCTGGAGAGGCCAGACCATGCCGCCAGCGACCTGCTCTACCAGCAGCGGGAAGCTTCCGATGGCAAGATCGTAATCCTGGGTATCGACCAGCAGGCCCTGGAGGTCTTCGGCCCATACAATCAATGGAGCCGGGATATCATCGCCCAGACCCTGGAAACCTTGAACCAGTCTGAAGACTGCAGACCTGCCGTCATCGGTATTGATGTTCTATTTGCCGGGGAGTCCGTGCCGGAAGCAGATGCCCACCTTGTCAAGGCCGCAGCCGCCTATGGCAATGTGATCACCCCCTGCCTGGCCTCCTATGGCCGTCCCCTGCTGGCCGATGCAGACGGGGAATACACCCTGGGAGCCACCTCCATCCTGGCCCTGGAACAGGTCTATGCCTCCCTGCGGTCTGTCACCGGCCAGGGGCATATCAACGCCATGCTGGATACAGACGGCATCCTGCGTCACCACCTGCTTCAGATCACCCTGCCGGAAGGCCGCCAGATCCCCTCCCTGGCCCTGGCCTGTACCAGACAGTACCTGGAATCCCGGGGAGAAGACCATGCAGCCCTGTCCCTGCCTCCCGTCAGTCCCATGGGCTTCTGGTACCTGCCCTTTAGTGGGATTCCAGGGGACATGGAAGAGATTTCCATCGCCAGAGTACTGTCGGGGGAGATTTCCCCCTCCTATTTTTCCGGGAAAATCGTGCTCATAGGCCCTTTTGCCCCCGGGCTCCAGGACAGTTATGTGACGGCCATCGACCACGCCAGTCCCATGTACGGTGTGGAATACCAGGCCAATGCCATTCAGGCCCTGCTGTGGGAACGGTATAAGACAGAAGTGGGGGACAGCGTCCAGCTCCTGCTCCTGTTCCTGGTCCTGCTGTTGGGGATGGCCTGTTTCTGGAAACGGCCTGTGTGGCTCTCCACCCTGGTGTGGCTGGCCCTCTGCGGCGGCTGGCTGCTGCTGGGACGGTCGCTCTATGATCTGGGATTTGTGGTCCATGTACTCTGGATCCCTGTGGGAACCACCATTCTCTATGCAGGATGCCTAGCCTTCAATTACATCCAAGCCGCCCTGGAAAGGCAGCGTGTCACAGGCACCTTCAAGCGGTATGTGGCCCCGGAGATTGTAAATGAACTGCTGAAGGAGGGAACAGAGGCCCTGGAACTGGGGGGCACCCAGACCACCATCGCTGTACTGTTTGTGGATGTGCGGGGCTTTACCTCCATGTCCGAGGAACTGGAAGACCCAAGGGAAGTGGTGAAGATCCTGAACCGGTATCTCACTCTGTTCGCTGACTGCATTCTGCAAAACGGCGGCACCCTGGATAAATTCGTGGGCGACCAGGCCATGGCTTTCTGGGGGGCACCCCTGCGCCATGAGGACAATACCAGGAAAGCCCTGCAGGCCGCCCAGACCGCCATGGATATGGTGGCAGGGGCCAGACAGATCTCCGCGGAACTGGAAAAGCAGTACCACCGTACCGTGTCCTTCGGCATCGGCATCCACCTGGGAGAAGCCGTGGTGGGCAATATCGGCTCCACCAGCCGCATGGACTACACCGCCATCGGTGACACCGTGAACACCGCCGCCCGCCTGGAAGCCAATGCCCCCGGCGAGACCATCTACATCTCCCGGGCCGTAGCCGATGTGTTGGAAGGCAGGATCCGCACCACCTCCCTAGGAGATTCCGTGAAATTAAAAGGGAAGAAAGAAGGATTCGAAGTGCTGAAGCTGGAAGAGATCCTGTGAGATCATGGTCCCTAATGGCACGGATCCCAGAGGCGGTATGTCCGGAAGTCCCTAAGTTCCTTTCCGGCAATTGACTACTATGTGCAAGCGCACAGGAGGTATCCTTATGAGAAAAAGAAACACAAGAAGAGGACTGTGTGATCTGCTCCTCCTATCTCTCACCTGCTTCTTCCTGGCAGGCTGTGGAGCAGGCCACAGCACGGATACAGACATGGCAGCGTCCGGCAGTGGATCTGACAGGTCAGCAGACAGTTCCACCGACAACAGAGATGGCAATGCAGCGGATGACACGGCCCAGGGGACCGGTGGCCAGGAGGCAGAAGAAGATGGGGACAGCCAGATCAGTTTCCTGGAAAATCCCACCTATAACCCCAATGGACGCCAGGTGCTGACCGTACTGCTGGCCATGCCCTTCCATGATGACATGGAGAAGATATTTGCTTTTAATGCCAGCAATCCCGACTATTATATAGAGATGAAATTCTATGATTATCAATTTGGTTCTGGCACCCGTACGGAGGCAGATCGCTTTGAAACGCTGGAGACACAGCTCAGCCTGGAAATCCTGACCGGGAAAGGCCCTGACATTGTCATGTGGAATTACTACTATTCGCCCTCCCTGGCATCGGAAAAGCTCATGGAAAACCTGTATGACTTTATGGAGGAGGATCCGGATTTCCACCGGGAAGAATACTATGAGAATATCCTGCAGGCCTTTGAGGTCAACGGAGGTCTGTATATACTTCCCTCTTCCTTCTCTGTGGCCACCATATGAGGAAAACCGGGGGAACTGGGGACTGACAGGGGTGTCACAGAAAGCTGGGAACTGGGAGAAATGCTGGAAGCCTACAGACGCAATTCCCAGGCAGAATTTTTTTCTAACTTTATGAACAACGAAACCACCCTCGACCATATCCTGGCGGGCTGTATGGGGAATTTTGTAGACTGGGAGAGCGGGGAATGCCATTTTGAAACACCTGCATTCCTGGAATTCCTGGAATTCTGCAATACCCTGCCGGAAGGCTTTGAAGATATCTCTTTCTATGATGCTCTCCACGACGGGAGAATCTTCTGCCAGGGCACTGCCCTGTGGGTTCCCTGGGATGTGGCGGCAGAGAGAACCTGGTTCGGGGAGGACCTGGTCTGGCCAGGCTACCCTGTGGCAGATGGGGAGAAGGATCTGGGAGGAGGTGTGGCTTCCCCCCGGGGCGAAGCCTTTTCCATCTGCAAAAACAGCAGCAACAAGGAAGCTGCCTGGGACTTCCTCAAAGGCTGCCTGGCAGAAGATGCACAGCGGGAAGTAACGGGCATCCCTCTCCTGCGGTCTGTATCCGAAGAGAGAATACAGGAGGCGCTGACCATAGAATATGAGACCGTGGACGGCAGGGAGCAGGAAAAAATCCGGCATGAGATCATCCTTTCGGAAAGAGGGGATACTATCGGATTGACCCATATCACGGAAGCTGACGCAGCCATATACCGCAGCATCATCGAGAACACACACCGCAGTTCCGGCAGTGACCCCGGTATGATGGCGATCATCATGGAGGAAGCCGGTGTCTATTTCGATGGCGGCAAAGATGCTGCCACCATAGCTGATATCATCCAGAACCGCGTCGGCCTGTATGTGGGAGAACGCATGAATTAAGGCGCTCTTTTGCGCCATAGATTTTCTAAGACGCCAGGAACCTGTCATTTGAAAATTATATCAGAAATCCTACCAGGAAATTTATGACTGCGGATATTATTTTAAGCACCAAAACTACCGCAAGTATACCTATCAAAAAAATTTTACAAAATTTGTTTATCCCTCCACTTTTTACGGATTTGACGAATTCGTCTTTTTCTTTTTTCACCTCTTCATTTGTCTTTATTACATCTCTTTTTAGGAAGCGTTCAGATAAAGAATCCTTTTTGACGGGATAAAACCTTAACATTGTATCAGTGGCCTGCTTAAGAAGTCCACAGCCTTCAGGTGCTCTTGACATATTAAAATGGACAACATATTTTGACTGTAACGTCTTTTTTATTTCCGTTATTCCAAAATCCCGCACATACAGTTTATCTCTGCCACATTCATATAATCCGAATAAATCCACATCGGGGGCGCGAAAGGCCCTCGCCCAGAAAGGATATTTACGATGAATGCCATACAGGGTCGCACCGTTAAGGTACTCTTTGTTAGCCGCGTCTACCATTTCAATTAAATGATTCAGATCCTTCTTACCATAAAATATGAGCATTTCCGATTCTATGTTGGATTTAGTGATGATTTCTGTCATTTTTAAACCTCCGTATGCTGCTATTTTAACCATACTTCAAAATAGCAAACCCTATAAGTCTACAACCCCACAGCAAGCTGCAGGGTTGTAGACCTTCGCGGCATTCGCCAAATGTCTGCTTCGCAGCCGCTTGGTTCATTGCCCACGGGAATCAAAGCGCAAAATCGCACTTGGAAGAATCGCTTCCCAAAGTGAACTTTGTTCGCTTTGCGATTCTTCGAGGCGAAACTTAGATTTTCTTAAGCGGCGTACTTTGACGCTTTAGAGAATCTTTTCGTCTTTCATACTTTTACGACTGCCACGCCATACCCCGGCAGCGTCAGTTCCCCCTCTACCCTGGATCCAGTCACCAGATCCAGGCCCTGGACACCGGGGACCTTGGTCTCCTCCTCCCTGGCATTCAGATAGAAGGCATAGGTACCTTCTTCCCCACTCCTCACATGGCATTCCACGCCCTGGGGAAGTCTCCTCACCGGGATCTGTGCATCTGCCATCATCTGTTCAAACAGGGGTACCATATGCTTTCCCTCACACCGGGCCGCCACATAGTAGGCCTTGCCCTTGCCATATTCCTTGCAGGTCACGGCAGGAGTTCCCTCATAGAAGTCAGAGCCGTATACCCCCAGCACCTTGGCATCCTTCACCCGCAGGATCTCTGCAAAGTCCTTCACCTCCCACTGTTTCCCGTCCGGGAATACCACTGCATTCCTGTCCGTGGGATAGAGAGAGTCGATCTCCTCGCTGATCACTCCAAAGAGGTCTGTCAGCCCGTCTCCAGGGAAGCCTCCCAGGTAGCAGAGCAGATTCTCATCCACATACCCGGTAAAATACGTAGCCACAAGCTGGCCGCCCCGCTCCACAAATTTCTTCAGGTTCCCTGCCACACCAGGCTGGAGCAGATACAGCATGGGTGCCACCACCAGGTCATACTGGTCCAGATTCTCATCGGATCCCACCACATCCATGTCCACACCCAGGCCGAAGAAGGTCTCCCAGATATTCCGGCAGGTATCCTCATATCTCTTGGTCTGTTCCCCCAGGGCCTTTACATCCCAGATGGCCCAGCGGTTCTCCCAGTCGAACAGCAGGGCTGCCCTGGTCTGCACCAGTGTCCCGGCAGCAGGGGCAATTTTCTGCAGTAGGTCTCCCACTTCTGCCACTTCCCTAAATATCCTGGTGTCATCCGTACCCAGGTGATCCATCACGGCCCCGTGGAACTGCTCGTAAGACCCCCGTCCCTTTCTCCACTGGAAATACTGCACCGTGTCGGAGCCGCAGGCGATGGCCTGGAGACAGGACAGCCTGTGGATCCCCGGCCGCTTCAGCTTGTTGACCCTGTGCCAGTTCACCAGCCCAGGGGCACTCTCCATCATCATGAAGGGCTTGCCACGTTTCAGGGAACGCATCACGGCATGCTGGAAAGCTGTCTCCACCATGGTATCTTCCAGGGTCCCCCAGTCATTGTGATAGGTAGGATAGTTATCCCAGGAAATCATGTCAATGGAAGGAGCCATCTTCCGATAGTCCAGGCCGCCGAACAGCCGCATGAAATTCGCCGTCACCGGTACATCTGGTGTGACACTGTGCAGCACCCGGATCTCATGCTCCATGAAATCATTGGTGCTCCAGGTAGTGAAACGTTTCCAGTCCAGGTTCAGTCCCATGACACTGCGCTCCCCATTCTCAAAGGGGGGTTCCACCTGGTCAAAACTATTGTAATGATGGCTCCAGAAAGAAGTCCACCAGGCATGGTTCAGTTTCTCAATATCGTGATCATAGCGCTCTGCCAGGTATTCCCGGAAACGCTTTGCACAATGGGGACAGTAGCACTCCCCGCCGAACTCATTGGAAATATGGTACAGGATCACCCCCGGATGGGAACCCAGCCTCTGTGCCAGCTTCCTGTCAATGATCTCCACCATCTCCCGGTACTTGGGAGAGGACATGCAATGATTGTGCCTGCCGCCATGATGATCCCGCACCCCCCGTGCACTCATGCGCATAGCCTCCGGATACGCCGCATCCAGCCAGGCCGGACGCGCCCCGGAGGGTGTGGACAGCACTGTGTAGATCCCGTTCTGGTACAGATTCTCCACGATTTCCTCCAGCCACTCAAAGTGGAATTCCCCCTCCACAGGCTCTAAAGCCGCCCAGGAAAATACCCCCAGGGTCACACAGTTCACCCCGGCCTTCTTCATCAGGCTCACATCCTCCTCCAGAATATCCGGGCGGTCCAGCCACTGGTCCGGGTTATAGTCACCCCCATGGACAAAACCGGCAATCTGTGGAAATAAAATTGTCTTCTCCATCCTGTACATTCTCCTTATCTGGTTTTTCTCTGTTTTCCCATATATCCAGAATACCTTCTCCCTTCTACAATGTCAATTCGGAATTCTAAAATATGGACTGGCTGAACTATTACAAAAGTATATAGGAAACAGCCGCTTTCGATTGACATCCTTCCCTGCACCCTCTAAAATAAGAAGTAATAGCACAAATCCCCTCCTTTGTTTACGCTCCTGTTGGCATGGTGAAAAGTAGGAAAAAGAAAGAGACTGGTGCCCCTTGAACAAAAAATTAAGAGAAAAAATTGATGAATCTGTAAATGCTGTCCTGCCCATCACCGTCATCGTACTGCTCCTAAGCATTTTCGTTGTTCCCATGGAGACGGGTACGATCGCCCTGTTCCTGGTGGGTGCCCTTATGCTGGTAGTGGGAATGGCCTTCTTCCAGCTGGGAGCAGAGATGTCCATGACCCCTCTGGGCGAAGGTGTAGGCTCTCAGATCATGAAAACGAAAAAGCTGTATGTCCTGATTACAGTCTGTTTCGTGATGGGCATCATCATCACCATCGCGGAACCGGATCTACAGGTCCTGGCTAACCAGGTACCTTCCATTCCCAATGAAGTCCTCATCTGGACCGTGGCTGTGGGTGTGGGAATCTTCCTGGTGGTGGCTGTACTCAGGATTCTGTTCGGCCTAAGCCTGCCCCTGCTGTTGTGCATCCTTTATGGCCTGCTCTTTCTGCTGTCCTTCGCAGCTCCGGCGGACTTTATTGCGGTGGCCTTCGACTCCGGCGGAGTCACCACCGGACCTATGACAGTGCCCTTTATCATGGCCATTGGTATAGGTCTCTCCGCTACCCGGAGTGATAAAAACGGCTCCAGCGATAGTTTCGGCCTAATCTCCTTCTGTAGCGTTGGACCTATTGTGATGGTGCTGCTCCTCGGTATCTTCTTCCATCCCACAGACGCGGCCTACCGGCCCACGCCAATCCCTGATGTGATTACCATGCAGGATGTGACACGGGAATTCGTACATATGATCCCGGACTACTGTATGGAGGTGCTATCCTCCATCCTGCCTGTGCTCTGTGTCTTCTTCCTGTTCCAGCTGGTCTCCAGGCGATACCACAGAAGCCAGGCCATCAAGATGATCGTAGGATTCCTTTACACCATCATCGGCCTGGTGCTCTTCCTCACTGGCGTCAATGTAGGCTTCGCCCCGGTGGGAAGCCTTCTGGGCAGCAGCCTGGCCAGTCAGGCTATGAAATGGCTGCTGGTTCCCATTGGCGCTTTGATCGGCTACTATATCGTGAAGGCCGAGCCAGCGGTCCAGGTGTTGAACAAGCAGGTAGAGGATGTCACCAATGGCTCTATCTCCCGGAATTCCATGAACATGAGCCTGTCCGTAGGTGTATCCGTCTCTGTGGCCCTGGCACTGGTCAGGGTGCTCACCGGAATCAGCATCTACTGGCTTCTGATTCCAGGCTACCTCATCGCCATGGGAATGACAAAATTCGTGCCCAAGGTGTTCGTGGGTATCGCCTTCGACTCTGGCGGTGTGGCCAGCGGTCCCATGACTTCCACCTTCCTGCTGCCACTGGCCATGGGTGCCTGTACCGCAGTGGGTGGCAATGTGGTAACAGATGCCTTCGGCGTGGTAGCCATGGTAGCCATGGCACCCTTGATTGCCATCCAGATTATGGGAATCCGCTATCATCTGACATTGAAAAGAGCAGTTCTGGCACCTTCTGTACTGCCTGATATTGATGACAATGAGATTCTGGAATTTGAGGAAATCTAACAAGATTCTTTTTGAGAGATTGCAATTCGAAGTTCTGACTGTTACACATGCCAGAATACACAGGGAGGAATACACATGGGGAATGTGACCAAAATGACAGCATTCCGCTGCATCATCATCATTGTAGACTACAAGATACGGGAAAGGCTGGTGGAATTTTTGGCCGACTCCCACATTCCAATCCACTACCAGATGCATGGAATAGGGACGGCAAGTTCCGAATTTCTGAATCTCTGCGGCCTGGGGGACACCCACAAAAGTATTACCGTCTGTTTTGTACCAAGACCCCGCACCCGCATGCTGCTGGCCGAAATGAACCAGGCATTACAGCTTCACAAGAAAGGAACCGGTATTGCCATCAGTATCCCTGTAGGCGGCATGCAGGGATGGCTGTATAAGCTGTTGGAAGCAGGCAGGGAAGAGGATGGCGGGGAGGATACAGAAAGGGAAGGGAAGAAAATGAGCGAGACAATTACACATGCCATGATATTGGTCAGCATCAACCAGGGGTACAGTGATGACGTAATGGGCACGGCCAGGGCCGCAGGGGCCACTGGCGGCACTATCCTGAAAGGCTTAAAATGCAGCCCCACAGAGGCCGCCCAGCGCTTTGGCATCTCTCTCCAGGAAGAACAGGAGATCCTGGTCATTGTAGCTCCCCAGGACAAAAAAGCACAGATCATGGGCGCCATCAGCAGGGAACACGGAGCGGCGTCTCCCGCCCACGGTATTACCGTTTCCCTGCCAGTGGACGCCATTATGGGACTATAATCTTACTCCCATTTCGCCAGTCTCTGCAAGAGATGACCAGGGATGATGTCTGTACAGATCCAGGACTGTTGATCAGTCCTGGATCTGTGACATAGCCATAGAGTACAGTTCATAATTCTCATCAAAATACAGGCTTAGGTTCCCTAAATTGCCTGCACTGCTCTCCCCCTTCTTGTACATGGTGGACAGTGCCAGTTCCATATGTGCTTCTGATTCCACATACTGGTTCCATACCCCGAACCTTACCGTGATGCTGTCCGATACTTTCTCTCCCTCCTGCAGGTCCGTGATGGACCAGCTGTCTTTAAAACTGTCATAGCTATCCCACCGCACGCGGATATCCGTGTTCTCCCTAAGCACTGCGCCGATTTCTGCCGCATGGGTAAAGCCCATCTTCTGCAATACGGTCTCTATGGAATCTCCTGCCTGGATATCCAGGATACCTGTAGCGGTTCCCTTGGGATACTCCTTGATCCAGCCAAAAGTAGTGAAGGCAGTAGCGCCTGGCTTCTGTACACCATCCACTGGCAGATCCAAGAATGCCGTTACACCCCCTGAATACATGAGCTGTGTACCCAGGCCTTCGATCTCTTCCAGGAACAGGCGGCTCTCTGCCAGGCCCTGTTCTACCAGGGCATCCCGCATATTTTGCAGGGTAACCGTGTCAATCTCCTGGCCGAAGAAGGTGATATTGTCTTCGAACACCCTCTCCCTGCCATCTTCCATGAACTCCAGGTAGTACTCTACCTTCGCTTCGGGATCCAGGGTCTCCGGATCCACCTCTTCCTGCTGGTCTGCTTCTGTATCTGTCCCGGCCCCATCGCCGCCAGACAATGTAGCCATTACTTCCTCCTGCATAGACTCATCCAGTTCCACCCATACATACTCCGGGATGGCATCCCGGGAAAAACCCTTGGACTGCCAGACAGGATTCCCTTCCTCGTCAAAGACGACATGTATCCCTTGTCCTGCCGAGACCGGCACCTCCTCATTACTCCCTGCCACGGTACACACCACGGTTCCTTCCAGGACATAGACATCCATGGTCATCCTGCCTTCTATTGTGTGTTGGGAAACCCAGCCACTGGTCCCCCGTATTCCCACAGAAACCGCCCACATGCGGATATCCAGGCTTTCTTCCTCCTCCAGGGCTTCTGTCACATGGAAGAACAGGCCCCCCTCGGATTCACACACCATCTCCAGATGCTTTCCTTCTTTTTTCACAGACACGTCACTCTCCTGGTCCACCTTGGCCAGCTTCGCGTCATCCAGGTTGATCCAGGCATAGCTGTCTGTCCGGGTCTGTATTCCATAGCCATTATACAGGGACAGTGGCTCCTGTAGTTCTACTTCTTTCTTGGCATCGTCCTGCACCCCCACGGTTCCCTGGGTCTTCACCAGACTCATGGTAACAGCGCTGACACTTTCCTCCTGTGTCCCTTCCTGGGACTGTCCCTTGTCTTCTGTCTGGTCTTGTGCTGCTGATCCTTCCTGCTGGTTGTCACCATTTTCCCTGCCGCCACAGCCGGCACATACCATACATGTGACACATAGCAATGCCACCGTCCTAACCAGAACATGTGTTTTTATCTGTTTCATACCCTCTTTTTCCTTTCTTTTCTCCTGGTCTCCTCTTTTTCCAGAGTCCCTCCTTTTCCTGCCGGTTTTCTTCGCATTACATTCCCTATCCCAGATTCGTCAGGCTGCCGCCCTTCGCCTCCACGCAATCCCCGTCATTGACCTGGAGCCATACGCTTATGGCGCTGGGATTGTAGACCTTTGTGTGGTCTGCGGTAAACTGCAGCCTTGCAGCGGCATCCATATAGTCGATGATCTCAATATTGGTGGCATACCAGATGTCTTCCCGGCCACCCATGTATTTGCAGAATTCTTCTATGATTTCCCAGCCATTGTCATTGTCGAACTCGTAGCTATGGCCCCAGACATACATCAGCTTCAAATATTGCCTCTTCTGGAACTGGGCGAAGAACCGGGCCTTCTCCATGAGACCCGGATCTGTGTGGTGACAGGTGGGGTACCACTCCAGGGGATCCTTGGGCAGGGCATAGTCTGCCCTGGAAGGTACCACCCTGCCGTAGGCTATCCCCATCTGCCGGAACAATTGCTTGATCTCCTGGCTGTAAGAGCCATTGGGGTAGGCATGGCCCCGCACGGGCTGTCCCGTAAGACTTTCCAGTCCCTTCCTGTCTTCCAGGATCTCCTCTGCCACCTCCGTCAGAGGACAACGCTCAATGGTGGGATGTGTCATGGTATGGGTCGCCACTTCATGCCCCCGGTATAGCTCCCGCACCCGCTCTCTGGGGATGCGATCCGGATCCTTTGTATCCTCCATGAGACCATAGTTCAAGTTAAAGGTTCCCTTGATCCCGTATGTATTGAAAATGGCCACCAGCCTTTCGTCCTGGATCCTGCCATCGTCATAGCTCATAGTCAGTGCCTTTGCTTTCCCTTCCGGAAAACAGGTATATATCTTCATAGCTGCTCCTATCTGCCTGTCTACAGGCGTATCCTTCCTCATTTTCCAGCATTCCGCATATTTCAAGCATCACCTGCATGGGCCAGACAGGCTACCGGATGGCACCCCGTCACCAGGCGGCTGCCATCACTGTAGCCCTCCTGCCGCCCGGCCAGTTCCCGGACCAGGATGTGGCGAAGCATCTCCACCCGTCCGGCATATTCCGGATCCCCGGCTACATCCCGGGTCTCACCAGGATCCGTGTCCAGCCGGAAATATTGTTCCTGTCCCGTCTGGGAGAACCATATGTACTTATCTGTTCTGGTGACGATCCAATGGCTGGACAGATGGCCAAAGGCATGCTCCCCATGGATATATTCCCGCTCTCCGAAGTCCAGCAGACTCATTCCCTCCAGGTGTGCAGGTACAGGCTCCCCGGCAATATCCATAAGAGTGGGGAAGATATCCCTAAGTTCCGCCAGACAGTCCTCCCTGCGCCCGCCCCCTCCAACTATGGCAGCCGGACCATGCAGGATAAGCGGAATCCGGATACTGCCTGCATAGGGCAGGCACTTGCGGCAAAAGCAGTGGTCCGACAGCATTTCCCCATGATCGGAAGTAAACAGGATCACGGTGTTCTCCATAAGGTTTCTCTCCCTCAGTGCCAAAAGCAGGCGTCCGATCTGATGATCCAGATGGGTGATACAGGCGTAGTACCCGATCTGCTGCTGTCTGATCAGTTCCGGGTCAGAAGGTCCTGTGATGTTGTTGTAAATCCGCCCCTGCCGGGCAAGCGCCATCTCATTGTCCCAGTCCCCGCAAACCGGAGGTGTCAGGTCCCTGTCCCGGTACAGATCAAAATAGTACCGGGGCGCATCATAAGGCGCATGGGGCCGCACATAAGAGGCCATAAGGAAAAACGGCTTTCTCTGGTCCCTGCGGCGCAAAAAGTCCACGCATCTGTCTGTAACCCAGTTGGTAGGATGGTACCTTTCCTCATACATCCAGGGACGGGCCATCCAGGAGTTGCAGTCCAATCCAGTGTCCGTGATATCCGCCCCTGCCCCCAGCTCCTGGCGCAGCCACCAGAGATAGTCATCTACCGTCTTCTGGTTCTCCCCTTCCGGCACTCCTGCTTCCCGGTAGGCGTGCAGATAACCATCATGAAGATCTACATTGTGAAAACCCAGGTTATTTCTAAGGGGATGGACATGCATCTTGCCACAGCACTGGGTATAATAGCCGGCCTGGGCCAGAGTACCCGCCATGGTAGTGGCATAGTTCCAGTCCACCCGGTCCTGGTATCCCACCCTGCCGCACCCCGCCGGGGACAGACCTGTATGCAGCACTGCCCTGGCAGGCACGCAGCTTGGACAGGCCGTGGTGGCATTGGGGAAATAAATGCCCTCTGTTGCAAGGGTATCCAGATACGGTGTCTTCACATCGGGGTGCCCTGCAATCCCCATGCAGTCACCTCGCATCTCATCTGCCATAATCAGTACAATGTTAGGCCTTCCCGCCATGGCGTCTCTCCCCATCTTATCCTACCCGCCTTTCTTTTTCTCCCTAAGATACTGTATCCCTGATCCCTGGCCCGGTTGCGGCCTCCAGGGCGGTTCCTGCCCCAGGGCCTTAGAGCGGTCTGCTAATCTCATCCAGGAAGTAGGCATTGGACTCCGCCAGCCGCCCATGGTCATCTCTGACAGACACCCGGATATAGCCTTCCTTGCCCTGCAAGGCAAACTGCACCTCCCCGATGGTTCCTCCAGGAGCAGCAGCGGCCTTATAGCAGCCCCGCCCCATAGTCTTCACCCAGATCCGGGAAGCGGGACTACAACGCACCACCAGATGCCCGTCCTCTATGTACAGCTGCTCTATCCTGGGTGCCTCCCCCTGGCCATCCGGCGATATCCTGCTGTAGAAATGTCCCTTCTTCAGGGCTTCCATCACTGCCTGGTAGGACAGTTCGCCGGCACCGATCATCACCGCACCCCCAAAGGAATCACACATGGCATCCTCCGGTGGAAAAACGTTATGGTTGTCATCTGTAGCCACCGTAAACAGCCTCTGCCCGCTGCGCAGCATCTCATCATAGGCCTGGGGATTGTATCCATACTCCCCTTCCACCTCACAGCCATGGTTATACATCTCCATGGCCCAGAACCCCCTCAGACCTTTGTAATCCTCATAGTTCTGAAGAGACCAGTAAGGGTGGTTGAAGCAGGCCAGGAATCCCAGTTCCTTCATCTTCCCCACGTAGCCATTGAGATAATCCACATCATGGTAACGCTGCTTTGGCAGTTCCAGGGCCGCCTTCTCCTCCTTGTGGCTCTCCGGGTCTGTGTCATACCAGTTGATATGGTAAGTCCTGATCCGATCATAAGAAAACCGATAATCCCCAAACTCATTTGTGTCAGATTCCATGGCAGCAATGGCCAGGAAGTCCGGATCATTCAGTTCGGCATGATTGGCATAACGCCTGTGATCCGTGAAAGCGACCACCTGGTAACCCCTACCCTTGTACAACTCCTTCATCCGGGCTGGCGTCAGCTTCCCATCTGAAAGCGTAGTGTGGCAGTGAAGATTGGCCTTGTAGTAAGTGACATTACCTGGAAGCAATTCCATGATGGGCATCATGTTTGTCCCCCTTTCGTTTCTTCTTTCATTATATCAAAGTGTATGGAAAACACAAGGATTTTCACGACATGAAATCAAGCCGGAATGCAGTCTCTTGTGCATTCCGGCTTGTTATTTACCTTTTCTTCTACTTCTATTGGAAGATTTCCTTTTTCTGGCTGGCAAGTTCCATATTCCACTCCCAATCCCTTTGCTGCAGGCAACAGGATTATCAAGTCTTTCTCTTAGGAATCGTTCCTTCCGGCTCATAGCGAAGCAATTTGCCGGAATTATTGAAACAGATATTATGACAATTCCTTACCGTCCCTGCCCTTCATTGTACGCATGTGCCAGACGGTTCATGTTGTTGATCAGAATATTCATTGCGATGAAAGGCCCGATTCCGCACAGAAGTGCACCAAAAATCAGCCACATCAGCACCGTTGTTCCATTCTCCGAAAAATTCAGTCCATACCTGGGAGCATTCTCAGACAGCCTGTTCCCCAGATTATAATACCAGATCCATGCGTAGATGCCGCATGTTACAAAGGACAGCAGGATAAATGCCACCAGCCCTGCCGTCTTCTTGCCATCATTGGCACATACCACATTGGCATCCTGCGCCATGGAATACAGAAAATAATAACTGTATATTCCGCAGGTGACAATAGATAGCAATATGTACATCACCAAGCTTCGATCTTCTTTGACCTTCATGTCCACATCCTCCTCCGACTCATGTAAAAAAATATTTCCATAGCCGGACAATCAGCCCTGTCTCCATGTCGGCAACCACCACCTGGTGATCAGAGAAGAATAGGCGCACCAGGTAAACTGCCCCAAAGCACACGACCGTTATCCATGCCAGACCCTTCCGGTATCTTGCGGGAATCTTCTCCCGAAAACAAAAAAGCACTGCTCCGAAAGGTATCACCCAGAACAAAGGGTGATAATAAAATGCCTCGCCAAACTGGAAGCGGACTGCACAGAGCACAGCCCTTGTCATCCCACAGCCTGCACAGCTGATACCGGTCAGCCATTGAAACGGACAGCCGATTCCGCTTACTTCCCTAATGAGCATGACAATCCCAAGCGCGGCCAGAAGCAAGCCTGCTTCTCTCCACTTTTTCAATACTTTCACCAACCAAGAAAAATTTTTGCCTGCATGTGTCATGTTACCATATACTTTATTTTTTATCAACATTTTTTTTAGAATATTTTTAGAATCCGTTTTAGAATCCATATGTGACAGGAAACAGGCATAAGAAATTATCTTTGACACACCCCCTCCCTGTATGGTACAAATAAAGAAGAATCAGATTGCATCACATCTTAAAACATCGGAGGATACACCAATGTACACAGCGGACGAAAAAAGATATGACACCATGCCCTATAACCGCTGCGGGAACAGCGGCCTGCTGCTTCCGGCAGTCTCTCTGGGCCTATGGCATAATTTCGGCTCCAATGGAAACTTTGACAATATGGAGGCCATGTGCCGCACGGCCTTTGACCACGGCATCACTCATTTTGATCTGGCCAACAATTACGGGCCTGTTTCCGGGGCAGCAGAAGAGAATTTTGGAAGAATCCTGGAGAAGGGACTTGGTATTTACCGGGATGAACTGGTAATTTCCACTAAGGCCGGTTATGATATGTGGCCAGGACCTTATGGTGACTGGGGCAGCAAGAAATATCTGGTAGCCAGCCTGGATCAGAGTCTGAAGCGCATGGGACTGGAATATGTAGACATTTATTATCATCACAGGCCGGATCCCCAGACTCCCCTGGAGGAGACCGCCCGTGCCCTGGATGGCATTGTGAAAAGCGGTAAAGCCCTGTATGTGGGCATCTCCAATTATAACAAAGAGCAGACCATAGCCATCGCAGGACTTTTTGCCCAGATGGGAACCCCGTTTATCATCAACCAGAGGAAATATTCCATGCTGGACCGGACCATTGAGCAGGATGGCTTAAAAGATTATGCTGCTGCCCATGGCATCGGTGTCATCACCTTCTGTCCCCTGGCCCAGGGACTTCTCACGGACCGCTATCTCCAGGGGATCCCTGCGGACAGCCGTATCCGCACGGACGGGCGGTTCCTCAAGGAAGATGCCATCACAGATAACACCCTCTGGAAGATCAAGCAATTGCAGGAGCTTGCAGCTGGGCGAGGACAGACTCTGGCCCAGATGGCCCTGGCCTGGATCCTCAGGGACGGTGACATCACCAGTGTGTTGATCGGCGCTTCCCGCCCCGCACAGATCCTGGACAATATCGGAATGACCAGAAATATGGGATTCAGTGAAGAAGAGCGGAAACAGATTGACGGGATCCTGGCTTGACAACAAGGTAATTGCCAGGATCCGGATATGGACATATAGGCATTCAAAGACCAGATACCTTGCTGTAAGAAGGCTGCAGGGTATCTGGCCTTTTTCTCCGTATTCCCCTATTTCCCATAGAAGATCTGGGCAATGGGTGAATCCGGTGACAGGATAACGGTCTTATTGCCGCCCTGCATGGAAGCTTTTAACGCATCCAGGCTTCTCACAAAAGAGTAAAATTCCTGTCTGGCAGGATCATTGTATGCCTCGGAAAGGATCCGCATATATTCTGCCTCTCCTTCAGAGATAAGGATCTCCGCACTCTTCTCCGCCTCGGATAACATCACTGTCACTTCCTTATCTGTGGTGTTGCGGATCTTCTGTGCCTCGGAATTGCCCTCTGCCGTAAACGTGGCTGCTATGTTGTCCCGCTCGGAGATCATCCGCTCATAGACAGCCGCCTTGTTGTCGCTGGGCAGATCCAGCTTCTTCACCTCGAAAGACAGCAGCTCGATTCCATACTGGTCCAGGGAATCTCCGATATTGGCCAGGATCGCTACAGACAATGCCCCATCCCGCCCCGAAATCACATCATCCTGGGTGGTGCTGCTGATCACATTCTTAGTGGAATTATATACAATGGCGTCCAGGCGGCTCTCCGCATTCAAGATGGAAGAGTTCAGGGTCTGGGCAAATTTCTGCGGATCCGTGATATGCCACAGAATGTAGCTGTCACAGATCATGGTCTTTTTGTCACTGGTAATCACATCCGAAGGAGAAAGGTCATACAACAGTGTCTGCTTTGGCAGGGTATCCACACTCTGGATAAAAGGAATCTTGAAACTGACACCTGCCTGGGATACCACATGGTCTATTTTCCCGAACTGGCGTATGAGACTATATTCGTTTTCATTCGTAATCACAATACTGGACGCACCAATGACCAGCACAATCAGGACAAGTATGGTGACAGAGACTCTTTTGATTATTTTTTTTATCATGATATCTGCTCCTCCAAGTCATTATATATTCACATTTCCTGGCCAGTGCCATTTCCCTCCTGGGAACCCGTACTGGCGGTACCATCTGCGCCTCTGTGTCCTGTGTTCCCGGTGCTGCCAGTCCCCTGCCCTTCTGCCGTACCATCCGTACCGCCCAGGAAAGGCTCAATGGGATAAATGGTCTGCATGTCACCGCTGGGGCTTTCAATGATGACTTTCAAGCCGGGCAGCACATCCTCCATGGCCTCATAGAACATCCTCTGTCTCGTCACAGCCGGATTCTTGCTGTACTCCTCGTACATAGCATTGAATCGGGCCACCTGTGCTGTAGCTTCATTGATCCGCTCTGTTTTTCTGGCTTCTGCATCCTTGATGATACCGTCAGCCTGGGCCTGGGCAGACGGAAGCTGTTCATTGCGGTATTTATTCGCATTATTCAACGCCGTCTCCTTACCTTGCTTGGCTGTCTCCACTGCCTTGAAGGCCTCCATGACTTCCACAGTAGGCGGCTCCGAATCCTGGATCGTGATATTCACCAGCTGGATGCCGATATCCTGTTTTTCCAGTTCTTTTAGGATTCGTTCTTTAATAGATGCCTGAATCTCATTCTTACCTGTGGTCAGCACATCATCCACCGGGTAACTGCCAATGACCGTACGGATACAACTCTGGCTGATGTTGCGCAGAATCCCCAGCGGGTTCCTGGATGCATAGATAGCCTTCACCGGATCGCTGTAACGGTACTCCACATAGAAATCCACGTCTATGAAATTGAAATCCGAGGTGATCATCAGGGATTCATCCTCATCCACAGCGTTGGTATCTTCCGAATAGCCGATGGTGAATCCCTGGATCGTGGTATTCACCTTCTTCACCTGCTGGATGAAGGGAATCTTAAAATGCAGCCCTGGTTCTGTCACCGGCTGGGCCTGCCCCAGGGTGATCAGCACTGCCTGCTCCTGCTCCTTGATCTCATAGAAAGAGCCTCCAATGAGAACCAGCACCACTACAGCCGCAATCACAATTCCCAGGATCTTGCCGTTGAATTTCTTCTTGGGGGAATCCGGCTGGTCTCCGTCCACTGTGCGGAAGCCCTTTCTCCCAAAACCACTAAAATCACCTTTTCTATAGTTCATTGTCATACCTCCTTGCCCGCTCCGGCAGGCTTCTTCTCAGACCCATTGCCCTATTTTGCAGACTTCCGGTACCAGGCCTGCTTTGGTTCTATTTACTATCATACTAGAAATGCCAGGAAATAGCAATGAAATACCCTGCACGTTATACAAGTTTAATATGCACTCTTACAGTTCCTCCATCACATGGACAGAGGCGAATGGGTTTGCTGACCCTTGCGGCATTCGCCAAATGTCTGCTTCGCAGCCGCCTGGGTCTACGCTCCGGTCCGTCCTGAACATGCGTCACCAGCGCTACGGACCATTGTCCGCGGGAATCACATGGTTGTCCATGCAAATCTCTCGTCTGTATCAAAACAGCCAGGTATTCCACCTGGCTGTCCAAATATAACCTTGATGATGTAATTACTTTCATCTGCGGAACCTGCCCACTTCCTGGCTTAGGGCATCCGATATCCGCCCGTTGTCTGACACAGATTCATTGATAGAGCCAAGGTTCTGTACCAGATCTGCCGCGGTCTCTGCCACTGTTACCACGCCTTTGGCTCCCTCCTCCACCGCAGTATTGATACCATTCATGCCATCACGCATCAAACCAATGGAATGGTTCAGGCTGCCTGCCTTCACGGCAAACTCACTGAGCACTTCCTCCAGACGTGTGGAATCCTCCCGGTAAGACTGTGTCACCTGTCCAAACTGGTCGTAGTCCCGTAATACAGTAGTATCCACGAACTCCAGCATGGTACCCGCATCAGAAGCCAGGGTTTCCACTGCTTTGATCACCGCCCTGCTGATCTCCTGTATGTTGTTGGCGGAAATCTTGGCATTCTCTGCAAGTGCACGGATCTCATCGGCCACCACCGCAAATCCCTTTCCTGCCTCCCCGGCCCTGGCCGCCTCAATAGAGGCATTCAGCGCAAGCAGGTTGGTCTGGGCCGCTATATCCAGGATATCTGCAGTCAGATGGCTGATCTCTCCCACCTTCTGGCTGTTCTTGATAGAATCCTGTAGCATGGACCGGATTTCCTTCACCATTTTATTCGTAGAAGTCTTGCCTTCCACTGCAGATTTCTCACTTT
>CAJTOJ010000005.1:55720-133149 GCA_910577665.1 uncultured Acetatifactor sp.
TCCTTCACCATTTTATTCGTAGAAGTCTTGCCTTCCACTGCAGATTTCTCACTTTCGCTGGCCCGCTGCTGGCACTCTTTGGCAAAGGAAGCTCCTTTTTCGGAATTCAAGGCAATCCCTTCGATAACCTCCGCTGTAGTCTCCATGGAACGGTTCATTTCATCCGTGGTAGCTGATACCTCTTCCATACTGGCAGCCAGTTCCTCCATTGTAGCGGAAGTATCGCTGGTAGCTTCCATGGAATGTTCCACATGTTCTGATATCTGCTGCACAATCTCTACCATATTCCTGGATTCCACATCTATCCTGGAGAACAAACTCTCCAGGCTGGATGCCAGGTATGACAGGGCCTCCTTCAGTTCCGTCATCTCACGCGTGGACTGGTATCCCATCTTCTGGCTGATCAGCCGGGTATTGCCCCTGGCCAGTTCCTTGGTCTGTCGCACCACCCATCCAAACGGAGTGGTAATACTCCTTGCAATCCAGAATGATACCAGGATCCCAATCACACAGACCACTGCCAGCGACAGAATCATGATAACTGCCAGGTTCCTGATGATTTCATAAGCTTCCAGAAAAGGTGCCGATATGCACAGGGACATGCCACCGATCCCGATGGGTGCATATGCATATATGGTGTCGTCCCCTGTGATGATACCGTTCTCCCCAGCCAGCATATGTTCTACTGCCTTCCTGGCAGTACCTGTCATTCCTGCCTTCACGGAAGAATCGTTCCAGTTCTGCTGTAGCACAATACTCTCATCCGGATGGGCAGACAACATACCGTCTGAATTCAGCATAAATGTATAACTGCTATCGGTGACTTTATATTCATTGGCCACCTGGCAGATATGCTCCAGACGTACAAATCCCACCAGGACTCCTACACGCTCGCCTTCCTTTACAATGGGTGTGCCAATCGCCAGGATCTTCTTCCCGGTGCTCTTGGAATAATCCGGTTCACAGATAATGGTCTCCCCCTGCTCCCAGGGTGTCTTGAAATAATCCCGCTCCGCTATGGAAATCCCCTTGTATGTATCACCATCCGTATGTGCAATCTCCATCCCGGTGTCATCCGTGATCAAGAAATGGGACCACACGTCCGCATTCTCCGCAATCATCTGATTCAGATAATCTTCCGCAGCTTCTGGGACCATGGACTCCACGTTCTCATTTCTGGCCGCTGTCTCAATGATGGACACATACTTGTAAATCACCTGGTTCACATCTTTGGCCATCATCTCCGCTATCATGGAATAGGACTCTGCCTTATCAGCCCGCACATCCGTGTAAATCTGTACCGTTATAGCGTCCAGCACAAAAAGAAACGGCACCAGAAGTCCCAACAGGAGCCTGCACATCAATGATACTTTCATACTTTTCTTCTTGCCCATACCCAACCCTCTTTTCTCTATATCAGATCATCCTGGCCCACCTGATTCCCCAGGCGAATGGAGTCATCCGGGTTCCTGTCAGAATGCTTCACAGACTTTTACACCTGAAATTCCTCAATGATATGGTTCAGACGGTCTACCACAACCTGCAGGCCACTCATGGATTCATTGATACGGTCCATCTCCATACTCTGGTTCTCTGCCTGCTCATTGATCTCCTGGCTGGCCGCCGTCAGTTCCTGGGTCTCACTTGATATGCCGGAAAATCTGTCCACAATAATATCTTTGTTGTGATTGAGACTATCCACCGCAGACTCCAGCTGGCTGATATCACTTCCCATGCTGGAAATATTCTCACTAATCTCCTGGAACACATTCCTGGTGTCTGTCATTGTACCCATGCAGTCCATAGTCGTATCCTGGATCTGTCCGATCTGGACACTGACATTCCTGATCTCACCCTGTAGTTCTGTGATAATACGGTTGATATCTCCAGTGGCGGAAGCCGTCTGCGCTGCCAGCATCCCGATCTCCTCTGCCACAACTGCAAATCCCCTTCCTGCCTCACCAGCCCGGGCCGCTTCAATGGAAGCATTCAATGCGAGCAGGGACGTCTGACCTGCAATCTCACCGATGGTCTTGCTGATACCGCCGATGGACACAGACTTCTGGGAAAGGCTGTCAGCTGCCTCATAAGTGACTCTCTGCATTTTATGGCTCTCATCAAACTTCCGGGAAAGCAATTCCACCGTCCCCATACCGTCCTGGCACTGACTGACTGCCGCACAGGCAACCCCATTCATGCGCTCCATACGTTCCGCCACATTGGAAAGCTCTTCCGAAAACTCTGCCAGACTCTCATTTGCCTGCTGTGTCTGCTGCGCCACATCATCTATGGCAGCTGCGATCTGGCTGATTGTGTCTCTCACAGAATGATTGTTAGAAACAGACCTGCCCAGAGATACCCGCACATTGTCAAATTGCACCTTCAAGGTATCAGATGCCTGGATCATCTGCTGCACAATCTGGTTCAGACGGACGCGCAGCTCCTGGACTGCCCTGTCCATGACTCCTATCTCATCCCGGCGTTCCTGGCTGGAAGACACGTTGCGGTTTATCTGTACCTTCAGTTCTCCCAGGCCTGTGACCTCATGCTGCATGGCCACAATAGGCTTTGTAATGCTGCCACTGTACAAAGCCACTGCTATAGGCGCCACTACCATGGCAATCAGCATGGTAATGATAAAGATAACCACCATCTGCGTAGTCGCCGCATGGTATATGGACGTGGGGATGGCCACCACAATGTTCCCAAGGCTGCACGGAGCGGCTATTATGTAACGTTTTATGCCATCATAGTCTTTTATTGCTTTCTTTGGATCAGAGAGTGCATTGGAATATGCATCCTCCGGCACCTCTGTCACCACGCTGTTCTTCTGGCTGGACGGCATAAACGCTCTGTTGGGATGCATCAGAATTACAC
This sequence comes from uncultured Acetatifactor sp., assembly GCA_910577665.1. Lineage (GTDB taxonomy): Bacteria > Bacillota > Clostridia > Lachnospirales > Lachnospiraceae > Acetatifactor. Next base: position 58,598 of record CAJTOJ010000005.1, read on the forward strand.
CTGCATCATCTATCATAAACGCATAGCTGCCGTCAGAGGTGTCTGCCACCTGGTTGATGGTGTCAAACATGGTCTGTAGTTCCAGGCTCATGCCTATGACACCGGTGGAGCCATCCTTACATGTAAAACGCTTGGACACGGGAAGCACCATCCCGTCTACACTGTTATCCCTGTACGGATCACAATATACTTTCTGGTCTGTGGCCATTCCCTCCGTATACCAGGAATAGCCTGTATAGTCCCAGTCCTCCCCCAGATCCAGCCTGCTTCCATCCAGAAATGTCCCATCGCTGAAAGCCGCAAAAACATCTGCCGTCCCTTCATTTGCGTGAATCAATGCTTCCAGATATGTGATTACAGCCTCTTCCTCCAGAACTTCCAGGGACTCCATGTACGTCACCGCCGCATCTACAAGAGAAGTCTTCCGCTCCAGCCATGTCTCAATAGATGCAGCATAATAATGGGCTGCCATTTCCATACGGGCATCATTCAATGTATCAAAACGTACACGCGTCCTGGCCAGGACGCTCATCATGGCAATCAGCATACATCCAATGCAGATTGCAGAAAAACAGATCGTTAATTTGGCCCTTATTTTCATTTCATATCCCCTCCAGGTGTGCAATATTATAAAGCCAATATCTTATATGTCGTGAATCACCCATACCAGGCACGATACCGGATCAAAGCGGTGTATTCCAGTCCAGGTAAAGCGGACTGTCCGGAGAAGTCACCACTTTCTGGTAGGCTTCCACAAAAGGAGTCATTTCCCCCACATTGGATCCCCTGGCTGCCCCAATGATATACTCCTGGAAATATTCCACCCATGAACTGTATCTCTCCTGGATCTTCTTCGCTACCTTTGCAGCATAGCGAATGGATTCCTCCCTGCTGAAGTAACCGGCAATAAACATCCTGCCACACATATTGCAGGCACAGGCATAGTCAAAGGCTGTTGTATCTATGTGCAAATTTCCACCATATACATCATCGTCCTGGAAGTCTTCGTCTTCGTCTTCCTCCTCGTCATCTTCGAAGTCTTCCTCTTCAAAATCTTCCTCTTCGTGCTCACCCGGACCAGCATTTTCCAACAGATATGTCACCATGTCCACACCACTTTTATGGTCTGTAACCAGCCAGTCTTCCTCCAGGACTTCTGCAACCATTTTTGCATTCGGCCCGTTTTTCTCATATCCCCCCAGATATTTGCTGCTTCCGCCGCAGTATTCTGACCATATGGCATAGGTTCCGGCAATCCATCTTTCCGCATCGTTTACTGGCAATGTCGCGCCAGATTCCTCTTTCCCATTGTTCATTTGGCCCATTTTCCCCTCCATTCCGCCGCTGGATGGCCACGGCTACCTTTTGTATTCAGATCATATATCTGGATTCTAATATATATGTGTTCTCCTGTCAACATATTCTGTATTATGCTTTTCAAAAGACGTCAAATAGTTGCCATCCGCTTATTATTGCCTCCAGGTGTTTTCATGTTTTCTTAGAAAAAGACATCTCCCTGCCGTAACAGTCTCCAATACTCCCTCCCCCCTATCACCACTGTCCCCGCCTTCTGGAAGCCAAGCTTCCGGCACAGATACAGGGAAGCCGTATTGCCCGGTTCCACTATGGCCTGGACCCGCTCAAAACCCAGACTCCCAAAACCATACTCCAGAACTGCCTGGCACACCTCCCAGGCATATCCCCTGTGCTGCCACGGTACCCCGATCACAAATCCCAGTTCCGGTTCCTCATATCCTTCCCTATGGGAAAATCCGGCTCTCCCAATCACTTCTCCTGTGGCTTTCTCCAACACAGTCCATACACCGTACTCATAATACGTATACACTTTATCCACATATTCCCGGATGTATTGTTTCTCCTGTTCCACATCCGGATAGAGATCCTCCATGTGCCTGGTAATGGACGGGTGACTGTAAATCCCATAAAATGCCACCACATCTTCCGGCACCGTCTCCCGCACCACACAACGGCGTGTCTCCAGGATCTGCCAGGGCAGTCCCTTTTGCCTTCTGTACACACGTTCCAGGAATTCTGGTTCCAGTTCCTCTGGCTCTGTAACCGCATAGAGGAAGCCGGAGAAGTCCTGGTCTGTATTGTTCTCATGGAGCCACACCAGCACAGCCTCCCCCTGATCACGGAGGCGGACGGCTATGTCTGCTGCATCTGTGATATATAGCCATTTCTCCTCTCCCGGTCCGGCACCGGGTACACCAGCCTGCCTTAAGTCCCGGATAGGTACCCTGCCCATATAGCCTTCTGCTCTTTCTGCCACCTTGTGCATCTTTGCGCATTTCCCCCTTTACGTCCTGCCTGTTTCAGGTTACAATTAAGAATATTTTATAAGATATTCCCAGAAAGGACAACTATTATGGCAAAAAATCCCATCGTCACGATTACCATGAAAGACAAAGGTGTGATCCGTCTGGAGCTGTATCCCGACATTGCCCCTGTCTCTGTGCACAATTTCTTAAGTCTTGTAAACCAGAAATTCTATGACGGGCTGATCTTCCACCGGGTCATCCCAGGATTCATGATCCAGGGTGGATGTCCGGATGGCACCGGTATGGGCGGCCCCGGTTACTCCATCAAAGGAGAGTTCGCCCAGAATGGCGTGGACAATCCCTTGAAGCATACAGAAGGCGTACTTTCCATGGCCAGGTCCATGCACCCAGACTCAGCCGGCAGCCAGTTCTTCATCATGCATAAGACAAGCCCTCACCTGGATGGCGGTTACGCTGCCTTTGGGAAAGTGATCGAAGGGATGGATGTGGTAAACAAGATTGCACAGACTGCTACCGATTATTCCGATAGGCCCCTGGAGCCCCAGGTAATGGAAAGTGTCACGGCAGATACCTTTGGGGAGGTGTATCCGGAACCGGAAAAATGCTAATCCTCTGAGCAGGTTGTGATGGCCCCTTCTCAGCCTGCTCTCTTTTTATGCGGGATTACACCCCTTTGATATGTATCCTGTATTTTCTCAAAACTCTGGCTGCCATGCCAGGGTTTCTGAAAATTTGCATACAGATGATGTCACAGGCACATGGCTGTTCATATTTTATTTACAATTCATTCAAGCATTTTTTAATTCTTCAACATGATTTAGACATTTCTATGGCCTATACTAAATACATATCAACAAAGCAACACAAAAATATGCGAGCCACAGTTACTTGTTTACTAAATAACTTTTTCATAATAAATGCCAAGGAATCTTGATTCCTTGGCATCCTCCCTTTTATGGGGATTTGCTGTATCCGTTCCTTGAGTCAACAATCCCGCTGCAGGCGATGGAGCTCATTGTCCGCAGGATAAATCGGTTTCAATCCGGAAGAATGCCTATGTGCACTTTGCTTGGCGGTGGGGCTGGGTCGTTGGTTTCCTTCCCTGTAATCTCCTACAGAGTGCATCCACCACATGGATCAGCATACTGACAGATACCAGCACGGCACCTATCACCATGCTGCCCATACACAGAGCCATATAATATATCATTTCTTTCAGCCAACTTTCTTTCTTCATCTGGTAAAATCCTCTTATGCGTTTTCCCGCAGCCCATCTATGATATATTCCTTCCAAAGACAAGCCATGCTCTCTTATTTGTAGTACTTTCTCCACATTATTATAGAAGGCTCTATGGTCAAATACAACTTACAAAAATGTCATGTTGTCCGTAAAAACGCTGCTGACACGGACACCATTTGATTTTGTTCCTATTGTGGTTTTGTAAAGTATGCTTTACACTTACGCACAAAAAACCGGACATCTGCAATCAGATGCCCGGTTCATCTCCTGTAGTTTTCTTTCCTTTCGTATCCTAATTCCTGTCTTCCAGACCGGAAGTCCAATTCCGCCTTCTGTCTGTCCCTTACTTACGCCTTCCCAACAGATCCGAACAGCTCCATCTTCTCCTTCACGGTAGCCTTGATGGCTTCTGCGCCAGGTGCAAGAAGCTTGCGGGGATCAAAACCCTTACCCTGCTGGTCCTTGCCTTCTTCGATATACTTGCGGGTAGCTGCAGCAAAGGAAAGCTGGCACTCTGTGTTCACATTGATCTTGGCCACACCCAGCGAGATGGCCTTCTGGATCATGTCAGCAGGGATGCCTGTACCGCCATGCAGCACCAGGGGCAGATCCCCGGTAAGCTGCTGTACAGCATCCAGGGTCTCAAAGCTTAGTCCCTGCCAGTTATCCGGATATTTGCCATGGATGTTACCAATGCCTGCTGCCAGGAAGTCCACGCCCAGGTCAGCAATGGCCTTGCACTCCTTAGGATCTGCACACTCACCCATACCTACCACGCCGTCTTCCTCGCCTCCGATGGAACCCACCTCTGCCTCGATGGAGATACCCTTGCCATGTGCAGCTGCTACCAGTTCCGTTGTCTTCGCTACATTCTCATCAATGGGGTAATGGGATCCATCGAACATAACAGATGAGAAACCGGCCTCGATACATTTGTAGCAATGCTCATAGGAACCATGATCCAGATGGAGGGCCACAGGTACATCAATGTCCAGATCCTTCAGCAGACCGTTCACCATGCCTACCACCACATCATAACCACCCATGTACTTGCCAGCGCCCTCAGACACCCCCAGGATCACAGGGGACCTGCACTCTTTGGCAGTGAGCAGAATGGACTTGGTCCACTCCAGGTTGTTGATGTTGAACTGGCCTACTGCATAGTGGCCTGCCTTTGCCTTCTTGAGCATTTCTGTTGCAGATACTAACATGTTGCTTACCTCCTGTTTCTATATTGAGTGAAAATAATTTCGTTGGGCCATTTCCGCCCCGAATATGGACATATTATACTATATTCTACCGCAAAAAGGAATAGCCCACTGGAAAAAAGTCATTACGTTTTCTCCTGCTCAGTTGCTGTTCACGGCGCAGCCGTAAACACCAACGTGATGCACACAAAATGAGCAAAGAACGCTCATTTTGGCGCACGCAGTCTCGGGTTCGTCACGCAAAAGGCGCGTGAAAACACCTCGCGGCGATACCCCAGTGAACCCCTGCTCAGTCTCCAGCCAGTTTAACCTCTTCCGTCACAGGGGAACCGTTCCATGTATTCCCGTCCGCACGGTGATATTCCCTTATGGTGCTTCCATCTGCTTTTGTATACACAATCAGAAACACCTGCTTCTCCTGGATTTCCACTGGGTAATTGTTGTACGGCAGCACATTTCCGGTTACAGGATAATCCTTGAAGTCCTCATAGGCATCTTCCAGGCGCCAGAACTCCCTGCATTGATAATCTGGCAGGACTGCTGACAGATCTGTCCTGCCATAGTAGGATGCCGCATAGATCTTCTCCCCGACCCGGATCGTATCCTCACGGCTGCTTTCCGTATGCCGGCCCAGGGATGTCAGATCGTCTGTGTACAGCGCCATGCCATACTTCTGGTAAAGCTGTGCTGCCATACAGGGAACGGATTGTGTTGTGTAATCCATGGCCCTTATGTCGGTATGGGCCGAACCATAGATTCCCATGACACTTATACCAGGCTGTCTGGCAGATTCCAGAGTCCCGGTTCCCGCGCCGCCGGATCCCGTATTTCCAGGCTCCTCCCCATCAGCTTCCTCCCCTCCAGGTTCCTCCTGCCGGATGCCGCCTTCCAGGTTGTCCGGGACATCATTTGACAAGAGACTCTCCAGCTCACATATGAAGTTTTCGGCCATTTTGTTTTCCCGGTACACAGGATCAGTATGCTGGTAATAATACTGCCCCTGTTCCAGGTTTTCCCGGGCCAGCCTGTAGGTTTCTGATTCTTCCTGCCCACTTGACACCAGGTATTCCAGAAAACGTTTCCCTGTGGTATCATATTGGTGCCCTACATCCGTTCCGTGGAAAACCGTCTCCGGGCATTCTCTTTTGATCCTTTTGTAGAAATCCAGAACCGCCCCCGAATGCATGGCCGTTCCCTCCCAGTCCTGGTACAACTGTTCCAGTATCCCATCATCTCCAGACTGCATCCACAGATTCATATATTCCGCAGTATAATAAGGAAGTTCCACAAACAGGTGCCGCATACCATCTTTGTTGTAATAGGAAGACCATAATTCAAATTCTTTTGCCAGGATCTCTTCCTGGGCATGTGTCTCCCCATACAGGAAAATGCTCACAGTCTGCTGTTTACCTGCCGTCTGCTGCGGCGCTATGGAGAAACTTCCCCTGTGTTTCTCAGCCACAATCTTCACCTTAACAGTACCTTCCAAGGTCAGAGGGTAAGTTCCTGTCTCCATATGGCTTTGGAAAAACAAGATATCACCTTTTTTATTTGTCAGCTCCATAGACAGGCTGCCTTCTTTTGTCTCCACCTGGATTACATAAGCAGCAGGCTCCGTTTCCGGGTAAATCTTCTTGAACATGGTACCACTGAGCAGACGATAACTGGCACTCCACTCCCTGGTTCCGTGGTGGGAAACGTAGCCTATCCTGGTCATACAAAAACCCTGCTCGAAAATACCTGTGTCAGAAAGCAGGAAAATGCCGCCGAACAGCAGTGCCATAACTGTGCACAGAACCAGAACACCGCAAATCTTTTTTCTCCAGGTGCGTCTTTGTCTCTTTCCGGGGCATTCTTTTCTGCCCGGAGCACTTTCTCCCACAGCCCCGGCGCATCCCCGGGCATTTCCCTGCATACCCCCGGCACTTTCCTGGCTGCCCCGGGCACTTCCCCTCACAGCCCCGGCACTTTCCTGGCTGCCCTGGGCACTTCCCCTCACAGCCCCGGCACTTTCCTGGCTGCCCTGGGCTTCCTTCCCATACTTTTTCCCTAAAATATACATTGGCAAAAACATCCCGCCCAGATACAGAAACAAAACCGCCTGTAGGATCCCCATTCCCCAGTCTATCCCCGGCTTCAGAAATGCCACCATGTGACCTGCCAGAGGCATACACAACATGGTTACCGCTGACCAGATCCGCAGGCCTTTTACGAGGTAGGGCCAGTTCCTGTTGTTAAAATGCACTCCCGGGACATTCATGCGAAAGATCCCATCACTGTATGCATTGACCTCATATTCATCATAATAAGCGGGCAGTCTTTCCTTCATAAACAGCCAGAAATAAATGCCAAACCCAAAGGACATGATTCCCATGAAGACAAAGAAAATAAAGTACACATCCGGCCCTGTCTCATGCTGGTACCATACTCCCAGAAACACCTCCAACAGCATGAATACGCTGCATCCGCTGAAAACAAACCCTCTTTTCTTCCGGCGTTGCCTGACCTGCTCCGGAACCTCCTCCGAAAGGGCCAGGGCTTTTTTCACCAGCAGCTCCACATGCTCTGCCTCCATTCCCGCTGTCTGGTCTATCTTCCTGCCCTCCAGAAGTTCTGTCACCGTAACCCCCAGTATCTTACTTAGGGGAATCAGCAGGGAAATATCCGGCATACTCAAAGCCCTCTCCCACTTGCTCACTGCCTTGTCCGAGACAAACAGCTTCTCTGCCAGTTCCTTCTGGGTATAGCCCTTCTCCTTCCGTTGTTTTGCAAGAAATTCCCCAAATGTCTCCTTGTCCAGTTCATACATAATATGCCTCCTTATAATGTCGTATTTACACGCTATCTCATAGCCACAAGAGTGCCTTCCATCCGTCCTTTGTTATCTGCATTGTAGTATATACCAGGCAGATCAGCAACCGACTGGCGGTAGAATCGGTCTGCAAAATCCAATCGCGCATCAGTTCGTAGCCTGTTCGCATAACAGCAGTGTACATATTGGCACTTTTAAAACCTCAGAAAATACAATCAGTTCATAATCGGGAACCACCCTGTCTCCCGTCTCAATCCGGCTGACTGCCTTCTGGGTAAGGCCAAGCCCGGCAAGCTGGAGCCTGGCTGCCAGCTGTTTCTGGGACAAGCCCATGGCCAGCCTGGGACAGCGTGTATTTGAGACGGACGTGCAGAAACATATGGTATTGTACGGTTAGGATATTATATCACGGTATTTTTTTGCAACCAGTTCCATAAACTTTTACTCTTTTCTTTATTCGTATTGAACTTTTTGTTCAGATATGTTACCATCAGAACCATAAAATAAACTTTCGGTTTTAATTGGCATGTACGTAGAAGTGTGCATGAGGGTGTAATTGTGAAAATAAACTTTCAAATTTTGGTTGGTATATGCGCTGAAGCGCATGCGGAGGTGTAAAAATGAACCAGGACACATTTGCAAGAAGGCTTACCCTGGCCATGGACCGCAGGGACATGAAGCAGGTAGACTGCCTCCGGGCTGCTGCGGCCGCCGGAGTCAAGCTGGGGAAAGGGCAGATGAGCCAGTATGTCAGCGGGAAAGCTGTCCCCAGGAAGAATATCGCCGGATTCCTGGCAGAACTTCTGGGTGTCCCTGTGGAGTGGCTCTACGGCAGTCTGCCTCTGGAGGCAGCACCGGCCGTTCCCGCAGCCAGATCCACACCTGTTCCCGAAAATGAACCAAAAAAAGATTCTGTCCCGGGGACATCTGAACCTGTCATGCCACCTGTGTTTCACAAAAGTTTATTTTTCGAGAATTCCCCGGCATATCCGGATGCAGAAGGAGAGATCACTATGAAATCGTTCAAGAAATCAGCCAAATTAGACAATGTGTTATACGATGTGAGAGGCCCTGTTGTGGAAGAAGCCACCCGGATGGAGGAGAACGGCATCCATGTGTTAAAGCTCAATATCGGTAACCCCGCTCCCTTCGGCTTTTGCACCCCGGACGAGGTGATCTATGACATGCAGCGGCAGCTTACCGAATGTGAGGGGTATTCTGCTGCCAAGGGCCTGTTCTCCGCCAGGAAGGCCATCATGCAGTATGCCCAGATCAAGAATATCCCCAACCTGTCCATCGAAGACATCTACACAGGGAATGGTGTCAGCGAGCTGATCAATCTCAGCATGTCAGCCCTTCTGGACGATGGGGACGAAGTACTGGTGCCTGCGCCTGACTATCCCCTCTGGACAGCCTGCGTCACACTGGCAGGCGGAAAAGCTGTCCACTACATCTGTGATGAAAAGGCCGAATGGTATCCTGACATGGAGGATATCCGCAAGAAGGTAACAGACCGTACAAAGGCCATTGTAATCATCAATCCCAATAACCCCACAGGTGCCGTATATCCCAGGGAAGTCCTGCAGCAACTTGTGGACATCGCAAGAGAACACCAGCTGATCCTCTTTTCCGATGAAATCTATGACAGGCTTGTGATGGACGATGAAGAGCATATCTCCATAGCCTCCCTGGCACCGGATCTGTTCTGTGTCACCTACAGTGGCCTGTCCAAATCCCACATGATCGCTGGTTTCCGGATCGGCTGGATGATCTTAAGTGGCAACAAGCAGATCGCTGCGGACTACATCCAAGGCCTGAATATGCTGTCCAATATGCGTCTGTGCTCCAATGTGCCTGCCCAGTCCATTGTACAGACAGCCCTGGGCGGCTACCAGAGTGTGAAGAATTACATTGTGCCCGGCGGCAGGATCTATGAACAGCGGGATTATATCTACAAAGCACTGAATGACATTCCAGGTGTCAGCGCCGTGAAGCCCAGGGCTGCCTTTTACATCTTCCCGAAGCTGGATGTGAAAAAGTTCCAGATCCAGGACGATGAAAAGTTTGCCCTGGATCTGCTGCGGGACAAAAAACTACTGGTTGTCCACGGTGGCGGCTTCAACTGGGGTGCACCGGACCACTTCCGTGTGGTGTACCTGCCCCGCATTGAGGTACTGAAGGATGCCATGGAAAGCCTGGGAAGCTTTCTGGCATATTACAGGCAGTGACCCAACAAGCAGCCTTCTATATCCCACATTCCACTGTAATATTGCTGCCATCCCGTTTCTTCTCAACCCGGATCTGCTGGGGGATATTCTCTATCAGTTCTTCCCTGTGACTGATAATACCCACCAGCTTGTCTGTTCCGGTGAGATGGACCAGGATTTCCATGGCGCTGTCAATGGATCTGCGGTCCAGGGTGCCGAAGCCCTCATCCACAAACAGGGCATCCATCTGGATCCCCCCCATATGGGAGGCAACCGTGTCGGAAAGTCCCAGGGCCAGGCTTAGGGATGCCTTGAAGCTCTCACCGCCGGAGAGGTTACCCACCGGTCTTCTGTGGCCGGTGAAATTGTCCAGTACCTCCAGATCCAGGAAACGTTTCTTTCCTTTGCTGGCAGGGTCTTCCCTGCGGAACAGTTCATACTGGCCTTCACTCATAGGCCGTAGCCTGAGGTTCGCTGCGGCAAGGATGCCTTCAAATCCTGTGGCCTGGATATACTGCTCCAGGCTGATCCTGGATTTGCCCGTAATCTGTCCTGCCACCAGCTCATACAGGCGGTTGCAGAGCGTAAACTGCCTTGTATGGGCTTCCAGGGCTTCCCTACGGTCCAGGATCTGTTCCCGGAGCCTGCCGTTGCCTGCCATCCTGTGATCCGTATCAGATTTTCTGTCCCGGAGGGAAGACACCGCCTTTGCATATGTCTCCACTTCCTCTGTCAGCTCCTGCTCATTGACCCACACCTTGTCCCGGGCATCCTTCCGGACAGTTTCCAGACTGGAAGCGTTGACTGCCACTTTCGTATCATATGCTGCCTTTCTGTCCTCCCCATCCTGGATCATGCTCTCCTCCACCACATAGGCCAGGAATTCTTCCAGGGAGTCAAATGTCTTTTCCTGTAGCAGGGTTGTGAGCTGCTGCTTCTGGCGTTGTTCTTCTTCCTCCCCTTCCTGGTAACCGGCTTCCAGAGTAGCTATAGCAGACTGTTCCCTGGTCTTCTCCTGGTCCGCTTTCTCTTTCCGGATCCTGGCCTGTATAATAGTATTGCGGATGATTTCTGCCTGTTTTTCACACTTTTCCTGTTCTGCACATGCTTCCTCCAGGCTCTGGTATTCCAGCCCTGCCAGAGTCTCTAGCAAAGTGCTCTTCTCAGTCATGGAACGTTGGATTTCCTGCCGTCTGGCCTCCAGGACTTCTTTCTTCCCAGAAAGGGTTTCTGTGTCTTCCCCACGGGCTTTTGACAGGGTATCTGTGTCTCTTTTGAAAGTATCACAGTCCCTTTTCAGGATCTGCTCCCTCTTTTGGAGGGAATTCTCTTTCTTACGGAGAATCCCGCAGGCAGTTTCTGTGAAGAGAATCAGTTTGTCCAGGGAGACCTCTTCTTCCCCTTCCCTTATCCTGGTGACCGGAATCCCGTCTTCGTCTCCCCAGAACAGAGGGTATCCCAGGCGATCTCCTTCCTCCTTCGGACAGTACTGTGCTGCCTGGATCTCTCCCTGGCTCTCCTCAGGTAATTCTTTTTGCAGGATCTCACTGCCCATGACCTCCAGGATCTGCGTCCGGAGATTCTCTGCTCCCTGGCTCGCTGCTGTCCTGCTTTTCTCCAAGGCTACCAGGGCCCTTTCCTTCTCCTGTCTGGCCGCCTCCTCTTTCTTCTGCAGATCCTGTAGCATTTCCTCTGTGACACCCTCTGCCATCTCCGGGGGAAGCTGTGCCAGCTTTGGATGATGGGTAGAACCACAGACCGGACATTTTGTCCCTTCCTCCAGTCCCCGGGCCAGAAGCCCTGCCCTGCAATTGTCCAGAAGCTGTTCCATGTGCAGCCTGGCCCGTTCCTGCTCTTCATAGGCACTTTGCTTTTTCTGGAAAGCAGCCTGGCCCTGTAAGACTTCGTCCTGTTTTCTGCGGTAAGCAGGCACTTTCTCCTGCTGTATGTTTTCCAGTTTCTCCCTAAGTCCGGTGACTGCCTTCTTCTCATTCCGGATCTCCACCAGCCTGGCCGGGCACTCCTGCAGGATCTTCACGGACTCTTCCAGACTAAGGATCTTCTGCTTCAAGGCTTCCTCTTCCTGGTTCATTCCTTCCGTCTGCTGTTCCAGGATATGGCTTTCCTCCTCCAGGCTATGCAGGGCCGCCTTTAATTCCTCCCTTTTCTGGTATCTGTCCAGGTCTTCCTTCAGCTTCCCGGCCCTTCTGCCCAGGGCTTCCCCCTCTTCTTCCCGGGCGGTGGCTTCCTCCAGGCAGCGGAATGCGGCCTCCTGGGCTTCCAAGACCTGTAGGAGCTTCTGCTTCCTTGCTGCAATGTCGTGCTGGAGCTTTGCCAGCGCCTGCTGCTGTCCCCTCCAGGTATCATAGACTGGTTTCACCTGGCGCACAGCTATCTTCTGTCTGGACGTCTGTCTGGCCAGTTCCTCCATTTCCTGCCTCCCGGCCTCCAGACTCTGCTGCTCTTCCTGCAAGGCTTTCAGCCTGGTGAGAAGTTCATTGTTGGTCCGGGCCTGGGCCAGCTTCTCTTTCTTCTGATCCAGCCTGTCTGCGGCTTCCTCCAGCTCCTTCTCCAGGATCCGGGACTGCTTCAGGTCTTCCTGGCCAATCTTCTCCAGGATGTGCTGAAACTCCTCCAGATTCCAGGCACTTCTGCTGTCAGCAGCACGCTGCTGTAGTCCCTCCAGTTCCTCCTTATAGAGGCTCTCTTCCCCGGCCCTGGCTTCGGCAAAAGACTGGAGAATGCTGCGCTGGATCTCTCTCCTGGCATCCTCACTGGCACTGCGCCGTTCTGACAGCCGCTTTTCCATCTTCTTGTATGCGTCTGTCAGGAATACAGTGCGCAGGATCTCTGTTCTGGTGTCCGTATCCGCATTCAGAAGTTCCCGGAATTCCCCTTGGGCAATCATAACAATCTGCTTGAACTGGCTTACATTGATGTGCAGCAGATGTTCCACTGCCTGGTTCACTGCCCTGGTACCTTCTATGGGCACTTCGCCTTCGCAGCGCAAGCTGGCAGTTTCCGGCTGTAACAGGGTTCCCTCCCCCCGCTTCCGGGGCCGTTCATAGGCCGGCTGGCGACGCACACAGTACACCTTTCCCTGGTGGGAGAAATGAAACTCCACGAAGCTCTCCGTATCCGGTTTCGCATACTCGCTGCGCAGGTTTACCGTGTCCCGGTACCTGCTGCTTGTCTCCCCGTACAGGGCATAGCAGATGGCATCGAACAGTGTGGTCTTGCCTGCCCCCGTGTCCCCGCAGACCAGAAACAGGCCCCGCTCCTGGAACCGGGTAAAATCAATGGCAGGCATGGTGCCTGCGTACGGCCCAAAGGCGCTGACAATCAGTTTAATCGGTTTCATGGGAGATCCCCACCTCCTTTGCCACTTCCAGCAGGATATCCATCTCCTCCTGGTTCATCTCGCATCCATACATCCGGTAATAGAAATCAGACACCAGCTCCTGGAAGGTTTTCTCCTGTGTCACTCTGGACAGATCCGGCTGCATGACCTCTTTTGTGTGGCTGTTTTCATAATCCAGCTTCATCAGATTTGGGTAATATTGCCGCAGGATGCCCATAGCTTCCGGAATGGGATCCTCATCTGTCAAAGTCACATAAATATAGTCATCCGGGGCCTGTACATTACCCTTCTCCAGAAGCTGTTCCAGCCTTCCCTTCAGATGCCGCATGTCACGGCGGGGCTTTAGGGGTACCAGTTCCACGTCCACCTTCCCCTTCTCTCCCATTGTGACCACCGGCACAGACTTCTCCTTGTGGATCTCACTGAAAGAGTATTTCAAAGGAGAGCCTGCATAGCGGATGGTATCCCGGCCCACCTGCTGGGGGGAGTGGATATGGCCCAGGGCCACATAGTCGAATCCTGCAAAACAGTCCACGTCCACCTTCTCCACTGCCCCCACAGTCTGAACTGCCATATTCTCGGAGCCGCCCAGCTCAGGGTCTGTACCGGATCCTGCCACAAACTGATGGGCCACCAGGAGATTGCGGGCATCCGCATGGATCCCGGCCTGCTCCAGGACAACGCGCACTGCCCTGTCATAAGAAGTTATCTCCTTCTGGGGAAAGAAATGCCGCACCTGGGAGGCCTTCACAAAGGGAAGCAGATAGATCTGCAGCTCTCCATAGGCATCTTCCAGAGTCTGGCAAAACAGCTCCCCCTCATATCTGGATGCAATATAGATATCACTCTTCTCAAAAAAAGTACTGCCAAAATGCAGCCTCTCATCGGAATCATGGTTGCCGCTGACCAGGTACACCTTCTTGTGTCTGGCCACCAGCTCACACAACAGGAAATCCAACAGCCTTACCGCCTCCTCGCTGGGAACAGGCTTGTCGTAGATATCCCCGGCCAGCAGAACCCCGTCCACCTGGCGTGTGTCGGCAATTCCCAGGATCTGCTCCAGAATGTATCTCTGGTCCTCAATGAGGGAGTAGTCATTCATAGACTTTCCCAGATGCAAATCACCCAAATGTAGGAATTTCATTGGTTTTCTCCTTTTTGCTTTTCGAAATACCGACTGTGAACAGTAACATTCGACTAATGTTAAAATGTTATCATTTCTCCCTGTACTTGACAAGTAAAATTATTTTGACATGTTCCGTTTCTCAGTAAGACCATGAAAAAAGAATCCAATTATTACGGGTTACCCGGTTTTAACAGAAATAATAGAAGTTGCAGTGCCTGGCCGCCTCCCTGAAGAGCCACGCTTGCACGGACAGTTGTGATATCATCGCCATGCCCCTTGCCCAGAATCCATTCCCATTCGCCCTGGTCATTATACTGGTATGTCTCGCCTTCTACACCCATCCAGGCCAGCTTGCCGCCCTCCTCTGTATAAAACTGATCCGCCCAGGCCACCACTACTTCCGGATGTTTGCATTTGTCGGAAATGGCCAGTGTGCCACCGCTGATGCCGGAGCTCAGATCCAGGCAGCCAGACCAGGGAGTCAGCGCAATATAGTCCTCATCATGGTCACGTCCTACTGTTAAAAACACTCCCGCATCGAAGAAAGAGCCCAGCACATCACCGGACTGGCCCATAGCGCAGTTCTCCGCCGATAATTCCCTGTTTTCCAGTATTCGGAAAATCTGCATACTGCAACAGCGAGAAAGGATTCAGCCAGGAATTGCAGAACAGCGGTATCTCATCATCTGGATCGCCATTCCCGGATGCCGGCTGGTCCCCGTTTCCACAGCCAGCCAGCACGGAAAAAGATACTGCCGCCGTCATGGAACCGGCTGTATCATGCAGGATACATAAGGATTTTTATGGAAGCTGCACTTTTTTTCAATGAACTGAATCAAGGATTGCAGATATGGATATGAGGTTTGAAGAATGGCAATACTGGAAAATTTAGAATTTTTGAAAAAAAGCGATGTCTTTTTACACGTATAACTGCTATAATGGAACCATCTTCCGGCAGCGGATGCCGGAGGCTGTCCTAATGTACCAGTCACCACATCCCCTCCGCTGTGCTGCAAGACCGGCACAGCCTAACGAAAGGAGAATCCTTATGTTGTACAAGAAAAACCTGGCCCTCTCCCTGGATGCCACACTTTTCCAGAATCCTTCCAGCGAATACCGCGGAACGCCTTTCTGGTCCTGGAACAGCACCATGGAAGAGGAGCAGATCGACCAGATCATCACAGACTTGAAGAAGATGGGTATGGGCGGTGCACATCTGCACAGCCGCACTGGTATGGCTGTCCCCTATCTCACCCCCCGGTTCATGGACAAGATCACCCATGCCCACGAAAAGCTCTCGGAGCTTGACATGATTACCTGGCTCTATGACGAGGACCGCTGGCCTTCCGGTTCCGCAGGTGGACTTGTGACCAGGGATCACGCCTGCCGGATGCGTTACCTGCTCTTCTCGCCGGAGGAGCTTCTTGAGGAAGAGGATGTGGCACCCCAGCAGGGTGGTTCCTCTGCCAGGCCTGTCAGCAGCGGCAGACGCAGATTCCTGGGGAAGTATGCGGTCCTGCTGGAGAATGGGTTCCTGGCAGATTATAAGCTGCTCACCCGGGAGGCCACAGAATGCCAGATTGGGCAGGATCTCCTTCCCCAGGGCTACCGTATCTGGTATCTCTACCGGGAAATCTCCGGGAACAGTGGCTGGTACAATGACCAGGCCTATGTGGACACGCTGAATCCCAAGGCCATTGACAAATTTATCCAGCTGACCCATGAGACTTATTACAAGACCCTGGGACAGGATTTCGGTGTTTCCGTCCCTGCCATCTTCACAGATGAACCCCAGTTCTGCCACAAGCAGACCCTGGGATATGCCCAGGAATCCAGGCCTATCATCCTGCCCTTTACAGATGATTTTGATGCCACTTACCAGGAAGCCTATGGCTGTGACTTCTTCTCCACTTTTCCGGAATGTATCTGGGAACTGCCAGGGAGCGAAGTGTCCGTTCACAGGTATCATTACCACGATCATATCTGTGAGCGTTTTTCCAGCGCTTTTGCAGACAATATCGGCGGCTGGTGCAGACAGCACGGCATTGCCCTCACCGGCCATATGATGGAGGAACCCACTTTGAGGTCCCAGACAGCCGCCCTGGGAGAGGCCATGCGCTCTTACCGCGCCTTCGACCTGCCCGGCATTGACATGCTCTGCGATGACAGGGAACTGACTACGGCCAAGCAGGCCCAGAGTGCGGTACATCAGTTCGGCTATGAGGGGATGCTCAGTGAACTGTACGGCGTCACCAACTGGGACTTTGATTTCCGTGGGCACAAGCTGGGCGGGGACTGGCAGGCTGCCCTGGGTGTCACCATCCGGGTGCACCATCTGACCTGGACCTCCATGGCAGGAGAGGCCAAACGGGATTATCCTGCCTCCATTGGCTACCAGTCTCCCTGGTATAAGGAGTACCCTTATATAGAAGATTATTTTGGCCGTCTGAACACTGCCCTGACCAGGGGCGTGGCCAACGTGCGGGTAGGTGTGGTACATCCCATTGAGTCCTACTGGCTCTACTGGGGTCCCGCAGAACAGACAGACGGGATCCGCCAGGAGATGGATGACAATTTCCAGCATCTCACCCGGTGGCTCCTGTATGGACTTGTGGACTTCGATTTCATCTCCGAATCCCTGTGGAAGGAGCAGACCCCTGATACCATGCTGGCCGGAGAGGGGGACTTCCTGGTGGGAAAGATGAAATACGATGTGATCCTGGTGCCCAACTGTGTCACCCTGCGCAGAAGTACCCTGGAGCGCCTAAAAGCCTTCCAGGCCAAGGGTGGCCGGGTGATCTTCACCGGCACCATTCCCACCCATGTGGATGCCATCCGCTGCCAGGATGTGTCTGATTTTGCGGACACCTGTGAGAAGATCGGATTCGCGGAGAATACCCTGCTGGCCGCCCTGGAACCGGTGCGGACCGTGGAAGTGCGTCTCCAGGACGGACGCCGCAGTGACAATCTCCTCTACCAGATGCGCAATGACGGAGAGAACAAATGGCTCTTCCTGGCCCACTGCAACAAGATGCCCAACCCGGATCTGCCGAAGCGGGAGGAACTGACTATCCGGGTCACAGGCACATTCCATCCCACTCTTTATGATGCCTTGACCGGTGAGATTCAGGAAGTCCCTTGCCGCCATGTAAATGGCTGCACTGTCATAGAGAAAGCAGTATACGACCATGATTCCCTCCTGTATCTGTTGACGCCCCAAGAGGCCGATACGGACCGGATCCAGGCTATGGCCAATGCTTCCCATGGCCAGGGGATATCAGGACAGGATGCCCCGGAAGCTCCCGGCAGCCAGGAAATCTCCCTCCCCTGTACCATGGAAGTATCCCTGGCTGACCCCAATGTGCTGGTACTGGATCTGGCAGAATCTAAGCTGGATGACGGACAGTGGCTGCCAGAGGAGGAGATCCTGCGTCTGGACAACCATTTCCGGAAACTCACAGGCTACCCCCTGCGCACAGAGTCCTTCCCCCAGCCCTGGGTCTATCCGGAGAAAGAGGAAGTGAAACACCACATTGCCCTCCGTTTCCATATCCGGTCGGAAGTGGCAGTAGCCGCTCCTTCCCTGGCCCTGGAGAATGCAGATCAGACCCGGCTCTTCCTAAATGACCGCGAAGTGCCCTCCACCGTTACAGGGTATTTTACGGATCGCTCTATCCAGACAGTGACCCTGCCAGACCTGGTGCCCGGTGAAAATATCCTGGTGGCAGAAATGCCGTATTACAATAAATTTAACGTGGAAGCCATGTATCTTCTGGGCGATTTCGGTGTCAGGGTGGCAGGCCGCAGCACTGTGGTCACCGCCCCTGTGCGTACCCTTACTTTTGGGAACATCTGCACCCAGGGACTGCCTTTCTATGGAGGCAACCTGACCTACCGCATTCCCGCCACCCTGGAAAAGAAAGGCAGCCTGCGTGTAGAAGCTACCAGGTTCCGTTGTCCCCTGGTCAAAGTCACCCTGGACGGGACAGACTGCGGGCGCATTGCCCTCTCCCCTTACAGCATCACTATCCCGGATGTGGAGGCAGGGACACATATGCTGGAGCTTACTGCCTTTGGCAACCGTATCAACACCTTCGGCACCCTGCACAACTGTAATGACACCTACACCTGGGCAGGCCCTGACAGCTGGCGAAGCACCGGTCCTGCCTGGGCCTATGAGTACCAGCTCCGCCCCTGCGGCATCCTGGTCAGCCCGGTGGTGACACTTATGGTGACGGAATAAGCTCCGTTAAAAAGCCCTGTGTGCTGGTTTACAGCACGCAGGGCTTTTCTCTTTTATGGAATATATTTTGTTTAACCTATGCTTTTCTTTTTTTAACCGAGTCCTTTTCACACCACAGTACCTGCGGTCAAGCAGGCAACACTTCTGCCTTCACCATGATCTCCATCTCTCTGTGAAGATTCCGGATGCACACAGATTGTGGCTTCCCTCCATACTCTCCGTCCAGTGTCCAGGCCACCGGCTCCGTTGATTCAAGTACAAGCCGGGCCGTCCGAAAGCAGTACATGGCATTGGTGTCAATATCCCGGTTCAGCAGAGCCAGCACAATATTGTTCAGTTCTATGGGATTTCTGGGACGCTTGATCAACGTCACCTCAAATACCCCATCATCCAGCCTGACCTGTTTCCCTGTAATATTCTTGAATCCTCCTACAGAGACAGAATTGGTAATCATACCAAAGATAAAGTCACCCACAATGATGCCGCCCTCATAGCTTACCCTCATGGGGTAAGAGCGTATGGCTGGCAGACGCTTCATACCCTCCAGGAGATATGCCATATGGCCCAGCAGATTCTTCATGTCCTGGCCTGTCTCATAGGACACATCCGTGAAAAGACCAAATGCAGCGATATACACAAAGACATCTTCATTAAAAGCCCCAATATCACAGAAAAATCCCTGCCCACCCACAATGGCCTGTGCTGCCTTCACCAGGTTCTTCGGAATGGACAGACTTCCGGCAAAATCATTGGTGCTGCCGCAGGGAATATAGCCGATGGGGATCCGCGTGCCACTTTGCACCATACCCGTAACCGTCTCATCCAGCGTCCCATCCCCTCCGGCACACACCACAAGCTCAAACGCCTCACTCCTGGTGGCAACAGCTCTCTTGGCATCTCCTGCCCCCCTGGTAGGCACTATGGTAATCTCATACCCTGCCCCGGCAAACACATCCAGGATATCTGCCAGCTTGCTTCTGATCTGTACCTTACCGGCTTTCGGATTGTAAATAAAGAGCATCTTCTTCGTCATTCCGGCCCTCCAGTCAGCAGCGCGATGATGATCAGGCTTCCTTGCTGCTCAAAAAAGCCTCTATCCCCTCCACAGCCACATCCTCATCTGCCCCCTCCGCTGACACAGTCAGTACTTCACCATTGTTCAGTCCAAGACTCATCATACCCATAATGCTCTTGGCATTCACACGTCTCTCCTCCACCTGGATGTATATCCTGCTCTCATACTTACTGGCCTCCTGGACCAGCAAGGCAACAGGTCTGGCCTCCAGGCCATTCTCCAACTTGATCTGAATACTCCTCTTTGTCATAATTTACCTCCCTTCAGGCATTGTCTGCCTTGTCTTTTCCGCAATTTCACTGAGTTTGCGCAATCTGTGGTTGACCCCTGACTTGCCAATAGGCGGGGAAAAACACTCCCCTAAGTCCTTCAGCGATGCATCAGGGTTCTCCAGCCGTATCTCGGCCATCTCCCGCAAAGTGTCTGGAAGATTCCCCAGGCCGAAATGTCGTTTGATATATTCTATGTCTTCCACCTGTCTGGTAGCAGCGTTCACTGTCTTGGCAATATTGGCCGTCTCACAGTTCACACGCCTGTTCACAGTATTTCTCATTTCCTTCAGAATGCGCATATTCTCAAGCTGCATCAAAGACACCGGAGCGCCGCAGATATTCAGCAGATCCACTATCTGGGCACCCTCCTTCATATAAACCACATGATATTTTTTCCTTGGTATAATCTTCGACTCCACATGGAAAAGGTGGATGATCCCTTGAAGCTGCTCTGCTTTTGCCTGGTCTGTACAGGCAAATTCCAGGTGATATCCCTTGGCCGGGTCACTGATGGAACCCACACTTAAGAATGCTCCCCTTAAAAAGGCCCTCTGACAGCAGGTGTTCTTCACTACCAGACTGCTCACAGGTTCATCCAGCTTCCCCGTTTTCTGCAAGATCCCCCGCAAGGTATCTTCATCCAAAATAACGCCATTATTTATATTATATGTTTTTCGGAGCAATGTAAAGCCTTTTCTGATCAAGGCTTCATTTTCTGTCTGAAAGCCAATGATGTAATTTCCATTTTCATCCCGGCCATACTGGCCGCAAAAACTCATAATGGCCGCCAGTTCTGCGATCTGACAGTGTCTGGCAGGGCTGATGTTCTTCGCCAGCTCCTTCTTTACTTCACTCGAAAAAGACATGATTCTCCCCGCTGTTATGTTCCCTGGCTATTCACGTCTCTGTGGAATAGCGTGATGCCATATTTCCCTCTGTCCTTCATGCGCTTATACAGCTCATTGGCCAGGGTCACGCTCCTGTGCTTTCCACCGGTACAGCCGATGCCGATCACCAGACGGTATTTGCCTTCTTTCACATAGTTCGGCACCAGAAATCCTACCATATCCGCCAGCTTCTCCAGAAAGATCCCAGCCTCTTCAAAGCCCATGACATATTCCTGCACTTCCCTGTCATTTCCCGTCTTGCGCTTCAGCTCTTCCACATAAAAAGGGTTGGGCAGAAAACGTACATCAAACACCAGATCCGCATCTGCAGGAATACCATGCTTGAACCCAAAAGACATCACCGTCACCATGAGACTATTATATTCCGCATTCTCCACAAAAATACGGTCAAGCTCTTCCTTTAATTCCCTGGTCAAAAGTGCGGTGGTATCAATCACATAATCCGCATTTTTGCGGATATTTTCCAGGACCTTCCTTTCCCGGGCCACACCGTCCTCCACCCTGCCGTCTGCCGCCAAGGGATGGATGCGCCTGGTCTCCTTATACCGCTTGATCAACGTCTTTTCATCTGCATCCATGAACAGGATCTCAAATGCATACTTCTTCTCCCGAAGCTGCCCCAGCACCCTGGTGGCATCCTGGAAAGACTGGTCAGAACGCACATCCAGCCCCAGTGCGACCTTGCTGATCTCACTGTTTGGCATGGAGACCAGCTCCACAAATTTTTCGATTAAAAACACGGGCAGGTTGTCCACACAGTAAAACCCCGCATCTTCCAACATTTTCAAGGCGGTGCTCTTCCCACCGCCACTCATCCCTGTCACAATCACAAATCTCATCTGTGTACCTCAACCTCTTTAAGACCGCCTGTTTTTCCCTGTGCCTATCGAAAGGAAAACAGCCCTGTTCTTCATCCCAGGAATACAATCTCCGGCTCCAGGTCTACAAACAGCCTCTCTTTCACGCGCTCTGTCACTTCACAGATCACGTCCTGCACATCCTGGGCGGTGGCATTTCCCACATTGATGATAAACCCACAATGTTTGTCGGATACCCTGGCTCCGCCGATCTGGAACCCCCGCATCCCTGCGTCCATAATCAGTTTACCTGCAAAATAGCCCTCTGGCCGTTTGAACGTACTACCTGCGCTAGGGTATTCCAGCGGTTGCTTCTGTCTGCGACATACCGCCAGTTCTTCCATCTTCTGCCGGATCTGTTCCCTGTCTCCCGGTGTAAGCCGAAAGGTAACCTCCGTCACCAGGAAAGGATTGTTCCGGATTGTACTGGTGCGGTAGCCGAACTCCATGGTAGCGTTTCCCAGTTCCATTGTCTCGCCCTGTCCGTTCACCACATTGACCTGGGTCACCACCTGGCTCATCTCTCCGCCATAAGCCCCGGCATTCATGACAACGCCACCGCCTACTGTACCCGGGATACCGGAGGCAAACTCCAGTCCTGTAAGTCCATGCTCCAACGCCACTCTGGCCACCTGTGCAAGGGTGGCACCTGCCTCTGCCCTGATCTGGCAGTCCTCCACCTGGATGGCATTCATCCTGGGACCGATCTGCAGGACTACCCCTTCATATCCCTTGTCACTCACCAGAAGGTTGCTGCCGTTCCCCATCACAAAAAACGGGATCTCCACAAGCTTCAGATACCTTTGTACCTTAATCAGCTGGGCTTCGTTCTCCAGCTGGACAAAGCAGTCGGCAGGTCCGCCTATGCGGAATGTGGTGTGACCTGCCATTGGCTCCTGCAATTGTACGTTCTCCCCAGGTACAAATCCTTTTAATGCTTCCACTACTGCTTCACTGATCATGCAACCTTACTTCCCCTTACATAATTATCAATCTTTTCCCAGAAGTACCCGGATTATACTCCCTTGAGCACCAGCCATGCCGCACCGCAGATACCTGCGTCATTTCCCAGCTTCGCCAGGGCAAATCTGGCATTTCGGCACTGTTTGAATGCATATTTCTGGAAAACAGGTTCCACGAAGGAAAACAGGATCTCTCCCGCTTTGGATACACCACCGCCGATCACAAAGATGTCCGGATTCACTACACTGGCAACAATTGCCAGTCCTCTGCCCAGATACTCCCCGAACTGTTCTGCAATCTCTATAGCCACCTGGTCGCCTGCTTTCACTGCATCAAACACGCTCTTTGCTGACAGCTTCACCTCCCGCAGGATACTGGGCATCTCATCCTTGGCCAGACGCCTTCTGGCCAGACGGACGATTCCTGTTGCTGAGGCATATTCCTCCAGGCATCCCTTCTTCCCGCAGCCACAGGCCTCGGTCTCATTGTCCTCCAGATGCATATGGCCGATTTCACCGCCTGCACCTGTAGACCCTACCACAAGTTCCCCGTTGATAATGATACCGCCACCTACGCCAGTGCCCAGGGTCACAGCCACCATGTTGCTATATCCCTGGCCGCCTCCCTTCCACATCTCACCGTATGCCGCCACATTGGCATCATTCTGTGCCTTCACTGGTACCTTAATATATGCCTGAATGGTCTCTGGTATGTTAAAAGGCTTCCAGCCAATATTTACGGCTCCTCCAACCAGGGTTCCTTCCTTGTCCACAGACCCAGGAGCCCCTACACCGATCCCCAGCAGATCTTCCTGCCGGATTCCCTTTTCCTCCATTTTACCTTGCAGGCTTTTTATGATATCCGGGAAAATAGCTTCTCCATCATTGTCGATCACAGTGGGAATCTCCCACTTGTCAAGGATCTGGCCTTGCCCATCGAACAGGCCAAGCTTCACCGTGGTACCTCCAATGTCCACTCCAAACACATACTTACCCATACTCTTTTCCTCCATATGATAAAATTTACTTCTTATTCCCCATCCTCATCCCTGCGCCTTGCCAGGGAATTCTGCACTCTGGTATATAATTCCTGGGCCGCATTATAGCCCATCTTCTTCTGGCGATGGTTCACCGCGGCAGACTCACAGATAATGGCCAGGTTCCGACCTGGACGGATGGGAATGTTGTGGCACACAATCTTGTTGCCCAGGTATTCCGTATAATTTTCCTCCAGCCCCAGCCTGTCATATTCCTTGTCCTTGTCCCATTCCTCCAGCCGGATCACCAGGTCTATGGTCTGGGTGTCCTTTACAGAGGATGCGCCGAACAGCGCCTTCACATCCACAATGCCGATTCCCCGCAATTCAATTAAGTGTTTGGTCACATCCGGCGCCGACCCTACCAAGGTATCATCACTGACCTTGCGCAGTTCCACCACATCGTCTGTCACCAGACGGTGTCCTCTTTTGATCAGCTCCAGGGCCGCCTCCGATTTGCCAATGCCACTCTCACCTGTGATCAGCACCCCTTCCCCATATACATCCACCAGCACACCATGTACGGAGATACATGGCGCCAGTTTCACATTCAGCCACCGGATGGTCTCTGCCATAAATGCAGAAGTTGACTTTTTCGTAGACAACAACGGCACTCTGTGGGCCTTGGCTGCCGATACGCAGATGGGATCCGGGATCAGTTCCCTGCAGAACACAATGGCAGGTACCTCATACTCCATCAGTTCATCGTATACCTCCCGTTTCCTCCTGTCATCCAGTCCTTCCAGATAGGTGTATTCCACAAATCCGATCACCTGGAGCCGGGTAGCGTCAAAGTGTTCGAAATATCCGGTAAGCTGCAAAGCTGGCCGGTTAAGGTCTGGCTGTGTCAAGCGGATACCCTTTACCTCAATTTCCGGTGTCAGATTTTCCAGCTTCATTTTCTCAATTAAGCGGGTCAACGCAATACTTGGCATAATTTCCTCGTTTCTATACTGCTGCAATATAAGGCGGTTTTTCCTTGTTTCTCTGTGCTTTGACGCATTTTGGTTCAGAAGTGGAAGCAGTCCCTTCTGATTCCACATTTTAACATATTGCCGAATTGAATGGAAGCACTTTACTGGAAAAGTCTAAAATCTATTGCTACATGGTTACAGGGACGTTTTATTATCCTGCCGGAAAAAGCGGTAGATATCCTCTGCCGCACGGCGGTTCAGCTCCGGCACCTGCAATAGTTCCTCCAGGCTGGCGGCCCGGATATCTTCAATGGATTTGAAATGCCGCATCAGTGCCTTCCTTCTGGCCGGGCCCACGCCAGGAATCTCATCCAGTACCGATTTCACCTGGGCCTTGCTGCGCAGGGAGCGGTGATACTCTATGGCAAATCTGTGGGCTTCATCCTGAATCCGCGTAATCAGCTTAAACCCTTCTGACCTGACATCAATGGGCAATTCTACATTATTAAAATACAGTCCCCTGGTCCGGTGATTGTCATCCTTCACCATGCCGCAGACTGGAATGGGAATCTTTAACTGTGCCAGAACAGACAATGCGATATTCACCTGCCCCCGGCCTCCATCCATCATCAACAGATCCGGGAACCTGGTAAAGCTCCCATAATCCTGTTCCAGCTCCTTCTCCTCCAGCTCCTTTGCCTCCTCCAGTCCATGACGGAATCGTCTGGTCAGCACCTCCCGCATACAGGCATAGTCGTCCGGGCCGGACACTGTTTTGATCCGGAACTTACGGTAGTCACTTGGCTTGGGCTTTCCCTTCTCAAACACAATCATGGATCCCACATTTTCGAACCCATTGATGTTGGAGATGTCAAAGGCTTCCATACGTTCCACCCGCTCCAGCCCCAGCAGACCTGCAATCTCTTTCACCGCCCCAATGGTACGGCCTTCCTCCCTCTTGAGTCTCTCCCGGTCCTGCTGCAGGATATGCTTAGCATTCTGGGCCGCCAGTTCCACCAGCTTTTCCTTGGAGCCTATCTTAGGAACCCGCAGATACACCCGCCCCCCTTTTCTCTCAGACAGCCATCTCTCAATCAGTTCCCTGTCACTGATCTCATACTGCAGCATCAGCTCCCTGGGAATGAAAGGTGTCCCTGCATAGAATTGCTTTACAAAGTTCTCCAGGATTTCGGCCTTTGCTCCTTCTGACACATGTGTCATATAGTAGTGCTCCCTTCCAATCAGTTTCCCATCTCTGACGAAAAATACCTGGACCACTGCCTCAGAGGCATCCTGGTATAAGGCGATCACATCCTTGTCCTCTCCCACGCTGTCCGTAATCTTCTGCTTCTGGGATACCTGCTTCACACTGTTGTACAAATCCCGGTATCCGGCAGCGGCCTCAAAATCCAGTGCCTCTGCCGCTGTATGCATCTTTCCTTCCAGTTCTTTCAGTATCTTATTATAGTTTCCGTTCAGGAATTCCAGTGCCTGATCCACCTGCTGTCTGTACTGTTCCCTGTCCACATACCCCTGGCAGGGCGCCAGACACTGCTTGATATGATAGTTCAGACAGGGACGTTCCAGTCCCACATCCCTGGGCAGACTGCGGTTGCAGGTACGCAGACAGTATAGCTTATTCAGCAGTTCAATGGTGTCTTTCACTGCGCCGGCACTGTTGTACGGTCCATAATATTTTGATTTGTCCTTCTTCATGGTTCTGGAAAACAAAATCCGCGGAAAACTCTCCCCCATTGTAACCTTTATGTAGGGATATGTCTTGTCGTCTTTTAATAAGGTGTTGTATTTTGGCGAATTTTCCTTGATCAGGTTGTTCTCCAGCACCAGGGCCTCCAGTTCGGAGTCTGTTACGATATATTCAAACCGGGCAATCAGAGATACCATCTTGTCAATCATAGGACCTCTTCCAATATTCTCGCGGAAATAGGAACGCACCCTGTTATGCAGGTTCACTGCCTTCCCCACATACAGAATACAGTCCTTCCGGTCCCGCATAATATAAACACCTGGTTCTCTGGGAAGTTTTTTTAATTCTTCTTCAAAATTGAACATGTCTGCTCCTTGTCTATTGCCTGCCGCTGTCCTAAGTAAACGAACAAGGTCGCCCAACCCATCATTCCCTGTCCGTCCGACGACAAATTTTTTATAAGGAAAAAAGGGCTTCCACGGCCACGCCGCAGTAGTCCCCTTTTCCACTGTCTCTCGTTTATCCTGGTACTGCTATGCACATGCAACCGGGAAACCCTGTCCCTGCCATCTGTAAAAGGCCTACTCTATCCTGCCTCCGGAAAACCTGCCCACCGGACGGTCGTCCTGCCGGGGCGTTCCAGCCTCTTCCTGTCCGTCTTCCCCAGACCGTTCCCGGGCCTCCTCCATACTCTCACCAGATGGGCCTGGGTCTGAACCTTCTGCATCCTGTGTTCTCCCCCCGCCCGCTTCCGGCAATACAGACTCTGGTACAATCTCTTCCGGATCTGCCACCGGTCCCGGCATCTCGATCACCTTCTGCTCTTCAGAAGAAGCACATCCTGCCTGCTCCCCGGTCTGGACATCTTCTTCCTTTTTCTTCTCCTCCGGTTCCGGGATACCTTTTTCCCTTCGGTAGATCTCCATGAACTCTTTGCCGGTAATGGTCTCTTTCTCAATCAGATATGCTGCCAGCTTATCCATCACATCCCGGTTCTCGCGAAGCATCCCAAGGGCTTTCTCATAGCTCTCCTTCAGGATTGCCACCACTTCCTGGTCCACAGCCGCTGCCGTGGCATCACTACAGCTCAGAGCTGTCCTGCCCTCCAGATACTGGCTCTCTATGGTAGCCAGCCCCATCAGGCCGAACCGCTTGCTCATGCCATATCTGGTCACCATGTTCCTTGCAATCTCTGTAGCTTTCTCTATGTCATTGGCAGCACCGGTGGTAACCGTGTCGAACACAATCTCCTCCGCCGCCCGGCCGCCTACCATGCTCACCAGCATATTGCGCAGTTCCTCTTCCGAGTTCAGGTATTTTTCTTCTTCCGGTACATGCATCACATACCCCAATGCCCCCATGGTGCGGGGTACAATGGTAATCTTCTGCACCGGCTCCGAATTCTTCTGCAGGGCGCTGACCAGGGCATGCCCCACCTCATGGTAAGACACGATCCGGCGCTCTTCCTTGCTCATGATGCGATCCTTCTTCTCTTTCCCCACCAGAACCACTTCCACCGCATCGAAGAGGTCTTTCTGGCTCACCAGTGCCCTGCTCTCCTTCACTGCGTTGATAGCCGCCTCGTTGATCATATTGGCCAGATCGGATCCCACGGCACCGCTGGTAGCCAGGGCTATGGCATCCAGATCCACACTCTCATCCATCTTCACATCCTTGGCATGGACCTTCAGGATTGCCACCCGCCCTTTCAGATCCGGTTTATCCACAATGATCCTTCTGTCAAAACGTCCGGGACGCAGCAGAGCCCGGTCCAGGGTCTCCGGCCTGTTAGTAGCTCCCAGAATCAGAATCCCCTTGGAACTGTCAAATCCGTCCATCTCCGACAAAAGCTGGTTCAGCGTCTGGTCATGCTCTGCCTCACCGCCACCGCCGCCATACCTGGGATCACGGCTCCTTCCGATGGCATCTATCTCGTCTATGAAAATAATGCAGGGTGCGTTTTTGTTGGCCTCCTTGAACAGATCCCTCACACGGCTGGCGCCTACGCCTACATACATCTCAATAAAGTCTGAACCGGTCAGGGAGAAGAATGGCACTTTGGCCTCCCCTGCCACTGCCTTGGCAAGCAAAGTCTTTCCTGTGCCAGGAGGGCCCACCAGCAAAGCTCCCTTGGGCAGCTTCGCTCCAATCTTGCTGTACTTACCAGGATTGTGCAGGAAATCCACCACTTCCACCAGGGACTCCTTGGCCTCATCCGCACCTGCCACGTCCTTAAACGTCACTCCGGTCTCTTTCTGGACATATACCCTGGCGTTGGTCTTCCCCACACTCATGGGACCCATTCCCTCCATCCTGCGGGCCATGAACCACATGAACAGCACAAACAACAGTATAGGGGCTAAAGAAATCAATACAGTAAGCCATCCGGAATTGCTGAAGACTCTTTTCCCTTCTATCCCATGTTCTTCCAGGCGCGCCGTGAGCACGTCCAGGCTTTCCATACAGTTCGTGGTGTACACCTTGCCCATGACAGCGGGCATGGGCAACCATCCATACATGGATGGCAGCCGGTCCTTGGAAGTCTGAGCATCCTCCTTCAGTTCAAACTCTATCTCTACATTGTCCACTACCTTTACTGATTGTACCTTGTCCTCTTTGATATACTGAAGGAACTGGGTATATGTGACCTCTTCCTGGTTCAGCTGGCCTCCGAACAACAGATTCCAGAGCCCTGCGGCAATCAGCATTGCACACAGCACCCCCAGAAGCATCATCATCATTCCCGGCCGCCTGGGAGGTTCTCCCCCGCCATTGCCGCCATTTCCGCCGTTGTTTCTGTTATACCCGTTGTTCCCGTTATTTCCATTTCCACCACCAGGCACATTCCCGCGGCCACCATTCTGAGGTCTCCCGCCGTTCTCATATCGGTTCATGTGATTGTCCATAGTATCTCCATTTCCTGCTTTACTCTCTGCCATCACAAATCTATTTTATTATAGGTACAAAGGATTGATAAATCAATAGCAGAAATGTGAAAAAAGGGTGTCTTCTCTAAAAGATTTCTAAACTCCCGCCCCTGCCAGAATGCCATCATTCCTTTTCCACCAGATACACCTCCAGATTGGTGCTTCTTGTCAAAGGCTCTGCCACATATCCATGGCCTGTTGTTTCCCCGAAAAAGTCAAGTGCATTGGGAAGATAGTCCTCATGGGTATATAAGATAAATCTGTCTTCCTCCAGTTTTCCAAATGCCCCGGCATCTGCCTCTGTATTGTCCGGCGACAAAAAGCAGAGCTTCTTTGGTATCGTCCAGTCATAATAAGAATATACCCCTATGGTAGGGCCATATACGATCCATGGAATCTCACTGTGTTCTTCCAGCACTGACACATCTTTTTCCGGATGAAACAAATATGCAATGCCGCTTCCACCATTGATTATCATCAATTCCCCTGCCAGTATGCCCACAACCAGCGTCACAGACACAAGGTATTGCACCTTCCTACGTATCTTTCCATTCTGGATTTTAAGGAATAACTCTTTTAAAATCAAGAATATACCCCAGGCCATACATAGCATCATAATCGTAAAACTGCCCCACAAGTAGCGCTCTTCCCTGGCATCCGGCAAGGTAAAGCATACAACAAGCTGGTATAACTGGGCTGTCAGTACTACCAGAATAAGTCCGGACAGTTTCTTTTTCTCCTTCTTTCTGCACAGGATAACCGCCCCTCCTATGATACCCCCAAACAGAAGCAGCAAGGCACAAGGAGCCGGTACCAGCTCTCCAAATATAGAACCGGCCAGACGCTCATAACCCCAGATTATATTCTGTATCTTCTGTACAGACAGAACAAAAACAGACTGTAACGCCATCTGTCCTTTCCCACGGTTTAAATTCCATCTGCAATAAGGAAATACCCATATGGTTGCCAGAAGAGAACAGACAAAGTTGCCCCCCCAGGCCAGTACATACCTAAATTCCCTGGCAGCCCAGAACTTCCCTTTGTGCTTAAATGCCCGCAGCAACAGCCACATACAGAACAATGTAGACGTAGCAGCATAAAATATCCAAAAATCATAATGTGTCAAAAAGCCAGTCACGCTTACTGCAAACAGATAAAAAAACACCCCCGGCCTGGTCTTACTGCCGTCCACCTCACGCAGAATCCATAGCCCCGCCAGCAGAAGCAGGAGCTCCGCCAGCAAAAGCATACTGTACATCCGTAATGTAGTGATCTGCTCCAATACCAGACGATTGGATACATGTGTCAGAAACATAACCGCACCAGAAAGCAAAGGACTCCTCGTCAGATACAGAAACACACCGTACCCCAGAAGCAGTATCGCCAGATAAAACACCAGATTTATACTAAGCCCGATCCAGATAGAGCTGCTTCCTTTAAAGAAAAAGAAAGAAACAAAACGAAACAGCCAGAAGTAGAGCGGAACATGATCATTATATAGCCTTACCGTTACCGAATTCAAAGACAGACTGTCTGAATCTGCTGCCAAAAAATCCTTCACATCCTCCCCTGTCATCCATTCATCCAGGCGGTATGCAGGCCATTCCTGTTCAAAACCATTTGCCGATTCATAGGTGTATATTTCATCACAAAACCATATCTGCTTTTTATTCCCCCAATAAAAAAAAGCAGACAATCCCAAAACCAATAAAATAATTGCCATCCCAAAAGCCTTTGTTTTGTAAGAAAACCTTATGCTTGTTTGCATGATAACACCCTTTCCGGAAATACACCATCTGCTTTCGTTTTGCACATATTTATGATTATAAACGAATTAACCACGGAATGCAAATAGATTCCTTGCATTTATTTGATACAAAAAGTTGCGTTCAGCTGCGCCCTTGTGCTAAAATAGGAAAGTGTTTTTGATGCCTTGATAGCAGACAATAGAAATGAGGTCTCACATGAAAATCGGTTTTGACAATGAGAAATACCTGAAAATGCAATCGGAACATATCAAGGAACGGATCGGCCAGTTCGGGGACAAGCTCTACCTGGAATTTGGCGGGAAGCTGTTCGATGACTATCATGCTTCCCGGGTACTGCCCGGATTTGCCCCGGATTCCAAGCTCCAGATGCTGATGCAGCTTGCGGACTACGCTGAGATCATCATCGTCATCAGTGCCGCAGACATTGAGAAGAACAAAATCCGCGGTGACCTGGGAATTACCTATGATGTGGATGTGTTACGCCTACGGGATGAGTTCCAGGAAAAGGGACTCTATGTGGGCAGTGTGGTCATCACCCACTATGCCGGCCAGAACAGCGCAGACCAGTTCAAGGCCAAACTGGAAAAGAAAAACATCAAGGTATATCTGCACTATACCATTGAGGGGTATCCTGCCAATGTGCCATTGATTGTCAGTGAGAACGGATATGGGAAAAACGATTATATCGAAACCACCCATCCCCTGGTGGTGGTCACAGCCCCCGGACCCGGCAGTGGCAAGATGGCCACCTGTCTGTCCCAGCTCTACCATGACAACCTGCGGGGGATCAAAGCCGGATATGCCAAATTCGAAACCTTCCCAATCTGGAATATCCCCCTCAAGCATCCCATCAACCTGGCCTATGAAGCGGCTACTGCAGATCTGAACGATGTGAACATGATCGACCCCTTCCACCTGGAAGCCTATGGTGTGACCACGGTGAATTACAACAGGGATATTGAGATTTTTCCTGTGCTGAATGCCATTTTCGAGGGTATCTATGGGGAGAATCCCTACAAATCCCCCACAGACATGGGAGTAAATATGGCCGGGAACTGCATCATAGACGATGAAGCCTGCTGCCAGGCATCCCGCATGGAGATCATCCGGCGTTATTATTCTGCTCTGAACAAGGTGGTGCGGGACGGCGTCCCGGAGACAGAAGTGTACAAGATCGAACTGCTGATGAAACAGGCTAAAATCACTACAGATGACAGACATGTCACAACAGCCGCCCGGACGCGGGCAGAAGCGCTGGGTGTGCCAACGGCTGCCATTGAATTGCCAGACGGCCACATCATCACTTCCAAGACCTCAGATTTTCTGGGTGCATCTGCAGCACTCCTGCTGAATGCCTTAAAATACCTGGCCGGCATAGACCATGATACCAAGCTGATCAAGCCAGAAGCCATCGAACCGATCCAGGACTTGAAAGTGCGTTACCTGGGTGGCCGGAATCCCCGGCTCCACACAGATGAGGTGCTCATTGCCTTAAGTCTGGCCGCCTGCACCGATGGCAATGCCAGACTCTCCTTAGAGCAGCTCCCCCGTCTGAAGGGCTGCCAGGTACATACCTCTGTGATGCTCTCCGAGGTAGATATCAAAATGTATAAG
Source organism: uncultured Acetatifactor sp. (assembly GCA_910577665.1). Taxonomy (GTDB): domain Bacteria; phylum Bacillota; class Clostridia; order Lachnospirales; family Lachnospiraceae; genus Acetatifactor. The sequence continues at coordinate 91,141 of CAJTOJ010000005.1, forward strand.
CGTCTGGGCGTGGATCTGACCAGCGAACCGGTGATGACGTCCAGACGGCATTATTGACAGGATGTGTCCCTGCTTTGCCCATGATACAAAAGGGCTGCCGCACCACGATGACTTTGGTGCCACAGCCTTTTTCACTATTCTTCTTTTTTCATTTTGCCCAAACCATAGCCACCAAATGCCCCTGCAGCTATACCTCCAAAAACATACAAAACTTTCTCCATGATCTCTGGCTTATCTTTCAATAGAACAATAACATGATAAGGAATATCATAGCGGCTAACATTGTTAAAAAAGCAAATATCTTTCTCTAAAATTTCTCCACATAACTGTTTTTCATGTCTTGTTCAGCACCATCCAAATACTTTGAAATAATTTCCGTTTCCTTATACTTCGAAAATCCAGGAGAATAGTTACGATACAACGATACGTTTTCCCTTTTATTGATTGTGTATATACAAAACCTCCTTCTCCCACAGACATTTTATCTTTTAATAAAGTATGCCCAATTTGTCCTATAATTGTTTCAAAACGCAACAATTTTCTCTTTACCTATACATTATACCATTTTCCGTAAAAATTAAAATGATATTCATGACAGTTTCTTCAAGAAGTTCCCGTCCACCCCGACTCCTTCGTTTGTCACTATAAACGCATTGGGGTCATGTTTATGTATGATTGTCTTCAGACGTCCTACCTCATATTTGGAAGAAATGATATACAGGATGTGGGATTTGTCGTAAGTATATGCCCCCAGGCTGGACCATCTGGTGATTCCCCGGACCATCTCCGCAAAGATCTCTTTCTCCAGGGCCGTGGTATCCGCCTTGGTGATCACCGTCACTTCCACATTGATGTTCTGGGTGTGTACCCTGTCCATGGCCACGGAATACACCGCCGCATAGATCACGGAATACACCACGATCTCCACATCAAACAGGGACAGGCAGATGCCGTAGAGCAAAAGGTTCATGAGCAGGTTCACTTTACCCACGCTGAAATCCTGCCGCCATTTGGTCAGCAGGACACCCACCACATCCATTCCACCGCTGGACGCCCCCATCCGCAGGGCGATCCCTACACCCGCACCCGAGATGATGCCACCTACCACACAACTGGCCATGGCATCCTTCACAATGGTGACAGGCGGGATCACAGCCAGCGAAAAGCTTAAGGCTGTGACAGTGAGCAGGGTCTTGATAAAAAACCTCCTGCCGATCCTGGCAAAGGCTATGATAAATATGGGAATATTAATTATGTAGTAGATCACACCTGCAATATCTATGGACTGGAAATGTAGGTTCAGATATTGTGCAAGCAGGGTGCGGATCACCTGGCACAGTCCCATCACCCCTCCGGTATACAGGCCTGCAGGTACCACAAACAAATTGACCCCCACCGCATACAGCAAAGCACCCGCAATACATCCAAGCATCCTTTTTCCTTCGTAAACTGCTAATTTCCTGTTCATATATCCCCCATGTACCCATCCGGACTATTCCGCAGGCCGTAACACATTCCCTGATCCGGCAGTTGTATCCGCCAGCGGCACCCCGCTGGCAGATACACTGGCGCGGATCCGTCCTCCGGTTCCTGTTTCCTGCTCTACTGCAAGCCCAATGCCCCGTCAGCCTGCTGCGGGGTAATTGACTCTGTTCCCAAAAGGATTTACAGCCCTGCTGCCTGTTCCACCTTCCTCTTCAGCTCGGATGCGGACATGGCACCAATAAAAGTATCCGCCGGCTTGCCATCTTTAAACACAATAAAACACGGGATACTGGATACACGGTATCTCTGGGCCACTTGCATGTTTTCCTCTGTGTTACATTTGCCAACCTTGACCTTGCCATCCAGCTCCTGGGACAGCTTATCCACCACTGGTGCCATCATCCTGCAGGGATTGCACCAGTCTGCATAGAAATCCACCAGCACGGGGATATCCGATCCCAGTACTTCCGTCTCAAAATTGTCCGTAGTAAACTTATATTCCACCTTAACTCCTATCCGCGCGTTGCGATGCGCAATATAACCAATAGTTGAATACGCATTTTTTATTCAACTTTCCAGACATGCCGCTTTTGCGGCACAAACAGTAGATGTGGTGTCTGGGGCAATCACATATTTACAGATCGGATTGCCCATGGCAGAGAATTTCTCCTCATACTCTGTCATCACATTCCCCCGCATCAAAGCAGGATTCCCGTGAAGGTCATAGGTGAGTACTTCCGCCTTCCATCCGGCCGGTTCCAGTTCTTCCACAGCAAAATCAAAAAGCTGTCTGTTGTCTGTCTTGAACTCCAGTCTGCCCTCCGGCTTCAGGATCCGTTCATACCTTTTGAGGAACTCCCTGGAAGGAAGCCTTCGCTTGGCATGCCTGTCCTTTGGCCAGGGGTCAGAGAAGTTCAAGTAGATCCGTTCCACCTCACTGGCGCCGAACACCTCTCCGATGTCCTCCGCATCCATACGCAGGAATTTCAAATTGGGAAGCTTCTCCTGCTCCATCTTCTGGATGGCCCTAAGCAGTACACTGGAGTACTTCTCTATCCCTACGTAATTGATATCCGGATGCTCCCTTGCCATAGTATGGATAAATCTGCCCTTCCCCATACCAATTTCGATATGGATGGGATAGGAATTCCCGAATATCCGTCCCCAGGTTCCAGGACACTGTCTCTGTATGGCCTCCTGCACCACAAAGGGACAAGCGGCAATCACCTCCCGGGATCCCGTAATATTGCGTAGTCTCATAACCTTATTACCTCCCCGCCGCATCCTATACCTCATGATTACTGTACTTTATCTTTTCCTGCTTGTCAATCCGAAAATCCCCGGATTTCCTTCTATGGTTTTTCCCAAAAATAGTGTATACTAAGAAGAAAGCTACCAGAAAGCATTTGCCAGCCACACTTTAAAACAGTGACACAAACAAAACAGGTGTATTTATGCAGTGTTTAAAATTAAAACCATTCCGTAAAATTACATATCTGCTCTGGGCAGTGGCCCTCCTTTCCTCCTGCCTGCCCACACAGGCGGCTACCCTGGATGAAAATGTCCAGCGCTTAGAACAGCAGCGAACCATGGCCATACAGTCCAACCAGATTCCCAACTGGCCCACAGGGCCTGTGGTAGGGGCAGAGTCTGCCATCCTCATGGAGATGGAGACCGGCACTATCCTTTACGAGAAAAATATCCATCAGCGGCAATACCCGGCCAGCACTACCAAGATCCTCACCACTCTCATTGCCGCGGAGCAGTGTCAGTTGGACGAAATGGTGACTTTCTCCCATGATGCAGTCTTTGACACTCCCAGAGACAGCAACCACATTGCCATGGACGTGGGGCAAGCCCTGACCATGGAGCAGAGTCTTGCCGCTATCCTGATCCGGTCTGCCAATGAAGTTTCCTTTGCCGTGGCGGAGCATATCACAGGCGGCCACTGGTCCTCCTTCGCAGAGCTTATGAATGAACGGGCTAAAGAGCTTGGCTGTGTGGATTCCCATTTTGTAAATCCCAATGGCCTGCCGGATGAGAACCATTACACCAGCGCCTATGACCTTGCCATGATCGGCAGGGCATTCTTCGCCAATGAATTGCTCTGCAAGCTCACCCTCACCAGGCGTCTGGAGATCCCGGCCTCAGACACCCTGCCCCATGCCAAGCTGGAGAACAACGCCATGGCCATCATCCCCGGAGGCACCTACGCCTATCCCTACCTGGTAGGCTGTAAAACCGGTTATACCGATTCCGCCAGAAACTGCCTGGTATCCTGTGCAGAGAAAAACGGTATGAAGCTGATCTGTGTGGTTCTGCGGGATGAACAGCCATTCCATTACGAAGACACCATATCTCTTTTCGAGTACGGTTTCAGCAATTTTGAAAAAGTGAACGTCTCCCAGGTAGAGACCAAATATGACATTGACAATACCGGCCTGTTTTACAGCGGAAATGATATCTTTGGCAGCTCCAGACCCTTCCTGGCCCTGGACAGGAATGATTTTATCGTTCTCCCCAGAACAGCCGATTTCCAGGATACCCGGTCTTCCATCTCCTACCAGACAGAAGATCCTTCCCAGGCTGCCCTTATCTCCTACACCTATCAAGGGGTGGACATTGGCACTGCCAGGATCAATTTCGCAACGGGCCAGTCCGAAACCGGCATATTTGACAGCCCAATGGAGGAATCCTCTGCCCACAGCCAGACAGCCAGACCGGCTTCTGTCATCTACATCAACATAGTGCGCTGTATCACCATCGCGTGTGGACTTGGAACCCTTTTTGTGCTGGGGCTGCTGGTAAAATCTTTTCTGAAGAATTATTCCTTTCCCGCCCGGCACACACGCCGCACCTGGAAAAAGGAACGGCGCAGACAGAAACGGCAGGCCAGATGGCCCAGGTTCCACAAAAGTCCTCCCAGGCGGGGACTCTACCGGGGTACCCAGGAGAATAGCAGGAATTCCGACAAAACAAAAGCACCGCGCAAGGGCAGGCGCCGATGAGCTGATGCTTACTGTTTCCTATTATCCTTTTTCTTTCCCTGCTTTTGCAGTACCCTGGCCCGTTCACTGCGCTGCCTTAAGTCTTCTGCCTCCTTGTCCGTGACCAGCTTTGTGGTCTTCACCACATACACACGGCCATCCTGTGCCTTCTGGATCCGGATCTTACCCTTCAGGTACCCGTGTTTTTCGCAGTGGGCCAGGCAATAATAATGCCTGCCGTTGATAGTGAACCATTTCAGCCTCTTTTTCAGGTTCCGGTGGCAGAGGTAGCACTTGCTGGAGATCACCTCCCGGTCAGAAAGTGCTGCCATCTTGTTGTCAAATTCCCTGGAAATATACTTTACGTAGTCATCAAATGCTACCTTGACCTCCTGCCCCCGGCTCCCAGGCGGGTGGAACACATCATAAGAAACATTCCGCAAGGTTTCCGGCTTCCGTGTCATAATCTGCACCAGGATCTGGGCGGTGTAATAGGCATCACTGAAAGCCCGGTGGAATGGAATGTCCTTCTCCAGGCCCAGCCAGTCAACCGCATATTCCAGGGCTTTTCTGGATTTTCCATCCTCAAAGGCCAGGCTGAACAGCTTCTGTACATCCAGAAAAGGCAACGGTCCATCTGACAAGGGTGTCATATGGTAATAAGCCATGTTGCGCTGGAATTCTGTCAGATCCATGCTGCCCCAGGAGCAGAATATGGATTCCTCCTCCCGGCACCATTCCAGAAAGCAGTCTGCCACCTGCACAAAGGGTTCTCCCCGCAGAAGTTCCTGCATCTGCAGGTGGATCAGCCTGCTGGTGATCTGGTTCAGCTCCAGATAGACATTTGGCTTCACCAGCCTGCTGAACTCTCCAATCATGACAGCTCTGTCATTCAGTTTTATGGCACCGATCTCAATGATTTCAAAGGGCAGCCCCTCTACCTCCTGGGATCCGGTGCTATATTGGTTCCATTCCAAATCAAAAACAATATAATTCATTGCAATTCCTTTTTCACACAGCCACGCTTCCTGCCCGGAAGGCATCTGGCAGCCACTTCTGTGACAGATACCTCCGGTTCCTGGTACACCGGCGTATTAGATTCCTTTCACGAATCTGTTCTCCATCCAGGTGTGGGCCAGGGTTATCCAGGAAGTACATTCCTCCTGCATGGCATTGCCATCCCTGGTAGCTGTCAGCCGGTTGGCCAGCCCCAGGCCGTGTCCGCCTCTGGGATACATGTGAAACTCCGTGCTGACACCTGCCCTGCGCAGGGCACTTACAAACAGCAGGGAATTCTCCACAGGTACAGCATCGTCCGTAAAAGTATGCCACAGGAAAGCCGGGGGTGTCTTATCGCTTACCTGCATCTCCAGGGACATGGAAGGTGTCAGTTCTTCCTCCCTGTCTCCCAGCAGGTTCTCAAAAGATCCTCTGTGGGCATACTCCCCTGAAGTGATCACCGGATAGCATAAAATCATGCCGTCCGGGCGCAGCATCTCCTGGACAAAGTCCTGGGACTCTGGCCCTTTACAGACAGCGTTCTTCCCGCAAGACTTTCCCTCTCCAGCCCCTTCTTCTGCTCCTTCCTGGCCGGAAAGCAGGCGTTTCACGGACTCTCCCAGAAATGCTTCCTGCCAGAACACCCCCAGGCTGGCTGCCAGATGTCCTCCGGCAGAACTGCCCATGACCACGATCCTGTCAGATGCCACATGCCACTCTTCTGCATGGCCGCGGATCATGGCAACGGACAATGCCAGCTCTGTGAGGGCAGTGGGATACACTGACGGTGCACAGGAATAGTTCAGCACTGCCGCATGATACCCAAAGGAGAGAAACTGCATGGCATAAGCCTCTCCCTCCCGTGGGGAGGTGTACGCATAGGCTCCTCCCGGACAGATCAGCACCAGCGGCCTGTGGTCAATTCCGATCTCCTCATAATGTTCCTGGATATACACAGTCAGCCTGGCATAAGGCTGGGAGCCTTCTATTTGAATCGGATATACTTTGTTGATCATCTCATTCTCCTCTCTATGTCAGTGGAATTAACTTCTTCCCACCCTACTAATAGGCTCTCCCCCAGTACACCATCTTCTTCGCAGGCTTCCCACAGCACACACAGGTATCTGCAATCTGCTCCTGCTCAAAAGGCATACAACGGCTGGTCACGGCCAGTTTCTCCTTGATCTGGTCCTCACAGGCCTGCTCCCCGCACCACATAGCCTTCACAAAGCCAGTCTTTTCCTTGAAAATCTTCTCAAATTCCTCCATATTGGCGGCAGTATAGGTGTGGGCATCCCTGTGGGCCCTGGCCCGTTCCAGCATGTCCCTCTGAATGGTCTCCAGAAGCTCCCCTGCCTTCTCCTCCAGTTCCTCCAGGGCCACTTCTGTCTTCTCCCTGGTATCCCTGCGGCACAGGACGCATTTGCCTGCCTCAATATCCTTAGGACCGATCTCCACACGGACAGGGTATCCCCGCATCTCTGCCTCGGCAAATTTCCAGCCGGGGGTCTTCTCGGAATCGTCCACCTTCACCCGGAATTCTCCTTTCAGCCGGTCACGAAGCTCATAAGCCTTCTCCAGCACCCCTTCCTTCTTCTGCTGGATGGGAATAATGCAGATCTGGATGGGAGCCACCTTTGGAGGCAGCACCAGCCCCTCATTGTCCCCATGCACCATGATGATACCACCAATGAGACGGGTACTCATGCCCCAGGAGGTCTGGTGTACATATTTCAGGGTATTGTCCCTGTCTGCAAACTGGATGCCGAAGGCCTTGGCAAAGCCATCCCCGAAATTGTGGCTGGTGCCGGACTGCAGGGCCTTGCCGTCATGCATTAAGGCCTCTATGGTATAGGTGGCCTCTGCCCCTGCGAACTTCTCCTTCTCCGTCTTCTGCCCCTTGATCACAGGAATGGCCAGCACCTGCTCACAGAAATCCGCATACACATTCAACATCTGGATGGTACGCTCCTCGGCTTCCTCTGCCGTAGCGTGGGCCGTATGCCCCTCCTGCCACAGAAACTCCCTGGAACGCAGGAAGGGCCTTGTCTCCTTCTCCCAGCGCACCACGGAACACCACTGGTTGTATACCCTGGGCAGGTCCCGGTAGGAATGGATGTCATTTTGGTAAAAATCACAGAACAGGGTCTCAGAAGTGGGGCGCACACACATCCTCTCCTGAAGGGGCTGCAACCCTCCGTGGGTCACCCAGGCCACCTCCGGCGCAAAGCCTTCCACATGATCCTTCTCCTTCTGGAGCAAGGATTCGGGAATGAACATGGGAAGGTACACGTTCTCCACCCCGGCCTCCTTGAAACGGGCATCCAGCTGCTTCTGGATCAGCTCCCAGATCCCATACCCCGCAGGCTTGATCACCATACACCCCTTTACGGAAGTATAGTCGATCAGCTCTGCCTTCTTCACCACATCCGTGTACCACTGGGCAAAATCCACGTCCATGGATGTGATCTCTTCCACCATCTTTTTGTCTGCCATTTTTCCTCCTGCCTTTCTGGGAACCGTCAAGGCATACCCCCACAAAGGTTCCTCCATAACAGTTCCCTATGCCGCCTGCGCGGCAGTTTCCGGGACTATGTTACCGCTGCCTGCGGCTTCACCTCCCGTAGCCATATGCTGCACAGATGGAAATACGCCTTTTATGGAACCATGCCAAAAGAGCCATGAAAAAAGCCGGACTTCCATCCCCCAAGGGACCGGAAATCCGGCGGTACCACCCTAATTGACGTCCTGGAATGACTCCACATGCATACTCTCTTCCTGGCGAATCCTGCCCTGCTGCATGCCACTGTGACAATCCCTCCAACGTCCTTCTCTCCTGTCCGTAACGCTGACAAGCGCCGCGCTTCCTTCCCATATGCCCCATGTCCCAGAGAACTGTCAAAAACTCCCTGGACATTTTGCCATGTTCCCGTTTCCTGCCAGAAGCGGAAAGCTTCCGGACGCCATGGATCTCGCGCGGAGACTCTGAGGCAGGTTCCGGACCTTCTGCATGGGAGCCTCTCAGCCGCATCCTTCGCCCGGCAGTGCCATTTTCACGGGCATTCCAGTGTCATCCAATACCACACTGCAATATCCCACTACATGCATCTGTCCCGGACTCCCGATGCCCCGCTCCCTCTCTGGGATGCTTCCTTTGTCCGTACTATCCCTCTTCACAGTCACTTGATATGATGATACCAGGGTCAAAAGGTCAATAAATCCGATGCAAGTAAAGCTTGCAAGAGGATTTTTGACTTTGGGACCCGCCAAAACACCGAAAAGTAGCCATTTTTGATAAAAAATGAGCGGATTTGAGGTGTTTTAGGATTGCGGGAGCACGTAGTGCGGAGCAATCCGTGGTATCATAGAGGTCAAAATGTCTTTTGACCTCTACATGATGTGATTGTAGTGCATGGGATCCCGTTTTGTCAAGAGGTCCGATGCCTAAAAAAATTACTTCTCCTGCTCCAGCATCCTCACCATCTCCTCCTCGTAGGGTGTCCCCACCAGCCCCACCATCCGGAAATCCCGTTTGTTCGCCCGCACCAGGTAATCGATATAGGAGACCATCATATAGGCCGTAAACACATACCCGCAGGGCTGCATATGGCCTCCCAGATAGAAGTCATCGTAAAATTTCTGGTCATAGACAGGGGCGTACCGGCGCAGGTCAATCACATAGGTATTCGGGAAAAATCCGGCCATCTCCCGCAGCAGACTGGCATGGCCGTCTCCCTGTTCCCGTGCCTTCCGGGTCTGCTTCTCCTCCCTGGGCATCGTCACCAGGAAAAATTTGGCATGGGGGGAAATCTCTTGCAGCCGCTGTATGATCTGTCCGTAATATCCGGCGAAGGTTGGCTTGTTCTCCCGGTAATCCTCCCTGCAGATATCCCCGATCTCCCCCACCTCCATGCCGCCCCTGCCATAGAGGTCATTCCCGCCCAGGGCCAGTATATACGCCTGGCAGGCATATTCCCTGCCCCAGTACCCGTGCTCCCCGGCCCAGCTGTCGCAGTACTCCCGGGCAGTCATGCCGCCCCTGGAGAAATTGTACACCCGGCTTCCTGTCATCCTGGCCAGGCACTGACCCCAGGAGTACTCATACAGGTCGTGGTAAGTCTTGTTCCCTTCCTCATCCAGTCCCTCAAACTCCCCACTGGAGAGGCTGTCCCCCACACAGCCGATGGTCCGGAAGATGCTGGCGAAGCCGCCGTCTGTGCGGATATGATCCAGGGGCTTTTCCCCGGGCTGTACATAAAATCTGTCCATCTCCATTGTTCCGTTCCTCCTTTTTTCGTTTCTCCTGTCCCAGACAGGGAAACCCAACATTTCCGTCACAGCCACTTCCCCAGGAATTCCATCACACCCTCCCCCACCCACTGGTGTCCGCCGGGATGGACGGCATGTACCAGCCTCTCTTCCGCACCATACAGACGGTAGGCTCTCCTGGCAGTCTCCACCTGGGGATACACATTCCCAAGCCCGGAAGGACCGTTCAGTCCGTCCTGCGCCCCGGACTCGATGAACAGCGGACGGGGTGCAATCATGGCCCCCATATCCCCCATGTCCATGGTCTCCCACATATGGGGCACATAGTTGCAGGCACAGTTGGCCGCCAGCACCACCAGGGATTCCTTCATGCCGTAGAAATAACCGCTGGTGACTGCTGCCTTGATCCGGCTATCCAGGGCCGCCAGCCAGAGGGTCTGCTGTCCGCCCCCTGACATGCCCGCGCAGCCGATCCTGTCCCTGTCTACCCCCGGCTGTTCCTGTGCGAAGTCCACCAGCCGCATCAGGTCCCATACGGCCAGACCGATGACTGACTGGCCAAACCCGATGGCCACCTGCAGAAGTTCCCTGTGGGAATTGCCCTGCCAGGCAGTGGCGCTGTCTCCCTGCTGTCCGGCCTCCCGTCTCTGTCCGGCCCCCCTCTCATCCGGGCAGAATGCCATGTACCCCGCCTTTGCCAGGGATTCTGCCAGGCATTCCCCGGACAGGTATTGCTTCATGGCCTGGACGCCGGGGTTGTCCCAGTCCCGGATGGTGCCTTCCTTGCCGGAGCCATGGCCGTGGGGCAGGATCAGGGCTGCCCCGTTGGGCGTATCCGGACGCAGCAGGTAGAACGGCATGGTGATCCCCGGTTCTGTCTGGATCGTCCAGTATTCCTTCTGGTACCCTTCCCTCTTCACGGACTCCCATTTCCTTGGATCCGGGTCTGTCCGGACGCAGCGGTTTATCCCCGAGATTTCCCTAAGCCTCTCTGCTGCCCCCTGATACCAGTCCGCATGTCCCTGACGGTCCTGTGCATGGAAAGCCCACTTTCTCTCCGTGCGCTCATACCTTTCTGCCATGGCTTCCAAAGTGGTGTAGTAGCGTTCTGTCTGTTTCTCCTTGTTCTCTGACATATGTGTCACCTTCTCTTCTTTCTACTAATAGTTAATTTGACTGGACCCAGCAGCCCGGAAGGCTCCATGGGCATGGAACGGGAAAAACCGTCCCTCTGCCAGTGTACCAGTGTATTTGTCACCCTGGCCTGTAACAGATTGCCTTCCTTTTCCAACACCAGGTCATCCGGCAGTTCCAGCCGGTAGGGCGGCGCGATCCGTACCCCCAGCGGCCTGCCATTCAGCCACAGTTCCAGGGTCTCATACACTTCCCCGCAGTCGATCTCCACCCTGTCCCCAGCCTCTGCCACCGGACAGTCGAAGACGGCTTCATATTCCATCACACCGCTGAAGGACGGGAACCTTCCAGGTGCCGTCACATCCTCCAGCATTTCCCACTCCTGGATATCATGATACACTTCCCGCCTGCAATCGTCCAGCCTTACCTTCCAACCCTGTCTGGGCACCAGGACGCATTCCTCCTGCAGAACATCTCCTTCCTGCAAGGCATCTCCCTCCTGCATGGTACCTCCTTCCCCTAAGCTCTCCCCGGATCCAGGCCTGTCTCCTTCCCCTGCCTGACCGGCATAGAAGATACAGGCCTCCCCAGGCCCCAGGTGCAGGCGCACCCGTCCGTCCTGCTCCCCTGCCCCCGGTTCCCGGACGGGGAACAATCTGTTGTCAAAGGCATCATACCGCCAGAGTCCTTTTCCTGCCCCTGGCAGGGATACCCGGACATCTGTCTCCTCTGTCACAGACTCATTGAAGAACAGATAGAAGTTCCCCTCCTGCTGGCGGTAAGGGAAAAACCGCAGTCCCGGCGCTGCAGGCACACAGCCTGCTCCCTCTATGCCAAGCCCATGCAGATAGGAAACCAGTTCTGCCTTCTGGAGCAGCAGGCCTTCCCCACGGTACCGCTCCCCTGTTTCCAGCACCATGGGCCACTGATCCAGAAAGAGGATCTGCATCCCTGCTGCCGCTACCGCCGAACACCAGTCCAGTACGGCCTCCGGCAGATAGGCACAGTAGGGCAGGATCAGCACCCGGCAGGAAACCTGTCCTGCCGTAAGCCTGCCACCCCTGCAGGACCCCCGGAGGGCATCCTCCGGAAGCACCGCATAGGGGATCTGGGCCTGGGCCAGGAGCCTTCCTGTCTCCTCAAAGGGTTCCCAGTCTCCAGCCCACTCCCCACAGGCATTGTAGAAGATCCCCACCTCCCAGGCCGGGCTGCCTCCCTGGATCAGATGGCTGACCCGGTTCATATAGTCCATGAGCCTGCCAAAATAAGGGTACTGGGGGTTGATCCCCCTGGCATAAAAATGGGGCGGACAGTCCGGATCCGGGAAGTCATGCATGGTAAAGGCATGGGGCACGAAGCAGTTCACCCCCCGCACCAGCATATGGTCTGCCAGCCATTTCATGAGCTTCAACCCTTCTGCCCATCCGTAGGCCCCGAAGATCTCGCACATGGTGCGTCCCTTTTTCCCCGGATCCAGGTAGGCCAGGCTGACCCCCATGGCCGCCAGCCCGTAGTGGAAGAACCTTCCATCGTAAGTCCCTTTTCCTCCTATGGCGTGAAACTTCCTGTCATCGAACCCTGGACGGATCTGCTGGAGCACCACATCGATGCCTGCCATGTCCTGGCCTGCCAGCGCCCGGAAATAGTGTCCCGTTCCCAGGCCCAGCATGGCATGGCAGCCGTTGTCCTCGATCACATGGCCTATGTATTCTACCCCGTGTCCCCTGCACCAGTCCCCGATCTGGCCACAGAAGTTCTCCCCGTACAGCCTTGTCACCAGATCCATATATTCTACCCTGGATCTGGGGGAGATTCCCTCCAGGTCACAGAACAGGGCCGTCAGGCAGACCCCGTAGCCTTCTCCCCACTTCTCCTGTAACAGTCCCTCCAGCTGCCCACACCAGGGCAGGGGTTCCTGGGAATGCCCCACCCTGTAATGGGCCACCGCATTGCCAATCTCCGGCTCATCAGAGAAAAATCCCGCAAACAGGCCCCCGAACAGCTTCCCATAATGGGCAAAATGTGGTTCGTACACCGTATCCAGGAAGAAACGCACCGCCTCCCGGTCCAGCGTGTTGATATAACCCGGCCGCATCCTGGCGGCTTTTGTAGTGACCTTCAGAACGGTCACCACCCAGTCTCCCTCCGGCACATCCCAGTACAGGATCCCGTCCTTCACACTGCCTCCCAGATCCCACACCCGGCAAAGCCGCTCCTCCTGCCCGTCTACCCTGCGCCCTGCCGTCACAGCCGCCAGGTGCTCCCCCTCATCCAGATCCAGGATAATCCCTGCATGTTTCATGGGGCCGCACACATCCACATGATAGTAGTCCAGAAGACGTTTTCCATAGGGGGAATCCTTCCCCACCTGCCCGTTGGCATAGCCGCTGGGAAAATGGGCGTCATCCAGCACCCAGACACGCATGTCCAGGTTCCCTGCCTCCTCCAGGATCACATCCATATCCCGCCACCAGCCCTCCCCCACATAATCCGGATGGGGCCTGGACTCTATACACACCGCCCGGATGCCCGACTGCCGGATCCGCTGCATGCCTTCCCGAAGTAGTTCTTCCCCTTCCCCGTGCTGCCAGAAAAAGGGAAGAATGCAATTCTCCTCCCTGCCTTCCAGTACTTCCCGCAATCTCTGTTCCATACGCCCTCCTTCGATTCCGCATAGTGCCCCATCCCACTGTGGTTCTGCCCGTTCCTGCCGGGCAGACTGTTACCCCTAAGGACACCCCCGCTGGTATGGTGCCTCTTACATCCCATCCACGCCGGGAAGGCTGCCGCCTACAGGCAGCAGCCTTCCTCTTTTGCCCTGCCGGTTTTCCCGGCCGTCCACCTGCGGGATATTCCTTACTTGTTTGCCTTGTGCTGCTCATTTACCTCATCCATAACCTGCTGTCCACCGGATGCCAGCCACTGGTCCCATGCCGCCTGCAGACCCGCCTGGTCAATGTCCCCCACGATGTACTGGGTCCTGGCGTCATCCAGGATCAGATCCAGGTTCCCTCCGTTGGCTGCATAAGTAGCAGAATTCCCCAGATATCCAAGGGCAGGGTTCGGTACCACGATCCCGGCTGTCTCTGCAAACGCATCTGTCATGGCCCTGTCTGCTTCCGTGCGGTGGAATACATAATTGGTGGGATTGGCATTGGGCATATACGGTGTCATCTGGTTCAGCCCGCTATATCCCTTATGCAGGGCCTTGTCCTCCTTATTGATCTGTACCACTTCTCCGTTCTCATCCAGTTCCCAATGGATACCTTCCAGGCCATACATTACCAGCATAAGCATTTCATCGTCCGACATCTTATCCAGGAACTCCAGACATGCCCTTACTTCCGCTTCAGACTTGGCAGCCCTGGTTATGGCGAAGAAACCTGTCAGGGAAGTGGCCAGTGCCCGTGCATTTGTCCCATCCAGGGAGATACTGGGCGCAAAACTCATTGTAGCAGTTTCCTCCGGATGTGTCACGCTCTTGATGTCATTCTGGGTAAAATAATCCCAGATTCTTCTTCCGTCATCGATACAGTCGCAGTAAGCTCCTGCCACGGAATTGTAATTGTCATCCTTCCAGGATCCGGTATCCCGGATGGCCCAGTCCTTCGCGATCAGTCCGTCATCGTACAGCTTCTTGAACCAGTTCAGCGCTTCCATGTACTCCTGCGTCATGTGTACGGGAACCAGTTCCCCGGCCTCATTCTCCACCCACTTGTTGCCCACACCGAACCATACCTGCATCACGTCCAGGGGACCGGTATATTTGCAGAGGTTCAAGCCGTAGGTGTCATCCTTGCCGTTTCCATCCGGGTCCCCGTAGGTGAACTGATACAGCATATTGTACACATCATCCACGGTCTTCGGTGCCGCCAGACCCAGGTTCTCTGCCCAGTCCGTGCGGTAACTCAGGCCGAAACGTCCCACCTTGTCCGAATTCATATACATGCCGTAGAGGTGTCCATCTACCACAAAGGCCTGGGCCATGGCCGGGTCATACTGGGACAGGTTCGGATAATCCTGCGCATTGTCCACCAGACCCTCAATGGGCCAGAAAGCCCCCGAATGGGCGGAATTCACCACCAGTCCCTTGGAGGCATTGACTGACAGGATCATGGGCATACCGTCCACACCTCCAGCCAGGACCGTGCTGAGCTTGTCATCGTAGTTGTCGCTGGTCACCCACTGGATCTCCACTTGATATCCCGTGTGCTCTTCGATCATATTTAAGATCTGTTCCCCATACTCGCCACTGTTGGGACTACCCTCAAAATCATTCAGCATGATGGTGATAGCGAAATCCTCCGGCAATTCATCATGCCAGTCCCCCGTGCCCTGGGTCTCCCCACCCTGGGTAGAGCCGCCTGCCACATCGTTTCCGCTTTCCTTGCCCCCGCCATCCGGATTATCCTGGGACTGGCTTCCGGGATCCCCGCCACAGCCCGAAAGGACGGTCATGGCCATTGTGGTAGCCAGGGATAGTGCAAGAACCTTTTTCATACCTTTTCTCATCTTAAACTTCCTCCTTCTTACTCCATTTTTCTATTTGACACCTATATTAACCCTTGGTACGGCACCAGCCTGTACAGTTTTCCCATCATCCTGTGCCACTCCACCATAGTCGCTGGCAGGACACCTATACAGACATCCGCTCTTTTTCATGGATAAGGGGCATTCCAGGCCAGGGCCATACCAGGGATAACATCACCATTGCGTTTCACATCCGTGCCGTTTCCGGCGGCATTCCAGAAAAGCCGTTGTTATCCCTTTACAGCCCCGATCATCACACCCTTTGTAAAGAACTTCTGCACAAAGGGATATACGATCAAGATGGGCAGAACTGTCACTACCGTGGAAGCCAGTTTCACCGCCTGCTCCGGCGGTGCGCCTGCCACCCCGAAGTCCATCCGGCTCCCCAGCAGGTCAAATCCCTGGGCCAGCAGGACGATGGACCGCAGGATCAGCTGGGCTGTCTGCTTGCTGGTATCATTGATGTAGAGCATACAGCTGAAATAGTCATTCCAGAATCCCACCGCATAGAACAGGCCCATGGATGCCAGGACCGGTTTGGACAGGGGCAGTACAATCCGGGCAAATACTGTAAAATCAGACCCTCCGTCCATCACCGTGGCCTCCTCCAGTTCCTTGGGCACCCCCTCGAAGAAATTCTTGATGATGACCATATTGAAGGCGCTGATGGCTCCGGGCACTGTCAAGGCCGCAAAGCTGTCCAGCATCTTCAGATTTTTCACCAGCAGGAAGGTAGGGATCATTCCCCCCGAAAATACCATGGTAATGATGACCATGTTCAGGATCAGGTTCCTTCCCTGGAATTCCTTCTTGGACAGGGGATAGGCAAAGGTAGTGGAAAAGACCATGGCGATGGCTGTGCCAATCACCGTGACAATCACTGTGTTCTTCAGCCCGTTCAGGATTCTCCCGTCCTCCAGGATAAATTTGTAGGCATTCAGGGAAAATTCCCTGGGAATGATCAGGAATGGACGCTGCGCTAGTTCCCGCTCCGTGGCAAAGGATCCCCCGAAGACATACAGAAACGGCAGCACGGCCAGAACCGCCACCAGCCCCACAAAGAGATAAATGCAGACCGATGTGATCCGGGTGCTTAGGGAACCCTTTATCTTCTTCCTCTTATATTTCTTCTTTCCAGCCACCTTGTTCTCCTTTCCATCAGTAAATACCCGATTCACCACATTTTTTTGCCAGCCAGTTGGTTCCCATTACCATGATACAGCCCACGATTCCTTTGAACATCCCCACTGCAGTGGAAAAGGAATACTGCCCGTTGGTGACGCCGATCCGGTATACATACGTATCGAACACCTCTGCCACGGAGCGGTTTAGGGAATTGGCCATCAGGTAGATCTGTTCATATCCTGTATTCAGCAGGGAACCCACCCGAAGAATCAGCATGATGATAATCGTCCCTTTGATGGCAGGCAGGGTAATGTGCCACATCTGCTGCCACCTGCCGGCCCCGTCCACCCTGGCTGCCTCATACAGTTCCATATCCACGCCCGCCAGGGCTGCCAGGAACACGATCATGCCCCATCCTGTCTCCTTCCAGATATTCTGGATGAGGATGATCCCCCGGAAATACTGTTTGCCCGATAAAAACGGCACTGTATGTCCCGTGAAAGCCTGCACGATCAGATTGATAATGCCCGTACCCTCATTCAGCAGGGTATAGGTAATGCTGGCCACTACCACAAAAGAGATGAAATGGGGCACATATACCATAGTCTGCACCAGATTCTTATATTTTAAATGCATCACCTCATTGAGCAGCAAAGCCATAATCACCGGCATGGGGAAGTAAAACAGCAGGTTCAGGAACGATATGGCCAGTGTGTTTCTCAACAGCATGAAAAAATCCGAACCAATGAAGAAGTTCCTAAAATGCTTCCATCCCACAAAAGGACTTTGCAGGAATCCTGCAAACGGGCTGTAATCCTGGAAGGCAATCATCAGTCCTCCCATGGGAATGTACTTGAATATAAGGAAGTAGATACACCCCGGCAGGATCATCAGATACAGGATCCAGTGCCGCCTAACATACTTTCCAAAGGGCACCCTGGGTATGTATTCTTTTTCTTTTTTTCTTCTTTTCACTTTCGTCTGTTCCATGTCACACCCTCCTTCTTCATGGGTCAAATCTAGCATCCTTCATAACCAAAATCAATGTTCCGATCCTTTGCAATGTTTATTCTGCCCTGTTTTGCAAGATTTGGATACCATGGTTTATACAGAATGCACATAATGCCTTGCATAGAAAAGAATGCGTTTCCCAAAACCAAAAGACACAGGATTGGTTCTCCTGTGTCTTCTACTGCCTGCCAGATCTCCCGGTGCCTACCCACACTATCCCCTGTTCATCTTCCGGAACTTTCCCGGGCTGACCTTCTCATATTTTGTGAAAAAGCGGTTAAAGTTCTGGGCGCTGGTATAATTCAGCTGTTCCGCAATCTCCGCAATTGTCATGTCTGTCTCCAGCAGCAGGGACCTGGCCAGGTCCATCTTGTAACCTGCCAGGTATTCGCTGAAGGTGACATGCATCCGGCTGGTCATGATCTTCCAGATATAGCTGGGGTGATGCCCCAGGATGTCTGCACATTCCCCCAGGGTAATATTCCCCTTCCTCTCCCGGACCAGGTTCAGGATCTGGTTCAAGAGGGAGTCCACTGACCCTTCCCGGAATTCCCTTAGCTTTTGTATCACAGGCCGGATCACCATCTCCTTATAAAAATTGCCGATCCGGTCCCATCCATAGATACTGTTCAATTCAGAGAACAGATCCCTGTTCTGCCCCTCGAAAATCTCATTCACCGACAAGCCGGCCGCCCCCGCCACAGAGAGCACTGCTGCCAGGTATTTATACAGGGCCAGCGTCCTCTCCTGGAAGATCACTTTGTTTTCTGCCAGGGACCCCAGGAACTCCTCTGTGACAGTTCCTGCCAGTTTCTCATCACAGTCTGCCACGGCTTCCTTGATCCGTGTCTCGCAGTTCATGTCATAATACAGTGTCTTCTGGTATTGGACAACAGAATCCTCAAAAAAGACCAGGTCATATTTATCCTCAATTTCTTCCTGGCATTTCCTTTTCATGGCTTCATTATTTTTCAAGGCCTCCAGGCTTTCCCCATAGGCCTTTTTCAAGCCGTCCAGCCTGCAGAACACATTGCTGACACCACTGTAGACAAATATCTTCCCCATGGACTGCACATATTCCTCCAGATCATGCTGGTATTTCAGCACCTTCTCCTGGACCACCCCCCTGTCATCTGCGGATATCAGAGAGAACAGGACGGTACCGTTCCAGAAGGGACCCATCAAGGAGATCTGTGCCAACCCTGTGGGCATATTGTTCACGATGCTTAGGAAAATGATATCCTTCCGGGTATCCTGCACCATGGTATCACCGATGCCGCCTCCATCCATATCCATCCGCATGGCAGTGGAGACCACATACAGGTACCGTCCCGGCTTTAACCCCATCTGCCCCATCCTGTCTGCCACCGTTTCTCCCTGGATCTCCCCATTTAAGATCCGGCGGATCAACAGTTCCTGTAGTTGCATCTTCTGGGACTCCACCACTTCCACCAGATCTGCATTGCTGGCCGCCAGCTGGCCCATTGCGGTACTGATATAGGTAAATTCATTCTGTTTCTCATTTGCCCCTGGTGCAGCCCTCTTTGGGTCAATACCCAGGGCATATTTCACCAGCTGGCCTACCGGGGCATAGATCCTCTCTGTCCCATGGTATGCCAGGATAAACTCCACAAATAATACCAGGATCACCAGAAAGGCCAGCAGCAGGATCCCGTTTCCCCCATCGCTTACCATGCTTCTGTCATAACTGGCAATATACGTCCAGCCGCTCAGTCCCGAATGGCTGACTGCCATCCGCAGGCCTCCCTCCCGCACCGTGACCAAGTCCCCGGTATGCCCCCCCAGTCCAAGGGTTTCGCCAGGCACAAGCTGCCGGACAATGTCCCCTGTGTCCTGGCTGTCTGTGTAAACCAGCCTTCTCCTGTCATCCAGGATCGTCATACCGTATTCCCCGGTTCCCTGGCGGGCCAACGCTCCCAGCTGCTGCATATCCACATTGATGATCAGCAACATATCGCATTCCCTTGCCAGCAGGGGAATCTTGACTACCCGGCTCAGTCCCCGCACATTGACTTCCAGACGATTGATGGCATCTGCTTCCACCCTGTTCCCCACTTGATTCTCCCAGAAGGAACTCTGGGAGTACAGCTTCCCTGCCTCTTCAAAAAGGGCTTCCACCTCCTGGTAATTGATAGCCTCTTCCAGGGCATACAGGCCCCGGTTGGACAACACCCAGCCATACTTTAGATTCACCAGGCTGTATCCCTTGATATACTGGCTCAGATAAAGGGGACCCTGCAGCTGCTTCTGGATATCTTTCACTCCGCTGTAATATTGGTTCCAGACATCCTGTCCCGCCAGTTCCCTTATAGATGCAGTGTCCACTTCCTCCTGATAGATCCTGCTCAGATTGTATACCACATTGTCCACACGGCCCTGCAGCTGTTCCACGGATGCCTCCAGGGAGATATCCAGACGTTTCCCCATCTCATTCAGATAGATGATGTAGGATCCGCTCCCCACCACCAGCACGGCCAGCAAAGGCAATAGCAGCAGTTGGATAAAGATACCCCGTTTATATCTTACCTTCCGCATCTGGTCCTCCCTTTTTGTCTCTACGCCTTTCTTATCCGATCTGGTGGAACTCCAGGAAATCCTGCAGCGCCCTGTCTATAAAAGCATAGGTATGTCCCATATCCTCATATTCCCGGTAATGGTAGCCAAAGGGATTCCCTTCTATCTTCTGGAAAAAATGCCGCACAAGCTGGTTCTTGTCATGCCAGGGGTCAAACCTGCCGCAGGCATGGTAGACCTGGGGCAGAGTCCTTTCCTCCTGCAACAGCTTTCTGGCACAGTGTTTCAAGGAATACTCTGTCCCCTGTATCTCCCCGGTTCCGAACATGGCGATCCGGTTCCGGGACCAGTCCCCGCCATCATCCGGAAAAGGATTGTCCTCCTGGTCCCCTGCCGCAAAGGCGCCTATATGGCCAAAGGTTTCCGGATAGGTCAGCCCGATTTTCAGGCACCCATACCCCCCATTGGAGAAACCGCACACATAATTGTCTTCCCGGTCTTCCGAAAATACCGTGAACATCTTCCGCAGCAGCCTTGGAAGTTCCACTCCCACCCAGGTTCCATAGGCGGGGCCATTGGCCATATCCACATAGCAGGAATTGTGTACCCCCGGCATGACCAGTATGATTCCCCGCTCCTCTGCCAGGCGGACAGCATTGGTATGGTTCACCCAGTCCAGGTGATCCCCATATCCGCCGTGGTAAAGCCATACCACTTTATATTTGTGTGTCCTGTGGTGCTCCCAGCCCGGTATCACCAGGCTGACGTCCATGGTCAACTGCAATGTCTCCGAATCCAGCATCAACTCTATAAAACTCATACGGATATCCTTTCCCCTATCAATTGCACCTGGCATGTCCCTTCATGGCTGCCTGCTGCATGATCCACCAGATCCCTAATTCCCCACTATTTCACGTCCTATCTGCTTCGCCTTGCGTCCGCTTCCCTGCACCTGCATCTGCTTTACCTGCATTCCCTTCCCTGCACCTGCATCTGTTTTACACCTGTTTCCCTGTCAGCAGTGTTATCCTCTTCGTTTTACGCCTGCCAGAACCGGATGCATTTCTCCAGGCAGTCATACAGATAGTCCCTCCTGGATGACTTGCCAGTCTCTTCATATGCGACTGGTATCCCAAGTCCAGACGCCTCCTCATGGAACCGCCTGTTGTCCTCCAGCCGGGGATCCGTGTCCGGGCAGACCTGTAAAAGCCTGGGGAAGGCAACCCCTTCCTTTTCACCAGCCAGGCGTCTGGCTGCCAGGAACAGATCATTGCCATTCTCCTCCAGTTCCTGCCAGGTGCCAAACAAATGGCCGGCCGGGATCGTGGTACCCTGTTTCCCACAGGGCAGACTGGCCTGTTCCCCGTAGAAGCCCCGTATGTCCAGGATGCCGGAAAAAGAGGCCCCGCCGCCGAAGACCTCCGGCCTGTTCAGTACCTGCCGGAAAGCCCCATATCCCCCCATCCCGATCCCGGCGATAAAACGGTCTTCCCGCTGGCTGGACAGGGGAAGGATACCCTCCAGGTAGGCTGGCAGGTCATCACACAGATAATCCGAGAAAAAGTGGGCGCTGGGAAGGTTCACGTAGAAGCTGTTTAGTCCCTCCGGAAGCACCACTGTCAGGGCGTACTTCTCCACGAATTCCGGCAGGCTGCCCTGCAATAACCACTCTGCCCTGTTTTCCCCATAATCATGCAGCAGGTACAATGTCCTGCCCCCCTTTGCCCCCACCCCATGCTCCGGGTACAGGACATCAAAGGATACCTGCATTCCCGCGGACCGGATATGGGTGTTGCTGTTAAAACGCATCCATGCCATGATATTCCTCCTCTTTTTCTCTCTATGGCTTTCATTATAAGATATCCGGCAAAAGTAACACAATAAGCATTTTCTTTCTTTCCTTCCTAATACGGCACAACCGGCGTGGCTTATGCCGCGCCGGTTGATTGACCACTTTATAATGCCACAAACCATCTTAATATAAAAATCCACTGTCATGTCAAGTTCTGCACCCAGGTGTATTTCCGGTAATACCAGTACACCACCGGTATTTTGACACATTCGTCCAGGCACAGGATAAAATATACTGCCAGCACTGGCAGGCGGAAATGGAATGCCGCCAGGAAGGCTGCCGGAATCACCAGCATCCACAATATGATCCCGTCACAGATACAGCCGAATTTTGACTTGCCGCCTGCACAGAATATGCCTCCGATCACCATATTATTGATGGAGCCGGCAATGGCATAATAGCTGGACATCAGCAGCATCCCGGAGAGATACCCGGTAGCCGTTTCCGTCAGATGGGAGAAGTGCAGGATCAGCGGACGCAGCGCCACAATCCCCAGGCAGGTGATTCCCCCGATCGTTGCGGCCAGTACCGTGGAATGTCTGGCATACTTTTTGGCCAGTTCCATCTGGTTCTTCCCCAGTTCGTTGCCCACCAGGATAGCCCCCGCGGTGGCCACGCCCTTAGACACGCAGGAGAGGATATTCCGCACAATATTGGCCAGGGAATTAGCCGCTACCGCGTCATTCCCCAGGTGTCCGATAATGACGGAAAACATGGTCACACCCCCGCCCCAGAAGAAATAATTCCCCACTATGGGCAGGGTATACCGGTTGAAATCTTTCCGGATCTTCCGGTCCACAGATACCATATAAGCACACCGGATCCTGATGCTGCCCTCCCTCCTGGCTTCTGCCATGGTCCACCCGAACTGGACCGCAGAAGCCAGCACAGTGGCCAGGGCTGCCCCCTGGATTCCCATGGCCGGACATCCCAGGAAGCCGAAGATGAACACGGTGTTAAAGCATACATTCAGGATCATGGAAGAAGAGCCGATGATGGTGCTCTTCGCTGTCTTCCCGCTGTTTTTCATAATGCAGAGGTAGATCTGGGACAGTCCTAAAGGTACATAAGAGATGCCCGCTATCCGCAGGTACCTGGCCCCGCGGCTGACTAGTGCCGTCTCGTTTGTCAGCAGGGACATGATCTGTTCCGGGAAGAAGAGGATCCCTCCCAGGAAAACCACTGTCACCACCATCATATACCTCATGGCCAGGGCAAGGATCCGTTCCACGGTATCCCGCTCCCCCTTCCCCCAGTACTGGGCCGCCAGCATGGTAGTGCCCTGGACCAGGACCGTCACACAGAGGTTGTACACAAAAGTCACCTGCCCTGCCAGGGACACTGCAGACAAGGCCTCCTGCTCCAGAAAGCCCAGCATGAGGGCATCGGAAGCGCTTACCAGGGCGGTCATGAGATTCTGGAACGCAATGGGCAGCACCATTGCGCATAAATTGCGGTAAAATTGCTTTTGTTCCCGGGATACCTTCAACCCAATTCTCACCTGCTTCCTCCGTTCTCTTTTATCGTATGAAACTTGTCTCTATAGCGCAACAGGCGCGACTTACGCCACGCCCGTCAAACGGAATCCTTACATAACGGTTCAACCGGTCACTGGACCGTCACACTGATACACATAATATGCGAAGAGAATCTGTTTTGACGTTCCTTGTCCTCACAGAAGCTTCTCTGCCCACTCTGCTTCCTTGAATCCCACCAGCACAAAGTCTTCCCCCACCGCCAGGGGCCGTTTTACCAGCATCCCGTCCGTGGCCAACAGCGCAAGCTGCTCCTCCTCGGACATGGCAGGCAGCTTATCCTTCAGCCCCAGCTCCTTATAGAGGTTGCCGCTGGTGTTGAAGAACCGCTTCAAGGGCAGGCCGCTTCTGTGATACCATTCTGTCAGTTCCTCACAGGTGGGATTCTGCTCCTTAATAGGCCGGTCTTCATAGGATAAACGGTTTGCCTGCAGCCAGGCTGCCGCTTTTTTGCAAGTACTGCATTTTGCATATTGAATCAATTGCATGGGACACCTCCTGGTAATCACTCATTCCCCGGAAACTTCGGGATCCCGGCAAAGCCTTTCCCCAGATCCGCGTCTGTTGGGATATAATCCGTCATCTGTCCGTCATGGAACCTGCCATAGGCCACCATGTCAAAATAGCCTGTGCCTGTGAGGCCGAACACAATGGTCTTCTCCTCCCCGGTTTCCTTACATTTCTTGGCTTCATCTATGGCCACTTTGATGGCATGGGCGCTTTCCGGCGCAGGCAGGATGCCCTCCACCCTGGCAAACTGTTCTGCCGCCTGGAAGACTGCCGTCTGCTCTACGCTCACCGCACTGATAAGACCGTCATGGTAGAGCTGGGACACCACGGAACTCATGCCGTGGTAGCGCAGGCCCCCTGCATGGTTGGGGGCAGGCATGAAGCCGCTGCCCAGGGTATACATCTTGGCCAGGGGACATACCTTTCCCGTGTCGCAGAAATCGTACACATATTTCCCCCTGGTGAGGCTGGGGCAGGATGCAGGCTCCACTGCAAGGATCTGGTAATCCGCCTCCCCGCGGATCTTCTCCCCCACAAACGGGGAGATCAAGCCCCCCAGGTTGGAACCACCTCCTGCACAGCCAATGATCATGTCCGGCTTGATGTCATATTTCCGCAGGGCCGCCTTGGTCTCTTCCCCGATGATGGACTGGTGGAGCAGCACCTGGGACAGTACACTGCCCAGCACATACCGGTATCCCTCCCTGCTGGTGGCCGCTTCCACGGCCTCAGAGATGGCGCAGCCCAGGCTGCCTCCGGTTCCAGGGAACTCCTCCAGGATCTTGCGGCCCACATTCGTGGTGTCCGAAGGAGATGGTGTCACCTGGGCGCCGTAGGTGCGCATGACCTCCCGGCGGAAAGGCTTCTGCTCATAGGATACCTTTACCATGTACACCAGACAGTCTAAGTCAAAATAGGAACAGGCCATGGACAGGGCCGTGCCCCACTGGCCTGCGCCGGTCTCCGTGGTGACCCCCTTAAGGCCCTGCTGTTTGGCATAATAGGCCTGGGCAATGGCAGAATTCAGCTTGTGGCTGCCGCTGGTATTGTTACCTTCAAATTTATAGTAGATCTTCGCAGGGGTGTCCAGCTTCTTCTCCAGGCAGTAGGCACGCACCAGGGGCGAAGGACGGTACATCTTGTAGAAATCCCGGATCTCCTGGGGAATGTCAATGTAGGCGTCCGTGTCATTCAGTTCCTGCTTCACCAGTTCCTCACAGAACACCCCCTGCAGTTCCTGGGCCGTCATGGGCTGTAGGGTACCGGGGTTCAATAGCGGCGCCGGTTTGTTCTTCATGTCGGCGCGGACATTGTACCACTGCTTCGGCATCTCATGCTCTTCCAGATATATCTTGTATGGTATGGTTTTCTCAGACATTGGCTGGTTCCTCCCTGTTCGCCCGCCTGGGCTTATCTAGTCTCTTGATTTTACTCCCGCTTTAGGACTTTAATGCAGGAAAACGACTGATTGCATTGTAAGCATTATTGGTGAAAATGTCAAGTGTCTGTGGAGGGTTACTGTTCACAGGTGCCACCGCGAGGTGTTTTCACGCGTTCTTTGCGTGACAAACCCGAGACAACCTGCGCCAAAACGCCTGCATTTGGCGTTTTGTGTGCATATGTTGCTCCTGCCCCAGCAGGTTCAGCAGCTTGTTCACAATACCGTTGGTGGGGCTCAAGAACAGCATCAGCATGCCACACATGACCACCGTGGAAATGAAATGAGGTGCGTAGGAAATGGTCTGGACTGCACTGCGGAACCGGTTGTTCTTCACTTCATTTAGCAGCAGGGCCAGCAGGATCGGAAAGGGAAATCCCAGCACCAGGTTCAGCAGGCTGATAGTCAAGGTGTTGCGCAGGATCACCGGGAACCAGTAGGACTTGAACAGCCGGGTAAAATTGTCAAATCCCACCCAGGGACTGCCCCAGACCCCCTTCTTGATGCTGAAATCTTTAAAGGCAATTAGGATGCCGTACATGGGTTTGTACGCAAACACTGCAATGTACACCACCGCTGGCAGCAGCAGTACATAGAGTTGCCAGGATCTGAGGATCCGCCTCCGAAGACCCGTGGTCTTGCTCCCGGCGTTCCTATTCCCTATGTTCCATTTCCCAGCAGTCTCTTTCCCGTCTCCGGTGCCTGTCTGATGACTGTCTGTCCGGTGACTGACTGTCTGATATACGGCATCCCTGTTCCTATCCATCCCCCATACTTTCTTCCCTTGGGCCATGTCTCCTTCTGCCACGTCTTCTTCCCCTGGATCAAGTCTTCTTCATGTCTTCTTCCAGGTCCTTTCTCTCCGCTGTCAGCTTTCCGATGTACCGATGCAACGGCAGCTGTTGTAAGAAAAGCATACCGGACCTCCCTCCCCTTTTCAAGAAACCATATTTGCACAGAAATCGGCCTTTTCCTCCCATACACGCAAAAAACAGGCCTTTCATGCCTGTCTTTTTTCCATTTCCCCTATATCCATTGCAACTATCGCACAATTTCCTGGCTGTTGCTGGCCGTGAAAGACTGCCGGAAGTCCCTTGACAAAACAACAAGCCCATGGTAACATAACAGAAATTGAAAAGAAAAGGTCCTTTCCAGAGTCTTTTCAAAGCAATTACTTGGACCACTCCTCCGGGAGTCGAGGCCATACGGACAGCCGGGTCCACTGCCGATTGGCAGCCTTGTGTTGCCTTATTGATTGAGTTAAAAGCTCAAATTTTATAAGTTGGTTACTTCATAACCGAAATGTGCCCTGTGTGCAGACTTGTGAAACGGTCAATAAGAGTAGTAAAAGTAATATTGCTATATAGACTCTGATCCCCCGTCTTATCCGAACAGCTTCTTCCAGTTCAGATTTTTGCATTTTTCCCATTCCTTTTGGGTAATGGACATTTTGCAGAAGATCAACCTGATGAAGTTCCTCTGATAGCAACCGCAAGTCGTGCAGACAGCACAGCTTGCGGTTTTGTTATGCCAGCAGAAGAAAAAGGAGCAGGAAAGAAATTGAAAATCCCCCGAACCCATCCAAATCTAAACAGCCAGAACCGTGCACCCATTTATGAGGCGTTGGAGTCCTTCCGGCAGATGCGGGTTGTCCCCTTTGATGTACCAGGCCATAAGCGGGGCCGGGGCAATCCGGAGCTGACCGAATTTCTGGGACAGCAGTGTATTGGGGCAGATGTAAACAGCATGAAGCCTCTTGACAACCTATGCCATCCGGTATCGGTCATCCTGGAGGCAGAAAAGCTGGCGGCGGACGCCTTTGGAGCGGCCCACGCATTTCTGATGGTTGGCGGCACTACAAGTTCTGTGCAGAGCATGATCCTTGCAACCTGCAAGCGGGGGGATGAGATCATTCTGCCCCGCAACGTCCATAGGAGCGTGATCAACGCCCTGGTTCTGTGTGGCGCGGTGCCGGTGTACGTCAATCCGGATGTAGATGTGCGTCTGGGCATATCCCTGGGGATGCGCCGGGAACAGGTGGCAAAGGCTATTGCCGAACATCCGGGCGCAGTGGCGGTGCTGGTAAACAATCCCACCTACTACGGCATATGCAGTGACCTGCGGGCCATTGTCAAAATGGCTCACGCCGCAGGGATGAGATGTCTTGCGGATGAAGCCCACGGCACCCATTTCTATTTTGGCGGGGGTCTGCCGGTATCAGCCATGGCGGCAGGAGCGGACATGGCTTCCGTATCCATGCACAAGAGCGGTGGCAGCCTGACCCAGTCCAGCCTGCTTTTAGTAGGACCGGATGTCCACGCCGGATATGTGCGGCAGATTATCAATCTGACCCAGACCACCTCCGGCAGTTATCTGCTGATGTCCAGCCTGGACATCAGCCGCCGGAACCTGGCCTTGAGGGGCCGGGCAATGTTCCATCAGGTAGCCGACCTGGCAGAGTATGCCCGGCAGGAAATCAATGTAGTGGGTGGATACTATGCCTTTGGCCGGGAACTGATGAATGGAGACTCTGTATTCGACTTTGACACCACCAAACTCAGCGTCCATACCCTGGAAATCGGTCTGGCCGGCATTGAAGTATATGATATTCTGCGGGATGAATATGATATCCAGATTGAATTCGGTGACATCGGCAACATTCTGGCCTACCTCTCCATGGGGGACCGCCCCCAGGAAGTGGAACGGCTGGTCAGTGCCCTGGCAGAGATCCGGCGGCGCTACCAGAGGGATCCGTCTGGCCTTCTGAGCCAGGAATACATAGAGCCGGAAGTGGTAGCCAGCCCCCAGGAGGCGTTTTATGCCCAGAAGATCAGCCTGCCCCTAACCAGGACCCAGGGGCGGGTATGCAGTGAGTTCGTGATGTGCTACCCGCCCGGTATCCCCCTGCTGGCCCCGGGGGAACGGGTCACCGCAAAGATCCTGGAGCACATCCGGTACGCCAAGGAAAAAGGGTGCAGCATGACCGGTCCGGAAGATCCGAATCTCGAACAGCTGAATGTGCTGGCATGAAAGGAGAGCAACTATGGAAATGTGGTTCAGTGAATTACATACCCCGGATGTGAAACACAGCATCCGGGTCAACCGGCACCTGTATTCCAAGCAGAGCGACTACCAGCGCATCGATATCTTCGAGACGCCTGAATTCGGCCGGGTGCTGACCCTGGACGGCAACGTGATGCTGACGGAGCGGGATGAATTTATATACGACGAAATGATAACTCATGTACCCATGGCAGTACATTCCGGCATCCGGGATATTCTGGTCATTGGAGCCGGGGACGGCGGTGTGGTGCGGGAACTGACCCGGTATGACCGGGTAGAACACATCGACCTGGTGGAGATGGACCCACTTGTAGTGGAGGCCTGCCGGACCTATCTGCCCAGCAATGCCTGCCGGATGGACGACAGACGGGTTCATATCCATTTTGAGAATGCACTGAAGTTCATCCGGCGCCAGGAAGCGGCATACGACCTCATCATTGTAGACTCCACTGACCCCTTCGGACCCTCGGAGGGACTGTTCACCCGGGAGTTCTACGGCTGCTGCCACAACGCCCTGCGGGCAGACGGCATCATGGTCAACCAGCAGGGGAGCCCTTTCTACGCCGAGGACGCAGAGGCCATGCAGCGCAGCCATAAGCGTATTGTCACCACCTTCCCCATCAGCCGGGTCTACCAGGCCCATATCCCCACCTATGCTGCAGGGTACTGGCTGTTCGGTTTTGCCAGCAAAAAGTATCATCCCACTGACGATCTGGACACGGAAGCATGGAGAAAGTTGAATCTGCACACACGCTACTATACCCCCAGACTCCATATGGGTGCTTTCTGTCTGCCTGCATTTCTGGAGGAGATGCTGCGGGAAGTGGAGGGATGAGCCATGCTGAAACCAAATATTGAGAATTTTATAGGCTGTGACTGCGATTATGAACATGCCCGTATAGTCCTGTATGGCGCACCTTTTGACTCCACCACCAGCTTCCGGCCCGGCGCACGGTTCGGTCCTTCTGCCATACGCCACGAGAGTTTCGGGCTGGAAACCTATAGTCCTTATCAGGATGCTGACCTGACAGACTGCGCCGTATTTGACAGTGGCGACCTGGAGCTTTGCTTTGGCAGCGCACAGACGGCACTGGAAGATATCGAAGCCCGTGCCGTCCACATCCTGCAGGATGGAAAATTCCCCCTGCTGCTGGGCGGTGAACATCTTGTCACGCTGGGTGCGGTGCGTGCCGTGGCAAATCGACATCCGGGCCTTCACATCATTCACTTTGATGCCCACGCCGATCTGCGGGACGATTATCTGGGGGCAAAGCTCTCCCACGCCTGCGTTCTGCGCCGGTGCCATGAACTGGTAGGCGACCGGCACATCCATCAGTTCTGTATCCGCAGCGGTGACCGGGAGGAATTCCGTTTTGCCGGTGAGCATACGGATATGCACCCCTTCGGGTTTGACGGCCTGGAAGAGACCGTTGCAGTGCTGGTGGAGCAGAAAGTCCCCGTTTACCTCACCATTGACCTGGACTGCCTGGATCCTTCTGCATTTCCCGGAACAGGTACGCCAGAGGCGGGCGGTGTGGGGTTCCTCCAGCTGCTAAATGCCATCCGGACGGTCTGCACCGCCCATGTGGTTGGCGCAGACATCAATGAGCTGGCCCCTTCGCTGGATCCCAGCGGCGTTTCCACCGCAACTGCCTGCAAAGTACTGCGGGAATTGATTCTAGCCCTGCATACCGCTGATGCAAAATGAATTTATGCCAAAAGGAGGTCCCCACTATGAGTAAAGTACTTGTTATCGGCTGCGGCGGCGTTGCATCCGTTGCCATCCACAAATGCTGCCAGGTCAGCGAAGTATTCACCGAACTGTGCATTGCCAGCCGGACGAAATCCAAATGCGACAAGCTGGCCGCGCAGCTGGCTCCAAAAACTGCCACAAAACTTACCACTGCCCAGGTGGACGCAGACGATGTGCAGCAAGTCATCGACCTCATCCGTACCTGCAAGCCGGATCTGGTGATGAACATCGCCCTCCCCTATCAGGACCTGACCATCATGGATGCCTGCCTGGCCTGCGGGGTGAACTACATGGACACCGCCAACTATGAACCGGAGGACACCAATGACCCGGCGTGGCGGGCTGTCTACGAAAAGCGCTGTAAGGAAGCCGGATTCTCTGCCTATTTCGACTACAGCTGGCAGTGGGCTTACCGGGAGAAGTTCCAGGCGGCGGGACTTACTGCCCTGCTGGGCTGCGGTTTTGACCCGGGGGTAACCCAGGCGTACTGTGCCCACGCCCTGAAACACGAGTTTGATACCATTGACACCATCGACATTCTTGACTGCAATGGCGGCGACCATGGCTATGCCTTTGCCACCAACTTCAACCCGGAGGTGAACCTGCGGGAGGTATCTGCCCCCGGCAGCTACTGGGAGGATGGTCACTGGGTGGAAGTCCCCCCTATGAGCATCAAGCGGGAATATGACTTCGACCAGGTGGGACAAAAGGACATGTATCTGCTCCATCACGAGGAAATCGAGAGCCTTGCCCTGCATATACCCAAGGTGCGGCGGATCCGCTTCTTCATGACTTTCGGACAGAGTTATCTGGATCATATGCGGTGCCTGGAAAACGTAGGGATGCTATCTACCAGTCCTGTGGATTTTGAGGGGCAGCAGATCGTACCCATCAAGTTCCTAAAAGCCCTGCTGCCAGACCCGGCCAGCCTGGGTCCCCGTACCAGTGGCAAGACCAACATCGGCTGCATCTTCACCGGAAAGAAGGCGGGACAGGACAAGACCTATTCCATCTACAATGTCTGTGACCACCAGGAGTGTTACCATGAGGTGGGCAGTCAGGCCGTCAGCTACACCACTGGTGTACCTGCCATGTGCGGTGCCTTGATGCTGCTGACTGGCAAGTGGAGCAAGCCCGGCGTCTACACGGTAGAGGAATTCGACCCGGATCCCTTCCTGGCAGCGCTGGACCAGTACGGTCTTCCCAGGAGCGAGTGCCGGACACCGGCGCTGGTAGACTGATGGGCAGTTCCTGCACAAAAGAAAACCGTCCAGCCTTTGAAGGACTGGGCGGTATGTCCCCGGAGAACCTGTTTGGGAAACTGCCTACGCCGTGCTATATCCTGGATGAGTCCATGCTGCAACAAAATGGTGAAATACTGGCTGGTGTGGCAAAGCGGACAGGTTGCAGGATCCTTCTGGCCCAGAAAGCATTTTCCAACTATGATCTCTATCCGGTCTTATGGCCGTATCTGGACGGAACAGAAGCCAGTGGGCTGTATGAAGCCCGGCTGGGCGCAGAGGAAATGCCGGGGAAGGAGGTCCACGTTTTCTGTGCGGCCTATCGGGAGGAGGAGTTTGACGAGCTGCTGCGCTATGCCGGCCACATCGTCTTCAACTCCCCCCGCCAGCTGGAGCGGTACGGGCCACCTGCCAGAAAAGCGGGGAAGAGCATCGGACTGCGTATCAATCCGGAGTTCTCCACCCAGAAGGATCATGCTATCTACGATCCCTGCGCCCCTGGCAGCCGGCTGGGAACTACCCGCACCCAGTGGGACACCGGAATGTCCCGGGAGATGGTTGCAATGTTGGACGGACTACATTTCCACACCCTGTGCGAGCAGGATTCCGATGCGCTGGAGATCACACTGAAGGCTGTGGAAGAAGGCTTTGGCGATGTGCTGCCCCGGATGAAATGGCTTAATTTCGGTGGCGGGCACCACATCACCAGGCCCGGATACCATATCCCCCGCCTGGAACGGTGTATCTGCCAGGCACAGGAGAAATGGAACCTGCAGGTCTATCTGGAACCTGGGGAAGCCTGTGCACTGAATGCTGGCTATCTGGCCACCCGCGTGCTGGATGTGCTACAGCACGACGGAATGCAGATTGCCATTCTGGATACCAGCGCCGCCTGCCATATGCCGGATGTTCTGGAAATGCCTTACCGTCCGCCACTATACGGTGCAAAGGAAGCGGGAGATCTGCCTTGTACCGTCCGTCTGGGCGGCCCCACCTGCCTGGCCGGGGACGTGATTGGGGATTATGGTTTTTCTGCGCCTTTGCGGGAGGGTGACCTGCTCCTGTTTGGCGACATGGCAATCTATACCATGTGTAAGAACAATACTTTCAATGGCATGGCACTTCCGGGCATCTTTGTGCTCCACAAGGACAGGACGCTACAAAGCTTGAGACAATTTGCATATAAGGATTTCCGGCAGCGTCTGGGACAGTAGGATCCTATCAGTCCTGGCGTGTGACACCCTGGGGATGGGCCTGCTGCCTCATCTCCTCCATCCACCTGGCTACCCCATTGTCCTGGAACAAAGTCACCAGGTCGGCCTGTGTCCTGCCATGGCCCCTCCACAGATACACATAACCGTCCTTGCACCGGATGTCCAGGGAATAGCTATGGCCATATTTCTCCGGAAAATACAGGCTTACCTGGTCAGCCCCCAGGTAAGCATCTGAGGTTTCTGTAGTAAACCACTCCATGAATTTTTCCTTTTCCGCTTTATCTGACACAACTATCATATTTC
The DNA here is from genome assembly GCA_910577665.1 of uncultured Acetatifactor sp. Classification (GTDB taxonomy): domain Bacteria; phylum Bacillota; class Clostridia; order Lachnospirales; family Lachnospiraceae; genus Acetatifactor. Next base: position 124,125 of record CAJTOJ010000005.1, read on the forward strand.
TGGCCAGTTCCTGGATCTCCTGGCATTCCTCTGAAGATAGGGGAACCGATATCCGTTCCTCCCCTTCCCTGTAGGTGATGACAGCCATGCGGGGTGCCTCCCTCCAGAGAACGGAAGTGACCAGCTGACAGTTGGCCTGGTAGATTCCCACCAGGGAAAGGGGCATCAGTACACCTGCCGCCAGGAGGGCCAGCTTGGCTTTAAGGGATTTCCTGCACAGGAACAGTACTACCTCTGCCACCAGGATAAAGAGCAGAACTGCCGCAATCATGCGGCCATAGGGCTGCGGCTCATTGATTTCCTTCAGCCAGGGATTGCCCCTCTCCCTAAGCCAGGCATTCACCTGGTATTCTATGGGGTGGGCCAGGCAATAGCACACCAATGCTGCAAAGACCCAGAAGATCACCCAGTCCTTCCTGCCTTGCATTCTTATTTTCTTTCCTTCCGTTGCCTTCCCACCTGTCTTCTTCATACCACTCCTCCCATTTTGGCCTGCCTGTCCCGATTCTGCAGGATATTCCCACAGATGCGCCTTCCATTCCCAGGCGCAGCATCCCCGTCCGGGACACCTGCCGACACACGCATAAGTCCTGCCACATACCTTCCCCTTCCGCACACAGGATACCCATCCAGGTCTTCCCTGCCCTGCCACATGCGCCGGTATGTCTTCCCGGATTCTCCTGGCAGATCCGTCTCTGAAACGGGTACCCACATCTCCCCTTCCTCCTGGCCATCGGCCTCCGCAGGCAATTCCCCTTTCTCATAGAAATCCCATACGATCCGGGCAAATTCCCGGGAAACCCGGTATGTCCTGCCACCTTCCGTGGCCAGGTAGCAGTCTTTGCAATTGACCCAGTACAAGCCATAACGCATCTCACCAAAAGAGATTTCCAGAGGGATCTCCTCCTCCCCGGTCCGCTGCAGGGTCACTGGTTCCAGTTCCCTGTGCAAGGACTCTTTCAATGCGTCCTGTACCGCCCTGTTCCCACCCAGGCTGCTTCCGTCCTTTTGCCGCAGCCAGAATACCGGCTCCCCCCTTAAGTGTTCATTATCTGCCACTGCTTTTGCATTGATCCCATAGGCAGCCCCGATGCACAGCAGGATCAGTGCGCACCAGCAGCCTGCAAACTTCAGATAGCGCCCTAAGGTGAACACCCTCTTATCTCCTGTAAAATAGGCCAGGGAGCCATAGATGGCCCCACCCATCAGTATGGTAGTCACCACCTCTGCCACAAAAGTAGCCAATATGCTGTGGGGGAAGAATTCCGTGAGCCAGATATGCAGGGTTCTTCCTGCATACCGGGCGGGTGCATCCGTCCCCAGAACGGACACATAGACTGCCTCCATAAGCTTGTAGGGAACGGCCAGGATGGCTTTTGTAGGGAGAAAATGATCTGTCACATAGGTGTGACTGTAATATCCCATGAATAGCCCCAGTACCGTAAAGATAGCGATCCTCAAGGATCCTTCCTTGAATTTGGAGACTCGCTCCTTCAGCTTCCTGTCCTCCCCCTGGTAAGGTATCTTAGGGATCAGGATTTCCTCCTGGCAGTCTGGCGTCTGTTCTGCGTTATGACTCTCAAGTCCCTGTGGGACATATCCCTCTTTCCCTTCTTCTGCCGTTGTATTCCCCATGGAAATTCCCTCCCTTTCCTGTCTTTCCTTCATATAGGTAAGCTGCTCCTTTCCCGGACTCCTTCCCGGCTTTTTTGACAGTATTCCTGGCATTACCCCTTTCCAACCTTTGGTTTCCCATTTTCTGACACATACATCGTATATATGCCTTTGAACTTTTTCCTGGCCCGGTAGATCCGGCTCTTCACCACCTCCACAGACAAGTTCATGATCCTGCCGACCTCCTCATAGGATAATTCTTCAAAGTCCCGAAGCAGGAGTACTGTCCTCTCCTGCTCTCCCAGGCACATAAGGCACTGCCGCACCTGGTCGGCCTGTTCCCGCCTCAAGGCTTCCTCCTCGGGCTGGTTGCTGCCCGGATCCGGCTCCGGTTCCCAGCCCTGTTCCTCCAGCAGCAGGGGACGTTTCTTCTTCGCATAACTGAGGAACACATTCCTGGCAATCCGAAGCGCCCAGGTACGGACATTTGCCTCCCCCCGGAACCGGTCCAGGTGCAGGAACATCCGGAGGAATACCTCCTGGCTAAGATCCTCTGCCAGACAGGTATCCCTGGTCATATACACCAGGTATCCATATACGGCATCCCTGCACTCCTCATAAGCTGCTGCAAATTTCATAGCTATCCCCCATGCCCGTCTCTGGCAGACACTCATTCAATATTTGAATGGTTAAAGTTTACATCCAAATTTCCCGTCATGCCGATACAACCGGCACAAACAATCTGTGAACCGGTGCAAGCAAAGCACAAAAACTTCACCTTTTACACTTATAGACTCCTATTTTCCCAAAAAGTAACGGGAGCATTTCCCACTTTTGCTCCCGTTTCCTCTATATTCTATCATTTTCCACGTGCCCGGACAGGCAGTCACCCTCCCTCTTCCAGAACATCAAAAGCCGTTCCCTTCGCCCAGGGACTTCCGATGTCACATCTCCCATGATGATACCGGTGGGACAACATCTCCCCCTGTCCCTCCACTACTTCCAGCTTGATCCTGTTCTCCCCAGCCCGGGTATAGCGGTCCAGCAACGCCACCAGCGCATCCACATCCTGTCCCTCTGCCTGTTCTCCAGTTTCCCCATTTCCTGTCCCTGCCATCCCTGTTTGTCCTTCTATCCTGTCCATCCCCACCCGTCCCTTCCATATCCGCAAAACCCCAAAAATCCTTTGCCCCCAGTTTATCCCATATTCCTTCCATATGCAAGAAGAATTCCCAAGGATGTCCCGTTGCTGTGAACGGAGTGAACCGTACCAACGGCAAAGCCATGAAAAGCAACATGGTGTGAATCGTAACACATTTCCTAAACTTCTCTGGGGCGATTTCCATTCTCTTGTTGTATTTTCCCCTCCAATTTGGTATAATCGGTAAAGCTTATTGGATTTATGCGCAATATTTATTATATTTTTAATAGGAGGATTTACAAAATGGCGAAGAAACGCAACATTATTGTGGGCCAGTCCGGTGGTCCCACATCCGTCATCAATTCCAGTCTTGCAGGTGTCTACAAGACAGCCAAGGAGCGTGGTTTCCGCAAGGTATACGGCATGCTGCACGGCATCCAGGGCTTCCTGGACGAGCAGTATGTGGATCTGTCCACCCAGATTCATTCCGGCATGGATATCGAACTGCTGAAACGCACCCCTTCCGCATTCCTTGGCTCCTGCCGTTATAAACTGCCGGAGATCCACGAGAACCCGGAAGTCTACGAGAAGATCTTCCGCATCCTGGACAAGCTGGATATCGAAGCTTTCATCTACATTGGCGGAAACGATTCCATGGACACCATCAAAAAGCTGTCTGACTATGCTGTGTTCAAAGGACATGACCACAAGTTCCTGGGCGTGCCCAAGACCATTGACAATGATCTGGCCCTGACAGACCACACTCCTGGTTTCGGCAGCGCTGCCAAGTATATTGCCACTTCCACCAAGGAAGTAATCCGTGACGCCCTGGGACTGAGCTATAAGAAAGAGATGATCACTGTCATTGAGATCATGGGCCGTAATGCAGGCTGGCTTACCGGTGCAACTGCCCTGGCCAAGACAGAGGAATGCGATGGACCCGACTTGATCTACCTGCCTGAGATTCCTTTTGACATTGATAAATTCCTTAAAAAGACCCGTGAACTGCTGAAGAAGAAGCCTTCCCTTGTAATCGCTGTCTCTGAGGGTATCAAACTGTCGGACGGCAGATATGTCTGCGAATTGTCCGGCGGCGGCGAGTATGTGGACGCTTTCGGCCACAAGCAGCTCCAGGGCACAGCCGCTTACCTGGCAGGCTTCCTGGGCGCCGAGCTTGGCTGCAAGACCCGCAGCATCGAGTTCTCCACCCTGCAGAGGAGCGCTTCCCATATGGCTTCCCGTGTGGATGTGGACGAAGCCTTCATGGTAGGTGGTGCCGCTGTCAAGGCTGCTGATGAAGGGGATTCCGGCAAGATGGTGGTTATCGACCGTGTGGCTGATGACCCTTATATGAGTGCTGCCGGTATCTATGATGTGCACCGGATTGCCAACAATGAGAAACTGGTTCCCCGCTCCTGGGTGAACAGGGAAGGCAATTATGTGACAGATGAGTTCGTCAACTACATCGAGCCGCTGATCCAGGGAGATTACCAGCCCTTCATGGTAAACGGCCTGCCCCAGCATCTGGTCCTGCGCAACAGAAAACTGTAAAAGCAAGAGACAGAAAGAGAATACCAAAGCCCGGACAGCATCCGCCTTCATACGGCTGCCATCCGGGCTTTTTCTATGGGGATTATCTATTTGTTCCTTTAATCCGATTCTTTCTACCGGGAAATGCTGCTATATGCTGCCAGAATCTGTGGCCGGCTTATGCTTCCCTCTGGCCTGGCACCAGATTAACCGCGCAGCTTCCTGACGGCTTTCTCTTTGATCAGACAGGTTCCATGTTCCTCCAGGGCCAGAACCTGTTGCTCCTGCGCGGCATACAGGCTTCCAAATTCCATGGCCTGGATACAGGCCCTGCTGTAGCGCTCATAAGCCGCATGGCCTTTGCGCAGCTCCAGATAGTAGATTCCCTTCATCTCAAACAGCCGGCTGTCCACCCGCAGATTGGCAGGCAGTGCCGCGGCATATGTCATCACATCCCCCAGGCTCCCGAATGCGAAAACTGCCAGCTCCGGTTTCTTCTCCTCCCTGGCGGCCTCCTCCGCATTCTGTCCTTTCTCCGGTGTCTCTCCCTTTCCAGGGTCTCCCCCTGACAGACCTGCCTGCTCCCTTGCCAGTTGCAGGAAGCGCTTCATCTCCTTCAGGCAGGCTGCCAGCTGGTCTCCCTCTGGCTCCCGCTCCGAAAAAGTAAGCAGCAGTCCTTGATCGGGCAGCATCATGATCTGTAAGTCGAAAGCGAATTTGGGCGGCCTGTAGCCTACCTCCTCCGCTGCCTGCTCGATGATCTCCTGCACCACTTCCTTGGCCTTCTCACTGCGCAGCAGGAAATCCTTGTAATCAATGTCATACTCTTCCAGTTCTTCATTTGACAGATAACACTTTACCGTCTTTTCGTCTACTCTTTCTATTTTCATAATACATATCCTCATACCGGCTTAAGGCTCCCCACGCCCAAACCCTTTCTTCCATGGCTTCCTCGGCCCCTTTGCAGGACCAGGCAGTTTGCGCTCCCCTCCATATTTGTATCATAACATGATATATCTATTTTTTCAATTCATTCCGACTTATTTTAACTCTGGCAACTCAATGCTGCCTGTATCATCCGCAGTTCCTCCATCATAATACAGTGTGGAATCTTATTTTGTTCCACCAGCTGCAGACATTCCTGGAAGTCAAACCATCTGACCTCCTCCACCTCCTCCGCCTGGAGGGTGAAATCCTCCGGTTCCCTGTCCAGCCACATATAGAAAACCTTGCTGACCTGTCTGTCCACAAAAGAACAGCCATAGAATTCCTCTTCATACTGTATGTACCGCTTCCCACAGTCGTACAGATCCCTGGCCATGGCTTCCACTCCCAGTTCCTCTTTCAGTTCCCGCAGGGCAGATGGCACATAGTCCACTCCTGCGGGGATATGGCCTGCACTGGAAATGTCATAGCAGCCCGGAAAGGAATCCTTGGTATGGCTGCGCTTCTGTAGCAGAATCTCCACCCCTGCGCTGCCAGATTCTCCAGGGCTGCAGGGACAAGAAACAGCCTTCCTGCGCAGCAGCCACACATGAGCCGTCCGGTGCCAGATCCCCTGGCTGTGGGCCAGGGTTCTCTCTATGGTCTCTCCAGTGGGTTCCCCTTGCTCATCTACCACGTCCAACAGCTCCAGCCGCCGGAAGAATTCCAGGAACCCATCCCCCAGGGCGATCTCATCCAGGGCATCCTCATCCAGATCATAATAGTACTTCCCGGTCCGGATCTGTACAGACATGCTGTCCAGGGGAAACCCTTCCTTCCGGATCCGGGTATGGGACTTTGCAGTAAGCAGGAACGGCAGACTGGCCAGGCTCTCGTCCATGGACTCCATTATATGGTTCTCATCCAGCACCAGACAGATGGCATTCCGGTATCTGGCTGTCAGATCCCCGTATGTACTGGCAAGCCCCCCATAATAGGCTACCATCTCCTCATCCGACAGATACTTCCCCTGCACCGTCCGCACATGGACACCTGGCTGGATCTCCCCTGGCACTTCGTCAAAATACAACCCGGAGTCGCAGGAGAAGACCGGTATCCCGTAGAACCGGTAATAGGCCAACGCCTTCTGCCTGGCATTCTCCAGGGGCGTCCTGCCGTCCTCCGCCACAGGAGGCGCTGCCCGGTCCATATCCTTTAGCCCCAGTATCTCCAGATGCATCCCATCCAGGCCTCTTCGCATCACATCCAGTTTAGCAGGATTCCCTGTTCCAAATAACAGCTTCATTGGTGCTCCTTTTCCTATTCCCGTTCCGTTTCCCATGTCTCCTATGGCCCCTGTCAATAAGCCGGATGCCACACTTTCCTGTGCATCCGGGATTGTTGTCATTATATCCCGTTTTGTGCAAAAAAACAATTCCAAACTCCTTTAACCGAAACTCCTTTTCGCTTCACAGTCCATTCCTGGCTCTATACCATATACTGTCCATGGAATATTTCCTACTTTCCCCTTTTCTAAAAATGCATATAATAATAGTACAAGGTAGGCAACGGCCTGTGTCTGCCAAAGCGTTGAAGCATAATAGCGTACCGGATTGCCTTGTTATGCAGAGCTTTCAGTAGGGGGTGTGCAGTAACCTCAAACCGAAGTAGGCTGCAAAGCCGAAAGAAAATGCTCAAAGCCGCCTTGCGTTGCAGGGCGGCTTTATGGATAAATTACTAAAGTGTGTATAAGCATTTGAAAAAGTGTTGGGGATACAATATCTGATTATTATTGGATATTACGCAGCGGGACAGCCACACTACACCATGCTATATAAAGAAAAGAAAAACCTAAACACTGGAAAGATTACCGTCCAATATGACAGGCTCACTCCGAAAGATCAGCCGTAATTTCCAAAAGGGGTGCTACGTTTGACGATATACCCGTCCACCGCCATATAAGTACATAAGGCAATCACGCCCCAATAAGAAACTTTATCAGAAACGTCTTCCTTTGTTCCAGCTCCACGAAACCATGGTCTTCTATACAGAACCCCCTCCTTAGTATCCATACCTCTTTTTATATTTCACAAACATGGAAACCGACAAAACAAGAGCCATCAGTTCCGCTACCGGTGTCGCCAGCCAGATCCCATTCACGCCAAGAAGCAAAGGAAGCACGATCATGGTGATCAGCATAAATACAAACGATCTGGAAAATGCAAGGACAGCCGAAACCATCCCGTTAGATAATGCGGTAAACATCCCGCTGGCAAAAATATTGAACCCAATAAAGAACAATGCCACCGTGCATATCTTGTTTCCCGTTACCGCCAGATCATACACCGGATTATCCGGCCGGGCAAAGACGGATACCAGCGGCCTTGTCAGCATAAAGGAAGCCGCAACCGTGACCACGGAGATCACTGCGATCACCTTCATGCTCAACGCAACCAGATTTTTTAATTTTTCATGCGTCTGAATATTCCCTTCATTCAAACTGCGCTCCCCATAATAAAAACTCAGCATGGGAGCAACCCCATAAGAATATCCTGTATACAAAGAACTTGCAAACATCAGCACATACATGATGATGGTAACAGCGGCAACCCCATCTTCCCCAACATAATGAAGCATGGTCCAGTTGAACATCATTGTAATAATACCGGTAACAAGCGCAGTCGCCATCTCAGAGCATCCGTTTGTAGCAGCACTCGCAAGAACCTTGAACCGGAATATTGGTTTCTTAAAATGCAGCAGGCTCCTTTTCCGGCTGAAAACAAACAGACCAACAACCGCTGTCACGGAATATCCAAGCCCTGTCGCTATCGCCGCACCACTAATCCCCATATCAAATCCGGCTATAAACACATAATCAAGCACCATATTCAAAACACCGCCCGTCACCGAACAGATCAGGGAAAGACTCGCTTTTTCGCTGGCGATCATATAAAGCGTAAAATTATTCATCAAAAGGATCGGCACCGTGAACACCAGATAACGGCTCAAATATTCCACACAATACCCTTCTACATCAGCGGAAAGGTTCATACCGGCAAAAATATGATCCATTGCCAGATACCTTACCGCACACATGACAATCCCCACAATGACATTAACTAAAATCAGAAACGTAAAATCTTCCTTTGCCTCATCTGTTTTCTGCTCACCCATCTTTTTCATGATGACCGCGCTGCCTCCGATGGCAAGCATGGTGGAAACCGCCGTGACAAGCTGGATAATCGGCGCTGTGAGATTGATTGCCGAAAGCGCGTCTGTACCGATCAGATTCGATACAAACAAACCGTCAACCATTGTATAAAAGGACATAAACACCGTCATAGCAATCGTTGGCACGGCAAATTTCACAATGTTTCCCAGTGTCACAGGTTTTTCGTATGCATTTGGGGGTTCCATAAATTTTTCCTCCAATCACCTTGTATTTTCTTCCTGTATACAGTATCATAGACCGTACAGTAACAGTACGGTCAACAGCAAATCGAAAAAATTTAGTTATTTTAACAGGAGATAAAAAAGTGTCTTCGACACCTCAACCCCCTAGCCCCCATTCATGGGGGAATTAGGGGTTCCTTTTTTTATCGTTTTCCTGCATAATGTTCTCATGAGCATACTACAGGATATTTTTAGAGACCATTATGAAGAAATGATTTATACATTACACCCACGTCAGTCTGTGATAGAGAACGTGGATAAAATGATCAACTGTGGTGACCCTTCTTTTGGCGGGGCCATGTATGGCTGCCCCCACTGTGGAAAGCTAAAATTTATTCCTTTCCGCTGCCACAGCCGCTTCTG
>CAJTOJ010000006.1 GCA_910577665.1 uncultured Acetatifactor sp.
GGACGTGGCAGCCCCCTCGGGATCCACCTTCCCGCACAGACGGCTTAAGGCATCGTAGGTGTAGGCGTAGGCGGCTTCCCCGGGCTTAGTGAGGCCGGTCAGGTTGCCTGCCCCATCGTATTCATAAGTGGTCACATTGCCTGCGGGATCCGTCACCTGCACCAGGCGGTCACAGGCGTCATAGGCATAGGTGGTCACTGCCCCGTCCACATCCGTCACGGAAGTGGCGCGGCCATACGCATCATACCCGTAGAGGGCACTGCGGCCCAGCACATCGGTCTGGCGCACCAGGTTCCCGGCGGCGTCATATTCATAGGACATGCGGTTGCCTGCGGTGTCCACGGCCAGGGTGACACGGCCCATGGCATCGTAGTAGCAGGTGGTGCGCACGCCGTAGCGGTCGGTGTGGGTGGCAGCCTGGCCGGTAGGCAGGTACGTCCAGGTCTCCTTTTCCCCGTTGGGGTAGGTGTCGGTGAGTACCCGGCCTTCCTTATCATAGGTGTAGGAATGTCCGTTGCTCAGGGCATCGGTTTCTTCCACCAGCAGGCTGTTTTTATCATATTTGTATGCCGCAGTTGTACCTTCCTGATCCGCGGCGGAGAGCAGACGGCTGATGCCGTCATAGGTGTAGGTGGTTCTGTTCCCTGCAGGATCGGTCTGTGCAGTCATCTGGCCGATGGCATCATAGGCGAAAGTGGTCTGCCTGCCCTCCGGAGTGGCCACGGACAGAGGCCTGTCCTCTTTGTCATAGGTGTAGGACAGGACACCTCCCAGGGCATCCGTCACGGACACCAGGCGATCCAGGGCATCATAGGCGTAGGCCGTGGTGCTGCCCAGCTCATTGGTGGCAGAGACCAGGTTCCCGGCACCATCATAGATATAAGCACAGACGCCGCCCAGAGGATCGGTGGTCCTTACCAGCAGGTTCCTGGCGTCATATTCATAAATGTAAACCTTGTCCCCGCCCTCCCGGATGGCGGTCAGATTGCCGTTCCTGTCATAGGAAAGGGTTGTGGTAGTGCCGAGCTGGTCTGTGGTGGATACCACGCGCCCCAGCCTGTCATAGGCATAGGACACCTTGGAGCCGTCCGGATAGAGGATCCGGGTCACACGTCCCAGTGCATCGTTTTCGTAGGTGGTAACGCTGCCCCTGGCATCCGTCACGGACAACACTGCCCCTGTGACGAGATCATAGGTGCAGGAGGTCACGGCGCCGGTCCGGTCGGTCACGGTGAGGATCCTGCCAGCGGCATCGTAGGTATAGGAAGTAATGCCTCCCTCCGGATCCGTGACGGAGGCCACCCGGCCCATGGCATCATAGGTATAGGAAGTGGTGTTCCCTTCTGCATCGGTCTCCGTTATCTTATTCCCATTGGCATCATAGGTGTAGGCCAGGGTGTTGCCCAGGGGATCCTTCCCGGAGAGCATGCGGTTCATCCGGTCATAGGCAAAGGAACTGGTGCTGCCCTCCCTGTCGGTGATGGCGGTGACGGCACCGGCCTTGTCGAAGGTATAAATGGTGCTGTTCCCTTCTGCATCGGTCTCTTTTATGTTCCAGCCCTTGGCATTGTAGGCGCTGCGGGCGGTGTGGCCCTCCGGATCCGTGGCGCTGGTGGAACGGTTCATGGCATCATAGGTATAGCGCCAGGTGTTCCCTTCCCCGTCCGTCATGGACACAGGGCAGGCGCCGCTGCCTTCATAGGTGTAGGAAGTGGTGTGGCCCTCCGGGTCCGTGCTGCCGGTGACACGGTTCATGACATCGTAGGCATAGGAAGTGATGCCGCCCTCCGGATCCGTAATGCTGGTCACACGGTTCTTCCCGTCATAGACATAGCGGGTCATAGCGCCGTCAAAATCCGTGACAGTCTCCGGCAGCCCGGCTGCGGTATAGGAATACCGGCGCAGGGTGCCGTCCTGGCGCGTCTCTGTGAGCAGGTGCCCCTGTGTATCATAAGTGTATGTGGTGGTAACGCCCTGTCTGTCGGTCACGGCGGACAAATGTCCCTGGACATCATAGGAGCGGCCTTCCCTGGTGCCATCCGGGTATTCAATGCCTGTGGTACGACCCTGGGTGTCATAGTGGTAGAGGGTCACATTCCCCAGGGCATCTGTGGCACGGGTGACGCCTGCATGGCCTTCCCCTGTGGTCTCATAGGAGAGAGTGACCACTGCGCCCTCCGCATCCTCCTGCTTGATAACGCGGCCTTCCCCATCGTAGGTGTTTTTCACCACCTGGTGGCCGTTCTCGTCATACCAGGCAGTCATGCGGTGGGCACTGTCATATTCGAAGCGGAGGCTGTCCCCGGCGGGATCGGTCACGGAGGAGAGATTACCCTCCCCGTCATAGGCATAGGACACAGTGCCGCCGTCTGGCAGGGTAATGGCCGTGATCCGGTTCTCCCCGTCCAGGGCAATTCCATAGGATTTCCCGGACGGCGTGTTCACCGCCCGCAGGCGCAGATCCATGTCATAGGCATAGGTGGTGCGGTTGCCGTATAAGTCCTCCCTGGCCGTAAGCAGCCCGTAGGCGCTGAAAAGGTAAATTTCCAGGGTATCCAGATCTTTTATGGCGTAACCGCCCTCCGTCTCCTCCAGGGCATAGTCCTGGCCTGCAGGGGCACTGTAGCCTGTTTCATTTTTCTGGAAAGTGACGATGTTCCCGGTACCCCTGAGCCACAGCAGGCTGCCGTCCGCAAGTTCCCCCAGACGTTCATCCAAGAGCGTACTCCAGCCGTAACCCAGGCTGCCCTTATAGCCTGCCCCCAGGGAATTGTAGGCCCTGGAAATGGTGAAATCCCCACCCAGGTCAGCGTTCGCGGCATCTGTCTGCTCCATGTAGAAGTTGCCGGTGTTCAAGTTGACAGGCTCGAAGCCATACTCGCAGTCCTGTGCCCGGCCCAGGAGAAGACCGTCCACAATCGCTTTGTAGAAAAGGGGCAGTTCCCCGGCGGTGTAGGGTGCGGTATTCCCAGGGTTACGGATGAACAGCAGATTCCCTTCTTTTGTCAAGGCATCCTGCATACGCATGTCCGCCATGATGGTGTCGGTTTCCACGCCATAGTGGAGGGCGATCCGTGGGATCAGGTCCAGGGCTCCCTCCCGGTAGATAAGGAAGGTATCGCTGGTGACAGTGGCTCCCTTCACAATGGAGCCTGTGACAGTGCTGCCTGTTCCATCCCCTGCACCGCTGCCCTCCCCTGTGCCGGGTACCTCCAGGGGGCCTTCGGCGTAAGCCTCTATATAGTAAAGCTGTCCCGGCACCAGGTTCGAAAACACCTCGCTCTGCCAGTTGGAAAGTCGTCTCTTATACTCCATGGCGGTAGGGAATGCCCCTGCGTACAGACCGGAATCCGGATACTGCAGGCTGGTGGCCGCCACCGTCTCCCCGGTGGTGCCATTCACCAGGCTGTAGTGGACAGTACTGCCAGCCCTGGCCAGGCCATGGGCCACCACGCCCAGGGTGGAAGTGGACTTGTCGCCCTTCCGTTCCACCACGGGATAGATCTCTATGGTGGTATCGTCCAGGGACATGGCATCCAGGTCGGTCAGTTCCCCCGTCCAGGACAATACAAGCTTCGGGGCATAGCGCGAGGAGGAATTGTTATAGAAGACCTCACACTGCATCTTCACCCCTGCATCGGCGGCCTCTCTATTGGGCGCTTCCACCTGCGCCTTCATCACAAAACCGTGGTTCTCGGCGGTTCCGTTGATCCAGGCGCTGACCTCCTCCGTCACATCAAAGGACAGGGCCTGGCCCCGGGTAGTGGTGGCATTCTGGGCATCCAGGAAATAGTGGCTGTAGGCAAGCTGGTTATTCCAGGTGAGCCCCTTCACCTGCCAGGGTTCTTCCACGCCGTAAAGGCCGAATTCGCTTGTACCCTTGCTCCATCTCGTCTTCTGGTACACCTGGAAGGTGGCGGAGACGATCTCCGCCTCTGCTGTAAGCTTCGAAAAATCATAGTCAATGGCAAAGTAGGAACGGCAGTTCAAGTGCCTGCTGCCAAAGCCTGCATAATTGCCGGAGGTGATGCCGTCATCATAGCCCACATAGGGGTACTGGTTGTCCCCGATGACCGTATTCGGACTTCCCTCCTCGGCACAGGCGATGCGGATGGCGCTGCCCGTGACCTGGACTGCTGTTGGGTCAATGCGCACGGGATAGACCCGGGCGGGGTCATCCAGCCAGGCGGTGTCCGGGGACACTGTCACCAGATACATGCCATCCGCCCGCTCCTCCAGGGACATGCGTATACCGAAGCTGACCTCCCCTGCGGCATCCTCCATCTCCGGGGCCTCCAGCACGAAGACCGCCCCGGTCTCCGGGTCTGTCCCGTCCTCATACAGGAAGAGGGTATTGTTCACCAGGGCCGCCTCCAGCCCGTCCGCGTCCACCAGGTAGGAAAAGGTATTCTTACTGGTCCGGGACAAGAGGATGATATCCTCCTTCACGCTGTCCCCCAGGACGGTGTACTGGTAGTCGATGTCCGGGAATACGTTGCTGTAACGGATGGCGTTGTCCCGGACCAAGCCATCCCGGAAGGTACCTTCCGCGGGATAAAGGATCATGGCATGGCCGCCGGACAGGATGGTGATGCCTGCGCCCGTTTCCGGGGTTCCATAGCCAGCGGTTCCTGTCTGTGCTTCCCCGGCATCCGTGCCGCCGGCACCCATGTCCCCCGGGAACAGCACGGTGTAGTCGCCTGCGCTGTTGCGATACGCTGTAGAACCTGCCCCCATCAGGGAGAACAGGGCGGACTCCTCCTGCACTAGACGGTTGTCCACGGACTGCAGGAGCCCGTCTTCATCTATGTAAGTACTGCCGTCATTGCCGATGACAGTGATGTAGCTGTCCCCGTCCACGTGGTAGGTACGGCTGTAGGCATCGTAGGACACCAGGGTGCCGTAATCCTCCGGGACGGCTTCCTCATGGAAACGTTCCGGCTCCCGGCCAGGCAGGGCCGCGTCACCATCGGACACGGAAGGAAGGGCGGCATCCCCGTCAGAGACGGAGGGAAAGGCAGTGTCACTGCCAGGGATATCTGTCCCGTTGCCGTCCGCCGCAGGATCCTGCGTGTCCGGGTCTGAAGGATCCGTGGGCGCCGGTGAAGCCGTGCTTCCCTCCTGGCCTTCTCCCTCCGCGCCGTCCGGGCTGGCGGTTTCCGTGGGCTCCGGTGAAGCCGCGCTCCCCTCCTGGTCTCCTCCCTCCGCGCCGTCCGGGCTGGCGGTTTCCGTGGGCTCCGGTGAAGCCGCGCTCCCCTCCTGCCCTTCTCCCTCCGCGCCGTCCGGGGATACAGCCTGCTCCGAAGGGTCTGTGGTTTCCTTTTGGTCCCCATCACCGGTGTCCTCCGGGACAGAAAAATCCATGGTGCCCTCCGGGGATACAGCCGGGGCGTTCACCGCTGCCTCCGCGGCATTCACAAGGGTAGCGTCTGTCAGCAGCAGGGCCATCGACAGCAGCAGGGCCGCCAGACGTCTGAAGTCCTTTCCGTGTCTCGTGTTCCTCATCCTTTTTTCTCCCTTCTACATGTATTTCCTTTTTTGTCTCCGCCAGATTTCCCTATTCTTTTACTATTTATAACGTCTGGGAATGTCAAAATATCCCATTTTGACAAAAAAATATTATTTTCAGCGTTTTTGACAAAAAAATCATATGTACTTTGGTGATGATTGCCAACGATGGAATCCTTCAAGCGTATACCCGGTCAGGGGCCTGCCAGGCAACATGGATGTGTTTACTTTCGTGCCTCTCCCTCCTCAAGCGTCTGCTGCAATATTTGCTTTGCCCGCTGAAGCTGTGTGCCCACTGTGCTTTCCGGCAGATGCAATTGCTCTGCGATTTCCTTGTTACTCATTTCGTCATAATATTTCATGACCAGAATATGCTGATACTTTTCCTTCAGCTGTAGCACATACTTCTGCAGCCTGCCAAAAGCATTCTCCCCAGCGAAGATCTCCAGTGTGCCTTCCAGACTGTCCCCCTTCTCTTCCCGCCCTTCCAGGTACAGACACATATCCCCCCTGCAGGCTCCTCTCTTCCTGTTCTTCCGGTAAATATCCGTGGCTGCATTCTTCGCAATGGCAAGAATCCTGGCCTTTCTTTCCTCTGTACCCAGCTGCTTGATCCTGCCAAAATCCCTGCAAATGTTCATGGCCGCATTCATCACCGCATCCTCGGCGTCTTCCTGGTTCTTCAGTATCTCAAACGCAATCCTGTACATGGCCTTCTGGTATGCCAGAAACAGTTCAGATGCAAGGATCTGATCTTCTTCCGTCCTCATGGATGACGTCCACGCTGCATCCATCATCTGTCTCACCCCTCATTCCCCTTTTACACCCCTTTGCGCGCTCAGGCTGCATACCGGTCAACACGCATCCATAATGCCGTCATTCCTAACAATGCGCATTACTTGTTATAATCATTATATATCTTATCGCCCATCCTGTCTATATTATAGTTTAACAGTTCAGCCAGTGAAAAACATATGGTTGAAAATCGTGCTCGCACGAATTTTCAACCATTGCTTTTCACTGAGGGAGCGCCCGCTTATGAGCAAAAAGCAGCTGCGTTAGCAGCGGAAAGCTCCGAAGGAGCGGTTTTGCGAATGGGCGCGGCTGAACGTAACTTTTGTAGTAAAAGTTCATCCAGCGGGAAGCGTATGGGCAAAAATCGTGCTCGCACGAATTTTCAACCATTGCTTTTCACTGAGGGAATGCCCGCATATGAGCAAAAAGAGCAGTCAAATACCCCGCTGCAAGCAACGGGGTATTTGGTCTTCGCTTCGCTTCGGTCGGTGCTGATCATGCGCCACCAGCGCTACGCACCCCTCGCGGCAGTCGCCAAATGTGCATGCAAGCATGCCCACTTGGCTCGTTGCTCGCGGGAAAAAAATGTGCTGCGGATAACTGCTCCGCAGCACTTTTTTTGGGTTAGCCCTTCAGACCAGTGGATGCCACACCTTCCACAAAATACTTCTGCAGGATCAGGAACATGATCAGCACCGGGATCAGGGACAATACGGATCCCGCCATGATCAGCCCATAATCCGAAGAATACTGGCTGATGAACATCTTCAGTCCCAGCTGGATGGTCTTCTTCTCCTGGCTCTTCAGATAGATCAAGGGACCCAGGTAGTCGTTCCAGGTGGTCACGAAGGTAAAGATTGTCAAGGTGGACAGGGCCGGTTTGGACAGGGGCAGCATGATCTTCGCATAGATCCGGTATTCGTTCATGCCATCTATCCGCGCCGCCTCACACAGATCATTGGGAATGTCCTCATAGAACTGCTTCATCATGAACACACCAAAGGCTGAGAACGCCTGCAGGCATATGATGGCAAGCAGCTTGTCGTTTAAGCCCATCCGCCGCATCATGATAAACTGGGGCACCATGTACACCTGCCAGGGCATGGCAATGGTGGCGATATAGGCCAGAAACAGGGTATTCTTATTCCTGAAGTGCAGCTTTGCAAAGGAATAGGCCGCGAAGCTGCTGGTCAGAAGCTGCAGGCAGGTCACCACCAGCGTCAGGAACACTGTGTTCAGCACAAAGGTGCCAAAGGGAATCTTCGTCCAGATATCTGTATAATTGCTCCACTTGGGGTTCTCCGGGATCCACACAAAGGGATTCATCTGGAACACCTCACGGTCGCTCTTAATGGAAGCTGACAGCATCCACAAAAACGGTATGACCATGATGAGCGCAATGAAAATCAATATCACATATACAATCACTTTACCAAGTACGGCTTTTTTATGTGCCGACTTCATAGGATACCTCCTTTTTCAGGCGTTTCTCCCATACACCTCCATCTGGCTCAGGGCCGGAAAAGGCGAAGGATCATCCGCTTTGATTAGATTGCCAAGCTCGATCCAGGTGATCTCCCGCTCCGGAAATGTGAGCACATGGCCCACACGGGACTTCTCCAGGGCAAAATCCTGGCTGCTGCCGTCCGAGAAGCGCAGTGTCACCTGTACCCACCAGTTATCATGGGGGAAGTCCGCGCGCGTATAAAGCACTACTTTTCCTGTCCGTATCCTCCTCCCGAAATCCACCCGCATCACGGCGTCCTCCTGGCGGTTGATGCCCCAGGATTCGTAAGGCCATTGTCCATGGGACAGGTTCGCCCGGACACCGTCTATGGCATTCTTGGCCGCAAACACAGACTCTCCACGGGTCTCCACATTGGCGGAGGCGTGGGGGAAACAGGGCACCTGGCAGTGCTGGTCGGCCGGGTTCAGTGCCAGGTTCCGGTAGGCTTCCACCTCGTCAGGCCTGGCCACCTGGACATAAAGATAATGCCTGTCGCCGGAGAATACTTTAGGGGAATAGCTGATCCGCTTCTCCCCAAAGGGAATCTGATAAGACACATTGTCTGTGACATACACGAACGCGGCGCCAAGGGCGTCATCCACCTGCCAGTTCAGATAGATGTTTTTCTCTGAGGTCTCCAGGCTGATCCTGTCCCCCTCCTCATAGGTGTGCATACACACCAGATCCACAAAATCCTCACCGCTTGCCACGCAGATGGTATTCTCGTTCCTGTCAATCACTTTCAATGATAAAGTAGCCACTTTTATGCCCTCTCTTTCTTCGCCTGCCCCCTGAACTGGATGATGGTCACCAGCAGCACCATGAGGAATAATACCATAGCCACTGCACTGGAATATCCCAGATCCCAGTCAATGAAGGCTTTCTGATATATGTAGTAGACAAGCACCGTAGCTGAGGTGGTCAGTTCCCCGCTGCCGCCGCCTGCCAGCATCACGGCTACATCATACACCTTAAAGCAGTTGATGGTCAACATGACCACCACAAAAAAGGTGGTGGAAGAGAGCTGGGGCCATGTGACATAGCGGAACTTGTTCCAGGTGCTGGCCCCATCCAGGCTGGCCGCTTCGTATAGCTCCGCAGAGATCCCCTGGAGACCCGCCAGATAGATCACCATGTAGTACCCCATATACTTCCAGACACTGAACAGGATCATGGAGAACAGCACCAGTCCGCCGGAAAACCACTGGGGCAGATCCTCCTGGGCCACATGAAACACATTGTACAGGATGCTGTTGATAGGACCCTTGGAAGGGTGGAACAGCATCTTCCACACGGATGTGATGGCCACCAGGGAAGCCACATAAGGGAAAAAGGAAAGGGTCCTGAAGATTCCCCTGCCTATTACTTTCTGATTCAGTACAATAGCCAGCGCCAGGGAAGCTATCATGGTAAGGGGCACTGTGCCCACGCAGTAGATGATGGTATTCTTCAAGGCTGCCTTGAAGAAGGTATCATCCCACAATCTGGTAAAATTGCCGATTCCCGACCACTGTATGGGATTGCTCCCGTCCCAGTTCATAAAGGCCAGGCCGAAGGCAAAGAGGATGGGAATCAGTGTAAACACACAGAACCCGATAAAATTGGGGGCAATAAAGGAATATGCAACCAGGTCGCGCCTGGCCTCCCGGCTCAGGATCCGGCCAGACTTGATCTTGTCAATCTGACGGTTCAGATTCCCGATCTGACCGATCATTTTGCGCCTGGTCTTCTCATCGGTCTGTGTCCTCACAGAAGCGATAAGGCTTGTCAGTTCACCCTGAAGGCTGTCAATCTTCGCTGCCTTCTGGGCTTCATCTAACTTCGGCATTCAATTTCTCCTTTCCCAGGCTGGGAACCCTGGATACCGGCCTTATGCCGCCGGTGATCCCCATGATTCCCCCCTCGTCTCGAAAAACGGGGGCCGCCGGAAAGCGCCCCCGCCAGAGTAAAATACATGGATTATTCTTTTACTCACCTATGATCTTCTTCACTTCTTCGCTCATCTTGGCCAGACCATCATCAATGCTCATCTCCCCTGTCATGATGCTGCCATGATAGGAATCCAGCACAGAGTTGATCTCAGATACGCTGGGTGCATAAGGCACTTCCAGGTACAGGTTGGATACGGTCAAGGCTTCCTTGCTCTCTGCATCTGTAGGGAATCCTTCCAGACCAGCAATCATATCCTTCACCTCATCTGTCATGATGGCAGGGAAATTACCGCTGGATGCCATCACAGCTGCACCTTCCTCGCCGCTGACCCACTTTACAAACTCCCATGCTGCATCCGGTGTGTCGGAAGCCGTAGTCACAGACAACCCGGTGATGGTACCCAGGGTGGAACCAGCCTCTACGCCATCTGCGTGGGGATACTTCACAATACCCCAGTTGCCACACAACTCGGAATCATATTCCCCGCTCTGCAGGTTGGTAAGCATGGTGGCGATAAACCAGGAGCCCATGTTCATCATGGCCACATCCCCGCCAGAGAAAGCAGCTGAATAATGCAGTCCTTCTGTCTTCAAGTCTGTATACTTCCTGGTCACGCCATCCTTCTCCTGGTTCAGCACCATCTCATAGTAGGGCTTGAAGAAGGAATACTCCCCATCCAGTATGGTGTGCTGTCCATCCAGCACGCCGAAGAGCTGCACGGCACTTCTCCAGGTATGGTAATGGGCGCCATACGTCTGGGAACCGAAGGTGGTATCTGTCATTTGCCTGGCCAGCTCATCATACTGCTCGAAGGTCATGTCATTGGTGGGATATGCCACTTTCTTGGCATCAAACAGATCCTTGTTGTAGAACACCACCCAGAAATCATTCCTAAAAGGCAGCTCGTAGAGCTTGCCGTCCACCAGCACCTGGTCTGTGGCACCTGCATACTTGGACAGATCCACACTGTCCTTTGCAATGTAATCGTCCAAGGGCAGAATGGCATTTTTCTGTACCAGGGTTGCATAGCCGGGCACATCCTTGATGGTCACTACGTCAAAATCGGAGCCGGAGCCGGAAAGCTCAGTGGCCAGCACGGTCATGTAATCGGTAGATCCTAAGTCCACCATCTCAATGGTCACATTCTTGTGGGATGCCTCATAGGCTTCCTTGATGTCATTCCAGTAAGCAGTGGTCTCCTGGTCCCAGATGGCCCATTTCAAGGTCACCGGTTCGCCCTCTGCATCTGCCTGGGACTCTGTGCTTTCAGCCCCCTCGGTGCTCCCGGTGCTCTCCTGGGTAGAATCTTCTACGCTCTCAGACTGGCTGGAGTCCCCGGGAGTGGCAGAGCTTCCATTGCCTGCAGCGCTGCTGCAGCCGGCCAGCAATGTAGACATCATGGCGGTAGCAAGCAGAATGCTAAGTACTTTCTTCTTCATATATATCCTCCTTTTGGCTTCTGCGGGAAGCCGCTTTCTTTACTGCACCTATAGTATATTAGAAATCCTTGTCGCGTTACATGGAAAAAATTATGATTCCATTCAAATATTTATTCCCTTTTCATGTAAGCACTTCCAGATCATGTAATATCTTAAACTGGCATGTAATATTTTTAGCTCATACGTAACAGTTCAGTCAGGGCACTGAACTGTTACGAGAATGCACACAAAACGCGAAAAGAATGCGTTTTGGCGCCCGCAAGTCTCGCAAAATTGCACAGAGCGCAATTTTGACTTCGCGAGAGGGGCTGTCTGAACTGTTACGCTCATACACAGACACCTTCTTTTTTACCCTACCCCATTTCCATAATCTGTGATATACTTAGCGGTGGAACCATGATTCATAGCAACGATTGACAGAGGAACACTTCCATGTTAGCAGCACATGCCCCCTACCCAGGCAGTATCCAAAAGAAAATACTGGTCATCACCCTGTCCTGTCTGCTGGGTATGTGTGTAGTCATCAGCCTTGTAAGCTACTATGTGTTCCAGAATTACCTGCAGCGCAGCCTGATCGGATCCACGGAGACCAGCCTGCAGCTGCTTACGGACAGCATAGACAGCCATATGGACGATGTCTCCCGGATGGTTCAGTTCTGTCAGACCAATCCAGGCATCGCCACTTACATAGCCAGCAATCCCAACCCTGGCTCCGTGCTCTCCGTGGCCACTTATGACCGGATATATGAGGAATACAGCAACAATCCTTCGAAAAATTATATGAACCGTGTAGCCATTGTCACAAATGATAATTTCCTACAGATCGTAGCTGCCACGGCCTCCTCCACCAGTGACCTGGCAGCAGAGGTACCAGAGTTGCCTTATTTCGAGACCCTGCTGAATGATCCCGGTTACAATTTCTCACCGGGCATCCTCAAGGATCCTTTCCACCGCAAGGGAAAGGATGTGCTGCCTCTGATACGTCCCATTACATATCAGTTCAGTTCCGTCCAGGGGGGATACCTTTTCCTGGAGATCTCCACGGATCTGTTTTCAGATGCCCTCAGACGGTATGCCGTAGCAGAAGACAGTCTTCTGTATCTCACCATCGGAGACCATACTTACCTCTATGGAGAGGGGGATCTGCAGGAGACTTTCCCTTCCTTTCAGTACAGAAAGGATCTCACCTCCGCCGCCATAGTAGAGGGAAGCCAGATCGCAGAGGTCTCCGACAGCCAGGGGATCAACCGCCTGGTAGTCACCGTTCCCCTGGACATGCCGGACTGTTATATCAGCCAGAGCATCTCCCTGTGGGAGCTGCGCAACCAGCGGCTGCTGCTCTTTTGTATTCTGGGTGCCCTGCTGGTGAGCGTTCTGGGTATCGGCACCATCCTGATGGTGGTGCTGAACCGGATGATCCATATTCCCGTGTCACGGATCCGGTCCAAAATGCTGCGGGTTGCAGAAGGGGACTTCTCCAGGGATCCCTCCATCGAATGGAATCATGAACTGGGTGAAATCGGCCGGGGGATCAATGACCTGTCGGAGAATGTCATCCAGCTGATGAACCGGATGCTCCAGGAGGAAAAGGAAAAGCAGGAGCTGGAATACAGGATGCTCCAGAGCCAGGTGAATCCCCACTTTGTCTATAATACCTTGAATTCCATCAAATGGATGGCCAGCATACAGGGGGCAGACGGTATCTGTGAGATGACCACTGCCCTGGCCAAGCTGATGAAGAGCATTTCCAAGGGAACCAGCCTGCTGGTACCTATCCGGGAAGAGTTCGCGCTGTTAGAGGATTATTTTACCATACAACGCTACCGGTACGGCGGCACCATCACCCTGGAATTCCAGGTAGAAGAGGAAACCATACTGGACTGCCCCATTCTGAAGTTCACCCTGCAGCCCCTGGTGGAAAACGCCATCTTCCACGGCATCGAGCCAAAAGGTGCAGGACACATCTCCATCCATGCCCTGCGGGAGACGGACGCTTCTCCCGGTGTCATCCGCATTGATGTGACAGACAATGGCGTGGGCATGTCCCCGGAAAAGGCGGGACAGATCCTTGCCTCCAGACAGGAGAGCAGTACAGATTTCTTCCGGGAGATCGGGGTGAGCAATGTACACCAGAGGCTCCAGTACGAATTCGGCCCCTCCTACGGGATCTCGGTTCACAGCAAGGAGGGCTGCTATACCACCATGACCATCCGCATCCCTGATAACAAGTCAGAAATGGCCATAAAGCATTCAGAATATCCAGATATGTCCGGGAGGCATCATGTATAAATTATTGATTGTAGATGATGAACCCCTGGTCCAGGTGGGCATCAAGTCCATGCTGGACTGGGGTAAACTGAATATTGAAGTGACCGGCACAGCCTCCGGCGGCAGGCAGGCCCTGGGGCTGATCCAGGAACAGCTTCCGGATATCGTCATCACAGACATCAAGATGCCTGTCATGGACGGACTGGAGCTGATCCGCCAGTGCCGGCAGAAGTACGGCAATGAACGGCCTTTCTTCATCATCCTCACCAGTTATGAGGATTTTCACATGGTGAAAGAAGCCCTGACCTACCAGGTCACAGACTATCTGGTAAAGCTGGATCTGACTCCCGGAACCTTACGGGCGGCCATTGACCGTGTGACACAGCAGCTTAAGGCCGCCGGGCACCAGGAGACACCTGTGGAAAGCATTGTCCATCCCTTTTATGACAAATTTTTCATCCGGCTCCTGAACAATCTGTTTGAGTCCCGGGAACAGTTCCAGCTCCAGAGCCGGGACCTGAACCTGGACTTTCACTTCGGGGGCTATGTGTGTTGTTATGGGGAGATGACAGGCCGCCAGGCCGATGACCTGCCCCTGGACAGACAGCTGGCCCTGTTCGCCAGCTCCATGCAGATGCTGAAAGAGCTGGCCGCCAAATACGGCACTTGTTTCTGTCTGTCCCTGGACACCAGGCATTTTGCCCTGGTCTTCTGCTATGAGCAGCCCAGGGAAGACTATTCTCCCCACAGGCTCCGGGAGATCCTGGCAAATATCCGGGAAACACTGTCCAATTACTACAACGTGTCCTTCCGTTGCGGCATAGGCAGCCTCGTGGACAATCCCCTCTCTGTCTGTGATTCCTACCAGTGCTCCCGGCAGGCCCTGCTGAGCGCCAGGTGTGGACAGCTTATTGTACATTTTGAAGATAACCTCGCAGACACGGCACACAATTCCTTCAACATCAGTCTCTTCAAAAAAGACCTGACCCGGGCCTTTGAAGAGTATGACGCCGGGCTGCTGGCCAGGACCTTTGGCACTTTATGTGAGTTGTTCCTGGCCCACCCCAACCACTATGTCCAGGCCCTGGACGGTGCCTGCAACATCCTGTTCCTGTCCTTGTCCCTGCTCCAGGATGGGGAGGAAATTGTAAGCAGCTTCTACCGGGATACCCCGGATGGCTACCGTTCCATCTACAAACAGACAAATGTGGAGCAGATTGCCAACTGGCTTACGGGTTTTGGCCGCCACCTGTGCCAGCTCTTTGAGAGCCGCCATAAGGATTACAAGAACCACATTGTGACCAACGTGAAAAAATACATCAACCAGCACCTGACGCAGCGTCTCACCTTAAATGAGGTGGCTGCCGTATTTGGTATCAGTCCCAATTACCTGAGCCAGCTCTTTGGGCGGTACAGCGACACCGGCTTCTCCGAGTACATCAACAACTGCCGGGTCACAGAAGCCAAACGCCTGCTGGACGAAGGCGGGCTGAAGGTCTATGAAATAGCAGAAATGCTGGGCTTTGAAAGTTCTTTCTACTTCTCCAAGGTATTCAAGAAAGTAGAAGGCATCTCCCCCAGCGATTACCAGAACAAATTATGTTTGCAACCTGCTGCACCACAGGCAGGTGAACCATAAACTATTTGTAATAGTCCATCCATGGCTGTTACACCATTACAAAATATCTACAAGGAAAGAAGGAGGCACTTTATGGAAAAGGTAGGTTTATGGAAAGACGAATATAAGACAGGAATCGAGGAAATTGATATCCAACACCGGCAGCTCTTTGCCAAAATCGAACGTCTTATCCTCATTGCCAAGGTGGGGGATATCGAGAAGAACCGGCAGGAATGCGAGAATATCGTGGATTTCCTGGCAGATTACACCATCTCCCATTTCGCATCGGAGGAAGCCCTGCAGAAGAAACTGGGATATGTGAACTATGAGCAGCATGTGAAGCTGCACCAGCAGTTCAAGAACACCGTCCTCAAGTACAAGAAGAATATGGAGACTGACTTCTCCAAGAGTCTGCTGAAGAGTTTTGTGGGTACCCTGCTCACATGGCTGGTCATGCATGTATGCACCTGTGACAAGAAGATCATCACCAATGAACCCATTGATCCCCGGAAGGATTTCAGCAATAAGGAAAGTCTGATCCGTTCCGTGGCAGAAACCTGTCTCACCGGTCATTACGGGATTCCCATCACAGGCATGGAACCCTGTATCTATAAGGGATATGTGGAAGGCAAGGTGATCGTACGCAACCTTATCACTGTCCAGAAGAAGTATCAGTTCCTCTACGGTTTTTCTGAGACGCTGGCCAAAGCCATCTATCTGAAAGCCTGCAATATGTATCTGGAGAATCCCAATAAGCTGGACGACATGGAGAAATCTGCCTTCATTGAGATCGGCAATTCCCTGTCCACCTATGCCGTGATGCAGCATTTTAAAGGCCGGGTAGTCAGTCTCCAGTCGGAGGGAGAAGTTTACCGGGATAAATTCACCGACTCCAGTTTCGATATCAACAACAATATCCTGCTGGATATCTCCACCAAATACGGCAGCCTGGAAATCATGTACTGCAATATACCCTGACACCCTTACCGGAAAGGCAGAGGACCCTTAAATGATATATTCCCTTACTGACATTGTGTGGCTTTTTTTCCTGTATTCCTTTTTGGGATGGTGTGTGGAGGTCTGCTGGGCTGCCATACACCGGAAACAGTTCGTGAACCGTGGCTTCGTCAACAGCCCCCTGTGCCCTATCTACGGCTTCGGCAGTACATTGTTTGCCGTCTTCCTGCCGGAACTGGCAGCCCGCCCTTTCTTCCTGTTCCTGGGCGGGCTGCTGATGGCCACCATGCTGGAGTATTCCACCGGCATGCTTATGGAAAAGATTTTCCGCAAGAAGCTCTGGAGCTACTCCCACATCAAGTATAACCTAAGCGGCTATGTCTGCGCCCGTTACTCCCTGCTGTGGGGTGCCCTGGCCGTGCTGACCATGCGTTTTGCTAATCCTTTTCTATGCAGGATCTTCCATATGGTGCCCTGGCCAGTGACCCTGGTGGTGCAGTGGGTCATGGCCGGACTGCTGTTTGTGGACTTCCTTACCACTGCCATGGCAGTCCTGGGCATGAAAATCACCGCCCGGAACCTGGCCCTGCTGTCCGAAGGTATGCAGCAGACATCAAGGCTTCTGGAGAACACCCTGACTGCCAGGATCCAGAGGCGGATGGAGAAGTCCTTCCCCTCCATTGACAAAACCACCCTGGCGGAAGACCTGAAGAGAAAAGAGACAGAAGCAGACTCCCGGAAAACCGTGTTTGCACAAGGGTGTAGTTTCTACAAACTGGTCTGCCTTTTTTTCATTGGCTCTTTTCTGGGGGATCTCACTGAGACTGTCTTCTGTCGTCTGACCATGGGAGTATGGATGAGCCGCAGCAGCGTGGTCTATGGCCCTTTCAGTATTGTGTGGGGGCTGGCCTGTGCCCTGCTGACTTTATTCCTGTACCGCTACCGCAATAAAAGTGACCGCCATATCTTCCTGGCAGGCACACTGTTAGGCGGAGCCTACGAATATATCTGCAGCGTTTTCACAGAACTGGTATTCGGCACGGTATTCTGGGATTACAGTGGATTCGCCTTCAATCTGGGCGGACGCATCAACCTGCTCTATTGTTTCTTCTGGGGAATCGCCGCCGTGGTCTGGCTGAAAATCATCTATCCCGCCCTCTCCCGGCTGATCGAGAAGCTGCCCCGGAAGGCCGGAACCATCCTGGTCAACTGTATGATTGTGTTCATGCTTTTCAATATGGCCATCTCCTCCCTGGCGCTTGCCCGGTATACAGAGCGGAACACAACAGGCAGGGATACCATGAATGCCGCCGCTACCCCCGAACCGCTCCCGTCCTCCGGGAACACCGGGGTAAACCCTGCCAGGGAGAACAGTTTCCTGGATGACTTCCTGGATGCCCATTTCCCGGATGAGCGCATGGAACGCATCTATCCCAATGCCAAGATCGTTTCCAGCCAATAACCAGATATTCCGGTAAATGTAATGTTTCCCAAAATCTTAATAATTTTTATAATTCCTTAAGTCCAAGGTCAAACTTTGTACACATATTCCGGTTATAATGGTATCATACACAAAGGAGCTGTGGGGTTTTAACATCGGCGTTAGGGTTCTAACAGCTTCGCCAAACAACAATCCTTATTTTTGTAAGGTTTCCATATATTTTTCTCCCTCTTTTTGGGAACCCCGGTATTTGCAGCCGGGGTTCTTTTTTATTCTCCGTTCCCTGTCCGCATCCCGGAAGGCGTTATATGATAGAAGCCCTGGAAATGCTGGTAGAAATAATTCATGTTGGTATATCCCACCTCTGCCGCCACTACAGATACCTTTTCATCTGTGTTCAGAATTTTGTCCTTTGCTACACTCATACGGTATGCCATCAGATATTCTGAGAACTTCATGCCGGTTTCCTTAATGAATATCTGCCCCAGATAAGTGGGATTCATCCGAAACCGCCCGGCGATGCTCTTCAGGGATATATGCTGTCCGAATTCCAGGCCTACAATCATTACAATCTTCCGGACCAGGGGCGACAACTCCTCAAAGGGCCTTCGAAAGACCGGATCCTCATCCTTCCCCAGCTCCTCAGGCACTGTGCCGTTTAGTTTTTCCACCACCACCTGTCTGATCCTTTTCTCCAGCATCTCTTTGTCAATGGGTTTCAACAGATAGTCCAGTGCACCACAGCGCAATGCTTCACACGCATATGAGAATTCATCATATCCACTCATCATGATATAATTGGAACGGATCCCCATTCCGTTTAAGTGGTTGATCAGCTCATACCCCAGTTCATCTCCTATACATACATCTACCAGGCACACATCCGGCTCCCAGTCCACTACCTGGGAAATCACCTCAAAGCAGCTCTTTGCCGTCTTAATACGCTGGAATCCCAATGCCTTCCAGTCCAGGAGCCTGCTGATTCCTTCCAGGATGACAGGTTCGTCATCCACTATCATCAGTGTGTACATCCCAGTCCTCCTTTCTGACACTTATGTCAGAAGCCTGCCTTCATGGCTGTCTCCCACCACAATCCTGTTATATCCGGGGAAGATACACGGAAATGTGGAAGCCGCCCTCTTGGTTGTTGCCAATGTCCATCCGGAAGTTGTCCCCATAGAAGTACTGCATCCTCATATAGACATTCCTTAACCCAATATCTGCCCCGGGATCATCATTTCCCTCCATCATGTTCCTGCGTATCTCTTCCAGACGGCCAGGCTCAGCCCCGGTACCGTTATCCAGAATGTCTATCCGCACGCCTTCTCCTTCCCCATGGCCATTCACAATCAGCAGATTGTACTCGCTCTCCCGCACATACCCATGCGTGAAAAAGTTCTCTGCCAGGGGCTGGAGCCAGAAATTAATGGTAGGGATTTCCCCCATTGCCGGTTCCAGTTCCACCTGGTACACAAAATGTCCTCCGAACCGCAGTTCCATGATCTTCAGATACATTTCCAGGAAACCGAATTCCTCCTGCAGGGTAATACGATCCGTCCTGTGCATCCGCGCCCGGTACAGGGCACCCAGTATGGCGATGGCTTCTGCCATATCCCGGTCATTGTGAACCAGGGCCTTAGAGCGGAGCATCTCCAGTGTGTTATACAGGAAGTGCGGATCAATCTGGTGTTGTAAGGCACGCATCTGGCTTTCCTGCTCTTTCAGCTTCAGGATATATTCCGTCTCAATATATCCTTTCAGCTTCATTCCCACATCCTTCAATGCCACTGCAATCATCCCGTATTCATTGTTCCTGTGTCTGACCGGAAGCCGGGATCTTGAGATCTCATCAAAATGCCCACCTTCCATAGCGGAAAGCATCTTCATAATGGTGGACAGGAACACTGCATCTGCCTGGATTCCCATATAAATGCTGGTGAGCGCACCAATGTCCACCAGTACAAACGCCGCCACCATGGCCAGCACAATATGTATATTATCTGTCACTACCCTCCAGGCACTTTTTTCCACCAGGAAGGCATATCCATTTTCCACAGAGGCCTGTCCAGTGAAGAAAACCGGCAGCACACCCCCCTTATCCAGCCATCCCGACTGTCCCTCTTTGGGAAGATCCTCCGGATACGCTCCCTGGAAGCCCTCCATAAGCCCGGCATCTACCAGAATTCTTCCCTCTCCATCCAGAATCCCCCAGTCTGCAGCAATGATATTCTTCTCATATAGATTCGAGCACTTTACCCAAAAGTCCATATTTCCGATCGTCTGCCCTCTGTGGGCCGGATCCCGGATGGGATAAGTGACTGCCACCATGTCCCCCAGCCCCCAGATCAGCCTGGCATCCTCTGTGCTTCCAAAGTCAAAGCTCAGTCTGGCATCCCCGTTTTCAAACCAGATCACCTTCAATCCGCTATCACTTCGCAACGTCACTCCTGTAACCTGGCTGCGGCTGTCCATGACCAGTTTCTTGATATGGGCGGGAAAGTACCCGATCTGGGCATTGCTTCCCAGGCTGTTCCCCCGGCGCACCCACAGATATTCCTCCATGTTTTCCGACCGGAAAAGTGCTTCCACGTCCTCCATCAGACGCACATCCCCGTATATATCATTGGTGTAATTCAGCGCCCATTTCTGTATCTCATCCAGCCGTCTCTCCCTCTCTGTGAATATCCTCCGGGCCTGCTGCTTCAAGTCATCCGCCCAGATGTTGATCAGAAAATACAAGATGCCAGAGAACACCAGAAGACTCAGCAAAACCACCACTGCAGAAGTAACCAGAAACTTCCTCCTGTAAATGCGGTATCCCAGGAACACCGAAGACTTCTTCCCACTGCCGCTTCCTCCTCTTTTTGCCGGATTTTCCATGCCTCCCTCCTGCACACACATCCTCCTCTGCCCTGTTTTATGACATCCTGAGCCCCATGTCATCTTCCCCCGTATTCCCCTGTACCACAGCTGTCAGGACATACCGGTTGAACCAATACTCTTATGGTTCAACGTCATACTTTATTATACCAGATATATTTCAAATTTCTACTCAGAACATGACATTTATGGAGAATCCCCGTAAATTGCAGGTTCCCGTTCAAGACCTTGGCACCCGCAGCAACGTGATGCCCCCCGGACTAACCATTACATCTCTTTGCACCCCCATACAAAAAAGGAACCCTGCCAGGCAAGGT
Organism: uncultured Acetatifactor sp.; assembly: GCA_910577665.1. Taxonomy (GTDB): domain Bacteria; phylum Bacillota; class Clostridia; order Lachnospirales; family Lachnospiraceae; genus Acetatifactor. Next base: position 20,663 of record CAJTOJ010000006.1, read on the forward strand.
TCCTTTTTTAACTGCAACATCCTGCTACAGGATTTTACAGTCAGATACTATTTTCATTTCTATCCGGCTTATTTAAAGAATTCGTCAACCTGTTTCTGGGCTTCCGCAATAATCGTATCCAGTCCGGCTGCTTTCAGCTCTTCCACACACTTAGGTACGGCTGTGGCAGGATCAGATGCCCCTGTGAGCATGTCAAATTTGTATTTGTCCCAGACCGTATTCACATTGGATACTTCATTCTGGATATTGGTCACATCCAGTGCAAATCCCAGGCAGGAAGAGGCTGTTGCTTCCTCATTCTGCTTCTTCACTTCCTCCCACTGGTTGGGGTCAGCGCCTTCCTGGTTGCTCATGATGAAGAAGGTTCCCTGGGTATAGCCAGGCCAGGTCCAGTCATCCCTCAGCCTCTTCACAAATCCGTCTTCCGTATACTCAAAATGGTCGCCTTCCACACCGTATGCGCACATATCACGGAACTTGGGATCTGTGTTGATCAGTTCCAGCACCTTCAGCGCCTCATCCTTATACTTGGAATTCACAGACACGGCATTCATGGAACCCTGGATGGTCTCTGTGGTATACAGAGGTCCAAACACCTTCACAGCGTCATACTTCTCCACGCCCTGCAGGGTCTGCCAGGTCACCACTGCACTGGGCCAGCCCTGGGCATTGCCGAACATGTTACCCTTGCTGTCCTCTGTCACTACATTGGCATCCGGGTTGATGATACCATCCATATACCACTGATGCAGGATCTCCAGGTCTGCCAGAATATCCTCCTGCTCCAGGGTACATACCACCTTGCGCTCCTGGTCATCAATTCTCACACCCAGGGCCTGGATACCGCTGGCCAGACCGTCATACTGATTGAAGAAACCGTTCCACAGGGCACCCTGGTTCAGTTTAATGGGGTAGAAGGACTTGCCCTCTCCTTCCTTTACCCTGCGCACAATGGAGTCCAGGGATGCGATATCTTTCACAGTGTTCATATCAATGCTGTATTTCTTTACAAAATTGTCATCAATGTAATAGAACTGTGTCAGGGAAGAATCCTTGTAGGTGGGAACTGCATACACATTGCCATGCACCTGCACACCGCTCCAAAGCAGCTCCGGAATGAATCCATACAGATCCGGTGTCACGCTCTGCACCTTATCCGTAATATTCTCAAAGGCACCCAGGTTCACGAACTTACCGTAATTGGTGTTATTTACAAACATAATGTCGAAATATTCCCCGGTGTTCACAATGTTGTTCATCTTAGAATCATAGTCGGACCAGCCTGCAATATTCACATCCAGTCTCACACCAATCTTCTCCTCTGTATAATCACTGATCCGGGCGATGGCATCATCAAAATCATCTGCAGGGGTTCCGCCTACAGTCCACCATACAAGGGTGGGCACTTCCCCATCTGTCTTGGCCGTATCCTCACTGCCTTCCGCTGTACTGCTTTCCTCTTGAGAAGACTGCTCCTCCGTCTTCTGCTCCTGTGTGGACTGCTGCGCGGAAGAAGGATCTCCTTCCTTGTCGCCACAGCCTGTGAGCAGGCCGGCTGCCATGACTGCCGTCATCCCCAGCGCCAACAATTTGCTTAAAACTTTCTTTTTCATACAAACCCTCCTAAAAGTTTATTGTCCAACCGCAGATATCCCGGCTGGTGTTCTATCTATTCCGGCAGCATTGCCGCCGGTCAGATATCTTACCTGTCATTCTGCACGGTACCCTCAAAGGCACAGCCTCCTTTACCGTCATCCCTTCACCGCACCTACCGTGAGACCAGAGATAAAATATTTCTGGAAGAAAGGATAGGCACATGCAATGGGTGCCACAATGATCACAACAATAGCCATGCGGGCAGCCTCCTGGGGCATCTTCGCCAGCATCTCCGCCGCCCCCAGTCCCATGGTTGCTGCATTTTTTGCCAGCATCTGGATATTGGTCAATATGGCGTTCAACAGTGCCTGCAGGGAATACAGCTTGGAATCTTCAATGTAGAGCATGGACTGATACCAGTCGTTCCAGTAGGAAAAGCACAGGAACAGCCCGATGGTGGCCAGTACCGGCAGGGAAATGGGCATAACAATCCGGGAAAAGATCGTAAACTGACTGGCTCCGTCCATTTTAGCCGACTCAATCAAAGATTCCGGCACTGTGCTCTTGAAAAAGGTCCTGCATATCACCACGTTGAAGGAGGACACACACAGGGGCAGAATCAATGCCCACAATGTATTCTTCAGACCAAGCAACTGGCTGTTCACAAAATAGGTGGACACCAGTCCTCCGTTAAACACCATGGGAATGAACACCACCATGGTCAGAAAGCCGTTCAGTTTATAGCCTGGCCTGGAAAGCACATACCCCATCAAGGTAGTCAGGATCACTCCCAGTACCGTACCTGCTATGGTAACCAGCAGGGATACCCCCAAAGCCCTTACGATCATCTTGCTCTGGGACACCAGAAAGGTATATCCCTCCAGGGAAAATATCTTCGGAATAAAATGGTATCCATACTCCTGGATGGATTCCTCTGCGGAGAAGGAGATAGCCACCACCAGCACCACCGGTATGATACAGGCCATTGCCATAATAAAAAACACAATGTTCAGCACCACGTTGGCCGGTTTGGATACCCGGTTAAAGCGTTCAAAGCCGTCCGGTTCCTGTTTCCCTTTTATCCGTATCTGTCCCTGTCCGGGTTTCTGCCTTCCCATCTCATATCCCTCCGCTCAAAAATGGGTAGTGTCAAAAACTACCTGATTTTTTACTGCTCAAACCTTGATTTATGGGAGTCTGCAAATAAAAAGAGCATTGACCTCCCTTTTTGATGTATAATGAGTTCACCACAAACCATTACCTCAAAAGGAGCCAATGCTCATGGACATTATACATTACTTGCTACAACTTATTCAATACCTTTATCAGCAAAACTGCTGGCTGATCATGTTTATCTGCAGATACATTCCACTCAAACAGTGGGCTTTCGATGATTCCCATTCCCCAAAATACCAGAAACTCAAGACTGACGAGCTGCCTCTCATCACTGACTTCCGCCAGGGCTGGACTTACAGGGAGTTCATTCCCTACATCGAAAAACGCTATGGCAAAAAGATCTGCCCCGTAAACCGCCGCTCTGAATGCGACATCCCAGAGGACTGCTCCTGCCCGCGCTGTGATGCCCCCATGCCTTACCTCTACAGAAACAACGGCTCCAAAGGGCAGGTGCTGTGCAAGGTCTGTGACGCCAGGTTCTCCCCGGCTGAAAGTCGCTTCTCTTCCATGAAGCTGCGCTGCCCGCACTGCGGCAACGCCCTCGTCCCAAAGAAAGAGCGGAAGCACTTCATCCTCCACAAATGCGTCAATCCGAAATGCCCTTACTACCTCCACAGCCTCAAAAAGGTGGATAAGGATGACCTCAAAGAGGATTATGGCAAGAATAAATACAAGCTCCACTACATCTACCGTGAATTCACGCTGGATTTTTTCAGCATGGACTTAAGCTCCCTGCCCAGGAACGCTTCTTCCCTGAAATTCAGTAAGCACAATGCCCATGTCATGTCCCTGTGCCTGACACTGCACATCAACCTCGGCCTCTCCCTGCGCAAGACCTCGCAGGCTTTGAAAGACCTTTACAACATCAGCGTCTCCCACCAGCAGATCGCCAACTACTGCAAGACTGCCGCTGTCTGCGTCAAGCCCTTCGTCGACCGGTATCCCTATGAAAAAGGGGATGTGTTCACTGCGGATGAAACCTACATCAAGATCCGCGGCGTCAAGGCCTACGTCTGGCTCATCATGGACGCGGCGACCCGCTCCATCATCGGCTACCAGGCCTCGGACAACCGGGGCGTTGGCCCCTGCATCCTCGCCATGCGCATGGCGTTCCGGGGGCTTGCAAAGCTGCCTGAAAGATTCAAGTTCATTGCTGACGGCTACAGCGCCTATCCCCTTGCCGCCATGGAGTTCGCTAAAAAACTTGGGAAAGACTCCGCCTTCAAAGTCACACAGGTCATAGGGCTTACCAACGACGACGCCGTCTCGACGGAACACCGCCCGTTCAAACAGATGATCGAACGTCTCAACCGCACCTACAAGGCCTCCTACCGCCATACAAACGGTTTTGACAGCATCGACGGCGCAAACTATGACCTTGCCCTATGGGTCGCCTACTACAACTTCCTGCGTCCCCATAAGCACAACAAATACAAAGTCCTCAACGAAGCGGAAATGCTGCGGGGCGCCGACAATATGCCGGGCAAATGGCAGCTCCTCATTTTCCTTGGCCAGCAGACCATCCTGAACCTCCAAAAACAGACGACCGCATGACCGGAGCGGGGCATTATGTCAAGGGAACCGTGGAATAAATGCGGCGGCACTTCGCCGCTTTTATGCCGCGAAAGTCCCTTGACATAAGGACCACGGAACATCCTGTTTCCTGGGAAAAGGGGCTGCTGTACCCTTTTCCCCGCCTCCGGCGAGGACGGGTCTGGGCAGCGCCCAGATAATGGGTCAAGGGACTGGTCCCTTGTGGGGGTTGGGGCAACGCCCCAAGGTCTTAAATCACCAATATCTGCAGTTTTCAAGGTTCAATCGAGCCTGTTTTTTCGGCTCAGTTTTTTCATAGATTACTTGACACTACCCAAAAATGTAATCAGATCCCTCTGTTTCAAAGCACTGTAATATACGCAATCCCGCTTTCCATTTACCATCTTCCGTCCTATATCATGGCACTCTCCCGGTCCACCTTCCGCACGACCCAGTTGGCCGTCAGAATCGTCACACAGCCTGCCAGGGACTGGATAAATGCCGCTGCCGCCGACATACCTGTAGTGGATGTCCGAAGCTGCTTATAGACATATACATCCAGAGTGTATACCACATCATACAGGGAATTGGAATCCCTGGGCACCTGGTAAAACAGACCAAAATCAGAGTAGAAAATACGTCCTACATTCATGATAAACATCATGATGATAACTGTTTTCATAAGAGGCAGGGTAATATAACGCACTTGCTGCCAGATGGTGGCTCCATCTATCCCTGCTGCCTCATAATAGGTCTTGTCTATCCCTGTGATCGTAGCCAGATAGACCACCATTCCGTAGCCCACTCCTTTCCAGAGATTCATGAACACCAGAAACGGCGGCCACATCTGGGGTTTCATATACCATTGCTGCCTGTCCATTCCCCAGGATTCCAGCAGGTTGTTCAACAGGCCTTTGTCAAAGCTTAAGAATGCCCACACAAGTGCCGTCACCACCACCCAGGACAGGAAATAGGGCATAAACATGGCCGTCTGGTACACTTTCATCAGCTTCTTGGAATGCAGCTGGCCTATGGCAATGGCCGCAGCCACCGGCACCACAATGCCCAAAATGATAAACACGATATTGTAAGCCAGTGTATTCTTAATGATCATCCAGATATCTTTTGTGGCAAACAGGAACTTGAAATTGTTAACCCCCACCCATTCGCTGGTCCAGAAGCTCTTCAGGAATCCGCCGTTGATCCTGAACTCCTTAAAAGCAATCACAATACCAAACATAGGCACAAAGCAAAACAGAAAATACCAGATTGTAGTGGGCAGGGCCAGCAATGTCAGTTCCGTGTCATCCCTGTTCCAGCGCCTTTTCTTTCCTTTGGGCCGCTTGTTTCCTATAATTTCCTTCTTCACCGCAGCCTTATCCACTTCATGAGACATACCGTCATCCCCCTTCCCAGATACTGTCTCCATTATACCCAAGCAATTTCACGGTGAATATCCATAATACTTTATATATTAGTATAAAAATGTGAGGTGGGTATGATAATTTAAACGACTGTTTTTGTATATTTTTACCAAGAAAACAAGATATGTTACATTTTTTTTCGTGACAACTCCATTTTTTCCGAAAAAAAGACTGTGAAAACGGTTCTTTATGCACCTCGTTTTCACAGCCACCAGCCCCTTAAAAAGTTATGTTCAGCTGCACCTGTCCGCAAAGCCGTGCCTTCCGGCACCCATCCATCGCTTACGCAGCTCTTCCGGATTCCTGCCCTCCGGAAAATTGTCTCCAACGCCTTATGCTGCCGAAACAGAACAAAGTTCCCACTGCCGCCGCTGCTGCCCACAGCCAGATCACCACCATCCATCCCCACTGCCCGGCTACCCAGGCGATGCCATAGCTGGAGATGGCACTTCCCACATAGGTGCAGGAATTCAGCATACCGGACACCGTACTTACCTTGCCGCAACCCTTAAAATAGGGCGGCACCATGCTCACCAGGATCAGATTCACCCCGTACATACACCCTGTGGCCAGGGCTGATAAAAAGACTGACAGTCCTGCATGGAGGGATGGCAGAAGGGCCAGAAGCAGTGTACTGGAAAAGCCAGCCAGGAAAACCATCCCTGCGCACAGCATCTCATTGGGGATCAGCTTCCTGTTCAAGATGGACACCAGTTCCAGGCACAGGATGGAAAATATGGGCAGCAACACGCCGCTTAAGATGGAAATGGCGCTGCCCAGATGGAAAGTCTCCGAGATGTAGCTGGGCATCCAGGTGGTAATGCCATCCCGCAGGGTTCCCTGCATGACAATGGCAGTCATGATACATCCCAGAAGCAGGCAGGTTTTCCCGGAGAACAGCCCCCTTCCACTGCCTGGCAATTTGTCACTCTCCCTCCCCCGGCTTTGCTGCCAGGATAGCATGTCCTTGGTCTTTTCCTGCTTTCCAGTTTTCACATTCCCTGTGCCTGCACCGATCTCCCTGGCTTTCCCGCCTGCGCCGTCCTTGCTGTCTTCCCTCCCTCTCCATGTCACTTTTCCCCCGTCCGGCATCCCACATGCCCGGCCTATGCTGCGCACCCAGAGTACTGCAAAACAAAGGGCAATGCCTGCACACAGATAGAAGAGGCTCTTCCAGCCCTTCCACACAATGCAAAGGGGAGCCAGCAGATATACCGCAATGGTAGCCACGGAGGAACCCCATGTCACCCGCACACAAGCCTTCTTATACTGTTCCTGGTCCAGGCAGGCCGACAGGATCTTCACCATGGGAGGCCAGATCAGTGCCTGGGCAAATCCGTTGACACACCAGAAGGCCAGGATCAGTCCCGGCTCCGTGAAGGTGGGAACACACACATTCATGCCTGCGGACAGCAGGATGCCCGCCAGGATCAGCCGGTCCGGCCTCATCCGGTCTCCCATCCACCCGCTTACAAGCTGTCCTGCACCATATGTTACGAAGCTGCCTGTCACCGCCATGGATACCGCCGTCTTCGTAATGCCTTCTGCCCTCTGGATTTCCAGGATCACGGCCCCATAGTTGATCCTGGTGATGTAACTCACAAAATAGCAGGCAGCACACAAAAACACCAGAAGTTTCCCCGCCTTGTCACCCATGGCTATCCATTCTGTTTTGTCATCTGCCGCTGCCCTGTCTGTCGCACCAGTGCTGACTGCTGTTTCCGTTTTTTCTATGCTTTCCATCCCGCCTGCCCTTCCTGCTGTTTCTGTTTTTCCTGCTTTGGGGACCGCGCACATCCGTTCCAACCGGCCGTCCCTTTGTTCTCTTTTCTGGTCTCTTATCCTATCCTTTTCTCTCCTGCCCCTACCCCCTTGTCACCTGCACCCCATTTTCCAGGTATAGGTTGTATATCCCGTCCTCCAGGGCCTGGTCCGTCACGATCCGGCACCCTTCCCCCACGTCTGCCAGCTTCAGCAGGCCGCTCTTCTCAAATTTACCGCTGTCTGCCAGGAATACTACCTGTGCTGCCTGTCCTATCATTTTCTGCTGTACTGCAAACAGTTCCCTGTCATAGTCCATGACGCCATACTGTAAGGAAATGGCCGAAGGGCACAGGAAAGCCGTCCCTGCCCGGAACCGGTCCAGCATCTCCAAGGCCCAGGGTCCATAGAAGGCATCCTCCTTCTTATGGTAAAAACCGGCACACAGGTACAATTCATAGGTTTCTTTCCCCCGCAGCACCTGGAAGACTTCCAGGGAATGGGTGATCACTGTCAGCCTCTCCAGACATCCTGCAAGCATCCGTGCAAACTCCACCGCCGTAGAACCGCTGTCTACCAGGATGGTATCCCCCTCCCGGACCAGCCCCGCAGCGTACCCGGCCAGTTCTGCCTTCCGCTCCCGGTTCTGCTCCCCCCGCTCACTTCTGGACAGGAATTCCCCACCCCGGGGAATGCGCAGCGCCCCTCCATGGACACGACGCAGGCAGTTGCACCGCTCCAGTTCCAGCAGATCCCTGCGGATGGTCTCCACGGACACGGAGAACAATGCCATCAGTTCCCCTATCTTCACCGCACCTTTTTCCTCTACCAACCTGGCAATCTCTCCCTGTCTCTGTGTGGCAAACATATGGCCTGCCTCCTCCTTTCCCGGCTCCAAAATCCCTTCTGTCATTTCCTGTTATTCCTGCGGTCAGTGAACCAAGCCCCTTTCTGCCGAATGACGCAGGATGGATATTCTCCTCCCCGTGCGCAAATACAACTATTCACTTTTATTCGCAACTATTTCCACAATTATAGCAACCATTTCCACACAGCGCAAGGGTTTCTTTTCATATATATCACATTTCAAGTATCGTATGTTACTGTGAACAGCATGGCCGTGAACAGTAACATGTAACATACACGCGGAAAAATCAGTGGAATGTAAGGCAAAAAGGCTATTGTTCACTGGTGCCACCGCAAGGCGTTTTGTGTGCATAGTTGCTGTGAACGGAGTAAACAGTAACAAAAAAGTGCCCCCCGTGGCAGATATCCACATCTGCCACAGGGGGTGTCGTACTTTCCAGATTTCATTACAGATTCCATTATGACTTGCTCAGAAACACTTCCGTACTTCACTGCCTTCCCGGACAAAGGCTGCAAACTCCCACAGTTCCACGGAGACCTCCACCCATCCTGCTCCCCGGTGGATGCTCCCATCCTTCGTAAGGATCCAGTTTCCCTCGGGAAGATATACCTTCTTCTCCCGCTGTCCCTGCCGTACTACCGGGGCAAAGAGGATGTCGTCCCCGAACATGTACTGTTCCCCAAGGGTGTAACACGCTTCATCCTCCGGGAAATCGAAGAACATAGGGCGCATAAGAGGGATTCCCTTCTCGGAAGCCTTTTTCATGTGTTTTTGCAGGTATGGCTTCAGACGTTCCCGCAGAAGTATCAGTTCCTTCAAGATCTCGAAATTCTCCTCCCCGAAGCTCCAGATCTCATTGTCCCCGCCTGTGGGTTCTATGATGGATCTGGTATAGTCCTTGCCCTCCCTGCTGCCGTGCAGGCGCATTACCGGGCAGAAGCAGCCGTACTGGAACCAGCGGACGATCAGCTCCCTGAAATATGCCGTCTCGATCTGGCCCCCATAGAAACCACCAATATCCGTGGTCCACCAGGGAATCCCGCACATGGCCATGTTCAGACCGGACTTCACCTGGTCGGCCAGGCTCTCAAAAGTGGAGGGAATGTCCCCGGACCACACCAGTGTGCCGAATCTCTGGGCACCCGGATAGGCACACCGGGACAGGGTAATGATATCTTCCCTGCCATCTGCCTTCATCCCGTCATACACCAGCTTCGCATAATAGTACGGATACAGCAGTCCCACTTCATCCCCGTTCCCCATGGAGAGTACCAGATTGTCGAAGTGTTCCGGGTGGATCTCCGGCTCTGCCTCGTCAAACCACAGACAGTCCACACCCTGGTCTATGTAATTCTCTTTCAGCTTCTTCCACACAAAATCCCTGGTCTTTGGATTCGTAGGATCAATCAATGCCTGGGGGCCATAGAAGTCAAACACCCTGTTAGAACCGCTCACAGTCCTGACCAGCAGATTCTGGTCCATCATTTCCCCATAGTTCTCACTCTTTTCATTGATGGTAGGCCACATGGATACCATCAGCCTCACCCCCATGGCGTGGAGTTCCTCTGTCATGGCCTTGGGATCCGGCCAATAGACAGGATCAAATTTGTAATCTCCCTGCTGGGTCCAGTGGAAATAATCAATGACAATCACATCCAGGGGAATCCCCAGTTCCTTATACCGTCTGGCCACCTGGAGGACTTCCTCCTGGGTCTCATACCGCAGCTTACACTGCCAGAAGCCCAGGCCGTAATCCGGCATCATGGGGGCATGGCCCGTGAGATCCGCCAGGGTTTCCGCCACTTGTGCAGGTTCTCCACCTATGACCACATAGTCCATCTGCCGCATGCTGTCACTGCTCCACCTTGTCCGGTTGCAGGCCAGCTCACAGGTCCCTGTGGAAGGCACATTCCAGAGGAAACCATATCCCAGGGAAGAATACACGAAGGGCATGGTGCATTTAGCATTCACATGACGCAGGTCAATGGTACAGCCTTTCAAGTCAAAACAGCCTGTGGCCTCATGTCCCAGGCCGTAGAAATGCTCTCCCTCCACCGCCTCAAAGGTCACCCGTCCGCTCCAAAGGCCACTTGCCTTGCTGCGGTAATTCCGGATCCCCGCCCCGAAAGTAAGTTCGCTTTTCTCCGACAGGATCTTCCTGCCCTGCCGGAAATATTCTGTCCTGCCGTCCCCATACAGTTTCACCTGCATCTCACCGGTCTCCAGAAAAGCCATATCCCCTTCCAGCCAGGCCCGCGCCTGGACCTGGACTGGTTCTATGGTCCAGTTCTGCTCTTTCACCTCACCCTGTGGCGATGCCTGGAAACGGATGCTGCCCTGGCCACAGGCTGATATCCTGCCCCATTCCCCGGGCCTGGTAAAATAGATTGTGTTGTCCCTGATTTCGTATCTCATGTGGATACCTCCCTGTTGCTATTTTCTATTGCTTTTTCTGCCAGACTGCCCGGATGATTCCGCCACTTTTTACAGATCTACTCCCATTCTCCCTGTCCGATCAATACCCTTTTTCCCTCAAAAACAAAACCATAGATGCGGATACGTTCCCGCGAAATCCCCCTGGACACCAGTTCTGTTTCATACCTTTTCTGTCGGATCTGATCCAGGGCATTTCCCACCGCTCCCTCCAGTGATCCATCCCTCTTGGAATCAAATACTTTAAACTCCATGATAATCCCATCGTCTTCCGTATATTTCGGCTCCATTATCACATCATACCTGCCAAAACCGCTCTCTCTGTTAGAACGTATCCTGTAGCGCCCTGCCAGATCCACCACCAGTCCCAGCACGAAACCATGATAAAAGCGCTCTGGCTGCGCACAGGAAGGCCTGTTACCCGTGTCAAAGCTGCCAAACATCTCCTGGGAAACCTCATTCATAAAGCGATTCATATAGTCCAGGTCTCCCAGCAGCAGTGCCTTTTTGAAGTCACTGTATGCCGTAACATTCTCCGGGAACCATCCTGCAATCATGTTTCGAAACATCAATTCCGTCTCATGGTTCGTTATCCGCAGCTGGTAACTGTATCTTCCCTTGTCGGGCTGAAAATTCTTGTTCACAGGCTTTAAGTACCCGCTTGCCACAAGAAGGCTCCATATGGCTCCTTTTATGACTTTCAACTGCTCGAAGATCACCTGTTCGTCCAGGATGACTTCCATGGATTTTCCTGCAAGCAGTTGTTCCAGGTGCATTTTTATCTCCGGTGTACCTTCTTTGAGCAGCTTGGAAACCAGCTTGTTAGAACTGGTGTCTGCCCAGTAAGTTCCAAATTCTCCCGTCTTTAAAAACATGGTAATAGACCAGGGGTTATACATGTCTGCCCTGTTCCCAAAACAAAACCCGTCATACCAGGACCTGACTTCCTCCTTCTGTGCAGAAAGTCCCCATTCCTCCATTGCCTGGAACACTTCCTCCTGTGTAAATCCAAACGCTGTACTGTACTCTGCAGAAGTGGTAGTTACCACCAGCAGATTATTCAGATCGGAAAATATAGACTCTTTGCTGACCCTGGTGATGCCTGTCATCAAAGCTCTGTAAAGATATCTGTTTGTCTTAAAAGTCGAATTGAAAAGACTGCGGACCAATATGGCCAGGTCCTCCCAGTAGCCATTCACATAAGCTTCCTGTAAGGGGGTATCATATTCATCCAAAAACACTAGGACCTGTTTCCCATAATACCGCTCCATATATGACATCAGTGTCTTTATGGCCCATGCAATTGTAGTATCTGTAATCTCCTCGCAGGGCCTCTTTCCTTCCTCTACAGCCTGCCCAAACGAATAGAAATATTTCTTCTCTTCCTCTCTCAGTATCCCTCCCTGCAGGAGATAGGAATGGGTTCTGTACAACTCCTTTAGGACGGCAATCAGCCCTTCCCTGGCTGCCCCAAATGTGCTTCCCTTCATATCTGCAAAAGACAGGAAAATCACCGGAAACTGCCCCTGCAGGGCACGATAGCCTTCCTCTTCCCAGATTGACAACCCTTGAAAAAGCTCTCCCCTGCCCTGGTATCTGTTGGAGAAAAAACATTCCATCATATTCTGGTTTAAAGTCTTCCCAAAACGCCTGGGACGGGTGATCAAGGTTACAATATCCTTATTCTCCCACCACTCTTTGATAAAGGGTGTCTTATCCACATAAAAAGAGCCCTCCCTGCGCATATATTCAAAACTCTGGCTTCCAACTGCAACCGGTGTCCCCATTATGCCTGCTCCTTCACCATATGTTCGATCACACAGTCATGAGGTTTCATTTTATTCCCCCTATCGTAACGGATCCCTACCAGCAGGATCTCTCCGGCATACCCCTCCAGGGCCTGGGTATACTGCCTCTCCTTGATCTGCCGCAATGCTGAGTTGACATCCCTGTCATACTTCAGTTCGATTACCATGGCAGGCTTATCCGTATGGCGCAGGGGCAGGAATACAACATCCGCAAACCCCTTTCCCGCAGGAAGTTCCCGGATCAGCTTATAGTCCTTCCTGGCGCTGTAGTAGGCCAGGCCGATGGCAGCCCCCAGAGAGTTTTCATCATTATAAGTCAGAATGGATGCCACTTCCATATGCGCCCGGTCCAGCCCTGCTGCCACACAGTCTGCACGGCCTGCCAGGGTATCTTCCAGAAGCTGTTCCGAAGCCTTTAAAACCCGCATCACCTCCGGCCAGCCGCTGGTACTCATGGCATTCTCAAACTCTCCCAGGATCTCCTTGTTGGGGACAAATGCCTCTGCAGTCTCTGCATCATAGGCCAGATACCCCAGATGGATCAGCAGGGTAAGCACATCATCCTTTGTCCGGAAATTGCGCATGTCATTCTGGAAACTGCGTGTGTTGACCTTGACGCGTCCACCCCCCAGCATCTGCACAATGTCCGGCCTAAGGCCGTCATAATCCATGTCTATATAGATCTTCAAGGCGTCATAGGTTTCCGTGGACGTCCAGTAATTGGAGCAGGTACCGCAGAGCATGGCTTCCACCACGGATTTGGGGTTGTAGATATGTTTCTGTTTCCTAAATACGTATCCGTCGTACCACCTGCCGACTTCCTCAAAGTCCATGTCATACCGTCTGCACAGTTCCTTTACTTCCTCTTCCGTGAAGCCTGTGTATTCCTCAAACATCTTCTGGTCTGTCATGGAATATTCCAGGAACATATTCAGCGCGGAATGGACACCGTATTTCTTCACAGGCAGGATCCCCGTCATGTAGGCCAGGGCCACATAGGGCTGGTCCTTCAGCAGATCCCGCAGGAAATCCAGGTATTGCTTCTGCATCCCTTCGGACTCCTGTCTCTCCCGCATCACACAGTCCCACTCATCCACCAGGAAGATGAACTCTTTCCCTGCCTTCACATAAACCTTCTCCAGGGCCTCCGAAAGGATGGTGGTCCGCTGTGGAATCAGCTCCCCGTATACTTCCCTAAGTTCCTCCAGGACGGTCTGTTCCAGATATTCCACTACATCCTGCCTCCTCGCCCGGATTAGGAACTGTTGCATATTCAAGTAGATCACGTCATATTGGTTCAAATATTCCTCAAAGGTTTCATCCTCTGCTATCTTCAGCCCAGTGAATAGTTCCCTGGCATCACAGCCACAGCTATAATAGGCCGCAAGCATGCGAAGGGCCATGGATTTCCCAAAACGCCGGGGCCTGCTGACACAGATACAGTTTTGTTCCGTATTGATACGCCTATTCATGCAGGAGATCAGTCCCGTCTTGTCCACATAAATTTCTGAATGAACGGATTTCCAGAAACTTTTATAGTCCGGATTCACATAAATTCCCATACACAATCCCTCCATAAGCTTATTATACGGAAAGAAGGGAAAAATAACAAGGCATATATGGCTGATTTCTATATCCAGGCCCTGCCGGTTCGAGCGGATGCCCTCCCCCATCCTGTCACCCGAAGACACCCTACGCCCACACATAGCGGACATCTCCACCCAGACATACTACCGCAAGCGCCGGAGGGGGCAGGCGCTTAGATCCATCCTGTAGAGATACACCTAAAAAGACTGCCTGGAGATACCGGGCAAATTCTTCTCTCAAAATCGTTAATAGACAATCCATGAACAGGCACTCATAATTATTTTAAAAACTAAGGAGAGTGCCTGTTTATGAAAACTTTAAATGACTATATTTCGGAATATATCGAATACTGTGAGCACCGCAAACGCCTGGATCCCAAAACTTTAAAAGCATACAGAATAGACTTAATGCAGTATACAGACTATTGCTCTGATTCATCTGAGTGCTTTTGCAAAGATATTGTGGATAAATTTATCACAAGCCTGCATAAGAGCTATAAGCCCAAAACTGTAAAACGTAAAATTGCAAGTTTAAAAGCATTTTTTCATCATATGGAATATAAAGAGATACTAGCAGAAAATCCTTTTGTAAAACTGGACATCCGTTTTCGGGAAGCCAAATTGCTTCCAAAAACAATACCTTTTCACTCCATACAGGCCTTCCTGTCTACACTTTATACCCAAAAGGAACAGGCTGCCTCCGAATATCAGCAGAGATGCTGCATAAGGGACATCGCTGTCGTTGAATTGTTGTTTGCTACCGGAATGCGAATCTCCGAATTATGTTCCCTAAAACCATCCGACATAGATCTGGAGAGCAATAATATCCTGATTTATGGGAAAGGCGCAAAAGAAAGAGTTATTCAGATTGGTAACCAGGAGGTTATTGCCGCGCTCAAACTGTATAAGGAAACGTTTGTGAATGATATAGATTCATGCGGATATTTTTTTGTGAACAGGCTACAGCATAAGCTGTCTGACCAGTCTGTGCGTTTTATGATTAAACATTATGCAGAATTGGCTGGCATCAGCCAGCACATTACTCCGCATATGTTTCGGCATTCATTCGCTACCCTTTTGCTAGAGCAGGATGTTGATATTAGGTATATCCAGAGGATGCTTGGGCACAGCTCCATTAGTACAACGGAGATTTATACACATGTTTCGAGTTCAAAGCAAAAGGATATTCTTGTGCATAAGCATCCTAGAAACCAGATGGATATCAATAAAGGATAATTCGGGATTATCCTTTATATTATACTACTTACCGAATAATCCCGAATTATCCGGTGTTTATCTGTCTTTTATATTATATCGTTTTTTCCTCTTAATTTCAACAGGTTTTGCCATAATTATCCAGCATTTTCAAATCGGACAGCTTCTTTTCAAATGTAATGCCGGAAGAACAAAGGGAATCCCAGGATCAACGGGCTTCGTTTTACAACGCTGCTTTCCACCCGGATCGTCAATGTTTTCAAGAATAAACAGTAAGCAATCATGTCATCTTTCTGCTCTTTCAGCTTATTAATACACATCTCCCATTTAAGATTGGTGCTGCTCAGCGCCGTTTGGCAAAACGATTCGTCAGAATGATTAAGACAGGCAGCTACTCCATACAGGCAGCCGCCCAATAAACGCAATGTTATTCTTTGATTTACGATCTCTTTTTTTCGCCTATAATAGAGCGAATTTGTTCTGCTTTAGGAAAAATCAGCCCCCTTGTATCAACTCTGATATCGTCAAGGAGCTGATATGGCAATTCTATGACATCGATATGGCACTGGATACCTCGTCGCTGTGCCAGCTTTACCGCCGCCATCCCCCAACTGTCAAAGGTTCTGGGGTTCAACCTTGCATAGCGGCGCAACATTTTTATTCTTTTTTCAATGTAATTGTTAAACAGCTTTTCATCTCCATGGGCAATGGCCCACATACATTGCGTAATCTCATCTGTACCAATAGAATCATCTTCCGGACTATCCGGAAGAATTTCACAGGCCAGGGAATAATCCTGCGAAACCAATGCACCCTCAACAGTATCCATTCCTGTCATTTTCAGTGCCAATTCGTATTCATTTGCAAGAATCGCCACTTTAGAGAAATTGAAATTATTTTTCTTGAAATCATATAGAGAGCCACTGTCTAAAACATGATGTGTAAATCCTTTTTCTATCATTTCATAGCATAATACACCAATCAAAGCCGCAATATAATAGCTTTCCTTCGCCGCTTTTGCATCAACATCCAACTGCATACGGATGTCCCCGTCTTGGGCATACTCAAAAAACAGGTCGCAAAGACTGTTGATTACCCAGTCATACGCCTGTTCTGCCATACGCTGGTCTAACCTTTGATACAGTATTTCTCTATAATCCATACCAGTGCGGATTTCATGCTTTGCGCTTTCGAGACAAGATTGCCTTCTCTTAATCTCGTCATCAATATACTTTGTGCTATAGTTCAGCAGCTTTTTCATAAAAGTTCCCTTTCAAAATTTGATCGTTCCCAATTTGCTGTACTGATTGCAACACACAATGACTGCCCACCGACCTGCTTTTGAGGAAACCGCCAGGATATCCTCCAACAATGTTTTCCTTAAAAGGACTATACACATATGCATCAAGCCCGTTTTACCACTTCCCCAGTCACCATACACTCCAATACAAGATAGAAGATTCACAAAGCTTGGATCTTGTTGTTTAGCGCACCGTCCAGCCACTACACACCAGCACAAACGGCCGTCTCCCTGCTACCCTGTCATGTCAGTCAGATGGATGCTGCCCTGGCTGGCGTGGGATGAACTGGCTTGAACCAGATCCGCTTTTGCGTTTTTCAGTGTGCGAGAGGCGCTATTTTTTTGCCATAGAAGTTCTTAGATGACGTCTTTGGACATCTAAGAACTTCTTCTCACACTTCCAGACATGCCTCCTACGGCGGCACAAACAATCAGTCAAAGACCCCGCTGCAAGCAACGGGGCATCAAATTTGTAGCGCTACAGAGCAGCGGGGTATTTGACCCTCGCGGCAGTCGCCAAATGTGCATGCAAGCATGCCCACTTGGCTCGTTGCTCGCGGGAATGAACTGATGCAGGCCGGAAGAACGCTGCCCTTGCGTTCTTCCCGGAATGACTTAGATTTTCTTGAGCTGTGTACTTTACAGCCTTAGAAAATTTTCATTCCGTTCACACTTCTGCCAGCAGTACCAGCACTGCATCCTCCCCGTCTTCCCGCACAGGCGGTGTGCATGTAAACTCTCCACCCCCGGCCACAGGCCCGGCGTAGGTCCACATTCCCGTAACCGGATCCATCCAGTAGGATGCCAGCTTCTTCCCGGCATAGGCCGCCAGGGACAGGCCCATGGTCCGGCCGTTCACGGTGTAGGCCAGCAGGAAATCCTCCCCTGCGAATACGCTGATATAGTCATATTTCTCCCCCAGTCCTGCTTTTACGGATTCGAAGTCCATGGGTACCGGAGCTGTGTCCTTAAGACCATTCCTGGTACCCGCCCCATTTGTTCCAGGTTCACCGGCCCCGGCCCCCCTATGTCCGGCTGCATCTTTGTCCTTCCCATCCAGCAGATATTCCCGGGCAGGACGTCCCTTCTCAAATCCTACCCGCTCACACAGGTTCTTCAGATGGATCATCTGGCTGTTGCCCGGATGGTGGATGGCATCTGTCCACAGATACTTTGCCCCGAAGGCGCCCTCCTTGGACAGATCCCGGTAGAACTGCATGATGGAATTGTGGCCGTACACATGCCCCGCTGCCCCGGCGAATACGCTCCAGTAGGCATATCGCCGCACATCAGCCGCCTTCCAGTAGGGCTGTGTCTTGTCATGGAGTCCCTGAAGGATCCACTCGTAGGAGGGTTCCCCGTCCAGGATGGGCTTTACCGGTGTCCTGTTCCGGTCTCTCTCCACATATCTCCAGTTGTCTTCCCCAAACCAGCCCTCTTTGGCCGTATTGTCATCCCACTCCTGCATGCTGACCTGGTCGTAGCGTCTGTGGCCCGACTGGAACAGGTTGAAGTCCAGCCATTCCTCCTCGTGGAACCACAGGGCAGAACTTGTCCTGCCAAAGGGATGGTAGGTCACAAGCCGCTCCGGATTATCCTGCTTCATCAAGGTGCCCATGCGCCGGAATACCGGGGCTGCCACATCCCCCCGCACATCCCCGCCCACGATCCAGATAATATGGGGATAATCGTGATACCGGTTCAGCACGAACTGCATGTAGGCATCCACATTCCCCATATGCAGGGCACCGCCCTTCACCACACTGCTGCCCCACACCGGGAGCAGTCCCAGGAACAGCCCTAAGTCTTCTGCCATTTTCACCACAGCATCCACATGTTTCCAGAAGCCGCCCTCCACATCAGGTCTGGCAGGATCCCCCTCTGTCAAAGCACTGTCCCCGGCCAGGTTTTTCTGTTCTGCGGTATGGATGAAATCTGCCAGGATCACATTGTACCCCAGTTCCTTCCGGTTGCGCAGATAGATGTAGCTTTCCTCCAGGGTAAGCTGGTGGAACAGCAGCCAGGCTGTGTCCCCCAGCCAGAAAAAGGGCTTTTCCCCGCAGCAAAAATACCTGCCGTTGTCCATGACCTTGAGGGGCCCGTCCTCCCAGGGTGCTTTCTGTTGTAATGTGCTACTTTTCATTTCTTCTGTTCTCCTTTTCCTAATGAACGTCTGCTTTCCTATAAAATGAACATCAAAATTCGTTCCATGTGGAAGGAAAGTCTTTATTCATATCGTACAGCCTTTTCATGGAAGTTTAGAACTGCACCGCCATCATTTCCCCATTGTAAGAGGCATGTTTGGTCCTGCTGCCCTCCGGTGTATACAGGGTAATCTGCCAGTCCTGCGGGTATTCATAGGTGCCTTTCACCACGGAGAATGTCAGTTCCCTGGAAGCTTCCTTCCATTCCAGTGTCATCACCGCGCCTTCTTCCTCCTGATAACCATACCCGTCACCGCTGTCAAAATAGCAGGTGAAGTTGCCATCTGCGCCGCTGTAGATCTCCACGCCGATTTTCCGGGACTTCTGCACATGGTAGAGGTCCGTTTCCCCGGACACATCCACAGCCAGGATACTGCCTGCCTTCACATACAGGGGCATGGTATCCAGGGGAGCCGGAGCGCATCGTTTTTCTCCTCCTGGCAGATAGGTCTTGGTATTGTAGTCATACCAGTCATTCCCGGCCGGCAGGTACACAGGCCTGGTCTGGTCCAGCCCAAGGGGTGTACTCTGGGGGCCGTACTCCACGGGAGATGTGACAGGGCATACCAGGAAATCCCCAAACAGATACTCGTCTTCCACCTGCAGGGCTTTCTGGTCACCCGGATAGTCGAAGAGCAGACTGCGCATGGTCATGGTATCATCCTTCCACACCTGGTAGGCCAGGCTGTAGAAATAGGGTACCAGGTGATAGCGGAGACGGATATATTTCACAATGGTGTCATAGTACACACTGCCCTCTTCCCCAAACTGCCAGGGTTCCCTGGGTGTATCTGTTCCATGGGAGCGCATGACGGGAAGAAAAGTACCATACTGGAGCCATCTCACATACAGCTCACAGTATCCTTTGTCCTGCACACCGTCTTCAAAGTCCCCATGCCAGAACCAGGGCTGGGTGCCTTCCTTTGCACCGCTCCAGCGTTTCCAGGCCTCCAGGTTCCCTGTGAAGAAGGCGCCAATATCCAGGTTCCAGTAAGGCATGCCGCTGGCCGCCATGTTCAGACCTTCCACGATCTGCCGCCTCAGCACATCCCAGGTGGCAGCAATATCCCCGGACCACAGCACCGCCCCGTATTTCTGGCTGGAGAGATAGCCAGAACGGGTCAGGTTCATGATCCGCCTGTCCGGTGCCGCTTTCCGCTGGTTGTCATGGATCCCTTTGGCGTGATAGAGGGCATAGACATTGGCCTTCCTGGCATCCATGTACCGGGTCTGCTCTCCCTTGGTGATCTGGTATCTCTCCTGGGCAGTTTTTTTCTCCGCACCGCCCCAGTCCGGGGTGAAAGGCTCCGTGGAATCGCACCACCAGGCATCCACACCACCGGAGAACAGCTCCCTCTCACATTGTTTCCAGTACAGTTCCCTGGCCTCCTGGTCAAAGGCATCGTAGGTGGACAGGTTAGCATAGAGCTTGCCTGCCTCCATCATCTCCTGGTTGTCCGCGCCGCCCTTGTTCATATTGGGCCACACGGAAATCATAAGGCCGATGCCCTTCTCATGAAGGGCATCTGTCAGTCCTTTCATATCAGGGTACCGTTCCTTGTCCAGGTGCTTGTCCCCCCATTTCCCTTCCTCCCAGGAATGCCAGTCCTGGACCAGGCAGGAAACGGGAATATCCCTTTTTCCAAATTCCTCCGCTGTGTGAAGGATCTCCGCCTGGGTCTTGTAGCGCTCCTTGGACTGGATATAACCGTAAGCCCATTTGGGCAGCATCGCTGCCTTGCCGGTGATCCGCCGGATCCCCTTGACCAGATCCTGCATCGTTTCCCCTACAATGACATAATACGCAATCTGCTCCACCATATCAAGAGTAACCGTGATCTGGTTGTCCTTCTCTTCATATACCATCAGACAGTCCGCATCCAGCAATACCGCATACCCCGCCGTGGACAAAAAGACCGGCATGGGAATCTGCATGTTGTTCTGGTAGAGATGCTGGGTGCAGTTCCGATAGTTGGCAATGCCGTCCTCGTGCTGGCCCAGCCCCAGAATCCGCTCCTTCTCCCCGATGGAAAATATCAGTTTTCCCTCGTAGGCCTCGCCCACACAGACATCCCTGGCATTTTCCACAATGGTTCGCTCCCCGTCCACAGTCTTCTTCACCGCTACCTGGGCCTTGCCCTCTATAAAATAGCGCATGACTTTCCTGGGGGTCATGGTACAGGCTTCCTGTACCAGAATGGGATGGCCCCCCTCTTTCAGTCCGGGGATTTCCAGTCTGCCGCCGATCTTCATGCCGGTGCTCACTCCCTCTGCTTCCATGGCCGCTTTTATGCCTTTGGCCTCTTTTGTACGCTCTGGCGATTCGACACTTCCCGTCATGCCGTTTCCGGCGGCCTCCGCTTCTGTATCGGTCTGGGTGATGTACACCTCCATGCCACAGGCTTCCTGCATCACATAAGCATCCGGCACAAAGTCTCTCTCTATGATGTCTCCCGGTTCCCTGTACACTCCGTCCGGCGTCCATACCACTCTCGTAATCTTCATATCCATACCTCCGCGTGCTTCAGCACGCATCCATTCCATGTTTGAAAGGAACTTCGTTCCTCCGTTCTGCCGCCTTGCCATGCCATACAGGACAAGCTTCCAGGCCCCACTTCAGACTGCCGGGCAGCGCTTACCAGTGTCTGGACAGATTTTCACGCTCCAGAGCCAGCCTGCGGTATCATGCCCTGCGCTGTATGGAGGAACAAGCTGCCACCAGCACCCCGTTTCTGGCAATCCTGCATTTTCGGGGAAGCGCCTGCCCTGTGAGATAGTCCTGACAGTCTTCTGGCAGAGTAACCATCGTCTCCCTGGCTGTGAAGTTAAACAGAAACAGATAGGTTCTGCCGTCCTTGTACCTGGTGACCAGCTCCACGCCCTCTTCCCGCTCCACAAGGGATCTTGCCACCCCGGCTTCTTTCATGACTCCTTTTAAGAAAGTCCTATATGCCTCCGGCTCCAGATCCGTCCCCACATAGTAGGCCCGTCCCTTTCCGTAGGTAAAGGCGGAGAGCACTTTGGCTCCTTCCTTGTAGTCTTCCAGATAGCTGCCCATGGTCTCGGAGACACCTCCCAGCAGTTCACTCCACAGACCATCCACTGTCTCCTGCACATTATCTTCCGTTTCATCCATATGACACAGAGCCTCATAGCTCTCCACGTTCATACGCAGGCGGGTGTGATTCTCCGGAAACACTGGCTCCACTTCCTCCACCACACTGCCGAACACTTCCGTCAGCCCTGCAGGAAGGGAGACGGTATAGCCCACATTGTCCTCATTTTTCACGGAAGTCAAGAAAGTTGCCACCACCGTGCCGCCCTGCTCCACATAGCCTCTGATCTTCTCCTGTGTGGCCTGGGTCATCACCATGCCCGCCGGGATCACCACCACCCTGTAGGCACTCCAGTCCCCCTTCAAGGCCACCACATCCGCAGTGACACCGATCTGTTCCAGATAGTTGTACAGCTTCCCACAGTAATCCACATAGTGGAAATAAGGGTCATTCACCGGCTTGATGCGCAAGGCCCAGTGGGAATCATAGTCAAAACACACCGCCACCTGCCTGGGGAAACCTGCCTGTTCCAGAGACTCCAGCTTCTTCAGAAGGGCCGCCGTCTCCTGCATCTCCCGGTACCGCCTCCTGGGCACCCCGTCCATGTCCACAATGGCATAATTGAGCTGTTCTGCCCCAAAGGGATAGGTGCGGAACTGGAAATGCAGCATCATCTCCCCGCCGTGGGCAAAGGATTGTACCACTGCCTGTTTCAAGGCGCCGGGATTGGGCTGTACCCTGCCGTTTCCACCCAGCTTATGTCCTCCTCCGGACATGAACTCCAGCACCCAGAAGGGGGCTCCGTTCTTCACGCCTCTGGCAAAAGCATAAGGGAAAGAATCCACCCTGGCATTCCGCAGCCCTGGATAAAAATCAAAGGCATAGCGATCCAGACTGACAGTACTGTCATAATAGTCAATGCTGTTGGTGGCAAGTCCGGTGGCATTGGTGGTAACAGGCACCTGTAGAAAACGGCGCAGAGCCTGTACCTGTAGATCCTGGTATTCCTTCTGGCTGTCCGAGCAGAAACGCTCAAAGGCAAGACGCAGGGTAGGATTCTCGTAGTACGCCTGTATCTGATCCTGAGCCCCCACCTCGATGGTGTTCACCGGCACCGGAATCTCCTCAAAGTCGTCATACTCCTGAGACCAGAAAATGCTGCCACTCCTTTTGTTGAATTCCTCTATGGTGCCAAACCGCTTCTGTAGGTATCCACGGAATCTGTCCACACACACGGGACAGCAGCACCGGCCCGTGCCTTCCTGAGCAGGCTCATTGTCAATCTGTACTCCGGCCACATAAGGATTTCCCGCAAAGGCCCTGGCAAGCTCCTCTGCAATTTTTACAGAGTACTGCCTGTATATCTCGTTGTTGTAGCAGTAATGCCGCCTGCCCCCGAAAGGACGGCGGATCCGGCGGTTATCCATATACAGGACGTCCGGGTGCTTTTTCACCAGCCAGGCAGGCGGACAAGCCGTGGGCGTACACAGGATAGTTGCGATCCCTGCCTGCCCCAGTTCCTCCACCACCTTTTCCAGCCAGCCAAACGCATACTGCCCCTCTACAGGCTCCATGCGGCACCAGGCGAATTCCCCCATCCGCACGGTGTTGATTCCTGATGCCTTCAATAACTCCAGATCATGACGCAGGTCTTCTTCTGTCTTGTGTTCCGGATAGTACGATACCCCATATCTCATTCCAGCTCTCCTAACTTTTGTCTACCATTTCCTGGCATCTGGTTCACCACAGTGCAACACATCAGCCTTTTCCGGTAAATCGGATTTCCTCATCCCCTGCCGCCTTCACCGTCTCTGTCATGGTGAGCACCACGATGGTATCCGGCGCAGGGCCTTCCACTTCCCGGGCACTACCTGGCTCTCCTGTGCCGCCGTCCCTTTCCGGCAGCACCAGACGGATGCCGTCCTCCTCTTGTACCACTTCCACAGGACTGCCGTCAAACAGGGCAGCATGTTCTATCACATTTTCTGTACACGGCAGTTTCAAGGATCCAAAAGCTTCCCTGTCCAGTATATGCAGATATACCTTATTTTCCCGCCAGGTGGCGCCGTATACATCATCCACTGGCTGGTATGGGCCTGCCGATGTGGCGTAGATGCTCTCCCCATATGTCCGCAGCCAGTCTCCCACCTGGCGCATCCGCTGTCGGATCTCGCCGGAGATCTTCCCATTCCTGTCCGGGCCGATGTTCACCAGCCAGTTGCCTCCCCTGCATACCACGTTCACCATCATACGGATCAGCCAGTCAAAATCAGATACCGGGTCATCTGCCATCCATCCCCAGGAACAGCCGGAACACACGCACATATTCTTCTCCCAGGGCACCGGGATGATGCCTCCCTTGATCTCATGGGAGCCTTCATCACAGTAGAAATCCCCTTCCCAGCCGGACCTGGGATTGATGAGCAGCTTTGGGTTATAACTCCTGGCCATCTTGTTCAGCTTCACCGGCTCCCAGAACCAGGCGCTGGAAGTGTCACTGCCCTTGTGGGCCAGCCACCCCCCGTCATACCACAGGATATCCGGCTGGTATCTGCTGCACAGCTCTTCCACCTGGGCATAGCACTGTTTTTTCATCAGGGCCGCGTTCTCCGGCAGTCCTTCCGGGTCAAAATATCCGGGAAAACGCCAATCCATGGGGGAATAATAGACCCCCACTTTCAGCCCTGTCTCCCTGCAGGCCTGGGCATATTCCCCTACAAAATCCCTGTGGGCACCCCTGTGGTAGGAAGTAAAATGCTCGTAGCTCCCCTCACTGTTCCACAGGGCAAATCCATCGTGGTGCCTGGTGACCATCACTGCGTATTTTGCCCCGAAATCCTTGGCAATCTCCATCCATTCCTGCATGGAAAAATCCTGGGGGATAAACTCGTCTGCCAGGGCCTCATATTCCTCCTTGGGAATCTGTTCATTGAACCTGGCCCATTCTCCCCGGCCCAGTACGGAATAAAGTCCCCAGTGGATGAACATGCCAATCTTGGCATCCCGCCACCACTGTTTGTCCTGGGCTGGCAGGGTCAGTTCCTCACATTTCAAGCCTCCCAGGCTCTTGAAGTTAATGCTGCTTTTCAGCATGGATTTCAGTTCTGCACCCGTCATCTCCCTGGGTAATTTCTTCTCCATCACCTGTCTCCTTTTATTCCTATCTTCCTGTCATGTGGGCAAAGCCGACACAAACAGTCTCTTATTTTTCCAATATTTCCTTCACTCGGTCCAGGATCTCCTCTTCCCCGGCCAGCATGGCTACCCTAAGCTGCTCTGCACCCTCCAGCCCCTTGATCATGTACAGGGGCTGCTCTACCCGGTAAAAGGGCTGTTGCAGCATCCCTAGATAGGTGAGGGTACCCAGGGTGCCCAGCTCCTCTATCTTGCCCTTGTCCACCTTCCCGTCCAGAGCCAGGTCATAGGCCGACCATCCCGATTCGGTACATAATTCTATGGATTCTCTTACTGATGTTACTTTCATCCCTATACCCCTTGTGCGTTTAAAGGGAATGTTTGCACACCCTCCCTCGCACATTCCAGTCAATATGGATGCGTTTCCCTCAAACGGCATCCGTTCATGGATTTTCTTGTTGCCTTGTCTCCCCCATTAGTTCCCGGACGGCACCGAGCAGCGCCTCCACATCCTCCTCTTTCGACAGGTAGGAGATGCTGGCCCGCACTGTCCCCTGGCCCTGTGTCCCCAGGCACTCATGGAGCAGGGGGGCACAGTGCAGTCCTGTCCGCACCTGGATTTTGTAGGAGCCCGCCAGGATATACCCCACATCTGCCGGGGAAAGCCCTTCCAGGTTGAAGCTCACTGCCGTCCCTTCCGGCTGCCTGTCCCCATATACTGTGACCCCTTTTATGGCCCGGAGGCCTTCATAGAGCCTTTTCACCAGGGCCTGTTCCCAGGCCATGACCTGTTCCAGGCCCACTTCCAGGATAAACCTGGTTCCCGCGCAGAGGGCGGCGATCCCCGGCTGATTCATGGTTCCCACCTCATAGAAAGGCTCCCCGGGCACCAGAGTGGCACTGTCCGTGCCCGTACCCCCATACACCAGAGGCCGTAGGATAATGCCCGGTTCCACATAGAGGCCTCCTGTGCCTTCGATACCGTACAGGCCCTTGTGGCCCGTGAACGCCAGCATATGGATCCCGGCAGCTTCCACATCTATGGGCAGGGCACCTGCGGACTGGGAGGCATCTACCAGGAAATAGGCTCCTTTCTGCCTGGCCCAGGAGCCGATCCTGGCGATATCCTGCACGGCCCCTGTCACATTGGAACTGTGGTTCACAATGACCAGGGCGGTATCTTCCGTGATGGCCTGCTCCATGGATTCCATGTCCACATAGCCGCTTCTGTCACAGGGCACCACCACCGGCATCACGCTCCCGTCTGCAATCTTCTCCCTGAGGCCATCATAAATGGTGCGCAATACCGCATTGTGTTCTGCTGCGGTGAACACAATGCGCCTTCTGCCGCCCCTCTTTTCGGTTCCCTGCTGTCTGCTGCCGCCTGCCGCAGCCTCCGTACCCTGCAATGCCCCGCCGCCTTTTAGGGGATACGGAAGACCCAGGATAGCCATATTCAAGGCCTGGGTAGAACCGCTTGTGAAGAAGATCCGCTTTGGTTCCCGGATGTGAAAGAGCCGTGCCAGGTTCTCCCGGCACAGCTTTCCCACATCTTCCCCATATACACTTCCTGCCACGCCACGGTACTGGGACTGTGGAGGCTCCTGTATGGAGCGCGCCACGGCTTCCTGTACCACTTGCGGCTTCGGATATGTCGTTGCCGCATGATTGAGATAGATCATACTGTCACTCCAAATTTCCAGATACCAGGTATACTGTTTACAGCCTAACCTTCCACAACCTCAAATCCCATATATCTTGCAATCTTCTTCACCAGCTTCATCTGGTCCCCGAACACCAGCACCTGGTGATGTCCGAAGTCAGCCAGGTTGTGCATATAATCCCTGCCATTCTCCAGCTTGATAAAATAGTGGGGGCTGCAGTAGTACTGCCTGAACTCCGAGCGGACCACCTCGCCCACCTTCACCACCATCTTGTTGCCCATAGGGTTGAAGCGGCCAAAGGTAATATACTGTTCCTCGTTCTGTTCAAAGGCAATCTGCATCTTGCCGCCGAAGCCCTGGCCGGTGAATGCCCACATGCTGTAGTCCAGATCCGGCTTGTCGAAGCCGTTCATCTTCAATGCGGGAACCGCATGGTGGATGGACAGGATCTCAGGGGACTGAAGGAATGGATTGCCCATAAAGGCGGCCTTGTGGCTTCCATACATCAGCACCATCATGGCCATCATGGCATTCAGATCTTCCTCGCAGGCGCTGGGGATTCCTTCGGACTTCAGCAGGGAATGGCACACACAGGGAGTGAATTTCCTCTCCTGGGGAATCCTGGAAGCACACAGCTCAATGCAGGCCGTGGAGAACGCATTGCAGCCATAGAACTCCATCATGGCCTTGGCTGCCAGGTAATACTTGGCATCGTTCACCAGCCACTCCGGGTTCACCTTGGTATCCTTGGAATTTGCCAGGAGCTTCTCAGCGATCTCCTTGGCCTCGGCCTCATCCACCTTGTCCATATAGGGGAAAATGTCCTTGAAGGGCAGTTTGAGGACTTCAAAGCCATACTGCTTTCTTAGATATTCCGTGTCCCTGATATTGGACTGGATGCCATAGGTGGGCACCTGGCCGGAAGTGAGGATCAGTGCCTTGGTATTGGCAATACATTTTCTCACCCACAGGCTGTGCAGGATATCGTTCAGATCCTCCATGTCAATGGCATTGTAAGCCTCCACGCCAATGCTCCTGTTGTAGGCACACAGGTCGGCACCTTCGTTGCCATTGGAGAACACAATGGTGGTCTTGCGGTATTTCTCCAGCTTGGGAATCCTGTAGCAGAAGATCACGAAAGCATCCACCTGATCCAGGCCTTCTTCGATCTTGTCCCAGGTCTCCTGGGGTACGGTCAGATTCTCTATATAGGGAACGGCAATGGGTTCCAGTACATTGACCTCAGGAATGATGTCCTTCACCTTCTCCCGGATCTCTTTCATATAATTGGCTGCCCATTCCTTCTCGGCCTCCGGCTGCAGGCTCTCGAACTTGCCGGCCCGGCAGGGTCCCTCCCAGAAAGCAGAGTGCTGCAGGAATCCCACCAGGGGACGGATATTGTACTTTTTCTTCATTGCTGACTCGACCATTTTCATATCCTCCGTTTGATACAGGAACCACCAGAACCTTGTATCATATCAGGTTCCTCTCCCACAAACCGGGGCAGTTCCAGAATTTGTGATTAGATTACTGAGTTCATTATATCCAAGGATACCCCCTGGGTAAATTGTATAAATTCCAAAAAGAAGTACTATTTCAAATTCCTCCATTTTTTCATTCTGTTTACACTTCCCATCATATCGGTACAGCCGACACAATTCATAAAGTCAAAGCGCAAAATCGCGCTGGGAAGAATTGCCGTAAGGCAATTCTTCGAGGTGAAACTTAGAAAATCTTGGCTTGTGTACTTTACAAGCTTAGATTTTCTTTTCACCTTTCATACATCCAGTCCAGCTTATCATAGGTTTCCCCTGAGAATCCCGCATTCCTGGCCCGGATCTCCACCCCCGCAGGCACCACACCCACGATGGTGTAGCCGCCGGTTCCCATATAGATCTCATGGACACCCTTCTCGTACTGGAACACATGGACATTCATGTCCGGACACCCTTCGGCCTGCATGGCATTGGCAAACACCACATTCAAGCCTCCCCTGTCGTCCGCGTGGGTGTTGGTCTCCAGGTCGGGCACCTGCAGCCACTCCACTCCCCTGGCATTCATGTAGGCCAGCAGGATCTGGGAATCCTGGGACAGTTCCAGCCGCACCGTGACACCTTCCCCGATGGCCTCCCCCAGGCCAAAGCAGATTCCTGTAAGGCCTTTCAGTTCCGATGCCACATTGGTGATAGGGGAAGTCATATCCGTGAAGACCCACTGTCCTTTCTCCACCGTATAGGTACGGCAGTTCCCGGAAAGTAGGGCAAACGGTGCCTGGGGCAGGGGTTCTGCTCCCTCCTGGTCTGTATCCCCGTCACAGGGATACCTGCCAGCCTCCATCTCCTTCAAATGTTCCTTAAAATGGGCTAACTCCGCTTCATACTGGGGAAGGCACTGGCACCAGTGGCCGAACAGGTCTCCATCCGGGAAGGGAATCTTTCTCTGGCGGGTCTGCATGCTGTTGGCATAAAGATATGTATCCTTGGTCAGCTCCGCCAGCTCCCGGTACAGGGACAGGCTTTTCTCCCAGGGCGACACAGCCTCCTGTAACAGGGACAGGTCTCCCCGCAGGTGTTCATCCATGGTAAACCTGTATTGCAGGATCTTGTGGGCGGCCTCCAGTTTCCTCACATAACTCTTCGTCATATACCAGATAGCCTCTATGTCTGTCACATAATAGTCAAGCTCCCTGCTGCCCGCCGCGGTATCCTCCACGCCGGCCCTGGCCCTCTTTATGGCTGTCAGGGCCTGGTCTGCCAGATGCTCCACTTCCTCCATCATATCATAGGGCGTCTCTCCGTAATGGGGTTCCCCGGCCAGTTCCTTTTTCACATAATCCTCCGGCTGCTCTCCGGGGGTAGATGCGGAGTGCCACAGTTCATAGTTGGGCCGGTAGCGTTTCACATTGGTAAACTGGCTCATGGTCATACCCAGGCTCATGGTCTGCCGGTTGCCTTCGGTGATGCCCACCCGGCGCAGGATCCGGGGCGCACATTGTCCAGACGCTTCCAGGGCTTCCAGGATATCTGCCGCCGCCTCCAAGCTGCATCCCAGATGTCCTGCCAGCCTGTGTTGCCAGTAGTACCCTTCCGTCTCCGGATCCCGGTCCGGATTCCAGGCATAGCGGAACCAGGCCGCATACCACAGCCAGTCCCGGTCCATCTGCAGCAGACGGAGCTGCGCCTTATCCGCAGAGTAAGGCCAGTCCCAGAAAAACAAAGGATATAGATGCAGGCCGTTAGCACCCAGGCGGTTCTGTCCTGCCTGCATACATTTCTGAATAAATCCAGGTGCCCCGTATCGGAAAGGTTCCAGGTTGGCCACCACATGCACATTCATGATGTGGGTCTGGCCATGGGAGGACAGCCGCACATGGGTATCCTGCCATTTTCCCGCAGGCAGGTATGTGGTAAGGCTCTCCCCGTTATATTTCCACATGGTGTACAGGTTGCCATACATATGGACTGCCTGCTCCATGATGGCATTGGGATCACAGTCATGCCCCCTAAGGATCAGAGGCGGCTCCTCCGAGAGTCCCGCCTGCCGGATCCCCTCCTTCACCGCCGGAATGATGGTCTGTAGGAACCAGTCCGTCTTGTTCTGGGTTCCCCTAAGGGCCTCCCCCAGACAGACCATAAGGCCGATATGGGGGAAGGACTTGATGAATTCTACAATGGACTTGTAGGTATAGTCAGCATTCAGTTCGGTGATATTGCTCTGGAGCAGTTCCACATGGTATTTTTCTGCCAGGGGCAGGGGAATGTGTATGCTGTAGAATTTCAGCACCAGCCAGATGCCCCTGCGGTCACACTCCCTGGTAAGCCATCCGAACATCTCCCGGTTCTTCTCATACTCTTCCTCCGTCACCTCCAGGGCCTCCGGGTAATCTGCCAGCTTCACCAGGGAGGAAAAGGGCTGCCCTGTCCAGATATAGAAGACATTGCACCTGTTGAGAAGCATCTGGTCCAGGAACCTCTCCCACAGGGCCTTGTCATAGAACCAGGGAAAACGGGCCGGGGTAATGGGATACTCATAGGTGAGCCTGGGCGGCTCCACCTTGGTGAGCTGCAGCCCTACCGCAGGGCCCCTGAGACGGAATACCGGGGCGTCCCCGTAGGCCAGGTCCGTGGGCACGGCATTTGACGAGGATTCCCTTCCGATCCGCTCTGCCAGTTCCAGGGCGCCGTACAATGCCCCTGTATCCGTACCGCCTGCCACCACTGCCAGGCGCAGCCCCGGCAGATAGGCCAGGTAAAAGCCCTCCCCACAGGGTGCTTTTGTGTGGTACAGCAACAGCCCCTCTTCCTCCAACTGCCGGATGTATCCGCTTTCCCCCCGGACACCCACATAGATGCTGCATGCCGGCGACTCTTCCCCGGGTATCTCCAGGACTCTCCTGCCTGCTGCATTCCCCGGCACGGCAGAGCCTGCATCTCCCTCTCCCGTCCCGGAATCTGCCAGGCCGGACATATCCTGCCAGACTACCTGGAAGCCCCTGTCTGCCAGGCTCTTCTCCACATAGGTAAGCCCCAGGGCAATCCGCATGCCCGCTGTCTCTTCCTTGATCAATCTTACTTTACTGCCCATCTCATCCTCCTGGAATCTGTTTTTCATGCTGTTCCCGTTGCCTGTTCTGTCCTTATTTTATGATACCCTATGATACCGCGGATTGCTCCGCGCTGTGCGCTTCCGCAATCCTAAAACACCGGGGATTCGCTCATTTTTCTGCGAAAAATGGCTTCTTTTCGGTGTTTTGGCGGGTCTCAAGGTCAAAAATCCTCTGGCAAGCAAGTTTGCATCGGATTTATGAACCTTTCGACCCTGGTATCATCATTTTATCACATGCGCGGGGAAGGAAAAAGACACACAAATTCTGAAAAGTTTACATTTATTGAACATCCATGGCTGAAAAGTTCTGGCGGGCAGCAGCCAACTGGCTCATTGTACGCTCCTACCGGCCAGATACCCGGTGCAGCACAGCTTCAAACACATTGGCCGCTGCCCACAGGTTATAGCTGAACCAGGAGCTGTACGGGTCTCCATTGTCATACCGCTCTGTGACCAGTCCGTCAGAGGGGCACCATCTCTCGGAGAGCACGCCATACTGTCCATAGCCCGTCTGTTCTGGATACAGCTCCAGGGTCTGCATCATCCAGGCGATGGAATCCCAGGCCCGGTCCGTGTAGTAGGCATCCCCCGTCACCTCTCCCAGGTACAGCAGGTCTTCGTCTGCCAGCACGCCCATGGGATGGATGTGGGGGTTAGAGATGGAAGTCACGGATCCGCCGCAGGCATTCCAGCCCTGGTTCACCGGGGGATTCTCCGGCCTTGTCTGGTAGCCATAGCGCCAGAGGAATTCATACCCGGCGCTCATTTTCATATCCTCCAGGAACTGTGCCTCCCCTGTGTGTTCATGCAATAGTCGACTGCCATGCAGGAAGCTTAAGTTTCCCTCCTGGTCCACCGCCTTCCAGGTGTCCATGGGCGCCCCGTAGCAGTCCAGGTTCTCCACAAAATCCCGGTAATAGGCATGTGCCTTCCTGGCCTTTTCCATATAGGAGTCCTCCCCGGTAAGCTCTGCCAGGTACAACAGCCCCGGCACGAACCAGCAGCCTGCAAACCCCTCCCAGTCCAGCACCCTGCGCTCTGTAGCACTGTAGGTATAGCCAAAGGCACCGTCCTCCCTCTGGAGGGAAACCACCGTATCCAGCACCTGCCTGCACCTTGCAAGCCACTTTTCCGGATATGCCAGTCCCCGGTCCCGCAAGAACAGGATAGTCTTCAGGATATAGTACACCGCACTGCCCTGGGTGTAGGCACAGTGACAGTCCCTGCACAGGCCATAGTAGGTCCACCAGCCGTTCAGGCGGTTACCGGGATCCTCATCTGCCATCTTTTTGCAGGCCGGATTGCCTGCCGCAAGGTCATAGAAGAATCCCGATTCCTCACAGTATCCATCCACGATCCGGTCAAGCAGTTCTTCCCCGGGCAGGGCACCTGCCAGCTTCTCTCCCGCCGGAAAACCCTCCCGCTCCAGAAGGTACCGGCTCATCACCAGGGGATAGCCCAGGATGGCGCCCCCAGTCCAGCCAATTTCCACCACATTCCGCCAGGGCATGAGTCTGGTATCCCCCAGAGGCCTGCACTGCCTGTTGGTATACTCTCGCTCCTTTCTGTTGAAATTCAGCCCGCAGAAAGCATCCAGCATGGCTTCCGCCGCCTGCCGGAAAGTCCTTGCATACTGTGCCCTGGTATGGATCCTGCCATACTCCTGGCGCACAATATCATGAATCCCCTGCCTGCCCTTTCCTGGTACATTGTAAATGCGCCCTGAGGCAACGGCCTGCCTGCACTGGCTTCTGGTGGAGGCGGTGGGCACGGAACGGTTCAAGAAGGTCACCGGGTCGTTGGTATAACCCAGGGTCACTCCAAAACGGTTGGGCAGTTCGGCAAAGAGGCCGTTTTGGATCACGCCCTCCCTTCCCCTGGCCTGCTCTTCCGAATAGGGATCCACGGATACAGCCACCACACCCCCATGGCCGCACAGGGCAGAGACAGGCATGGCAGCCCGGTCAGCCCGGAATTCCCAGTAGGGGGAGCAGAATGCCGCCTCCGGATGCAGCTCCGTGAGCAGCGGGAATTCCCCGATACGGACTTCCCCGGCATGGTTGTCCCCGAAAATATTGCAGGGAATCACATGGAACAGTCCCTCCTCCCCCAGAAGAGACAGTCTCAGGCGCATCTGGGTGTCATAGGAAGCCTGGCACTCCATCCGATAGCCAATCACAGGACCTCCTTCCTCCCAGAGCGTCAGTCTGTATACGGCCTCCGGCGTTTCATAGTAACATCCGTTTTTCATGTAGCACCCCTCCGGCACAGGGATCCACACATCCTTCCTGCGATAATGTACCTCTATTTCCAGGGAAAATCCGTTGATATTCTGTTTCATTTTCTGCACTCCTCCTGCTGGCATTTTCTTAAATCACATGATACAAGAGCCGCTGGACAAAGTCAACCGTTCCGGACATGGCCAGTGTACTGACCAGATTTCCAGTTACTGTTCACAGGTGCCACCGCGAGGTGTTTTCACGCGTCTTTTGCGTGAAAAACCCGAGACTGTCGTGTGCCAAAACGCCTGCATTTGGCGTTTTGTGTACATATGTTGCTGTGAACGGAGTGAACAGTAACGATTTCCAGGTACTGGCAGGTATGGATTCTGATGGGACGAAAGGGGATATTGTACAGATACAGAGCGGTTTATGCCTTTTGGGGGATTTGCCAAATGGATGCCGGCGCATCCGCCTGGCTCATTGCCCGCAGAAAAAAAATCCACATACTCATTTTTACATAAGTACGTGGATCCATTTGCCCGTCATCATGTCTTACAGTTCCATGGTCTCCTGGAGATACATGGGTTCCTCGATCAGTCCGATCCCTGTGAAAACAGCCCACACATACGGAGCCCCATACACGTTCAAGGTCTTGGGGCCGACAATCTGCAGGGCCGGATTCTCGCCAGTCTGGTCTTCCAGAAGCTTGTGGTACGCCTTCTCAAAGGTACTCCTGGTAATAGAGCGCTCCCGCCTGTCCGTAAACAGTTCCCCGCCTTTGATGGTGTATGTGAAGGGCAACCCCTTCTTCGTCAGAAAACTTTTTCCCTGGTGTTCCACGATCACATCCCACAGGTTCAATATGGTGATTGCTTGTATATTAAGTTTCATGGCGTACCTCACATCTCTTTTGTCCAAATGATCCCCATATGGCTGCGCCTGTCCAGGTACCGCTTTCCACAGATAGCTGTCATATGACTGCCGTTCGGAACCTTCCTAAAATTTATGGTACTAGTTTCCAGGCATATTGTCAACTTCTATAATATATGACATTTCGGCACAACCGCTTTTGCTCATGAAATGACATTTTCTACCACATGGGATTTATGCAGGGACAGCGCCATGTTACAGCCTTCCGCCTCGGCATCCAGCATGATACAAGGATGTCTGGCCGGGATTCCCTGAAAGACAAATTCTTCCTCACCTGTCAGGAAACCATGGAGATGTCCGTCCGTGTACAAAGCAACCTTGGGGCAATTGCTGAAGACCGTTGCCGTAAAAGTGCCATCCGCCTGTCTACAGACGCTTTCCGGCACCAGGTAGACAAAAGGGCTCCTGCCCCATTTTGCCCGGCAGCGGTAATACAGGGATGTGGGGTGACTGCGCACATCCAGCAGGCAGTCCCGGGCAGGATCCTGTCCTGCCCGGCAGCAGATCCCCTCCTTTTGCTCCCACACCAGGAAGCCATATTTATCACACATCTGGCAGAATACTTCATACAGGCAGTCCCTGCCGGCCTCATAATGGATGCAGTTGGCCCCCATTTCCCTAAGGAGCAGAAAATCCTGCCGCATCTGTTCTATCTGCAGGGCTTTCGCCATTCCCGGTGTTGGCGTGCCTGCACCCCTGGCGGTGCCTGTCCCCTTTACAGATGCGCTTAGATCCTGCTTTGGCCCGGCTTCTTGCTTTGCAGGGGCATCTGCCCCCTGGCAGGTCCCGGACTCTCCCCACCCACAGGCCTCTGTCCAACAAGGTTCCCCGGTTCCTGTCCCTCCAGTCTTTTCCCCATAAGGCGGGACATAGCGGACTGCTCTGGGCAGAAAAACCTTTCCGTTCAGAAGCACTCCCTTGTCCGGCCCATATACGGTCTCCCGCAGCGGCAGCCGCAGGCAGACCCGGTCCGCCAGACAGCCTCCCGGCTCCAGCAACCTTGCTTCCACCTCATATAAATAAGGATCCTCCATACCATTCCAGAGATGGGGATACAACAGCAGCATTTCCAGTGGTTCTTCCTCATCCAGCCATTTTGTGCCATAGGCTGCCAGGTGGCCATCCCTGTCTGCAATGGTCACTTCCACCATACAGGATTTCCTGCCGCTTCCAGGGAGCCCACTGTCAAAATACCCTGCCGCCAGATCCGCTACCTGTAAGGCCCCCTGCTGCACACTCCGTCTCTCCATGGTGGCAGCAGCTTCTGTCCTGTCCCCCTGAAAATAGAACTCCCAGGCCAGCCAGGCCTTCCCGTTTTCCAATTTACAGCGGATTTCCACACCGCCTCCCTGCTTTTTCCTGTCAAATTTCACTTCTTATTCCTTCTTTCCCACCTGTCTTCTGGTTTCCATGCCTCTCCTGCAGGATAACTGTATTTTTCTCCACTTCTCCCCTGGACAGCGGATAATAAAACTGCATGACCAGAAACACCACCAGGTAACAGACCCCCGGCACCAGAGTGGCCACCGTATAGATCCGCTCCGGCACCCCGGGAGCCTGTACAGACGCCTCCGACACATAACCGATGGCTGTGAGCACAAAGCCACCCAGGCCACCAGCCAGCGCCTGTCCCACTTTTCGGGCAAAAGAATATACCGCGTACACCGTCCCGTCTTCCCGCTTTCCTGTAGCTACCTCCTGGTAGTCTATGATATCTGTGATAAAAGCCCACACAATCAGATTAAACAATCCCACGCCCACTGTTCCCAGAAACAGCAATCCCAGAAACAACGGAATACTTTTCACCTTTAAGAAATACAGCAGCACATAGATGCTTCCGGCTCCCAGCATCCCCAGGGCACCTGCCTCCTTCTTGCCAAAGCGGACTGCAATCTTAGAGACAAAAGGCGCCAGCACAAGCACTGCCGCAATGCTGATCACATTTAAGACTGCCAGGGCATTTGTATTCTTAAAATAATCCAGAAACAGATAGTTGTTCATGGCCTGGCCCAGCATGTTAGCCAGCAGCAGCACCAGGGCGGCACACACCAGGGAAAGCAGTGGCCTGTTTTTCCACAGATCCCCCAACATACTGCCTACATTTTCTTTATGCCCTTCTTTCTTCTCAAAACTGACCCGCTCTCTGCACAGGAAATAGCAGAGCATGTAACAGACTACTGATAAAACGCCAAACACCACTGCCGTCAGCGTAAAAGCCTCCGGTATCACGATCTGATTGCCCGCTTCGTCTGTGCGGTAGACCACAAGGGGTACCAGAAGACCGATCACCAGTCCGGCCAGGCTGGCCCCGATGCTCCGGAAAGTGGACAGGGATGCCCGGTGCCGGATGTCCGAACTGATCACGGAAGCCATGGAACCATAGGGAATGTTGATGGCTGTATAGCAGAAGCTGCTCCACAACAGATACGTGACGATCACGTAGGCCAGCTTCAGCCCGTAAGGCCAGTCCCCGGCCATATACAGATACATGATGCTACTGGACACCGCCACAGGCACACACCCCCACTTGATCCAGGGACGGAACCTGCCATTCTTTGCCGGATGCATATGATCCACGATACGTCCCATGGTGACATCCGTAAAAGCATCCACTCCCCTGGCCCCCATGAACAGCAGCCCCACCACAAACCCGCTAAGTCCCAGAACTTTGGTGTAAAATACCATCAGATAGTTGCTGGCAAAGATAAAGCTGAAATCATTCCCAAAGTCACCGAACATATAGCCGATCTTGTCCCGGATCCCGAATGGACACACTTGACTGCCCCTGTCCATACGCACATTTCCACATTCATCCATTGTCTTTTCCATATTCCAAAGCTCCATTTCCGGCCTGTTTCCCACAGCCTGTCCCTTTGTCATTCCAAGACTATAACCTGTAGAAAAAGCCTGCTATCTCAGATACCCCGAATAGCATTTCCGGGCACATCATATTTATACACAGCAAATGTTACCGCACATATCATTTCAAGGTTCCCAGAGCGTGTCTGCAAATTCATTCCCACCATCTGCCGCGGTAACCGCGTCCCCACATTTGCAGTATATTTGTCCCTCGTTTGGTCAACGTAGCCCGCTACGTCTCCCTCATTTGGGTCGAATCTGTTACTGTTCACTCGTCAGTAACGCGAGGCGTTTTTATGCGCATTTTGCATAAAAACCCGAGACAGCGTGCGCCAAAACGCAGATTGACCGATACATGTTTATGGCAGAATGGACAGGAAACGAATGGCAAAACACATGCTGTTTGTTTCCTGCTTTTTATGTACTTGAATAAGCGTGTTTGAAAATTGCTTTCAGTCAGTTGCGTGTCACAATTTGTGGGAGATTCGAGTTACTGTTCACTCCGTTCACAATAACAGATGCACACAAAACGCAAAGGACATTTCTGTTTCTGGAATCTGAACATTATATTTGATTTTCAGCTTTGTTTCAGCCAGGAGTTGTACTATAATGAAAAAACAAGTTGGAGAAACCACTATGAAAATACTCGTAATCGAAGATGAAAAACGATTGGCAGATTCCATAAAAGTCTTATTAACCCAGAAAGGGTTCCAGGTTGAAGTGGCATATGACGGGAAGACAGGTGCGGCGTATGCAGAATT
This sequence comes from uncultured Acetatifactor sp., assembly GCA_910577665.1. Classification (GTDB taxonomy): domain Bacteria; phylum Bacillota; class Clostridia; order Lachnospirales; family Lachnospiraceae; genus Acetatifactor. The sequence goes on from CAJTOJ010000006.1 coordinate 58,799, forward strand.
AGGAATATACGATCTTCTGATCCTGGATGTCATGATGCCCGGAATGAACGGTTACGAAATTGCCAGGAAAGTCCGTGCCACCAAATGCGGGACTCCCATCTTAATGCTGACTGCAAAATCCGGATTGGAAGACCGCATCACAGGTTTGAATGCCGGTGCCGATTATTACCTGGCCAAACCTTTTGACACCAGGGAATTGCTGGCCTGTATCAACGCCCTGCTCCGCCGCCAGGGAACACAGGTGGACGAAGTCGTTTATGGCAATACTTCTTTGGATCTGTCTTCCGGAATGCTGGTATGTGGAACAAATTCCATCCGTTTATCCGCAAAGGAATTTGATATTATGCGTTTTTTACTCCAGTCCGGTAGCCGCAATCTTTCCAAAGAAACCATCCTTGCCAGGGTATGGGGATACGATTCAAACGCAGTGGAAAACCATGTGGAGGTTTATGTGGGGTTTCTGCGGAAGAAACTTTCCAGCATCGGATCCAACATCCGAATTGAAACCATCCGCAGAATGGGATACCATTTAGAGGTAGACTGATCATGACCAGAAAACTCCGCTATCAATTTATTGTGATCATCATGGGCATTGTAACCATTATGCTCTGTATCATTATGTCCATGATATATTTCTTTACTAAAAGGAATCTGGAAAACGGAAGCATTCACATGATGCAGAATATTGCCGATCATCCGTTTCTGCCTCATCTCCCCAATGAATTGCAGGATGATATGCGTTTCCCTTACTTTACCCTCCAGTTGGATATGCGTGGCAATCTGACCGCCACAGGTGGCGGATATTACGACCTTTCTGACGAAAAATTCCTGAAGCGTCTGATCCATGCAACTTTTTCTGCCAAGGCTCCTGTTGGCATTATTGAAGACTACCATCTCCGGTTTTTCCGTAAGAATACCAATATCAGCCAGATTCTTGTATATGCTGACATTTCCAGTGAACGGGCAACCTTAAATCATTTACTGCGCAACTGCATCTTTATCGGTATTATCTGTTTCCTGGCCTTCCTCTGTATCAGTTTTTTATTGGCACAATGGGTTGTACAGCCTATCGACAAGGCCTGGCAGCAGCAGCGTCAGTTCATTGCTGACGCATCCCATGAACTGAAAACGCCTCTGACTGTCATTATGACAAATGCAGAGCTGTTGCAAAGTATGGAATATGATGAAACAGACCGGGCAACATTCACTTCAAATATCCTGGTCATGTCCAGACAGATGCGTGATCTGGTGGAACAGATGCTTGTTCTTGCCAGGGCCGATAATGTACCCTATGATTCTGCCTTTTCCTCTTTTGATCTCAGCCGGCTTGTACTTGATGCCATATTACCCTTTGAACCTGTATTTTTCGAACGCGGGCTTACCTTGCATACAAATATAAGCAGCAATATCCTGATAAACGGCAATCCTTCCGAGCTGCGCCAGGTTCTGGATATCCTGTTGGATAACGCACAAAAATATTCCTGTGAAAAAGGTACCACATGGGTCACGCTGCAAAGACGCAGCAGAAGCCATTGTCTCCTGGCAGTAGCTAACCAGGGACAAGCAATCCCCCCGCAGGACATGCATAATCTGTTCAGACGATTTTACCGTGCTGACCAGGCAAGAAGCCGTACAGGCAGCTTTGGTCTGGGGCTCTCCATTGCCGAGTCCATTGTGCGGCGCCACAAGGGGAAAATATGGGCCGAAAGCAAAGATGGTATCAATACTTTCTTCGTGGAGCTGGGGAAATAATAGCATTTGACTTTTCCCGGAAAACAGGTTAAGATAATGCGTATCTGAAAAGGCTGTGAGCAGTCGTAGGTCTGGATGGCCAGATCCAGGATGGAAGCGCAGTCTCCTTTAGGAGGCTGGTACCGCGGCAGGCCAATGGTCCTTCCGTCTCTTCGGTTTCTGTGTGGAATGATCCGGATTCCATGCCAGAAGATTCCGGCAGAGACGGAAGTTTTTTATTCCCAGAACTCGCCATGCCGCTTTACAGACTATTAAGCACAGAAAGGAAATATGAGAAAATGGAACACGTCTATAACCCAGGCGAAATTGAGAAAAAATGGCAGTCCTACTGGGCTGAGCACGAGACCTTCAAGACCGATGTGTGGGATTTCTCCAAGCCCAAATATTATGTGCTGGATATGTTTCCCTACCCTTCGGGGGTAGGACTTCACGCCGGGCATCCGGAAGGGTACACTGCAACAGATATCATGTCCCGCATGAAGCGCATGCAGGGCTACAATGTGCTGCATCCCATGGGATATGATTCCTTCGGCCTGCCTGCAGAGCAGTATGCCGTGAGCACCGGCAACCACCCAAATGGTTTCACCCAGGCCAATATTGAGACCTTTTCCGGACAACTAAAAGAACTGGGCTTCGATTACGACTGGTCCAAGATGATCGCCACCAGCGATCCCAAATTCTATAAATGGACCCAGTGGATCTTCAAACAGCTGTATCTGGACGGCTATGCAAAATACATTGACATGCCCGTGAACTGGTGTGAGGAGCTTGGTACTGTACTCTCCAACGATGAAGTCATTGATGGCAAATCCGAGCGGGGCGGTTACCCTGTTGTACGCAAGAACATGAAGCAGTGGGTCATCAACCAGCCTGCCTTTGCAGAAAAACTCCTGGAGGGTTTAAACGAGGTCAACTGGCCGGAATCCACCAAGGATATCCAGAGACACTGGATCGGCAGGTCTGAGGGCGTGGAGGTGGATTTCCAGATCGTGGGAGGTGGCAGCTTCTCCATCTACACCACCTGTATTGAGACCATCTACGGCATCACTTTCATGGTACTGGCCCCGGACGGCCAGATTGTAAAAGACCTTATGCCCAGGGTACAAAACCCGGAACAGGTACAGGCCTATATTGACGAGACCCTAAAGAAGAACGACATGGACCGGACAGAACTGAACAAGACCAAATCCGGTTGTGTGTTAGAGGGACTCTATGCCATCAATCCTGCTAACGGCAGCCAGGTGCCCCTCTATATCGGGGATTTCGTGCTGGCCAGCTACGGCACAGGCGCTGTCATGGCCGTTCCATCCCATGACCAGCGTGACTTCGAATATGCCATTGCACACAATATACCCATGATCCAAGTCATAGATGGCGGCGATGTAAGTGAGCACGCCTTTGAAAAAGGCTCCTATCTGGGCAAAGGCTGTAAACTGATGAACTCCCAGGAATTCACCGGCCTTACCGTGGAGGAAGCCAAGGAAGCCATCACCAGCAAGCTGGAAGAAAAAGGCGTAGCCCGCCGTACCGTAAACTACCATTTCCGGGAATGGATCTTCGCCAGACAGCGCTACTGGGGTGAACCTGTACCCGTGGTCCACACGGAAGACGGCCAGATCTTTGCCCTGCCGGATAAGGAACTGCCCCTGGTGCTTCCCGAACTGGAGGACTATAAAGGCAAAAACGGCAAGGCTCCCCTGGAAAATGCCGCAGAATGGAAACAATATGACAAAGATGGCATAAAGGGTGTCCGTGAGACTTCCACCATGCCCGGCAGCGCAGGATCCAGCTGGTATTTCATGCGGTACATTGATCCGGACAATGAGAAAGAATTTGCCGACCAGAAACTACTGGCGCACTGGCTGCCTGTGGATCTCTACATTGGGGGCCCCGAACATGCGGTAGGCCATCTGATGTACTCCCGGATCTGGAACCGCTACCTGTATGACAAGGGACTCTCCCCGGTAAAGGAACCTTTCCAGAAACTGGTACACCAGGGCATGATCCTGGGTGAAAACGGCATCAAGATGGGGAAACGGTTCCCCGAATTCGTGGTAAATCCCAGCGACATCGTGCGGGACTACGGCGCTGATACCCTGCGCCTCTATGAGATGTTCATGGGACCTCTTGAAGTGTCCAAACCCTGGAGCCCCCAGGGCGTGGAAGGCGCCAGGAGATTCATCAACCGGGTATGGACCTTCTTCACCAACGAAGAGAACCTTACAGATGGCAATGACAATACTCTGACAAAAGTATACCATCAGACTGTAAAGAAAGTGACTGGTGACTTTGAGCAACTCGGTTTCAACACGGCCATCAGCCAGATGATGATCTTCATGAACGCAGCATACAAGGCAGGTAAATGCCCCAGGGAATACGCGGAAGGCTTCGTGAAAATGTTCTCCTGTATCTGTCCTCATGCAGGTGAAGAGATGTGGCAGATCCTGGGGCATGCAGACACCCTGGCCTACGAGCCCTGGCCTGTGTTCGATGAGGAAGCTGTAAAAGAAGACACCGTCACCATTGGCGTCCAGGTAAACGGCAAAGTAAAGGGAACCGTGGAACTGGCCCTGGATGAAGAGAGTACCTCCGCCCTTGCCAAAGCCAAAGAAATCCCTTCCATAAAAGCCGCTATTGACGGGAAAACTGTTGTGAAAGAGATCTACGTGAAAGGGAAGATTGTAAATATTGTGGTGAAATAAGAACCATTATAAGATGTCTTCGAAGAAATCTGTACAGACGGAGCCGGATCCTGTTTCCCGCCCCGTCTGTATCGGCTTTACACCATACAGAAGAAGAATGAACCTGCCATTGACACAACTTCTGATTCCATACGCGCTGAAGCGCATAAAACGATAAAGGGTGCAAAAGGTATTTTGACCCCATGAAATCCTTCAGAACAGGGAGCGTTATTACATGGAGATTCGTTTTTACGAGAAAGTGGAAGATTCCCTCCTGCGATTCGCCGTTATCATTGCAGTCTACCAGGGAAATTACATCTTTTGCAAGCACAGGGAGCGCACTACCCTTGAAATTCCCGGCGGACACCGGGAACCAGGAGAACATATCGGGGAAACAGCCCGCCGGGAACTACAGGAGGAAACCGGCGCTATCCATTTTGCCATCCGTCCAGTCTGTGTATACTCTGTAGTGCGGCAGGAGACAGACGGTGAATCAGAAACCTTTGGAATGCTTTACTATGCGGAAGTAGAGACCCTGGAGTCTAAACTGCATAATGAAATCGAACATACTGTGCTGATTGCTCCCGATTACTATACGCGGGAATCGATCGACTGGACTTATCCCAAGATCCAGCCAGAACTGCTGCATGAGGCCCAAAGACGCGGATTCTGAAAACATACGGTAAACTTTTATGAATATAACCTACATCTGCCATAGCGGTTTTCTGGTGGAAACTGCTTCATGTTATTACCTCTTTGACTACTATAAGGGATCTCTTCCCCATCTGGATCCCTTCAAGCCCATCTTCGTGTTCTCCAGTCACGGTCATGCGGATCATTACAATCCCCATGTCTTCTCCATGCTGGAAGAATATAGCATAGATACCATAATTGCAGTGCTTTCCAATGATATTCCTAAAAAACGTTATCCAGCCGGATATCTGCCGCTTGTACCAGACAATTCCGAAGCAGCAGTACAGACTTTTTCCCTGCCTGTGTTTACACCGGATCCGGCTTCAACCACAGCCTCTGTTTTGACTCCCGGCCCAGATTTTGCAGGCACCACCAGGCAGAAACCATCTCCCGGTCATTTCCTGATAAAGGTCTATCACAGCCGGGAATACATCCTGCCCTGTGGGACACAGGTGCAGACTCTCCTCTCCACTGACAAAGGAGTGGCCTACCTGGTCACATGTCCTGAAGGTGTCCTGTACCATGCAGGGGACTTAAATGACTGGAGCATACCGGAGACACCAGAAAAAGAGAGGAAGCAGATGCGGGGAAGCTTCCGGGCTTCCCTGTCCAGGCTGAAAGGACTCTCCATTGACGCGGCCTTCCTGCCCCTGGATCCCCGGCTGGGGGACAATTATGCAGAAGGGTTCCTGTACTTTCTACAGACTGTTTCCGCAAAAAAAGTATATCCCATGCATTTCTGGGACCAGCCTAAGATCGTCTGTCGCTTCCTGAAAGAGCATCCGGAATATGCCGGGGTGATTGATCTTCTCGGCATTCGCTAAATGTCTATGAGATAGCTTCACAGACCTGCCTGTTCCTCGAACTGGGCCACATTCTCCACCCTGGCTGCCAGGAGCAGCCAGGCATTCAACACATCCATGCCCTGCTGGGTCTGGACTGCCTGCCGTATCCTGGCAGGAACCGGGCCTTTTTCCCCTAAAAGCATTAGAATGGATTCTGCTTTCCCTTCTGCTTTTCCTTCTGCTTTTCCTTCCACTATCCCTTCTGCCCTTATCATTTGTTCTATTTCCACACTCTTCATATACGCCAGCCCCACTTCCCTGTCTGCCTTAACCTCCGACACCATTTTATGTAACCTGGCCAGACCCTCGGACTGCGCATTCTCCGCAATGGAATGCTCCATATACCGTGCCAGCAGGCGCAGGTCCTCCGGTGGATTCCCCTCCGTTCCTTTCGTATACAGGAAAATCGTCCTGGCCCCATCCTCATAGGGCAGATCCGGTGCCTCCACACAGCCATTCCGAATGGTATACAGCATCCTGTCCCGGCCAAAAGGATCATATGTAGTGATAAATATGACTATCACATTCCGAAGCTTCTCATAGCCCTCCCCTGCTGCAAAGATTCCGGCATCTATCTTGGCATGGTAAAAACGCGCCCTGCGGGGCAGTGCCCCCATGTCTTCAGAAATGTGGTTCCTGTCCGGCTCCATGTCGAAGATCTCACCGTCTTCCTCGTCCAGGTAAATATCAAGCCGGATCCCGTGCTTCCCAGGCCCCTCCCCATACCAGGTTTTCTGGGGCATCACCGTCAGATGCCGGATCCTGCGCTGCAGGATGCACTGAAGGATATAGCGGCAGGCTTCCTCCCCGTAGGTCTTGTGGACTGTCAGGCTGTACGCCAGAAAGTCGTCCACCAGGTTCATTTCTTCCAGCTTCTTCATAATTCCTCCTGTTCCGGCCAGGAGATGCCACACCTGCGGAAACTCCTGCCTCTCAATTGTAAATAAGGGTTTAAAGCATAGAGTTTCCAAATGAAGTCCAGATCACTTGAATGGTTCATAAATGTCGAAGAAAAGAATATGCTTTATACAAACAGGATAACAGCTTTTGTCAGATTGTCAATATATTGGAAGAAAGTTTATATTTTTTTAATTAGCAGTTCATGATAACCCGATCCGGCATCTAAAGAAAAACCCTCACTTCCGCTCATCCAGATACAACTGCACCCGGTTCGTCACCACCCGGCTGACCTCCTCCACGCTCTTGGCACCACTGAAGTATCCTGCCGCCTCCTCCTGGATCATGTTTAGTATGGGAACCGTGCGGATGGGAAAGGGACGGGCCTCCTCCAGTGCTTTTCTATACTCTGCCTGTTTCTCTGCCGTAATGTCTTCCTTGGTATAGCAGAACACCCCTTCCTGGGTTATCAGATTTGAACCCTGCTCTATGTTCCTCTGTAGCCACTGTTCAAAAGCTTCCCTGTTCACTGGCGGAGTGGCAGAATCTGCATTCTGTACCTCCATCCCCAGCAGAAAACGCAGGAACTCCCAGGCTCCTTCCTTTTGAGTGGCATTGGCATTGATTGCCATGGTAAATGTAGACCGGATGGCACCATAGCACCCATCATCAAACAGAATCCCACAGGATACCTTCCCTGCGCTCTCCTGTTCTGCCAGACTGTCATACCTGAATATATCATGGAACCATCTGCTTTCCGTTATGTCTGTCTCTGGCTGCTTTCTTCCATTATCACCGAACCGCCTGGCTGCTTCCAGGAGTTTCCCAAATAACGGGGTATCAAAATCACAAGTTCCCTTCTCCCAGTCTACCATTCCCCAGAGGCTGTCCGTTCCCTCCAGGAATGACCACAATACCCTGCCGGCATCTGCTCCCCCTGTATACAACCCCCCATCCCCCTTCTGGGAGAGCAGTGCATCCACCAGGGCTTCTATGTCCGGTACCTCTGCACTGCCTAATATTTCCACACCCATCCTGGCACCGACTATGTTCAACCTGGGATTAATCCCATAGATATGTTCCCCCACCCGCCAGGTGGAAAAGGTGGCTGGGAAGTAATCCTCCTCGCGGATGTTGGAGCTTTCCATGTAAGGGTTCAGTTCCTCCAGCGCCCCCTTCTCCAGCATCCCCACAATGTAATCCTTCAGCAGTTCATCCCCGCACAGGATGTCCGGGCCTTTTCCGGCTGCCACCTGGATGCTGGTCAGCCTGGCGAAGTCCTCCACATCATTGCCGCTGCCACAGTCCTCCAGAATCACATGGTAAGTATCGCTTTTCTGGTTGAACCGGGCCACCCGTTCCGTGATCCAGGTATCCGTGTGGAAATTCCCCCGTATGACAACGGGAGCCTTCCCCACCCTGGCCATCTGTAGCCGTTCCAGCAACCCTGCCGATTCCCCGAAATCCGTCCAGAGGAATTCCACGCTGCCATCCTCCAGCACCTGGATATCCTGTAGCTTCATATCGTTTCGCAGTGTGTAGGATGTACCAGTAAAGGACAGAACCTGGTTCCTGCTGCCATCTGATGGATTCCACTTCACAATCCCCGAACCGGCCCCTGTAGCGCCATGTTCAAGCATGGCCAGGACATCCCCTGCACTCCCTATACCCGGTGTCATGATCTCCATTGCCACCTGTAGCCTGTCCTCCGGGCGAAACTGCCCTGTGGCAGGGTCAAGCTCTGCCACCCTCCAGAGGTTTTCTGTATAATCCTTCAGCAGTACATATATACTTCCGTTCTTCAGCAGACAGAAATCCTGTATAGATATACTGGCATTAAACTGGTTCCCTTCATACAGGATCTCCCCAGTGGAAAGGATTTTAAAAAGGGAACCATCCTCCCTGTATTCCTCCTGTATCTCGTTGGGATTATCATAGCTATAGTTTGCATTGCGATAGCAGTAGAAATTCCCTTCCTGGTCCATATGCCACCGATATCTGTTACGCGGGTTCGTATACTGTGTGGAAATCCCCTGTAACAGGAGTTCGCTGCTGCCATCCTTCCTGTACAGGTAAATGTCCGAGTCCTTCGGACGTGCCTCTGCCCAGAGCTGTACCGGTTCCCCCTGGTGAAACTGGGTTCCCAGTGGGACATGGACGGTACCTCCTTCGGCCAGGACATTCCCTGCATACTGACCCTGGGGATTCTGTTCCCAGAAACCATGCAGGAAGAGTTCCTCCGAGTCCACGAAGATATCATAATATTCCGTCCTGTCTGTAATGGCTGACAGATCCTCCATGCCAGGCATCACACCCTGCCAGGTACTTTCTTCCTTTTCTGCTGCCCCACAACCCGTCAGGCAGAAAAAGCAGAGTAGCACGAGAAAAATGAATATTGTGTTTTTTCCCATATATTCCCCCTTATATTTCACATATTCCCAAAAGACACTCGTCACGCATAAACATTCGAAGCACCCCCAGAACATGTCTAAAAATTGCTTTCTGGCAAATGGGGCGAACGCAGTTTACCGTGGGAGATGGTGGGAATGAATTTTCAAACATCTTCCAAGCTAAATATATATATCTATAATAATCATATGAGAAAGCGGGGAGATGGTCAATGCCTTCCCCCCAATATGCTTCAGCAATGAATGGATTATGTTACCGTTCACGGGTGACACCGCGAAATGCTTTCACACTCTTTTGCGTGACAAACCCTAGACTGTTGTACCCCAAAATGAGGGATCCTGGCCAAAGTCAAGAATTTATTTTTCAGTGGTCCACCTACATTCTGAATACGTACAACGATATCGCCAAATCTCATTTCCATTTTTATCATATCCGACAAATATCTCTTTTGCATAATCATGGTTCCCGAATTTATTCTGGCGCAGATTCTCCCAATAGGTATGCCCACAGTTACCGCATTTATGGAGTGTTCCATACTCATTATAATGGCCTTCTTCCTTATAAAGAGTTCGTCTAAAACAATCTGGTGCCGTAGTATAGCGGTGTTGGCATGAATTTGTTGCTGCCAACACATGTACTGGATTATGTGAAACTACCACCGCCAGAATAATACAGCATAATAACCACCTGCTTTTTTTAATAGTTCCCATAAATCCTCCTTTCATAAACACCACAATGTCCCTAGTCTTTTCATCATTGAAGTAAACAGTATATTACAACACACTCACCTCACTTCCTCTCATCCAGATACAACTGCACCCGGTTCGTCACCACCCGGCTGACCTCCTCCACACTCTTAATACCGTTAAAATACTCTGCCGCCTCCTCCTGGATAATGTTAAGGATGGGAACCGTGCGGACTGGATAGGGACGGGCCTCCTCTATGGCCTTCCTGTACGCGACAATTTTCTCATCCGTGATATCCTCCTTGGTAAAGACGACCATCCTGGAGACTGGTGTGGAATTGTCCTCCGATGCATCACTATATTTAGGACGCTCTATTCCGTTCTCGTCCTCGATGCCTTCCAGTTCTGCTTCCATCCACGTATCAAATGCCTTTTTATTGACAGGCACCCGGTTAAAAATACCGGGATCCTGGGATTTCTCTCCCAGCAGGAAACAGATAAATTCCCAGGCACCTTCTTTATGAATGGAATTGGCATTGATGGCCAGCACATACCTGGAAGCTACAGCCGCATAACATCCCTCATCAAACAGAACTCCCGCTGGCACTCTCCCTTTGTCTGCCAGTTCTACGGGGCTGTCATATTCAAATATATTAAAATACCTTCTGTATTTCGCAATACTGGCTGCCTCATTCCTTCCATCATCGGCGAACCGTCTGGCAGCTTCCAAAAGCTTTGTAAACAGCGGACTACTAAAATCACAGATTCCCTCTTCCCAGTCCACCATCCCCCAGAGACTGTACGACCCCTTCAAGAACAATTCCAACAGTTGGGCGGAATCCTTTCCGGAAAGATATATGCCATCCTCCTTCCTGTCCAGAAGGCCATCCAGCAGTCTCCCTATATCCGGCTTCTCCTGCTGTCCCAGAATGGAAACATCCACCCAATAACCAGTGAATTCAGGCATTGGATTCACGCTATATATCCTGTCCCCATCCCGCCAGGTAGCAAAGGTAAGCGGAAAATACTCCTCTTCCTTAAGGCCGGAATCAGCCATGTATGTACTTAACTCTTCGAAGGCACCCTTTTCCAGCATCCCATCGACATAGTCTTGTAGGAGCTTCTCCCCACATAAAATGTCTGGCCCTTTCCCTGCTGCCATCTGGATGCTGGTCAGCCTGGCGAAGTCCTCTACCTGGCCGCTGCCGCAGTCCTCCAGGATTACATGGTAAATATCATTCTCCCGGTTAAACCATGCTGCCCTTTCAGAAACCCATTGGTCAATTCCCCAGGTTCCCCGTATGACCACAGGAATCTTCTCCACAGGAACCATCTGTAGCTGCTCCAGGCTCCCAGAGGCATGGTCAGAATCCGTCCGGATACATTCCACAGTGCCACCCTGCAACACCTGGAACTCCCGCAGCCATAAATTCTCCTGCTGTACTTCGTAAGATGTCCCATTGAAGGAGAGAAGGATTTCCATACTACCATTATCCGCATTACATTTTGCAAGCTCATAACCGTTGTTAAGAGAAAAACCCAGCACAGCCAGGTCACCTTCTGCCATCCCCAGGCAGGGGGCTGAAGCCCCCTCCAGAAGAGAGGACTGTAGATCCCCATCCTCCAGCAGTGTAACATGTCCGGATTCGGGGTCAGCTTCTGCCAGCTTCCAACAGTCTTCTTCCTCAGACCACAGGATCAGATATACACTGCCATCCGCAGACTGGCAAATATCCATTATGGAAATACCTGGATCCAGCGTATTCTCATACAGAATCTCACCAGTAGAAAGAATCTTCACCAGGGATGTATTGAGCCAAAAGGCTTTTTCTGTGGTATCTGCCTGGTTTAAAATAGAATAATTCATGTTGCGGTAACAGTAAAAATCCCCCTCCGGATCCCTATACCATTGATATGGATGATCAAGACTTGTATATCGCAGCGGAAAGTCCTGTAGGAGAAGTTCTCGGCTCCCATCTTTCCTGTATAAGTAAATATCTGCATAAGCCGGATTCCCTTTTATATCCCCCGGACAGTCTTCTGCCCAGAACTGTACGGGTTCCCCCTGGTAGAACTGAGTGCCCAGATGGACATACACTGTACTGCCATGGGCAAAAGAATTTACCACATACTCATCTGGTGGGTTTTTCTCCCATGGGCTAGGTTTGAATATGTCCTCCTGTTTAACAAAAATATCATAATATTCCGTTCTGTCTATAATAGCAGTCAGATCCTTCAAGTCCGAGGATATTCCCCGCCAGGTGGTTTCCCCGTTTTCTTCAGAACCGCAGGCAGACAGGGAAAAAAGAAACAGCAAAGCGATTGTAAATATGGAGTACTTTTTCATAAGATACCTCTGTATGATAAGTCATAATAGAACTCCTCTATATCAAACAATATAATTACACTTTTATCTTTGTCTCGTATGAGGACACCCGGAAGTGGTGCAATATGATTCCAATACATCTCTTCCATCAATATTAACAGGCACCCATCCAGACCATTGATGGTCTTCGTACTTCTTTTGATACAAGTCCGTCCAATATACACGACCACAGTCAGCACAAACATGCTTTGTACCAATCTCATTGAAATGTCCTTCTGGTTTGAACAGCTTCCCTCGTACAGCGTCATAAACTATCCTGTATTGTGCATGCTCACAATACACATTCGTGGCTGCCTGAACTGGCAATGCACTAGAAAAAAACAGTCCCATAAACGCCAGACAACACACCAGCATGCCTACTTTATTCATTTTACCCATATGCTTTTCTCCATTGCCATAGCTTTATTTCACAACATTTAACGGTAGTCATATCAAATTCATCACCAGATTGCACTTTCTATCCACCCATAGCCCCAGCCATATCCTCACCCCCTCCCCACGTATCCCTCTTTTCTATCATCCTACTATCCTTTTCCAATCCCGTCAATTGACCATTCGTCAATCCCTAAAGCATCATATCATTTCCACGTTATCCACAAAATTGACAAATACTCAATTGCATAAATCTTCCAATTATGTTATAATATAATAGTTTTAGATGTGTTTTACTATAAAAATAATTGTTTTTTACAAATGCCACACTTCTATTTTTTATCTTTGTACATATACACAGGAGGATCCCATGGATACACAGGAATTAGGCATGCGCATCCGCAAAGGCCGCATGGAGAAACAGATGAAACAGACAGAACTTGCCAGCCAACTCTCTGTATCCCCCACCACTCTCTGTAAGTGGGAAAAGGGTATAAACAGGCCCGACATTGAGAGTCTTAAATCACTTTCTGTCATCCTGGGCATCCCTTTCTTGACACTCCTAGGGGAAAATACACCAGAGCCAGAGTTCCCCATGCCAGACACAGTTTTCCAGACTCCCCCTGTCCAGCCTAAGAAGACAGGAAACCCCTGGACAAAGCGCCTGCCCATCCTCATCGCCTGTCTGCTTCTGGCTGGGATAGCCCTATTCGCCTGGTACATCAGGATCCGTCCATAGGGGTGTCAACTTTTTTATACCACATCATTTCCCTATTGACACCGTACTACAGACATGCTACACTACTTTCAATTTCATATTTCAAACCGTTGAAGCGGAGATAACGGCAATGATGCCTTTACAGAGAGCCTGTGGTGCTGAGAAACAGGTGGGAAACAAGTTGTCAAATGGACCGCTGAGGGCGCAGTCAAATGTGGACGATCCAGACACAGAGTATTCTGCGACGTTGAAGGCAGACGTCATTTGCCGGGGATATGCAGGTATCCTGCCAAGTGCACGGGTCATACCGTGAATCAAGGTGGCACCGCGGATTGTGCCGTACTATCAGTGTACGTGTAAAGTTCGTCCTTGACAGAAGGTTTCTTTCTGTCAAGGGCTTTTTTGTGCTTCAAAGAAGGTAAGGTATGACAAAGAGAACTGTTTCTGACGTTCCATACATGCTAATAAGTAGCAGAAAGGCAGGTACATTATGAGCAATCCAAACGGGCGCTTCGGTATTCACGGGGGACAATACATCCCCGAAATACTGATGCATGCAGTCACAGAACTGGAGGAAGCATACAATCATTACAGACAAGATCCCTCCTTTAACAGGGAACTAACCACGCTTCTGAATGAATATGCCGGCAGGCCCTCCCGGCTCTATTATGCGGAGAAGATGACCCGGGATCTGGGTGGCGCCAGGATCTACTTGAAACGGGAGGATCTCAACCATACCGGTTCCCACAAGATCAACAACGTACTGGGCCAGGCACTTCTGGCAAAGAAGATGGGCAAGACACGGCTCATCGCTGAGACAGGCGCAGGACAGCACGGTGTGGCTACCGCCACGGCTGCTGCCCTGCTGGGAATGAAGTGTGTGGTCTACATGGGGCAGGAGGACACCATCCGGCAGGCCTTGAATGTATACCGCATGCGGCTGCTGGGCGCTGAAGTAGTCCCTGTGAAAACCGGCACAGCCACTTTGAAGGACGCTGTGTCCGAAGCCATGCGGGCCTGGACTTCACGTATAGAAGATACCCACTACTGCCTGGGTTCTGTCATGGGGCCCCACCCCTTCCCCACCCTTGTACGGGATTTCCAGGCAGTGATCTCCAGGGAGGTCAAGTCACAGCTCATGGAGCGGGAAGGCCTGCTTCCAGACGCGGTTCTGGCCTGTGTAGGCGGCGGCTCCAATGCCATGGGTAGTTTCTATCATTTTATTGAAGAAAAGAGCGTGCGGCTCATTGGCTGTGAAGCCGCTGGCAGGGGTATAGACACCTTTGAGACTGCTGCTACCATCGCCACCGGCAGACCTGGTATCTTCCATGGAATGAAATCCTATTTCTGCCAGGACCAGTACGGCCAGATCGCCCCCGTATACTCCATCTCTGCCGGGCTTGACTATCCCGGAATCGGTCCCGAACATGCCTACCTGCATGATACAGGCAGGGCAGAATATGTGTCTGTGACAGATGAGGAAGCAGTGGCAGCCTTTGAGTACCTGTCCCAGACCGAAGGAATCATCCCGGCTATCGAGTCAGCCCATGCAGTAGCCCATGCCATGCAGCTTGCACCCGGCATGCGGAAAGACCAGATCATCGTCATCACCATATCCGGCAGGGGGGACAAGGACTGTGCCGCCATTGCCCGTTACAGAGGGGAGGATATCCATGAGTAGTATCCAGAAAGCATTTCAAAACGGGAAAGTGTTCTTTGCCTTTCTCACCTGCGGCGATCCTGACCTGCAGACCACGGCAGCCGCAGTCCGGGCCGCTGTGGCAGGCGGAGCGGATCTGGTGGAGCTGGGAATTCCCTTTTCAGATCCTACCGCAGAAGGGCCATTGATCCAGGAAGCAAACCTAAGGGCTTTGCAGAATGGTGTTACCACAGACCAGATCTTCGACCTTGTACGGGAACTGCGCCTTGAGGTAAAAGTTCCCATGGTATTCATGACTTATGCCAATGTGGTATTCTCTTATGGGGCAGAGCGCTTTATCTCCACCTGCCAGGCCATCGGCATAGACGGGCTGGTTCTGCCAGATCTGCCATTGGAGGAAAAAGGGGAATTCCAGCCCCTGTGTCTCCAGTATGGCCTGGATCTTATCTCCCTGATCGCCCCCACTTCCAGAGAGCGTATCGCCAGAATTGCCAGGGATGCAGAAGGTTTTCTATACCTGGTATCTTCCCCGGAAGTAACAGGTGCTGGAAAAGAATCCCACACCGGTCTGGCCTCCATTGTAAATGTGGTGCGGCAGAACACAGATCTTCCCTGTGTCATTGGCTTCCACACGTCCACCCCTGCCCACGCTGGCAGTCTGGCTGCTCTGTCTGATGGGATCATTGCGGAATCAGCCATCGTCAGTCTTCTGAAAACCTATGGCAATGCAGCCCCGGCACATATAGAGGCCTATGTAAGGAGCATAAAAGAAGCCATGAAGCCAAATACCCCGCTGCAAGCAACGGGGCATCAAATTTGTAGCGCTGCAGAGCAGCGGGGTATTTGGTCTTCGCTTCACTTCGGTCGGTGCTGATCATGCGCCACCAGCGCTACGCACCCCTCGCGGCAGTCGCCAAATGTGCATGCAAGCATGCCCACCTGGCTCGTTGCCCGCGGAAATGAAATTGTAAGACCCCGGCATCTCTCCATGCCGGGGCCTCATTTCTGCTGTATATTCCTTGTCTTATGTTTTCTGTCTTATGCTTTCTGTCTCATATTTGCGTCTTACATTTCTTCCTTCTCCTGGGGCTTGTTCTGCAGCCTGTTCAAAGCTTCGAAATCTGCCTTCACCTTGCGGAACCCATCCAGTATCCTGGGCGAGAAGTTCCCGCATTTTCCCCCCTGGATCATCTCAAAAGCCTCATCCGGGGAAAAAGCACTCTTGTACACACGCTCACTGACAAGGGCGTCATATACATCGGCCACTCCGACCAGCTGGGCAGAGATGGGAATCTCTTCCCCCTTCAGCCCGTCCGGATAGCCCCTTCCGTCATACCGCTCATGATGGTAGCGGCAGATCTCATGGCTGACCTTGTCATAGTCCTCATCCCAGACCCCCTGGATGCTGTCCAATACTTCATCACCCCTGGTGGTATGGGTTTTCATGCAGGCAAACTCCTCCTCTGTGAGCCTGCCAGGTTTTAAGAGAATGCTGTCCGGTATGGCGATCTTGCCAATGTCATGCAGGGAACTGGCTGAGACAATGATCTCAATCTTCTCATCTGTAAGTCCGTATTCCGGATAGTCCTTCTGCATCTGTTCTGCCAGGATCCGGGTAAAGCCCTTCACCCTCTTGATATGCTCCCCACTCTCCAGGTTCCGGGACTCCACCACGGTACCCAGGATATCTATGATCTTCGTATTGCTTTCCTTCAGTCGCTCAGCCTGCTCCTGTAACTGCTTATTCTGCTTCTTCAAGGTGATGGTCTGCTCTTCTACCTTCTCCTCCAATTGATTCCTGTAGAGGAACAGATCCACAATGTTCTTCACCCTCTTTCGGAGCATGGCGTTAAAGGGCTTGCGGATAAAGTCAGACACACCCAGATCCAGGCATCTCTGCTCCACCTCACCCTTGGCCTCTGCACTGATCACCAGCACAGGCATAATATTTATCCAATTGCGCTCATTCATGGTCTCCAGCACGGCGTAACCATCATACTCGGGCATGATCAGATCCAGCAGCACAACGGCAATTTCGTCCTGGTGCTTCTCCATCAGTTCCACAGCCACCCTGCCGTTCTCTGCCTCTATAATCGGGTATTCTTCTTCCAGTATCATTGCCAGGATATCCCGATTCACTTCCACATCATCTACAATCAATACTATATTGCGCATATTCCATCCCTTTTAACAAACTGTTCCTTTTTCTCTGGTATCCCTCTTTGGTATTCCCTATCCTGTCACCTGTCACAGAACCAGACAAATAAGCCAGCGCTGCTCCTATTAAGATGCTTCCAGCTTCCGCAGGACTTCCACTGTGCGCTGATACTCTGCTGTCACCTTCTCCAGAAGACCGTCCTCCGGCTTCTTGCCATCCCTGAGCGCCTCTGTCATCTCATCACTGATCTGATACATCTGTGTAAACCCAAGGTTCACACTTACCCCTTTCAAGGTATGGGCTGCGCGGAATGCCTCCGCATAATTCTCCTGCTCCATAAACTGCACCAGCTCCTCATAGCTTTTGTCTGTGAGGAATTTCAGTGCAAACTTCTGTACCAGGCGCTCCATACTGAAACGTCCCAGAGTTCCCTCATAATCTGCATTTAGCGCTTCATAGCATTCCTTCACTGTCATAACAACACCTCCTGCCCGTACCGATGGGCTTTCTCTTCCCTTTACGCTCCTGTGTGACTGCCTAGACGTCTTCATTATAATATACCCTGCCATTTGAATGCAAGGGCTTTGTGACATATGTTTACATATCCAATGATTTCCACTCCAGCCGGTGGAGTTCCCCTTCCTGCTGCATCCCTGCAAAGCGGTTCTGCCGCAGTGCCTCATAGAGCACAATGGCAACCGCATTAGACAGGTTCAAGGAGCGGATGGAAGACAACATGGGGATCCGGATACAGTCCTCCTCATGCTCCACCAGGATCTCTTCCGGAATACCCGCGCTCTCCTTGCCAAACATGATAAAATCATCCCGGGCATACACCACGTCCGTATACGACTTTCTGGCCTTGGTAGTAGCCATCCATATCTTTGCCCCAGGGTGCTTTTCCTGGAATTCCTGGAAATTCGTATATCTGTAGACCTCCAGCTGATGCCAGTAATCCATCCCGGCCCGCCGGATGGACTTCTCATCCATCCTGAAGCCCAGGGGTTCGATCAAATGCAGGGGCGTACCTGTGGCCACGCAGGTACGCCCAATATTGCCGGTATTCCCGGGAATCTCTGGCTGGTGCAGTATAATGTGCATATCAGTATACCCCGAAACTCTCCAGGATCGAAGCCGCCATCTCTTCCGTTGCATCCTGGTAGGTAATGATCATGGAGATAGCCCTGTCATCCTTCACACGGACATAACAGTCCTGGTAATAAGATGGTGTGCTATCCACCGTATAGCTGATCACATAGTAGGTCTCGCCACCAATCTCTGTAGTCTCCTCCCCTTCTTTCAAGGTGTACTGGGAGCCGTAGAGGGTATCAAGCTGGCCGCGCACCGCATCTGCATAGTCTTCACTTTTTAAATTCTTCATCATCAGCTTCTCTGCCGTGATCACCACATTGGCATCCCCTGCCTGGGTCGTACTCATCATCTCGTATACACTGGTGAGCTTCATGTATTCAAGCTGACGCTCGTCATAGCTGTCAGACAGGACATCCTGGCTTAGGCCCATCATCATGTTCAAGCCCTCTTCATTCATCATATAAAGGCCCTCCGGCGCCGTATAGCGCAGGCCCCAGAATTCGCTCTCCCAGCCCGTGTCTGTGGTGATGCCCCTGGCATATCCACCCATGGCCTGCACACTGGCTCCCTCGTCTGCATCGCCTGCCTTGTCAGTACTGCCAGTTCCATCCGGATTCTGGGTACTGTTGTCTGCTTCTTCCCCGCCAGCATTCCCATCCAGCCTGTTTCCCAGTGTCCTGCCTGAATCCTCCTGGGAAAGGCCCGCCCCATCCTGGGTAGACCCGGAAGCATCCTGCTGCCTGTCCAGCCCTGGAAGGGGCAGGCCCGCACATCCTGTCATCAGCAGGGTTGCCGACACAATCACCATAATCAGTTTCTTCTTCATACTTATACAAACCTTCCTTTCTCTCTTACATCCTCAAAATACCGGTACACCTCGTCCTGCCCTGGTCTGTCCAGATAACGGATCTCCTCCCTGTTAAGGAGGATCCTGTCATTGCCCTGTGTCACTTTCCCCACCACTGCTGCCGGGATCCCCTTCTCCCACAGGGCAGCCGCCAGGCCGGAAGCATCCTCAGCCACCATCACCAGGCTCCCGCCCGAGAGCAATTGGTAGGGATTCACATTGCAACACTCACAGACCTCCACTGTCTCCTGCCGCAGGGGCAGCTTCCGCAGGTCAACGGACAGGCCCACGCCCAGCCGCTCCCCCAGTTCCCAGAGTGTTCCGAAGATGCCTCCTTCAGATGCATCGTGCATGGTATATACGCCCCTGGAAAGGGCAATCCGTGCCTCCGGCAGCACAGACAGATACCTGTGAAAGCCTGCGGCTTCCTCCAGCAGGTACCTGGGATATCTGGACAGAAGCCTTTCCCGGCTGTGCTCCGCCAGTAGTGCCGTGCCTTCCAGGCCGATCCACTTGCTGACCACGATTCCTCCGCCAGACAGGACACCTGGCACAGATCCCCGGGTGGACATAGTCTGGATATCTGGTGCCAGTTCCCGCACCCCATACCCTGTGACCACAGCCACGGGGAAACATACTGCCTCTGTGACACGGGCCTGTCCACCGGCGATCTGCATGGACAGTTCCTGGCAGGTCTCTTCTGCCTCTGCCATCAGCGCCCGCAGCAATGGCTCTTCTTCCGTGGAGGGCAATAGCAGGGTAATCAGCACCGCCTGTGGGCTGGCACCTGCTGCCGCAAGGTTGTTGGCACACTTCTGGATCAGATGTCCTATGGCAAACACAGGAAATGCCAGATTAACAGCATCCCTTTCCATAAGGATTCTTACTGGCGCCTCCTGCATGCAGACCACCGGGATCCCCGTCCCCAGCTGCCCAAAAATGGCGCAGTCCTGCCCTGTCCCTGCGCCATTTACCACTTCTTCCCTTCTGTTCCGGATCTGCCCCAGAACAGACCGTTTCAAAATGTTCCCGGATATCTTACCTGTCTTCATTGTCCCTCCGGCGGTGTCTCCGGTGCCGGCGGCGGTGCAGTCAGCATGGCAATCACATTCTTCACATGGTCTATACTACCGGTTCCGATCGCTGCCATGATCTGCTCATAGGCTGCAGGATCCGGCGTGGAGACCCCTACCGTGGCAGACCTGGGCACCATCTTGTAGCTGCTGCTGTTCACCTGGGTGCGGCTGATCTCCACACCGTCCTGGAGCACTACCTTCCACAGCCTTGCCTTATAGCCTACATGGGCGCTGGCTGTGGTTATATATCCCAGAGGCTGGGACGCATCCGCACTGATATTGTCGGTGGGTGGTACACTCACCTCCAGCACCTCACTATCATAGCGGACCTGGTACCCCTCCTTACGGGTATCCTTTCCGTAGATGGTGAAGGTTACGTCTTTACCTTCTGTATAGCCCTCAATGTATATGGGATATTCCAGGTTGTTGATGAATTTGAAGTCTTTCCCGGAACTCTCCGCAATGGCCGCATCCGCAGATGGATCCACATAAGACACAATCATGGAATGGTTATGTCGTTCTGTGACCTCCAGCTCAGACAACAGTACCGCATTGTAAAGCGTTGTAGATACCTGGCAGATACCGCCCCCCAGGCTGTCCACTACTTTTCCGTTTAAGTAGGAGCCGGCCATCTGGTAGCCGTTTGCCCTGGAAAAAGGCGTCACCACATCGCAGGTGGAAAATTCTTCCCCTGGATACAAAGTGGTTCCATTGATAAAATTGCATCCTACTTCTATGTTAACACAGCGGGAAGGCGTAGATGTGCGGAAATTTGTGGTAAAAGTCCCCAGCACATCCTGAACCTGTGCCAGTTCGTCCGGATTGCCCTTTGGTTCCTCCACCTGTACCTGCAAAGGTATCGTACAGGCCTGGTGATCCCATTGCTGTGTCAGATATTCGTATACTGTATCAATGGAGAGTTCCACATCCAGGGTATAGCCTGTCTGGCCGCCCACTACCTTAAACTGCCCATTCTCCCTGGTCAGTGTGGCATTCACCGCCTCCATATTATAGGGTTCGCATTTTTCCACCAGCACATCACTGATGGCCTGCTGGTCAAATTCCAGTTCAATGGGGTAGACCAGATTCTCCTGTTCCAGATCCTTTAGCACCCTGTACCGCTCTATGACATTGCCTCTGGTTCCCACGGACACCGCTTCCTCCACCAGGGACTGGTTCACCCATTGTACTCCCAGTTCACCAGCTGTCACCGTCACTTCCGTTTCCGCAGCTGCCAGCAGCGTCACGGATGTCTGCCGCAGTTCCTCCACATATGCCTCTATGGACTCTGTGGCCTGCCCGGCAGTCATTCCTGACAGATCAATATCCCCGGCATAGATCCCCTTTTTGATGGGCAGATCCTCCGCCTCAGCCCCGTGGACTGGTGTGGCAAACCACAATGTAGCCAGAAACAGCAGTACAAAAGCCCCTCCTGCCTTCTTCCATTCTCTCATACCATACTCCCCTGCCCGCTCTTGGGCGTGTCTGAAAATTCATTCCCGTCATCTGCACGCCCTCCTTGCAGTATATTGGCCCTCATGCGGTCAACGTAGCCCACTACGTCTTCCTCATTTGAGTCAAATCTCCCACAATTTGTGACGCACATCTGCCAGAAAGCAATATTCAAACACACTCTGGCTGGCACTCCCTTTTACTATAAATGTCCCGATGCCATTCCGGCATTACGAATCAAAAAGCGAAAAACCTATCTGTTTGCGACCTTATTGGGCTTCCGTTCACCACCCTGCATGTCAGAGGCAGTACACTGCCCTGGCAAGTTGTATGCATCACGTTGCTGTGAGCGGTATAACCGTGAACAGTAACACAGTCTTGCACCGGCAGTGCATACTCATACCCAAGTTCCATTGAATTTTCAAGAAAAATATGCTAAAGTAGGTATGACCATGGCAAGCACCAGCAGTATAATAATGATTGCGGATACCCGCCGCCTGGTCTTGTTATTGTTCATATTGAACATAATATGACATCCCTCCATTTTGTCCAAAAATATCAAAACCTTGAAAGGATATTATATATGAGTTTAGTCATTTTGGCAAGTTTATTTGTCCTTATCTTCATTATAGCCTCCAACATCCGGCGGCAGAATAATCTGAAAAAGCAGTCAGAACAGGAATTCTGGAACCGTGAGCGCCGTTCCAACCAGGTTCGCCGTAAATCCCTGGATAATCTGGACTATATCCAGATCCCACTGGGAGACTTTCCCACTCACATTATGCAGGAGGATCCCACTGTGCTGGAATGTATTGACACCATCATGTCACTTACCTCACAGAAGATCCTGAACCTGGCAGGCTATACCAACACGGACCTTAAGCTGGAATATGGCACTGCCAATATCACCCTGCTTACCGAGTACGACCAGAACTATACCATCCTGGTACGCACCCTGCAGAAATGGGCGGATATCCTGCTGGAAAACGGATATGCCGATGAGGCTTCCATCCTAATGGAATACGCTTTCCATACCAGAACAGACATCAGCCGCACCTATTATGCCCTGGCAGATTACTGGATCTCCAAGGGAGAGGCCTTCCAGGTGCAGCGCCTCATAGATGCCGCTGAAAAGCTTCCCACTGTCAACCGGAATGCCATTGTCCGTCATCTGAAAGACCGCTGTAAGGATCTGACATAACATCCGGGCAATCACGTATACTTGCGCACATGGTGCTTCAGCTGCACAAGCAAACAGCGAAACGATGCAGGCCTGGAAGCTGCCTTTTGGGCTTCACCTGCCGAACCGTGCCAGAATCTTGTCCGTCATACGGCTTGCCTCACTTCTGGAGAGCTGTTCCACATCCACTCCCAGTTCTATTTTATGCCGCCTGGCCAGAAGGTATAACTTATCCTTCTGGAATCTGGTGGCCGGGGTATCCCTTTTTACCCGGAATACCTGTTCCACAGGCTCAAACAGGGAGTCTCCTGTCTCACCAAATTGCTCTGCAAGCCGCCGGTATAGTGCCTGGGTGGCCACGGCATCCTCCAGCGCCCGGTGGGCCTGATGGGGAATCCCATAATATGCACATAAAAAGTCCAGATTCCTGTGTTCCAGCTGGGACAGGTATTTTCTGGCAATCCGCAAGGTATCCACCGCCTGCTTTCGGAACTCTATCCGCTGGTCTACGGCCGCTTTCTTCAAGAAAGAAAAATCAAACAGCACACTGTGCCCCAGAAGTGGCAGATCCGCCAGGAACTCCAGAAGGTCCGGAAGTATCTGTCCGATCACAGGCGCAGTCTTCAGTTCCTCATCCCGGATACCCGTAAGGGCGGCTATCTCAGGATCCAGCTTCCTGCCAGGATTCACCAAGGTGGAAAAAGTCCCTGTGACTGTCCCGTCTATCACCTTAACCGCTCCAATCTCTGTGATCTTGTCCCACCTGGGATTCAAGCCAGTGGTCTCTAAATCAATGCTGATGTAGGAATGCATCATTTTGGTCTTTGCTCCGTAAATCTGTATGATCTGGTAAATCCAATGGCGTCTGCCCCATCACACACCAGCTATCCGCCTCCCCACTCACCGGATCACGCCTGCGATAATCAAACAGGACAAAATATAATTCCTGTCCATAGGATTCCTGCCATCCTGCCATTTTCTCCCTGTCCCACACCGGGCAGTTAAAAACTTCCATATGGGTCATTTTTTCAAGCTGCCTGCTGTCATAGCCATCATATCCTGGCAGATACTGCTGGCGGAAATCCCTGCTGCGGTAGAATCCCTTCAGCTTCTCCCTGTACCCGGACAAATCCATGGCAAACTCCGGCCTGCTCTTCATATTCTCTCTGAGGTACAGGTCATACACAAGCAATTCCCGGTATGCTGCTTCCCTGCCACCATCGTATTCCCTTGCAAATGCCAGCAGCACCTGGTAACGGTAAACCCTGGCCGGGCTGTTTTCAAAATAGCCGTTCCGTTCATAAAAAGCCGCCAGCGCCTCATACATGGCAAAAGGACTCTCAAAAGCCTGTTCCAGAAAAGGCATTGTGTGTGTAAACTGCCTGCTGTTATAGTACAGTTCCACCATCTCTTCGATCCCCTTCAGATGCAACACGTCCTCATAGGACAGCCATCTGGTATACAGAACCTCATAGGGAGGCTGTCCCTGGTAGCAGATTCCGTACTCCCTGGCCCGTTTGGCCATCTCTGAACCCTTTAGTACCTTTAGGAACCCCAGCTGAAGCTGTTCCGGACCCATGCGGTAGACCCGGTTGAAGGAAGCCCTGAAGCTGGCATAGTCTTCCCAGGGCAGTCCCGCAATGAGATCCAGGTGCCTGTGTACATTGCCAGTCTGCCCAATGGATGCCACTGCCCAATCCAGCCGCTCCAGGTCCATGGTGCGCCGGATAGCCTGCAAAGTACGCGGATTACAGGACTGCACACCCATTTCCAGCTGGACCAGTCCCGGACGGAAACGGTTTAACAGTGCAATCTCTTCCTCCCCCAGAAGATCCCCCGCTATCTCAAAATGAAAGTTTGTGACACCATTGTCATGTTCTAGAAGATACTGCCATATACCCAGGGCATGTTCCCGGTTACAGTTGAATGTCCTGTCCACAAATTTCACTTGTTTTACCTTTTTGTCCAGGAAAAACTGTAGCTCCCTCTTCACAGTCTCCAGGTTCCGCAGCCGTACCCTCCTGTCAAGGGAGGAGAGACAATAGCTGCATCGGAAAGGGCATCCACGGGCAGACTCATAGTACAGAATACGGTTCTCAAAGGGAGCCGGGTCTTCATACAGGAACGGGATATTGTCCAGATCCGCCTTTAGACGGGACGCAGTATACCCGGAGGGCAGACATAGTCCCGGAACATCTGTAAGAGAGGGGATATTGCCAGACCCAGGATCCTTTCCGGATTCTACATTGTCTGCCGGGACATTGTCAGACATAGGAAAGGTTTCAGGCTCTGTACCGTCCCCGGAAATGTCCCCCCTTACAGAATGGGTGTCCAGGTAATAGGCCATCAGCTCCCGGAAGGTTTCTTCCCCTTCCCCCACCATGATCCCGGTAAGCTGGGGATATTCCCTTAGTATCGCAGCAGCATCGCAGGACACCTCCGGGCCGCCCAGCCACAGGGCCGTCCGGGGCAGAAGCTTGGGAATCTCCTGCAGAAGCTCCCGGATCAGCTTCCAGTTCCAGATATAGCAGGAAAATCCGATGGCATCGGGTTTCCTGCGGTAAATATCTGCCAGGATCCGGGATGGATACTGGTTGATGGTATACTCTGCCAGCTCCACATGGCTTCTTGCCTTCTCCCCCACACAGGCCCGCAGGCTGTATATTGCCGGATTGGAATGGATAAATTTAGCGTTCACTGCCACCAATAGAAATCTCATAATCCAAACCTCTCCGCCAGCCTCTCCCACTCTTCCTCCGGTACTTCAGAGGCAGAGGGAACCCCCAGTTCCCTGGCCCGCTCCTCCATGGCAAGCACAGAATGGAAAAAATAGTTCACACCTGTCACAAGGCTCTTCTTCACCGCTTTGTTCAGTACCCTGCCCATCTCATCCACACCACTCTCTCCAAAAGCACGCAGATATCCCTCCACATCGTAGGAAATGGACAGAAGTTCTGCCTCCCACCCCTGACTGTCCCCTGTAAGCATGGCGAATTGTGCATGCCTGCCCTGGCCATCCATGCAGAGCCCCAGGGAACCGGGATTGATGTAGGTCTTGCTCTGCCAGACTCCCCCGCCCCACATGTCTTGTCCCTGTGACCTCTTCTGGAACATATCCTTTTCCTGGCAGGATCGTCCCTGCCCATCCCCTTCCCACTGGTAAATCTCCTGGTGATGGCTATGTCCGCCCAAAAGACAGGAATAGGGAAGCTTCCCCATGACAGCTTCCCTCAGTCCTTCTTCCATATATACATTCCCCCGCACCCGCCCAGGTGTCCCATGGCAGATGTAGAGAGCAGGACATCCCTCCACACACACCTCCCGTTCCGTGGGCAGGGATGCGAAAAACATCATATCCTCCTTCCGCATCTGTCCCAAGGTATAAAATAAGGTACCATTGGAGGAAGATGGCTTCCAGCCCTGGTGATTGTCCCGGTTATCCAGCAGATACTCTTCCCGGTTGCCCCGGATCACATAGCAAGGCAGTTCCTGCTGCATTCCATAGAGAAGATCCAATGTCCGCAGGGGATAAGGTCCATCCGTTACATAATCCCCCAGGCAGATCACACCATCCACTGGATGCTCCCCCAGATATGCCAGAAATGCCTCAAATGCCTTGAAATTGCCGTGGATATCACTGATCAGAGCCAGCCTTACCATTCCATGTCTCCTTTCCCGTCCAATCTTCCAGTCATCCAATCGTCTGTAAAAACCGGTCAAAGGCCGCCTGCCCTTCTGGTGTCCTCTTATAAACGCCTGCGTCCTCCAGCACTTCCATAAACACCAGGCCGATCTCTTTCTCAATGATTGCATCTATATTAGCAGCATCCATCCTGTCATATTTCGGAGCAAATTCCTCCACCCAGTCAGCATGTTTGGCCAGCAAGACATCTGCCCGCAGGTCACCTCCGGCCAGCAGCACTTCCTTCAGCCGGGCCATCTCCTCCTTCAGGCGGGCAGGCAGCACCGCCAGCCCCATGACCTCAATGAGACCGATGTTCTCCTTCTTGATATGGTGCAGCTTTCCATGGGGATGATAGACCCCCAGAGGATGCTCTTCCGTGGTGATATTGTTGCGCAGCACCAGATCCAGTTCAAAATTCTCTCCCCGCTTCCTGGCAATAGGGGTTATGGTGTTGTGGGGTTCCCCGCCTGTGTAAGCATAAACAAAAGCTTCCTCATCTGTGTATCCCCTCCATTTTTCCAGAATCACATCTGCCAGGGCAATGATGCGGTCCGTATCTGCGCCACTCAGCCGGATCACGGACATAGGCCAGTTCACCACGCCTGCCGCTATATCCTCATATCCTGTTACCTGGAAAGTACGCTCCACAGGTGCCTTGGCCATGGCAAACTCATAATGCCCACCCTGGAAATGGTCATGGCTAAGGATGGATCCACCCACAATGGGCAGATCTGCATTGGATCCCACAAAATAATGGGGGAACTGCTTCACAAAGTCAAACAGCTTGCAGAACGTGGCATGCTCAATCTTCATGGGCACATGGCTGGAATTGAATACAATACAATGCTCATTATAGTACACATAGGGCGAATACTGGAACCCCCACCTGCTTCCATTGATGATCACAGGAATGATACGGTGGTTCTGCCTGGCAGGATGATTCACCCGGCCTGCATACCCCTCATTCTCCCAGCACAGCAGACACTTGGGATATCCGGACTGCTTCGCATTCTTCGCCGCTGCAATGGCCTTGGGATCTTTTTCTGGCTTGGACAGGTTGATGGTAATGTCCAGATCCCCGTATTTTGTGGGGGCAATCCACTTCATGTCCTTACAGACCCGGTATCTTCTGATATAATCGGAATCCTGGCTCAGCTTGTAGTAATAATCCGTGGCAACCTCCGGAGACTGTGTCTCATATAATTCATGGAACCTGCGGATCACTTCACTGGGCCTGGGCATCAGTATTCCCATTATCCTTGTATCAAAGAGATCCCGGTACGTCACTGTGTTCTCCTCCAGAAGCCCTTTTTCGTATGCATAGTCACACATACGGCCAAGGAGCTGTTCCAGGCAGGTTCCCTGGTCACCTGGCTCCATGGCAGTCCCCTCCCCCTCCAGATCTTCCTGCTCTTCCAGTTCCTCCAGACCAAACAGCTCAAGCAGGCGATTGGTGGTATAGATCACATCATCCGGCTGCACCAGTCCTGTCTGTACACCATATGTTACAAGTTCCCTGACATCTGCCTGTATCATATCTGTTTGTATCATCCCTGTCTCTTGCACCATTTCCATCCCCTTCTCCGTTTCTGTGCCATATCACACATTTCCAACACCCTGTCGTATATCCTGCGCAGGAACCTGCAGAAAACAGCTGAAAATCCCATAAAACCAGCTTAACTACCTTCATGGCAGCCTGTCTGTCACGCCAGCACGCAAGGTCCGTCTCCCACTTCTACTACATAGAAATCAGCAGCATATCCGATTTTCCCTAGATACGCCTTACCAACCTGCTCTATGAAAGTGTCAATGGCCTCATCCTTTACGATGCTGACAGTGCATCCCCCAAAGCCAGCCCCTGTCATACGGGAGCCAATAACCCCTTCTACCTTCCAGGCTTCCTCCACCAGGGTATCCAGTTCCACACCTGTGACCTCGTAATCATCCCGCAGGGACACATGGGAGGCATTCATCAACTGGCCGAACAGGGTGATATCACCTTTTTTCAAGGCATCCACAGCCTTGACCGTGCGCTGGTTCTCATATACGGCATGCCTTGCCCGCCTTCTGCGGACCTCACTGGCT
This sequence comes from uncultured Acetatifactor sp., assembly GCA_910577665.1. Lineage (GTDB taxonomy): Bacteria > Bacillota > Clostridia > Lachnospirales > Lachnospiraceae > Acetatifactor. The sequence goes on from CAJTOJ010000006.1 coordinate 87,473, forward strand.
ATAGATGCGCTGTGTTTCTCAAAGGTCTCTTCATCCAGATCTCCCAGTCCTTTCAGCTGTACCACCTGCTGCAGTTCCCCCAGAGCCGTTTCGCACTCGCTGCGGCGCTCGTTGTACTTGGAATCTCCCAGACCTCTCTTTTTGTTGCTACAGGCGATAACAATCTTCGCACCTTCCAGTGTAATGGGCGCATATTCGTAGGACAGATCCGCCGTATCCAGGAAAATTGCATGATCCCTCTTTCCCATGGCAATGGCGAACTGATCCATGATACCACAGTTTACTTTATTGAACTGGTTCTCCGAGAACTGGCCGATCAGCGCCAGATCCTGGTTCGTCACGTCAAATCCGAAGAAATCCCGCAGGATAAACCCAGTGAGTACCTCCACAGAAGCCGAGGAGGACAGACCAGAACCATTGGGAATATTGCCATTCAGCAGCAGATCCATGCCACAGGGAATCTTCATGCCCCTCTGTTCAAAAGCCCACATCACCCCCTTGGGGTAATTGGTCCAACGGGCTGCCTCAGAAGGCACCAGATCCTCCAGGGAAGACTCCAATATCCCAAGTCCGTCAAAATTCATGGAGTAAAACCGAAGCCTGTTGTCTTCCCGCTTTCTGGCCACCCCATATGTGCCAATCGTCAGCGCACAGGGAAACACATGCCCCCCGTTATAATCCGTGTGCTCCCCGATCAGATTCACACGACCAGGGGCAAAATACGCCTTTGCCCCTGGCGCATCCCCAAATACTTCCTGGAATTTCTTCAGAATAATGTCCTTCATACCCTCTCCATTTCCGCGGGACGCATCAGGCTACTGTAAATTGTCTTTCCACGCCCTGCACTTTTGTTGTCTTTCTGGTTTCCCGTCCTGCTCTCTGTCTGCCTTCAGCCCCAATGCATGCCATGTTCCTGCCCCATTGCCCTGCATCCCTGTGGACATCCTGGCTACACTGGCCAGTAGCATTCCCCGGATGTTAACTCTATTGTATAAAAAAAACAAAGGAATTTCTAGCCCCATTTGTTTTTAGAAGTTGTCATTATGTTAGCTGGTGTGACTGTTCACAGGTGCCACCGCGAGGTGTTTTCACGCACTTTTTGCGTGACAAACCCGAGACTGTCGTGCGCCAAAACGCCTGCATTTGGCGTTTTGTGTGCATACGTTGCTGTGAACGGAGTGAACAGTAACTAGCCGGAAGATGCCATAGGCACATAGATTTTGTCCGGAATCAAGCCCGGCCAATTTATCAGCCTACAGTTGCAGACAGACAAATTGGCCGCTGTCTCAGTCTTTCACATGGATTGTCCTTCAGTTTGTCACCTGGTGTCTGCACCATCCTCTCTTCCCCCACACCAGCGATATCACCAGGAATATGCAAGCAAACGCTGTTAGTATATACCGTAATGGACCAGGTGCATTCAACACCATCCCGGAGTAGGTAAAGGGCATGCTGTAAATGATCTGGTGGAGCCACAGATTCACCGGAAGCATGGGTAACTGGTCCAGGATCAGCAGGCAGAACACATTGGGGCCAAAGTAGATGGCCAGGGACCACAGGATGGCCGAGAACGTATTCCTGCACTTTGCAGATATGGCCTGTACCATGGCAGAGAGCAGCGTGATGGCAAACCAACCGCTTAGGTGCAGCATCACCAGTGCCTTCCACAATGGTTCCTGTCCCTGGCTCCATGTCATAGGCATCCCCGTCAGCCCACAGCTCACCCCCAGCCCTTCCGTGCCATAGAACCAGAAGGTCTCCAATAACAGAATTCCCATCACCAGCCAGTAATAGGATGTAGCAAAGAGCCCTCCGGCCAATATCCGTGTAAAAAAGCATTTCTCCCTGCCTTTGGCTGCGGACAGTATAATATCTGCCATTCTCTGGGTATAGTCTTCCGCAAAACCAGGGGAAAGGCACACCACAATCACCACCCCCACCACAATGGAAAGCACCAGGAAGCGGTCCCAGTAGTATCCCCACCCCGACCCTGCATATCCGAACAGGAAATCTCCCCGCAGATATATGTTATCAGACAGGTTCTGTGGCAGGATAAACGTATTGCCGCCATCCTCTCCTAAAGTCTCCTGGGCAAACAGCTTCGCCACCAGACGGTTGGTATAATTGTCATTCCCTCCTGTCATGGCCGCTCCCTGCAGGTATGCATAACCTGTATTCCGTTCAAGGTAATTTACCGGGGCGCCATATTTCTCCCAGATGTCCCGGACCACATTTTCCGTCAGCACCCCTGTATACTCTGCTGCAATCTCTTTATCCTTCCCAATGGCTGCCAGACGCTGGTAAACTTCCCCCTGGTCTATCACTGCCTCCTCCCAGACAGATGACAATATCATATATAAGAAGGCCACCATCATTGGCAGTATCATAGCAGCAAGTGAAATTTTCCTGGAAATGATCCGATAAATTTCCCCTTTCATCATTCTAGCACCCCCGTATGCGCTTCACCGTCTTCCATTTTTCTTGCATTTTCCGCTTTTCTTCCCTGGATCTGCCTGGAAATCCCTCTCAGTGCCTTCTGTTGGTTCTCCAGTATTCCGTTCCCGGAAATAGTACAGATAAACATCTTCCAGATCCGGATCCACAGGCACAGCTCCCTCCAGGGGACAGTCATCTGACACAATCCGTAGCCGTACCCCCCTCTCTGTGTTCCGCAGGTTGCTCACAGAAAAACATGCCTGGTAATCTTCTGCCTGCTCCGGCTTCACATAGCACTCCCATACCTTTCCCCGCAGTTCTATGGTAAGCCCTTCCATACTGTTATTCCCTAAGAGCTGCCCACCCCGCATCAGCAGGATCCGATCCGCAATATACTCTACATCTGACACAATGTGAGTGGACAGGATCACCATCCGGTCCCTGGACAGGGCACTGATAATATTCCGAAAGCGGATCCTTTCTCTTGGATCCAGCCCGGCTGTCGGTTCATCCAGTATCAAGATCTCCGGATCATTCAGCAAAGCCTGCGCAATGCCAAGGCGCCTTACCATGCCCCCGGAAAATGACTTGACCTTATGATTTTTCTCTGGCACAAGTCCTACCAGCTCCAGCAGCTCCTCCACCTTTGCCTCCGCCAGATCCTTTGGAATCGCTTTCAAGGCTGCCATATACAAGAGGAACCGTCTGGCAGTAAATTCCGGATAATACCCGAAATTCTGAGGCAGGTAGCCCAGCATTCTGCGATATTCCGTACCCATCCTGCATATATTGCAGCCATCCAGTAGTATCTCCCCATCCGACAGTTCCAGGATTCCACAGATCATCCGCAACAGCGTTGTCTTCCCGGCGCCGTTGTCCCCCAGCAGTCCGTATACCCCATGGGTAAGCGTACAGGAGAACTTGTCCACCACAGCACGCTTTCCATATTGCTTCGTCACCTGGTCCAGTGTCAGTTCCAGCATACCACTTCTCCTCCCTCTAATTTCCGGTAGCAGCTTCTAAGCTGCCCTGCCAGCAGTACCGTTCCCACAATCAGAACCACACCCCACAGCCACAGGAATCCTATGTCGTACAGCCCCGGAATGGCCGTAGGTACCAATGCCAGCACCACCCATGCAGCCGATGCTGTCTGTCCATAGCGTCCCCAGCTCCCCCGCATAACCTCCAGCAGGAAAAAAGCACACAGATTCGACAGCACAAAAGGCACCAGCAGATAAAGTCCTATCTGGGCCAGGCTGCTTCCTGTATTCCATGCAATACCCACACAGCAGATACAGAGGGTCAGAATATCCACACTGCCAGCCAGGATCATCCGAATTGTCCACATCTGGGACAGGTTGATATAACAGCTTTGCTCCAGTTCTGCCACGCCTCCTGTCAGATGCCGTCCGAACTCTCCACAGGCCATCTGTCCCAGCCATGCGGCAGCCATAGATCCCCACCACAGATAATCCATCAGATCCCCCTGCCGCAAAGCAGTACCACACAAGAGCAGGATTACCCCTATGAGCACGGCACCCTGCATCCCCCAGAACACAGGGGACATATACTGTAGCTGGATCCCCACCACCTCCGGAAAAGAGGGTGTATACTGCACTTTCTTCCTTACGGCTTCCCTGTGTATCTCCTCCAGGATCAACTGCCGCCTCCCTGCTTCCGGGATCAGTCCGTTGGCATAAGCCCGCAGTCTCCTTTCCATATCACTCTTTTTTCTGACATGGTTGTCCCCTTCCCCTGTCTTTCCTTCCCTGCTCTCCTGTACCTTCCTGCCATTTTCCTGCACCTTGCTGCACCTCCTTGCCATTTTGCTGCTCTTCCCTCATGCCCCCCACCTTTCCATTCCCTCTGCCATCTCCTGCGTTTCCCGGTCTTCCCGGCTTAGGGAATCTTCCTTCCCCGCACACTTCCAGATATGCCATCTCTTACATGCAGGCAATCATGGCCAATAGAAATCTTCTTTCCTAAGCAATCCCCGCAGCTTCTCCATCCCCTGCCTGGCCCTGGACTTCACCGTGGCTGTTCCCACTCCAGCCTGGCGGGCGATCTCCCAGTATTTCATGTCATAAAAATAATGCAGCAGGATCGCTTCCCTCTGGATATCTGGCAGACTCCTCAAAGCTTCCATCAGCATTGCCGTCCCTTCCCGCTCCACCGCCTTCTCCTCCAGGTTCTGTTCCTTTCCTGGAATCTCTCCTTCCGCAGCAGTCTCTTCCCCCCCAGGACACATTTCCCCGGTCCCTGTAATTGCTCCTATGGTAATTCCGGCACACGTTCATGGCGATGGTCAGAAGATATCCCTTCAGATTCCTGGAATGGTAGCTCTCCACATAACGGATAAACCGCAGGAACGTCTCCTGGGCCAGATCATAAGCATCCTGGATACTTCCTGTCTGAAAAGCGCAGAAGCGGAAGATATCATCGTAATATTTTTCTGCGATATCCTGTAGATACTTCTTATCTCCCCTCTGAATGGCCAGGATCCACTGGCGCTCCTTCCGCTCACTCACTTTCTCCTCCGTGTCCTCCCTAAAAGGCAGCACATCCTCTTGATGCTGCCTTATCTCGTTCCTTTCATTTTCATTTCACCTTATATAACCTGTCTGATACCAAAAAGGATTTACAATTTTAATATTTTTTATTTTTTTCAAGGACTGGCAATAAGAGCGGATTATGCTAGAATGCATTTGGGACTTTAAAATAAGATGGTATGAGAATTTCAGAAAAGATAAAACACATCTCCCTCTGGTTTTACTTGAAAATGCATTTTCTCCCCTGTCACAGGATGGACGAACTCCAGTTTATATGCACAGAGTGCCACATTTTTCACCTGCAAATGCTTAGAGAGCAGACAGGAATCCTCTGTTCCGTATTTGACATCCCCCAGAAGAGGATTCCCCATATGGGCCATCTGCGCCCGGATCTGGTGAAAACGGCCTGTATCTATGGTAATATCTGCCAGGCTGATCTGTCCGGCCTGCAGATTTGTACCCGCCTCCTTTCCCGCCAGGATGCGGAAATGCAGCACTGCTTTTTTAGCTGGCTTCCCCGCCTGCTGCTTCCGGCCAGCCCCTTCCCCCGGACAGTCCAGAACCACCGCTTTTCCGGAAGCATCCTTGTACATTTCCCCCACAAGTGTCCCTTCCTTTGCATCTGGTCTGCCCCAGAGTACCCCCAGGTATTGTTTGTTCAGGCTTTCCTCCCCGTCCTGCCTAAGAAGCTGCCTGGAAAGGCTGGCGGCTGCCTTCTGGTGCCTGGCAAATACAAGCAGTCCTTCCACAGGCTGATCCAGCCTGTGGATAATGCCCAGATATGACCCAGTCCGTTTTCCAGCCAGATGGTTTTTCAGTTCACTGACTACGTCCGCCTGCCCCACGCGGGCAGTCTGTACGGCCAGACCCGCTGGTTTGCAGATCACCAGTATGTCCTTATCTTCATATATGATCTCTGTCCTCATATTCCGTTACCTGCTCCTATTCTTCTTAAGTCAACCACCCTGCTGCTACTTTCCTCATTGCTCAACGAGCAATGTTGGCTTGCAGGAATAAAAGTAGCCTCCAGCCTGCGATACTCAGAACCACGCCTGTGTTCCTGTCTCAGACCTGTGTCCTAAGGCCTTTGGGGTAATGATTTTTCATGATTCCCCCTGCCAGCTTTCCCCATCCCAGAGAAAAGCCATCCACACAGACCAGGTACCAGCCTTTCTCTCCCTCTGCCGGAAAAGTCTGGCCTCTCAGGTACGCTGTCACCAGCTCCCCGGAGTCTGCTGCCATGCCAGACAGCATTTCCCCTTCAAATGATGTGGACGGAAGATCCCAGGTACGGGTCACCTCCGCCGGGGAAAGCGCCAACGCCAGGGCATGAGCCGGCTCGAACCGGTTCTTCTTCACCACCCCCACATGCAGACCGGTCCTAAGCACCCGCAGCCCTTGCATGGAAGGCATATCCGCAGGTACCAGATACAGGTTCTCCCCAAACCTGGTATAACAGTTGCCGCCCCGCATATCCGCTTCCTGTATCCGCAGATTCTCCTGGCAAAATGCCATATACTCTCCCAGCTCCTTTGGCGGAATGCCTTTCACCACCCCACAGACAGGCATCTTGCGATATCCTTCCGGCCAGGTGCCCCCCTTTTCCAATACCGCAGCAAAATGCCCTTCCCCTTTGATCCGCTGGGGCCACATCCGCACCGCATTTTCCAGGTGTAGTCCTTTTTCCACACATAGGCCGTCACATCCTGTCAGGCCCAGTCTCTCCTTGTCCACAGGAAGGATCCGGTACTCCGGATGTCTTGCCAGGAAACGGCTGATGCTTCCCTCATTTTCTTCCACAGAAAAGGTACAGGTAGAATACACCAGCCTGCCTCCAGGACGAAGCATCTTCCCGGCACAGTCCAGGATCTCTTCCTGCCTGGCGGCACACAGATCCACATTCTCCGGGCTCCATTCCTCACATACTTCCGGGTTCTTCCGGAACATCCCCTCCCCGGAGCAGGGAGCATCTACCAGGATTCCATCGAAGTATTCCGGAAATACTTCCGCCAGTCTCCCAGGTGCTTCATTTGTCACGCAGGCATTCCGAATGCCCATCCGCTCTATATTCTCCGACAGGATCTTCGCCCTGGCCGGATGGATCTCATTACATAACAGAAACCCCTTCCCTTCCATCTTCCCGGCAATCTGAGTACTCTTCCCGCCAGGTGCCGCACACAGATCCAGGATCCGCTCCCCAGGGACGGCATCCAGAAGCCGGGCAGGCATCATGGCACTGGGTTCCTGGATGTAATATACCCCGGCCTGGTGATACGGGTGCTTTCCCGGACGGGATGCTTCCATATAGTAATATCCCTGGTCTGCCCAGGGAACCTGTCCAGGCACCGGATCCTCAAATATATGCATCACCTGCGCTGCTGTCTTCCCGCTGTCTGATAATTTCCGTGCATTCAGCCTGAGTGCCTGGCACTTCTCTTGCCCAAAGGCCTTTAGGAATGCCTCATATTCCGTCTCCAGCATTTTCTCCATGCGCTGTAAAAAAGCCTTCGGAGGCTTACCCTTGTCCATCCATTCCATTCTCTCTTGCTTCCCCTTCCACTGACTACTATCACAGGCATTATAACATAAGTCCACATGCTTTTGATATACCGGGAAGCAAATCCTGGTATAGCAAAAAAGCCCCGGAAGGAAAATCCCATAAAATAATTGCCGCACTATCTCTGTGCGGCAGTCAACTTATATCATCCCTGCTTTTCTTTTCTTTCCTTCTCCTTCTCTTCCTCATCCAGACGCGCCTCAAACTCTGCCAGTATCTTTTTTAATTCCACAATATTCTGCGCCCTGCTTCTGCTAGCTTTCTCAATCCGTTCCCTCTCCTTGCGTTCACGGTATGCCCCGAAAAACCAGGGATGCTTGATCTGGATCTCATCCTCTCCATATCCTGCACAGCCAAAACAGTTGCAGCCAGCTCCAAACTTCTTGATTTTTTTCAAGTCCTTCTCCATCTGTTCCTGGTCGAAGTCTTTTTCCCCTCTGTCCAGCTTTTTCCTATCATACATTTTTTCATTCTTTTCTTTCTCTTTTGCCATCTTGTTTTCTCTCCTTATTACACACTCACCTGTTTTTGCCATATATTGCTACTATCATTACTTTATCATAAAACCTGGAATAATTCCAGTATTTTTCTAAAATATTTTAGTTTTCCCATAATTTTGCATCGCGCATATACGACAAAAGAAAAGAGGAAGTAGCCTCTACCCTCAAAAAGCTTCTCCCCCTGTAGGTTCTCCCCTTATACTTTGAAGCGGTATCCAACTCCCCAGATTGTCTCTATATACTGTGGTTTTGCCGTATCCGCTTCTATTTTCTCCCGGATCTTCTTGATATGCACAGTGACAGTAGCAATATCTCCAATAGAGTCCATATCCCAGATCTCCCGGAATAATTCCTCCTTGGTAAACACATGATTGGGATTCTCTGCCAGGAAGGTCAGCAGATCGAATTCCTTGGTAGTAAAGGTCCTCTCTTCCCCGTCCACATAGACCCGGCGGGCTGTCTTATCAATGCGTATGCCACGGATCTCCACTATGTCATTCTGGGGCTTCTGGTTGGTCCCCACCAGTCTCTCGTATCTGGCCATGTGTGCCTTCACCCGGGCCACCAGCTCGCTGGGGCTGAATGGCTTCGTCATATAGTCGTCCGCTCCCAGGCCCAGGCCACGGATCTTGTCGATATCGTCCTTCTTGGCTGACACCATTAGGATAGGGATGTTCTTCTGCTCCCGTATCTTCCTGCACACTTCAAAACCATCCATACCCGGCAGCATCAAGTCCAGGACTATCAGATTATACTCTCCGGATACAGCCGTAGCCAGTCCTTCGTCTCCCGTGTTGCAGATGTCCACCTGGAAATCACTAAGCTCCAGATAATCTTTCTCCAGATCCGCAATTGCAACTTCATCTTCAATAATCAATATCCTGCTCATTATTTCCTCCATTCTGCCGTCCCCGGCCTCCTGCCCTTTCTGTCACAGCCTGATCCGTCATCGGCTGCATATTTCCTATCTCCCTGCCATTCCTTACTTCCCATCCTGCAATTCTATATATTTCCTCAGCACAAAATGCATACAGGTACCTTCCCCTTCCCTGCTGGTAGCCCAGATATAGCCGCCATGGTCCTCCACGATCTTCTTCACTATAGACAGGCCAATACCACTTCCACCCTGGGCAGAATTCCGGGAAGCATCTGTCCGATAGAACCGCTCGAATATCCTGGGCACATCCTTCTGGGCAATCCCTTTGCCATTGTCCTCGATCTCCACCCGTATGGAGTCCCTCTCATCCAGGATGCGTATATCAATGACACCACGAGGCTTATCCAGATATTTTACACTATTACTGATGATATTATTGATAACCTTCTTCATCTGTTCCGGATCAGCGATAATCACTGTGTCCGGCTGGGCCAGATTCGAATAATTCAGCTCAATATTCTTTGACTCCAGGTCCAGTCCCACTTCCTCCACACAATCATCAAAATAATCAGCAACATTGATGCGATGAAAATTGTACGGGATCCTGTTGTTGTCAATACCGGAGTAAAAGGTCAGCTCATTGATCAGCCGCTCCATGTCGTTTGCCTTGTTGTAGATGGTCTTGATGTATTTATCCATCTTCTCTGATGTATCCGCCACGCCGTCCAGGATCCCTTCCACATATCCCTTTATGGCAGTGATAGGGGTCTTCAGATCGTGGGAAATATTGCTCACCAGTTCCCTGTTCTGCAGATCCTGCTCTTTCTTCTCTTCAGTGGTCTCCTTCAGACGCAGTCTCATGTCCTCGTAATTCCGGTACAAATCCCCAATCTCGCCCCTGGCATCAATCTGAAGGGCATATTCAAAATTCCCTTCCTTGATCTTGCGCATGGCCACATTCAGCTCGTTGATGGGGTTGAACACTCCCCTGCGGATCCACTTGGTCAGCATGATGCCGGTAAACAGCAATATCAGGAAAATCGCCACCAGCATATCCACCAGGAGATTGCGTGAGATCATGAAGTTCACCCTGGATACCACAAAGGCGCTGCCCTTGCTGCCATCAGAGAATTCAAAATCAATCTGCCTGACAAATTTGTCATATTCATCGTAATAATATCCAGGTTCTTCCACAGAATCCCTGTTGCCATATGCAGGAAGCTTCGGGAAAATATTCTCTGCTGCAGCCTTGTTCCCGGCATAATACAGTGTATCGTCTTTCCTTACGATTATATACGTAGAACGCCGGACTGTCTTGGAATTCACCTGCTCCAGATACTCCAGATCTTCCAGCCTGGAAGGATCTCTCTGCACCTGCTCCCACAATATGTGGTACGCTTTGTCCGTGACTTCCACCACCTCCTGCATACTCTCTGACATGGCATCATAATCCATCTGCTCAAAAGGCAGTCCCTTCTGGGCATTCATCAGGTAAATGCCGATTCCGCAGAAAGCAACAGCTGTCAGCACCAGGGGCAACACAATAATCGTAATGAAAACAACGCGCAATCTCGTCTTAAACTTCATGAAAATTCCTTCTCCCATCCAGAGTAAACATAGTATAACATATTTTCCCCATTAGTGTATAAATTCCACAAAATATTATCCTTAAAAAAGTATAAACCCTATTGACATTAGGACAAAAAACAATATAATTAAAACAGGAATCATTCCTAATTTAGATTTTCAGATTCTGTTTTCAGAAAATCAGAAAGGACGTGGGAAAGGAGACAGGACAACAATGGCAGCGCTCAAGCATAGCAGACAAAGGGAAATGATCAAGGAATTTCTCATATCCCGGAAAGACCATCCCTCTGCGGATGTGGTTTACCACAATGTCCGCCTGCAGAATCCTAATATCAGCCTGGGCACCGTATACCGTAACCTTACCCTTCTGGCACAGATCGGGGAGATCCAGCGCTTACGGGTAGGTGATGGAATTGACCGTTTTGATGCGGATACCTCTCCCCATTATCACTTTGTATGCACGAAGTGCGGCAGTGTCATGGATCTGAAGATGGACAGTATAGAAAGCATCACGGATATTGCAGGTGCTGGTTTTGACGGCCATATTGACGGCCATGTCACTTATTTTTACGGAACATGCGGAAAATGTTCCTGCAAACCAATGCAGGCCTGTCCCGGATGATTTCCGGACACACCGCATCAGAAGATTTTTCGACCAGACAAAAAGCTTTTATAGCTTTTTATAGCATCACCCACTATTTATCAGAAAAGGAGACAAGTATTATGAAGTATGTATGTCAAGTATGTGGTTATGTTCACGAAGGAGATTCTGCGCCTGCTGAGTGTCCTGTATGCCATGCACCTGCTGAGAAGTTCACTGTACAGTCCGGAGAGAAGACCTGGGCTGCAGAGCATGTGGTAGGCGTTGCACAGGGTGTACGCGATGACATCATTGCAGATCTGCGCGCCAACTTCGAAGGCGAGTGCTCTGAAGTAGGCATGTATCTGGCTATGGCCAGGGTTGCACACAGGGAAGGTTATCCCGAAGTAGGCATGTACTATGAGAAGGCTGCCTATGAGGAAGCAGAGCATGCTGCCAAATTCGCAGAGCTGCTGGGTGAGGTTGTAACTGACTCTACCAAGAAGAACCTGCAGATGCGGGTGGATGCTGAGAACGGCGCTACCGCTGGCAAAGTTGACCTGGCCAAGAGAGCCAAGGAGCTTGGGCTGGATGCAATCCATGACACCGTGCACGAGATGGCCCGCGATGAAGCAAGACACGGAAAGGCATTTGAGGGCCTGCTGAACAGGTATTTTGCCTGACGGATCATTTCCCTTACAGACAGATGTCTTGACATCGAACACACTAAAATAAATGTTTTGAAAGGAGCAGTTTATCATGCAGAAGTATTTTTGTAATCCTTGTGGCTATACCTATGATCCTGAAAAAGGAGATCCTGAACATGGCATCATGCCTGGCACTGCCTTTGAGGACATTCCGGATGACTGGTGCTGTCCCCTGTGTGGTGTGAATAAGAGTATGTTTCAGCCCTGCATTGAGAATTATAATTAAAACCCGTGTATCTGCAAGAAGGACAGGCATCATCTGCCTGTCCTTTCCATACCACTCTTCACGTTCCATTGTCCCGCAGCAGAGATGTGTTCTCCCCTTTGTCCATAGCTCACGGAAGTCAAATACCCCGCTGCAAGCAACGGGGCATTTGACCCTCGCGGCATTCGCCCACTGGCCGTGCTTGCATGGCCGCTTGGCTCATTGCTCACGGGAATAATTCCCCTTCAAACTCCCTCCTGTGTTCCTTGAAGAAATCATAGTACACACGGATCCCTGACAAATGAGTCCACTTTTTCACATCCACCGGCTCCTCATCCAGATCATAGATCTTGGCTCCACGCATGGACAGCAGGAAGGGGGAATGCGTGGAGATGACAAACTGGCAGCCGAAGAACCGGGCAGAATCTTCCAGGAACTTCAGCAGTTCCTGCTGGCGCAAAGGAGAGAGGCTATTCTCCGGTTCGTCTAACAGATACAGACCGTTCTCCTGTATCTTCTCCGAGAAATACAGGAAAGCACTTTCCCCATTGGAATGTTCCCTTACATTGTCCATGAGTTGTCCTCTGACATACCCGGACTGGGTCCTGCGCCTGGCTTCTGTGACCTTTTTCAGCTTCTCATAGTCCTCCAAGGATTTCATCTGGAAATGGGCATATTTGTTTTCCAGATATTCCTCGAACAGTTCTTCCCGCTTCTGGTCAATACCATCATTTAGGTTCCTCAAGTTCAATATAAAGTCAAACACATCATCGCTTGTGATGATTCTGCTCACCGGAGGCACCTTCCCCCGGACTTCAAACTCACACAGCCTGACATAATCCCCAAAAAAGCTGCTGCGGTTGTAAGGCGTGTCCCGCTTCACCCCCAGCCTCTCGGCAATCACATTCAGCGCTGTGGTCTTACCTGAGCCATTTCCCCCATAAAGGATTGTCACAGGTTCAAAATCCAGCATCAGTAGTCCATGCCTGGAAAGGATCTGAAAGGGATAGACCGTATCATAACAGGTTCTCTTGAGGCCCAGGATGAAATCATACTCCCGCTCCACACCCGGGAAAGAAAAATGTGACAGATATATCATTTCATAAACTCCCTTAACTCTTGTAGCAATTCCAGATCCGATGGCTGCACTTTGATGTTGGCAGTGACAGGCTCCTCACCAGGCCTGGTCACTGTGAACTCCACCACGGTTCCCTCCTCTACGGGCCGGGACAAAACCGACTTTAAGAATGCTTCAAATTTAGGATGGTTTGCAGAAAACCGGGCCTTTGCCGCCATCAGTTTCATAAAAGCTGTAGGATTCATTGCCATAAGATTATCCTTTCTACTACGTGGGTATCCTATTACATGTAGCGTTCCCACTTCATTATTCCTTCCGGTTTCTTCCATTCTGTATTCTATTCTGCGGATACGGTCATTCATTCCGCAATTTTCATGAAACGCAATCGCATCCGCCCATGCTCGGTATCAATATGGCAGAGTTTCACACAATGCAAAAATCTGATGATACGGGTGCAGCAGGCGAAACGCTTTGAAAATATGGCGTATGTGCCTTAAATGCCCTTGCTATTGATGAGCCGCTTGAATACGCTCGTCTTTATCTTGAGGGTAATATGCAAATATGGATAAATGCATAGGATTCTCTGGAATTATGGTAATAGACAAGACTTTAGGGATAGCACCCTGTTCTTTATGATACAGAGGGGTGGCAGCACTTTAGTCTGTCGTTCTTTGATTACCACCAGTAAAACCGGACGAGACTGTCAACGGCGGCGCAAAGCGGCGTTCATTTTACCGTAGACTGATCCGGCTGGTTTTGCAATCTTTTTGAGAAAATAGCAGAATCAACCAAACCATAATGTCCTATCGCTTGTTATGCCACTATATGAATGACGGTTATTTAGTTTTATAATTCGACATAACAGCAAATTTTGTACCATTTATCACTATGCGTTACAGAAATCATCCATATCATATAAACCATTTGTCTGATTCATCGTCCACTTCGATACTTCAATTGCCCCATCAGCAAAAGGTTCTCTTGACGATGCTTGATGTTTAAATGTGACCACCTCGTCTTTACAATTCGCAAAAATCACCTCATGTTCTCCAAAGATATTTCCTCCACGAATACTACAAATGCTTACTTTATCTACATTTATTGTATGATTTGCATCTAAAAGAGCATTTTTTATCATCAATGCAGTTCCACTAGGCGCATCTTTCTTTTTATTATGATGGTATTCCACTATTTGAATATCTGTATCTAAACTTATTTTTCTTGCATAAAAATTTACTGTTTCAATAAAATTATGTAATGCCACACTGAAATTCCCTGTCATGAAAATAGGAATATTGGTTGCCAGTAGATTAATCTTTTCTATATCTTCTATTGAAAATGCAGTTGTTGCTATAATAAGCGGCTTCTTCATTTTCTCATATTTTAAATAACTGCTGCTCATAAAAGTTTCTGCATTAGTACAATCTATATAGATATCGCAACCAATTGCTGCTTCAATGTCATCTATAATTGGCAAGTCGCTCTTACCTCCAATAAGCTCAGATATCGTTTTCCCAACATACTGGTTGCCCTTTCGAGCAATGGCATAACAAACATCAACATCCTTGCTTTTTAAAGTATTTTTCATGATGGCACTACCCAATTTACCAGTACACCCAACTACCGCTATTTTTATCATATATCAATTAACTTCCTTTCCGCATTGCTTCATTTGCAACAAATCCCGATTTATCTATCCTAAAGAAAACCAATAATCTAATAGATTTATAAACTTATTTTTCATAGATACACTTTTTCGAAAGGGGATTAAAATTTTATGTGGCAGCTTCCCTCACTTCTCCACCGGCACCAGTTTCCCATGGAGCACATACCTGGCATCCTTAAAATTATAGGCACAGGTGGATAGTACCACATATCTGCCATCCGGATCCAGGGCTGTTTCCCCCAGGATGTCAAAGTCTGCCTGGAAGTCCGACTGCTTCAGGCACCGATCTAGGTACTCCTCCAGTTCCTGACAGGGTCCGTCAAAAGTAATATAGGTATCCGAAGTGGCAGGTGTGGTATAACCTGCAAAGAGCAGAATCTGATAGTCCTGTTCCGGGGTCAGGAGCCACATGACAGGATGTGTCTCATAGAATGCCTGGTCTGCCCACTCGTCCAGGCAGGCAAACATGGATCCATTCTTCATATGGTGTCCGTAAATGATTGTATTCGAATCCGCAAAACCCGGATGGTTGGTGGATTCCATAAAAATGGAGCCTGCTGTCTGATGTTCCTGGTTCAAGTTCCGGCGCAGGTAATAGTCGTTGTCTGAACCCTGTAGTATGGGATAGTTGATTGCCGTATCCTGGCAATAGATCCAGCCAACCACATCGCTATTGGTCTCCCTAAGCTTCTCAAAATCCACTTTCAGGGGAATGTCCGGTCCAGCCATGCCAGCTTCCCCCGTGGTGCCAGAGGTTCCTGTGGCCCCAGTATTTTCTACCCTGTGGGTAAATTCTTCTGCTGCCTGTTCGTAGACCTTATCCTCTTTCTCGTATTTGTACTGCGTGTACAGAATGACCCCGCCTGCCGCGCAGAAGACTGCAAGCAGCAGCGCCATAATAATAAGTCTTATTTTTCTACTCATATAGAGTATCCATCCTCCTATATGGTGTTTCCCTTAAGTTGTCTGATCTTGTTATATTTATTTGACCATGACATCTCTAAGTTACCAGTCCGTTCTACATGGAAAAATTGCTAAACACGTATAGAAAACCCTTCAAAAATTCCTGATGGAATATCCTTTCCAAAATCATACTGCCCCATTATATCATTTTCAAATCTATAAACCATTACCTGCTGTTTTTCAAGATCAACAATCCAATACTCCTTAACACCCGCTGTGCGATATTTAAATAATTTAGTCATATAGTCTCTTGACTTACTACCTGGTGATGCAATCTCGATTATCCAGTCAGGCGCCCCATGGCATCCCTGTTCATCTAATTTGGATAAATCACATATGACAGAAATATCCGGCTCTACATAGTTCCTGTCATCCCCCTCCAGAAACACGGCAAATGGAGCTGCCAAGGCTTCGCATTGTCCATGATTGCCATCAATATAGTTTGCTATTGCTTGATGTAGCTTCCGGCTTATCTTTTGATGGGACCAGCTTGGAGGTGCCATATCGTATATCCGCCCATCAATCAGCTCTGCCCTTTCTCCATCCGGCAGGGCATATATATCATCGACTGTATATCTTTGTTCTTTTTGTAATGCATCCATTGCATCCACCTCCGCTCTTAATCCTATTATAGGCAATGCACACAGGAAATACAACCGCTTTTTCCCG
This sequence comes from uncultured Acetatifactor sp., assembly GCA_910577665.1. Lineage (GTDB taxonomy): Bacteria > Bacillota > Clostridia > Lachnospirales > Lachnospiraceae > Acetatifactor. The sequence goes on from CAJTOJ010000006.1 coordinate 103,847, forward strand.
CGTGCAGTCAAGTCTAGTTACTGTTCACTCTGTGGCATTGGCCTGGCCATTGCCAACGGAATGAAAATACAGATCAAAATAGCCATCTGGCTTCCTTCACACCAAATGGCTATTTGATCCGTCTCTAAATTCCTCCGGAATAGCTATCCTTCACTGCCCACACCTTGGATCTTCCTTTCATCCTGTTCGGCTGTGGGGCTCCTCCGGAATGTGGATTTTCTTTCTATTGCAGCTGGTCTTCCTGCTGTCAGCTTTCCCTCTGTTGTGACTCTTCTTCCTGCTGCCGGTCTTCCTTCTGCTGTGGTTCTCCTTCCTGCTGCCGGTCTTCCTTCTGCTGTTCTTTCTGGCGTTCCCTTGCGCGGTCCCTCAGTCTGGTAGCCAGCATGTTGAACATGACACCACAGGCCGCATAGCAGATAATATAGATTTTACCCACACCACTTGTATAGATTACCAGTATCTGTCCCAGAAAAGGAATGTGGTATTTTACCCGGCCTACCAGGCTTGTATAGGGGATGGTATTCAAGTCTTCCTGGGCATTGGCATCACCCTTGGTAACGAATTCACCTTCCACCATGCGGTTCTGTACCACGCGGTGGGTGACAGTGGCACCACCGCTATGGTAAGCGATCACCTCATCTTCCTGGATGTCTGTAGGTACAGCAGGTTCCACATAAACCAGACTTCCTACGGGAATAGATGGCTCCATGCTGCCACTTAGAATATGATAGACCTCATAGCCCATTAAGCGGGGAATCGTAACCGGAAGGAAGGTTGCGATCACGGACAGCAGGATTAAGGTTCCCAATATGTTGCAGATAGCAGGGACTATTTTCCCGCGCTTCATGTTTACACCCCTCTGCGCGCTTCTGTGCGCGTACCAATCAAAAGCTTCATTCCCTTCACCCTTTCTCTTTCGGATGTTTTTCAGAATGTGTGGAGTCTTTGGCACCTGTCTTGTCCCTGGCATCTTCTTTCTTCTTGTTCATGCATGTTACAATCCACCAGATCGCACCACCTACCAGAACCACAAACACTGCCACAGCCAGGATCTTCACTGGCAACGGAATATTTACCAGGAACGCATTGCCATTCAGGATGCTGATGATGCCACCCTCTTCAAAACCTTTCTGGCCACTGTCTTTGTCCCCTTTGTATCCTGCCTGGGGAATCCGTTCCTCATCCATATCCTCCAGTTCTCCTGGTAAGAAAGTAGGCACAAAATCATCCGGAATCTCCTCATAATACGGGCCGGGAACAGTAGGTTCTTCCACAACTACAGGCGGCTGGGTGTCGGTGTCCGTGTCAGCAGGCGGCTCCCCTGGCGCCTGGGTCGGGCTGGGAGGCGCTGGCTGGCCGGGAATGACGATCACAGTTGTGCCTGGCGCCGGTATCGGGATGTATATAAAGGTAAATATATTCTCCGCAGCATTCGCCACCAGTGTCTTGGTCAGATTGTAGGCCTGGGGCTGGTAGCCGTCCACATACTGGTATGCAACAACGGGCTTGTCGCCTACGGTACCACGGTATTTCTCACTTTCCCGCAAGGGATAGCCCATTGTATCCAGATAGTGAATGGTATACTCCACAGAATCTTTCATGAGGCCATAAGCCACCACATAATCTGTATCATTTTCCACCTGGAAGGAAGCCTTCCGTTCGCTGTTGTCTTTACCACTCTCACGGTTACCCATGATATAGTACTTGCCTTCCACCTGGAAAGTGACTTTGGATGTGCTTCCTGTGGACAGATCCTGAATACTCATGACAAAGTAATTGTATCCGTTCTGTGTATCGTCCACACCTGGAACTCCATCCTGTGCAGACACTTCCGTAAGGCCGATGTTCACACGTCCTCCGTATACAAGACCATCCAGTATAAAAGTCTTCCCATCCTCTGAGATTCTTCCGTTTCCACCCACACAGCTCGTCATGGTACCCTGTTTCCCCGCAAAGATACGGATGGAATACGTATCTGGAAATTCTGTCGCCCCGGAAGGAAAGGACAGGGAAATTATCATCAGCAAAGAGAGCAGTACGCCAAGCAGACTTCTCATTTTTCCCATGTCACACCGCCCCCTTCTTTTCTTTCTTGTTCTGCTTCATACCATAGATACCCAGTAGCAGGAACAGGATACCGCTGATAGCCATAGCTACCACATAGGGCATCAGGTTCGTGTCATCTCCGGTACGTACTATGGTGGTCCTTCCAGGAGTCCCCGGCTCATCTGGCGTGCCGGGAGATGGTGTGTCGGGAGGCCCCTCTTCTACCACAGTCACAGGCTCCGGGCGAACCTCCACTGCAAACTGCATCTGCAGATTTGCCAGAGTGTCCTGGTATGCATTGCCCTGTGTCTCACCGTCCAGGGCCACCCGCAGGGTAATACTCCCGCTCTGTCCAGGACTCAAGGTATCCAGATAGACATAATCTGCCAGTGCTCCTGTTGCCTCCCGCAGTCCTTCTGAATCTTCACCGCCTACGGTGTCACTGTCGAAGAGTACCACCGTCCTGTTGCTGCTGGTGTAGGCCAGGTAATAGGTATAGGCACCACCGCCAATCTCTGCGTTAGCACTCTGATCCTCCAGGGACTTGACTACCTCATTGGTCAAGTACCAGTCTGTTACCTTGCTGTTTTCACTGCCCAGGTCCAGCGTAAATGTGATATTGTCTCCGGGCTGCATACCAGATATGGCTTCGTCCATATCTCCCCGCCCGAAGTTGCTTTCCATCTTATTCTGTGCTGTAAATGTAACTTTCCACCCAGACTGTCCATACAGGTCATCTGCCCGGACCTCCATTCCTGTGCATGCAAACAGGCAGAACGCCAGAAGCATACCCAAACACTTTTTCTTCATGCCGTCCTCCTCCCTACTTCACAGAAGTCAAAGACCCATTGCTGTCAATCTCCACGTCACGTCCCCATGCGCTCCAGATAGCTTCCCTGGCACTGTGGGTCTGCACTGCGTCCACCTGGGCCTTAATCCGAAATTCTACTCCGTTATATACATACGTGGTTGTGATTGTTGTGTATGTCTTGCCGTCTATTTCTTCCTTTGTAACCGTCTGTGTCACTTGATCTGCCACACCGGGATCTATACGAAGATAATCACATAGTGGCACTGACATGGTGGAAGGATCTCCCTCGGGAATGTCTTCTCCCACCGCTTTCAGAATGTTGCGGTAATACAGGACTGTACGTTCCTTGGTCGATGACGTTTCATCTATGATCCAGGGCTGGTTCTCCTCACTGGTTCCGCAGTTAATCAGATTTAGGTCAATCAAACCGGGAGAGAGCGCTGGCAGTTTGTCTTTCTGGCCATCCTCATTGGCATCAGCTCCTACCCAGTATTTGTATATGGTGACACGCACATACTGATCAATATCACCCGTATTCACCACATATAGTTTTTCATCATACCGTCTGCCCGGCTGGATCTCTTCCCCTGCCGCCAGCAGATCCGTCAACAACGAATTGCCTTCTGCATCCTGGATCCGGGCATCATCCCAGTAACCGTCCTCTTTCACATCATAGTCTCTCCAGGACACTTTCTTAGGTTCGTTTGCCCCACATTGCTCATACAGACTCACACCAATATTGAACATTTCCACACTGGATCTGTAATAATCAGATGTGTAAGTAAGCACTGCCCTGGCACCGCCAACCGTACTCCCCAGAAGCATCACAACTGCCAGACCAAAGAGAACCATGGTCACTACAGGCGATGCCAATAGCTTTTTCACCTTGGAAAACCTGGTACCCGATGCCTTCTTCCTAACCGGCCGGGAAGACTCTGTCCCTCTCTTATTCGCTGACATCCGTATCACCTCCAGCCCCGTCTGCTGTTCCTGTCTGGTTATCTGCTACTTCCTGGTTCCCATCGTCTGTACCAGGCTGGTCTCCTGGTTCATTGTCCTCTGTTCCCCCAGGGTTCCCTGTCCCGTTGCCTTCTGTTCCATCAGATGTCCCTGTCCCGTTGCCTTCTGTTCCATCAGATGTCCCTGTCCCGTTGCCTTCTGCTCCATCAGATGTCCCTGTCCCGTTGCCTTCTGTTCCCCCAGGGTTTCCGCTGTTGGTACCGGTATCTGTCACCACATCCAGGGTCTTCGTCCAGTCTGCATAGGCCGTCCCATCCTCATGATATCTGACAGGAGTACTCTCATAGATAACGATCACATTGAAGCTATCCCCATCCTCATATGTTATATCATCCGTCTGGCCAGGAACCTGGATTACCACATCCAGCGTATCGGTGGATTCCCCACCATTTACAATCCCCTTGTAATACCAGTAATCACCTGCACCTGCCGGAATAATCTCATTCCATACGCCCTTTTCCCTGGTCCAGTTGCCAGAGGCTGACACATATTCCAGGTCATATCTGGCGCAGAAAGCCCTGGCACGGATGAATACCGGCTCTGAATCTGCTTCACTTGTAATGGTCACATGCTTGGTCCAGGAATCAAATCCCTCCACGATCTGCGTCCTGTCTCCCAGATGAATGGGATGACCGCCCTCAGCCATGGTATAGGTAGTAAAATAGGCAATGGCACCATTCACTCCCATCGTCAGAACCGTGACCCCAGCCAGAAGGGACAGACATATGTTTCTTATATTTTTCTTCTTCATATCCGCTCTCCCTTCCTTATTATGGTGTACGTCCATCCGTTCCGTCTGCACGTGTGGAAGTCCAGATCCAACTGCCGCCTTCCGCTTCATATCTGAAATGATTGGTAATGCCATGTCCACCTGTGTTACGTCCGTTATACCGATTGGAGAAGGACACCTCAAATGTCTCCTCTGCCCTTCCAATCACTGTCTCCCGGACAAAAGGATCCCTATCCTGCTCTTCCACCGGCTCATAACTGGAACCACTGTAAATCTCTGTCACTGTGACCTTCGCTCCCACAGGAAGCTTCTCTATGAGCACATGGCTGGTGCCTGCCTTGGTAAAATCAATGGACACTACATCCCTGTACTCTCCGTCTGTTCCAAGTGTCCCGTCTCCATGGCTATAATCCTTCCAGGTAGCTACCACTTCGAAGACAAAGGTAGTAGGACCGGAATTCTCATATTCCAGAAGGCTCTTCGTGATCTGCAGGGAGCCATACCTGGGATCTGCCTGGGGCTTCAGCACGGCTGTCGCATCGTAGATCCATTCCCCCGGATTAGCCGTGTTGATGATATCGCCCTGTGTACCGTCTACATCCCCCAGAATGGGGGCTTTTGTGGGTAGAGAGATCAGTTCCGGTGCAAAAGTGTATACATATTCCGTGGAGTGGGCTATGGTGCCGATCCGGGTGGCTGTCTGTTCCTCTGCCTCCCCGATAGCTGTCACATATTGTTCCACATCCATACGTCCCACATCATTTCTTCTGGCAATCAGAAGGTAGAGACCCGGCTCCAGGTTCTCTATCTTGGTCTTGACAGCTATCCCCTCCCTGACTGCTGGCTGTACAGTACCTGCCCCGTCAAAAACAACATTCCCGTCCTTAATGGTCACGCCCAGTGCAATACCGGCCGCTGCCTGGGACTGCTCACGCCATATGGCATTGGTCATCTCCCCATCTACCTGCAACCCTTTGTATGGATCCAGCAATTCATATTGGTATCCGTCATAGGTATAGCCGTTCGCGGTATTCGCTTTGACTGTGGCCACCTGATACAGGTCAATGACTATATTGGCTGTCTGAATATCCTGTTCCAGATAAGAATCTGTATCTGCGGCATAGTTCCCAGGAGTAACGGTCAGGGAACACTTCTGGTTCAGATCCACCAGTTCAGCCGCCCTTCCCGGAAATGACAGCGCCAGTACCATGCTAAAGGCCACCGCCAGCGGCGTCAGCACACGTATCCATTTGCGTTTCATAGTCGATTCCCTCCTTACTTGACCATCCCGATGTCTGTCAGAGGCCAGACACGGAACAATATCTTACCCACTAGATATTCCTCACTGATACTGCCTATCGTACTGCTCCTGCTATCCACGGACGTAGCCCGGTGGTCTCCCAGCACAAAGATTCGCCCCTCCGGCACCTGGTACGGAAGTGTGATGTCACAGATCCCCAGTGATTTCTCTGTGACATAAGGTTCATCCAGGAGCACATTATTCACATACACATTGCCGTCCTTGTCGATATCCACCCAGTCACCGGCAACAGCTATCACACGTTTCACCAGAATATTGTTGTTATAGTAAAAGGCTACCACCTCGCCGGTCTTGTAATCTGATCCGCTCAGTGCCACCACGATATCTCCGTTCCAAAGGGTCTCCGTCATGGAAGTTCCAGTGATCTGTAGCACCGGCAGGAAAATCACCGCCACCAATACCGCAGCCGCAGCTACAATCAACAACGTGTAGATAGTACTGCGCATGACCCTGGCAAAAGTATGTTTGTGATTCTCTTTCTGCAATTCTGCTTCTATCTGGCTTAAAGAGGGAACTTCCAGTGTTTTTGTCTCTTTCTCCTTTTTCTTCCTTCCCATAATATCCCTTCTATCCTACAGAATCCCGGGACACCTGCCGGTCCAGCCAATTTCCAGCCTGGTCTTGTGTAGACCCTTCCGGCCACTCTTGATCAAAGTCGTCACCTATATCTATGTCATATCCGTCTTCCGGCTGTGCTGCCTCAGATTCATGGATTCCTGCAGTGTCTCCCATTTCTGTTCCTGGCCCTGGTTCTTCTTGTTCTCCTGTTGCTTCCTTTTCTCTTATTGCTTCCTCTCCTCCAGGTTCCTCTATATCCTCATACTCCACTGGCTCCGGGAAAATATCTTCCCCAGCCACCAGTCTGTCATTTAGCATCTTAATATTCTCCAGATACTGGTCCGCTGCCTTCTGGGCCACCTCAAAGATCCCGTTCAAGCGCAAGGAGGCTTCCGCAATGGATCCTGCCTCCTGGAGTTCGATCCTGCGGGTCGTTCTCTCTTCATGCAGGATATTCTGTAGTTCATGTATCTTCGCATCCTTCTGATCCAGACGTTTCCTCAAGCGCTCATAGTTCTCATGAAGTTCTGCCAGCTTACTGTCCTTCTCATTCACTGACTGCTTCAGTTCCTCTGTCTCACTCACCTGGGCAAGCAGCAGTTGGAGGAGTTCGCGTCTACTGAGTTTGTGCATCTCCTTGTCTGTCATGGTATCTGCCACCTTCCATCCGTCTCTGCCGCTTTCGCCCACAGAGGCTGTCTATTTCTTCCTATATTTAATCAAGAGCCAGATCAGCAACACCAGTAGCATCGGAATGGCTATGGCAGGTGCGACCAGTTTGGGATCCAGTAATGTGGCATCCGGTGTCACGCGGACTACCACCCCCTCCGCCAGGTTATCTATCCGGACACCCCGTATCAACAGTCGGTGGGTATTGATGCCATACGGGGTACAGGTCACCAATGTACAGTAATCTTTTCCCCTGGCCAGTTCCAGTTCATCAACCTCTTCTGGCAGGACGATACGGATCTGGTCTACCTGGTAAGTCAATGTATCATTCAGCACCTTCAGCATGAAGATATCACCTTCTGCCAGCTGATCCAGGTCTGTAAACAGCCTGGCTGAAGGTAGTCCCCTGTGACCCGACAGTACACAATGGGTACTGTCACCGCCCACCGGCAGGGAAGAAGATTCAATGTGACCCACTGCCACCTGCAGGATGGCCTCATCCACCCCATGATATACAGGCAATGAAACATCAATGGACGGGATCTGGATATATCCCATGATCCCATTGCCGGAGATATTCAGCAGGGACTGGTACTCTGACTTCTCTTCCTCGCTGGGATAATACCGGTTACTTCTCTTCCAGAGCTGCTCATTATACGCAACAGCCTGGTTCCAGTACGCTTCATATGTCTCATCGTCCATGGAGGCTACCGCCTCTTCATAACTCGCAATCGCCCTGGACTGGTGAAGGGAGTTCCAATAATTGCTGACTGTAGGATACAGCAGCAAGGACAGGCCTGCAACCAGAATAACTGTTAAAATAATGGTAGATAAATGCTTCTTCATTCAGGACTCTCCTTGCTGCTGCACAGGAAGGAGCCGAAACCCCTTCCATATGCAGCAGAGATTACATATGTTACTTGTAATGCTTTATTTCTTACGACTTTCAGATCTTATTTCTCCTTTATCATACGCTTCTTGGTCACAAGCAGAACCACTGCTGCCAGAACCAGGATGCTGCCGGTCACATAGAAGATCGTGGTACCGATGCCACCAGTGGAAGGAAGAAGCAGGCCGCTTACGTTGATCACGTTTGCACCGAAGATACCACCATTGTTGGTTGCATCAGCCCAGGTGATTTCCCATGTGCATGTTTCTTCTCCGCTGGTTACCCCATTTTCAGGCGCATTCCATTTGATTTCAAACTCAATCGGCTCAATTGTATTGTAACCTGCAGGTGTAATCGTCTCTGTCAGGGTGTATTTGCCGGCGCCAAGACCCTTGAAGGAAATCTTTCCATCTTCGCCTGTTGTCATTTCAATAGCCACATCTACCGGTACCATCTTGGTCTCTGTTGCTACGGTTTCTACATATTTTACGTTTACATCGGCATACTGGCCAGCAGTACCTTTCACAAGCTTATAAATAGTTACTCCTACATAATCCGCTGTATCCTCGGGCACAACGAAGTTTCCATTTGCATCTTTAATATAGCCTGTGGTGGTGGTTGCCGTACCTACACCAATTTCTACATACGCAGTACCTGTAGGTGCTGTCTCTGTATAAGTTCCATCTACCAGCTTGTAGAATGTACCATTTGCATCTTCTGCATAATACTTCACAGTGTTTGTAACCACCTGGTAGGAAGTACCTGTCAATGTGAATTCTGCTCCTGCCAGCACATTCTGTGTAAGATCATCCAGATTAATCTCATCTGCATATTTGGTGATATCCAGTTCTGTCACATATGTCAGAGTAATATCATCCGGGGTTTCGCCAAGGACAACATCCTCTTCCTCTAAAGGCAGACCCGGGTTCTCCCAGTCCACAGTACCGCCATACTCCTCATTAGGATCCCGGGAGTATTCCAGTGACCATGTATTCTTGTTGCCCAAATTTCCGATCACAGCATCTTTATTTACCTGTGCCGAATAGGTTACGATAATCTCTGCGCCAACTTCCCATTTCTGGGTTCCGTCAGCATTCTGCTCCATAATGTCTTTAAATGCAAGCCTGAAGGAATGGTCACCGTTTTCATATACATAATAGTCTCCATCCATGTCATAGCACTCGCTGACATGCGTATGACCTTCCTCTGTGCAAATAAGTTCACTCTTTGTACCCTGTGTCAATACCTTATCACCAATCTTGACCGTAACAGTGCTCTTACCGTCAAATGTCAGGCCATCAGACATTGTATCATTCATGATGAAGTAGTAGTAATCATATCCCACATAATTCGGAACCTTACTCGTAATCTGGAAAGTCACATGATCGCCTATACCGGCATTATTTGCATCTCCCCTGTTCTGGGATGGATCATATGTGAACTCTTCTTCCTGGCAAGTCAGATTGCCGTCTGCATCATAGCAATTTTCCTGACTATGTGTATGGGCCCTTTCAAGTGCATCTGCCCCTGCATAGTAAATTTCCTTTGTACCACCAGGCACTTCAGATTTTACATTTACCTGTGCATCACCCACAACCTGAAGCAGAAGCCTTGTATATGCGGAATTATTGTCGTTCACCAGTGAATCATCCTGATCCTTGACCATATAGTAACCGGATCCAATGACATCAATGGTGTTTCCACCCTTTACACTGTCTGTGTGCACATTTGACAATGCACTGGAAATGATGGTTGCAAAGGCATCGATTTCTTTAGCTGTTGTCTTATCGCTGGAGTCAAAAGTGTTTAAAACCTTCGCTACATCTGTGGCATCCTTGCAATCTGCAAATTTGTTTACATCATTCCCTTCTGCATCTTTTTCCAGGAATGTATCATCTGCTTTTAGGGCAGCCAGTGCAGCATCAATCTTGGTTGCATCAATACCAGAACCCCATTCGATGTTTGAAAGCTTTCCACCCTCCAAATCACCTTTGAAGATCTGATAAGCCTCATAAACATGATCTGCCTTATCATCCTCGTTCTTGTTGATGGTAATGGTCCATGGTTTGTTGTCTGCAGCAAATGCAGTCAGGCTCATCCCCAGAACCATCACCATTGCCAGCAAGATGCTGACAATTTTCTTCATACGCTTCATAATCTTACTCTCCCTTCGATTCATTTTGATGCTTTTGAAGCTTTGGTCTTAAAGTTTCACAAAACTGTGCTCCTTTTTCAGATCAAGGAGGAAAACTACGCCCTCCTTTCTCTGCACTTTTTTCTATACACCAGGCCTGCGCCAAACAGGATGCTCAAGACGCATGCCAATGCATATACGGTTTTAGTGCCTGTGCCACCGGTTTCGGGAAGTTCAAACTGATAAAGATTGTTGTAATGAATCTTCACCATGTTCTCGTTCTGAATTATCCCTGTGACCGTTCCCCTGTCCGTACCGGATGTGGATCCACCAGAAATGTCGGGTGTATATGGGTCATCCTCTAAAATGATCCAGTCAGGAGTCCCATCCTCATGATACTTTAATCTGTCCCCGTCTTTATTTGCAATTACAGGACCAACCTCAGTGATCTTGTAATAGGCACCATCTGGTAAGTAGCTTATTGTGATGTACTCATCTGCCTTCAGTGTAAAGCAGGCCCCATCCCATATCAAAACATCATTTGAAACAAATTCTGTAAGAGGTTTTCCCTTTTCATCTGTAAGGATCTCCCCATTCTCATCGAATAAGTACCTGTGTTTCTCATAGGAGAAATTGTGCATCAAAGGCGTCTCCATATTTGCATCTTCATAAAATCCGATGGAAAATCCAAACTCCTCATCCGTTTCCGGACCAGAAACCTCCTTTTCAATCTGCAGCTGCCCTGTTGTCTGTTTTGGTGTAATAAATGACACCGATGGAAGGGTAAATTGCATCCAGCAAGTAGATCCGGACGCTCCTCGCTCCGTATAGAAGAAGGATAACTTATAGTGTCCCGTTGTACCCTTTTCAATATAGTTCCACAGGTTCACATACTCACCAACTGCACCATGCACCCCACCAATGTCACAGATAAGCCGGCCATCTACAGAACTGCTTTCCACAACAGGTTTTCCGTCAGCGTCCAGAACCACCTGGTCATCTGCATCTTTTACCTTCTTTTCCCCCTGACCCTCCAGGAACACCCACATATCATCGTCACCATAGAAAATATATTCCAACGGTCCGATATAATCCTCTGTTAAGTCAAATTCCACTGTGTACCACATACCAAAGTAATGGTTGTGATTCTCTGCATCATCAGAGTTAGGAACATTTTGGGTCTTTCCCTGGTTTGATCCATCCACGTGCTTAATAAAATCATAACTCGCAAAAGATCGAAGTCTATCTACTTTTTCAGCACCAAACATTAAATCATGTCCATCACCTCCTGCGGAACTAACCTTGTCTAGAGGGTAGAAATAATTTGACCACAAAATCCTGGTATTGTTCCAGTTAGGCATACTGGTAAATTTATCTACTTCATTTGCGATAAATTCATTCCCGTTTTCTTTAACCGTTGTAGAAATTAATGTATACGTATCCCCCATTCTCTCAAAGGTAAGCGCACCATCATATTCTTTTTTACCAACAGCAGCACCATCATTAAACAGATTAGGTACATTTACACCATCAGAATATTGTATTGTGCCATCTTCCTTTAAACTATCCGTCAAGCCAAATGTACAGCCACTAAAAGAATTCCCATTGAGCCCAAATTCATTTTTATCGGTCTCATTATTAGCCCTATTCAAAAGATTATTTTTCCATTTCACCTCCCCTAACCCAGTTCTGGTCTGACTACTACTATTACCAAAGCCAAAATTCTGATCTGATACATTGCTATTGATGCCTTGTTTTTCTGTATACATATACCATTCAGCGCCACTAGTATGCGTTACTGCACCATTTCTTGGTATCTCCGACCCTGTCGGTCCATTTGCACCTATACCAGAATTACTATAAATCTTGCCATTCGATATGTCATAGTCATAGAACTTCATATCATTGACCGGTGTGTCAGTGGTAAGCACATATATTAAATCTATAACTGCCCCTTCCTTAATCAGAATGAAATCATTCGGGTATTTATCTTTGGTCTCCTGCTTATTCGTAAAATACCATTCCTTTGCACCACTGTAGCAACTGCTTACATGAGTGGTGTGTTGCTCCTTACAGTCCAGCTCACAGCATTCATAGCTCTCTTTATCCATATCTGTATTTGTAATCTCAATTCTTACAAGTTTATAGTTTCCATTTTTAGCCAGTCTGTCAATATAGACCAATCCTGGAGCCATAATAAACTCATAAGCCTTTTCTTCATATACTTCTATGGTCTGACTTTCAGATGCAATTTTGTTTTTATCCCCTACCGCCTCTGTAGAAAGATATAAAACCGGGAGTCCCATATCTTTATTTACTGGCATTCTCCCGCCATCTGTCTGGTCGGTATTAATTACCACTGGCTGTTTTCCCGCATCTCCTGTCTTGCTCTTTCTGACAATATCCAATGTGGCCCAATATTTAACAGTAAACTTAGGGTTAGCCTGGCTGCTGGACATAACTGTCGTGGTATTCTCTGTACCCTCCGCAACTGTCTCGTAAACCAATGGGATATCTACCGTAGACCTGCTCACCAGCGAAGTGCAGACATTGTCCACAACAAGCCCGTCTTCGCCTTGTACAATGCTGCCGCCAATCAGAGATACATCTCCTCCCAGATCCAAATTGGGAATCTCTGTCTCTGCATCATCTATGGCCATGACATTGGCTTCCCCGCCTTCCGCAAACTCGATCAGTGCTTCGGTAGGAGTCACTTCCACGGTTACCTTACAACCTGTCAAGTCCAGCTTTACATTTTCATAGGTCAATCCATAAGAGAGCACTTGGAGAGATAACAGTTCTTCTTCGGCACCAGCCTCCTGCGCATATGCGAGAGCAGCATCATACTCCTTGGCATCCTCCCCCAAAGGCTCTACAACCGCCTCCAGGTCCTCGCTGGTCACTTCGCCATCTGCTGAAGCAATTGTATCCGGATTTTCCTTCCCTGGAGCAGCAACATCTGCATCCCCGCCACTGACACTTGCGCCCTCATTGCTGACACTGCCTTCTATCTGTACTTTCCTGGCTTCCTCAATCTCTTCCTCTGTAGGCAGGGTTGCTTCCCCTTCCACATGGAATTTCACAGTGAAGGCATCATCTTCGTAGGTGAATGTCTTATCCACAGTCACAGTCCTGGCCGGCACTTTCCATCCCAGGGCAATATCGGAGAAGTTGTTCATCTGGAAAGTGGTACTGTTTTTCTCCGCATTGGTTCCTTCGATACGCTCGTTGCCTGCCTCACCGAAGTGTACCACGGTCACGGGACTGCCTTCTGCCATACCGTTTTCATCCAGAAGCTGCACCGTAACGGTCACAGGTGCCTCCGGCTCCACCTCCACGCCTTCTACAGCAAAGCCGATGCGCAGCAGGGCCTGCATGATATTCCCATCATCCTCACCCTGCATCTCCTGGTACTGGGCCGCACGCTGGGCATAATATGCTTCATTGCTTTCAGCAGTGATGCGCTCTGCGAAGAGCTTTGCACCTTCTGGCAGGTTGGCCTCCTTCTTGTTATAAGTAGCAGTGACAATGAAGTCAGCACCCTTGAAACTCTGTGTAATCTCAATGGCGGCTGCGTCTATGATGCAGTCTTCTGTGTGTACATGTTCTGCAACCTGCAGCTGTCCACATACCAGGTTACCATGCTCATCCCGGCAGGCTGCTGTATGCTCATGGGCCCCTGCCTCCGGCAGAGTGCAGGTCAGTACCATCACAGACTCACTTCTCTGTCCTTCCACAGGTTCTGTGTCTGTAACTTCTCCATTTCCAGCAGGTTCTGTACCTTCTGTGGATTCCTCTGTCTCCACAGGCGTTACAGGCTCCTGGGTATAACATTCTGCACCATGGGTATGCAGTGCAATCTCCTCCAGAGGGCAGAGCAGTTTGCCATCTATGCCATAGCACAAGGCTCCATGCATATGAAGGACATAATCCGCCAGGCCACACCGGATGTTTCCATCTTTGTCGTAACAGTCTGCCTCATGGATATGGATCTGTGCCATACAGCCATAACCGGTTTCCTCGAAGCATTCTTCAGTATGGGCATGTTCCTCCAGAATGCAGATTACATTGCCTTCTCCGTCCTTGCAGACATCCTGGTGGGTATGGGCCGGTTTTCCACAGTAAGCCACTACAGTGATGGTATCGATACAGGGTTCGGAGGGCTCCATCCGGCAGGTATCGTCATGGTCATGGCGCAGCACTTCTGTCTGGCCACAGATGAGGACACCACGGACGCCGTAGCATTCCTCTGTATGGGTATGAAGTCCTTCTCCTTCTTCCCCTTCTGCTGCCTCCGCCCTTTCAGGCAGGGTGCAGATCAGTCTCTCATTCTTGTCGTAGCAGGTCTCGCCATGGCTGTGTACCCAGTAATCTGCGCTTCCGCAACGCAGGTTGCCGTCCTGATCATAGCAGGCATTGGTGTGAACATGGATCCACTCTGTACAGTAATACGTATTCGAAATATAGCATTCATCCACATGGATGTGTTCTTCCAGTCCACAGATTAGATTCCCTGCCTCATCATAACAGCCTGCTCCATGGATATGGGCAGTGATGCCGCAATGAGGCTCCTTGTAGCAGTTAGCTTCATGCCTGTGTTCTGTGATCTCACAGCTTGGTTCGCCTTCCTCATCGTAACAACTTACACCATGGGTATGGGCTGTGATACCGCAGAAAGCCTCCTGGTAGCACTGGTCTCCATGGGAATGTTCCTCTGCTTTGCAGATAAGAACCTGTGCATAACACTCTTCTGTGTGGACATGGACGGGCTCTTCCAGGTCAGTTTCATCTGCCCCTGGCACAGGGCTGTCAGTGCCAGTCCCGGGCTGTGTCTCTTCTGACACATCTTCTCCGGTCTGCTGCTGGCCATCATTTCCATCTCCTGCCGGTACCTGGCTGTCCGGTGCAGAAGGAGTCATCTCCTCCAGACCACAGATAAGCTTCCGGGCCACCTCATAACAGGCATCTACATGGGTATGGCCTGCACTCTCTTCCTGGCCACAGGTGAGCGCTTCCACCGTGCTCACTGTATAGCAGGCATCCGTGTGGCCATGGCCTGCATTCTCCTCCTGGCCGCAGATAATCTGTTCTGTCTGGCTTATGGTGTAGCAGGCATCCGTATGGCTATGTTCTGAACCATCTGCCTGTGTCCCCTCTGCCAGGCCACAGGTCAGTTCCCGGTTCTCCATAACGCTCTTGCAGGCATCCGTATGGCTGTGACCTGCATTCTCCTCCTGGCCACAAGTCAGTTCCCGGTTCTCCGTAACGCTCTTACAGGCATCTGTATGGGTATGGCCTGCGCTCTCCTCCTGGCCACAGATAAGATTCTTCTCTTCTACATAGCAGGCATCTGTATGCTGGTGGACGGAACTGTCTGCTGCCGTCATGTCCGGTACATCCTGGTTCTCCTGAGGTACGGGCTCAACGGATGTGCTCTCTGCCGGCGCATTTTCCACAGGCTCCTGGGCGTCAGCCCCCAGGTCAGCATTCTCCTGGGCAGCAGACGCCAGGTCGGCGTTCTCCTGGACAGCAGATTCCCGGGAACCATCCTCTTGATCCTCCGAGGGAAGAGTCTCCAGGTCTGCATATCCACAGATCAGTTCCTGACCATAGCATTCCTCCACATGGGTATGTTCCTCCACGCCACAGTAAACGTCCGTTGCCAGGGTCTGGGCCGGTTTCGACAGGATATAGGCTGTTGTGATTACCACTACGACCGCCAGAGCCGTCACAGCAACCTTCCATTGCCTGTGCTTATTCTTTTCCCCCAGATATTCACTTGCTTTCTTGAAGATAGAAGAATCCATCCGAATACCTCCTTATCCGCAGCTGTCCGTTATACCCCGTCCAGACCCTGCGCCTTAACACACCCTGCTCATTTCACTTGCGAACTGGTCCCGCCAGTCTCTCATATCTGCTTCCTATCTATCTGAATGGATATGCTTTTGCTGATTATCTGATTCCACTATACCTTATGCAGGGTTAATAAAACCGTTAATTTTTCTTCCAATGCGTGTTTTCAATTTAAATTATAGTCCGTTCAGCCCGCGCCATTCGCAAAACCGCTCCTTCGGAGCTTTTCGCTGCTAACGCAGCTACTTTTTACTCATAAACGGGCGCTCCGCTCATGCTTCGCAGAATATGCTCACTCATGCGAGCATGATTCGTCCATTTTGCGAAGCATGGCTGAACTTTTAGGCAAAAAATACATCCTTGAACTCCAGTTCCTCCACTGGCTGCCCTACATCAATCACGGAAGTGGCATAGAATTTCACACATTCCCGCCAGGATTTATGGCCTGCGGCAAATGTCTTCAAGATCCGCTCCCGGATCAGCCCGCAGCCACCCCCCTGGGTACCAAAGAGCAACAGCACAAACTGCGTGGGGCTGTACATGCTGTACACATCGCCACTCCTCAGGGATTTCCCAATGGACTCCCTAAGGACAGGCGTCATAGCCTTGATACGGTCCCTGTCCTCCAGATGATTCCCCTTGGCATCTGTCAAGGTACATACCATCATATACACAGACTCCCCGTGACGTTCTACCACCCGCCTCATCATCCTGTAACCATCTATAAAACTGGGGAAACCACAGAAATAGGCTCCTGCCTTCCTGGGTTCCTTCTCCTGCAGGATACTGGTAATGCTGGTAGCTGCCTGGGCACTGGTGTAAATCTTGCTGCCCATATCCCGCAGCCGGTCCAGCATACGGTCAGAGGGCGGCAGACCCATCTCCTCAAAATACATCCTGGTAGTAGCCTCATAGACTTCCATGGCTTCCTTGAAACGGTTCATGGCCATAAGACAGTCTATCTTCACCGCCTGCCATTCCTCGAAAGGGTACATGCCAATGGCATCATTGCACAGCTCCAGAAGCTCCAGGTAGCGCTTCCGGGCCTTCAGTTCCTTCTCCGCCTCCCCCAGGGCCTTAAAATACTGCTCTCTATAGCGGGTACTCTCCATCATCACCCACTCTTCCCCGGAAAGGTTGGCGAGAAATTCTCCTTTGTAGCTGCGGCAGGCCTCACAAAACAAATCCATGCGCTTTCCCGGATCTGTGGCCGCTTCCGCCTGTAGAAACAGATCTTCGAACACCTCCACATCTGTCTCCACTTCCATAGGGGAAGTCCAGTAGTAGGTGCCGCCCCTGTTCTCAATGTAATTCCAGTCCGGCAGTCCGGCTTCTACCAGCTTCTTCCTAAGCTGGTAGGTAATAACCTTCAGGTTGTTGGAAGGATTCTCCACGTTGCCCTGTCCGTACAGGGCATGCAAAAGCTTCTCCCTGGTGATTCCTTCTTTCCTATAATAAAGTAATAGCTGTAGCAGCTGCATGCTCTTCTTCGTGGTGTTTTTTTCCGGGGTCACGTCTCCGTTCTGGTAGCGCAACGAAAAAACCCCAAACATATACACGTACAAAGTACCCTTCATCGTTCCCCCGTCCTGTCACAGTGTTACATGGCTGTACGCCTATGCATCGGCTACCTTAACATATGTTGTTGCCGCTGCCATTGCCATACTGTCGTCACAACTACAGCCTGCTGTGGCACCTGCTGTAGCTGCCTCCCCTTCTGCCATCGTTCTTCCTGGCCTCTCTGGACCTTTCATAAACGAAAATGCCTGCGGGACTTTATCTGGTAATTGCTATCTCACTTGTACGGCGCAGACTCGCTGAGAACAGATGACTCTTCAGAAATCCTTATATTTAATATACTATAGTTATTTTGAAATTTGTTTGTATAGAGTATTTTTATTGTAATACATGCATCGGCAAAAATCAATAAAATTGAAGGGCTTACCGAGAAATTAATAAATATTTTATATGGCATTTGCCATATATGGGCATAAATACATGGGGTTACGAGTGTGCCATACGGGTAAGAAATGGCATGTTATTTATTCCTTTGTGCGATCTGGCTGTGATATTTCCACTTATTCCTGTACGGGACATGCATAATCTCCCGCTATCGTGAACACAATGATTGTAGTAACACGCCATCAAATCTATTGACGGAAACACCAAAAAAAGCTATAGTAATGACACAGGACCAGTATGTGCGCAAGAGGGTTGCAGACATTCCTCTGAGAGTACATAAATGCCCGCCTACGCAAGGAGGTATCCGTATGAAAATCTTATTCTATGACACCAAAAGCTATGACAAAGAGTCTTTCCAGAACATGGTAAGCCAGTTCCCGGGGCTTGTCATCGAGTATACGAAATCCGACCTGGATCCCAGGACAGCTGCCCTGGCAGAAGGATTTGATGCCGTCTGTGCCTTCGTCAGTTCCGATGTGGGCACCCAGACCATGGATATCCTGCATGAAAAAGGCATCCGGCTGATTCTCATGCGGTGTGCTGGTTTCAACAATGTGGATCTGGATACCGCCCAAAAATATGACATGCGCGTCATGCGTGTGCCCGGGTATTCCCCGGAAGCAGTAGCAGAACATGCCATGGCCCTGGCCCTGGCCAGTAACCGCCGCCTGTACAAAGCCTATAACAAGGTCCGGGAGAATGATTTCAGCTTAAGTGGTCTGATGGGCTTCAATTTTTACCAGAAAACCGCCGGGATTATCGGTACCGGCAAGATCGGAGCAGCCATGTGTCGCATATGCCGGGGATTTGGCATGAAGGTCCTTGCTTATGATGTATATGAGAATGCATCCTTGAAAGATTTCGTGGAATATGTTTCCCTGGAAAAGCTGCTTTCCAACAGTGATGTCATATCTCTTCACTGTCCTCTGATGGATTCCACCTATCATCTGATCAACCTTGATACCATCCGGCAGATGAAGGATGGTGTGATCCTGGTGAATACTTCCCGGGGCGCTCTGGTGAAAACCGATGACCTCATCGAGGGAATCCGTATGCACAAGTTCGCAGGAGTGGGCCTGGATGTGTATGAGGAAGAGACAAACAATGTATTCGAGGACCGGTCTGACGAGATCCTGGAGCATTCCACCACGGCGAGGCTGCTGTCCTTCCCCAATGTGATGATTACCTCCCACCAGGGATTTTTCACCCGGGAGGCGCTGGATGCCATCGCCTCCACCACATTACAAAATGCAGTGGACTTTGAGGATGGGAAAGAAAGTCCCAATGATGTGAAATAGAAGAAGGACGAATAGCAGAAATCCCAGCACCCCTATCTGAAAAGCGAGAAGTGATTGGACATAAGCATTGGGCCAGGAACCTATAAATCTGGTTCCTGGCCCGTGTTTATGCTATTCGCCTTTAAACATAGCTCTGGCTGGGAGAGCAGCATTGTCTCCATGCTTTGTTTATCCACATTTCTATATTTCAAGTAATAGTTCAAATGCGACAGGTACTTCAAGAAAATATCTTCTTTCTCTTGACCCAATGGTTCTGCTTCTTCTGGCATCAATAGCTCATGTGCAGAAAAACTGTTAAAAAGCCTTCATTAGAGAAAACGACATTACTAGTTTAATCCAGATGAAATACGGCCTGCAGGTCAGTGCTCACAGGACTGTTGTCCGGATTGGTCTCCATGATGTCTGCCATGAAATCCCACCATTTACGGTTGATGGCAGTGTCGGCCCCCCTGGCCCACAGCTCCTCATCCTGGATCTCTATGTAGCCGAACAGGGTAAGTGTCTCCTTGTCCAGGAAAATGGTGTAATTCTTCCCGCCATGTGCATGAATCATATCCTGCATTTCGGGCCACAGCTCATTGTGGCGCTTCTCGTACTCTGCTTCCTGCCCGGGATACAGTTTCATCTTAAATCCTTTGATCATCTCATACCTTCTTTCCGCACTGCTTCCTGTTCCCCCAGGTCCATAAAGTGCACCCTGCTACAGGCAGTGCTAAATTTGAAAACCCATTGTCCAGCCTGCACTGAAAAGCCCGTGCTTTCGCACTCTTTGTCTGACTTCGCCAAACGCTTTCTCGCTTGTAACCGCATAAGAAAACAAATAGTGTTTCGCCGCTTGTTTTTCTTATGCGGTTATTATATCAATATCCCTGACAGGTTACAATAGTTTTCTGATTCTCATCTCTCCCCCACAATATTGTGGATCCATATGCCCTTCTTCACCAGCACAAACCCGATCACGCATTTAATCAGATCCAGGAGCTGGCAGCACAGGTACAAAGGTGCAATGGGCAGTACCGTATACCGGCTTAATACATAGGCCACCGGTATACTGGCGCACCACAGGAAAACGCTGTCGAAAAGGAATGTGACGATGGTCTTGCCTCCGGAACGCAGGGTAAAATAGGTGGTATGCATGAAAGCCCACATGGGCATGCAAAGGGCCGCCATCCGAAGTAACACTGTAGCCAGGGCCTTAATCTGGTCCGTGGTATTGTAGAGCATGGGGAACAGGGGTGCAAGCAGGATCATCAGCGCTCCCAGTACCAGGCAGCTCATAACAGCAAAGGCAATGAGTTTCCTGTCCGTATCTTTGGCCTCCTCCATTTTTCCTGCACCCAGAAGCTGTCCCACGATGATGGACAGGGCGCTGCCCATGGCTACAAACACCACATTGAACAGGTTGGAGATGGTGCTGGAGATATTCATGGCAGCCACCGCATCCAGCCCCCGCATGGAATAACACTGGGTCATCATGGCCGTACCCGCCGCCCAGAGGATCTCGTTTACCAACAAGGGGGTGCCCTTTTTCACAATATTCACGGAGAGCTGGCCTGGGATGCGCCATTCCCGGTAGACTCCAATGACAAATGGCATCCTGTCCGTATGCCTGTGGGTCCAGATGACCACAATTGCCGCCTGCACGTACCGCGAAATCACAGTGGCAACGGCGGCGCCCACCACGCCCATTTCCGGGAATCCGAACTTCCCGAAGATCAGCAGGTAATTCAGCACCAGGTTCACCAGCACAGCCACCACCCCGGCAGTCATGGGCAGCTTCGTCTCCCCGCATTCCCGCAGGGTGCTGGCATAGATTTCCTCTATTACAAAGGGGAGCAGGCCGGTGAGCATCACTGCCAGGTACCGTCTGCCATGTTCCAGGGTGGCCTGCAGGGCCAGATCATTGCCCTCCCCGTGAAGGTACAGCAATATCAGCCTGTCCCCGGAAGAGAGCAGCAACAGAATTCCCAGAACCAGGATACCTGCACATACATATAGTTTAAAGCGGATGGTGTGCTGGACTCCCTTATAATTTTTGCAGCCGTAATACTGGGCGCCGAAGATCCCCACACCGGAGATGGCGCCGAAGATGGCCAGGTTAAACACCATGAGCAGCTGGTTGACTATAGCGATGCCGGACATCTGTTCCGTACCGATCCGTCCAACCATGATATTGTCCAGAAGGCTCACGAAATTGGTGATACCGTTCTGGATAATCATGGGTACTGCAACCCCCAGTACCATTTTGTAAAAAGCTTTGTCGCCGATTAGTTTTCTTCTGATCTCCATAGACACTCCCGTTCCTTACGTCAATACAGTTTATCTGGTTCCTCTGGCTTTCTTCCTGCCAAAAAGGGCAACGTGATTTATTCTACACCGCTGCCCCTGCATTTGTCTATGTATTTTCTTGTCCACGAAACTGTATTATCGTTGCTGTTCACGGCTACGCCGTCCATGGAAACAGGATGTACACAAAATGAGCAAAGAATGAACGGAAAATTTTCCGGCAGAAGTTACCTGCGCCCGCGGCCATACAGCATGGCCATATTCCGCATCCGCTGTGCCAGTTCCTGTGTAAAGTCCTCCTTCCCCATGCGCCACTCCCAATTGTCCCCCAGGGTGGAAGGCGTGTTGATCCGTGCCTTTCCACCCAGCTCCAGGTAGTCCTGCATAGGTATCACAGCCAGGTCCGCCACAGAAGAGAGTGCCGCCCGGATGAACTCCCAGCAGACTTCTTCTACATTGTTGCACTTCCCCAGGTTCAAATATTCATCGCAGATCTCCCGGTCCTCAGGTGGCAGCTTGCTGTACCAGCCGATGCAGGTGTCATTGTCATGGGTGCCGGTATATACCACACAGTTGCGGGAGTAATTGTGGGGCAGATAGTCGCTGTCTTCCCGGGAATCGAAGGCGAACTGAAGTACCTTCATGCCGGGATACCCGGTGCGCGCCACCAGTTCCAGCACGGAAGGGGTCAGGAATCCCAGGTCTTCCGCGATCACCCGCCGCTCCCCCAGCGTCTCCTGCATCACCTGGAAAAAGCCGTAGCCAGGGCCTGGCTCCCATTCCCCCACTATGGCAGTCTCAGCATCTGCCGGAATGGCATAATAGGCGTCAAAAGCCCGGAAATGGTCGATCCGCACCACATCATAAAGCTGGTAGCAGGCCGCCAGCCGTCTCATCCACCACTCATAGCCGGTCTTCTTGTGGTACTCCCAGTCATAGAGAGGATTCCCCCAGAGCTGGCCCGTGGCAGAGAAGGCATCCGGAGGACACCCCGCCACAGCTGTAGGTTTCCGGTCCTTGTCAAATCGGAACAGTTCCGGCTCTGCCCAGGCATCGGAACTGTCAAAAGCCACATAGATAGGAATGTCGCCAATGATCTGGATTCCCTGGCTGTTGGCATAGGCCTTCAGCTTCTCCCACTGTACCCGGAACAGATACTGCTGGAACTGGTAGAATTCGATCTCTGCCACATATTTTCTCCGGTACGCATCCAGGGCTTCCTGTCTGCGCACCCGTATATCCTCATCCCATTTTTCCCAGGACACTCCGCCGAAGGAGGTCTTCACCGCCATATACAGGGCGTAGTCCTCCAGCCAGTAGTAATTCTCCTCCACAAAACGCTGGAATGCGGGATCCTGGCCAATGTGACTGTTCTGCCATGCTTCCTTTAGCAACAGGAAACGGCTCTCATAGATCTTCCCATAGTCTACGTAGCCCGGATCACTGCCAAAATCATATGCTTCACACTGCTTGCCGGTGATCCACCCTCTCTCCACCAGATCTTCCGGGTCGATGAAATAGGGATTCCCCGCGAAGGTAGAGAAGGACTGGTAAGGGGAGTCCCCATAACTGGTAGGTCCCAGAGGCAGGATCTGCCAGTAGGACTGTCCTGCCTCCTTCAGACGATCTACAAATTCATACGCTTCTTTTGAAAAACAGCCGATCCCATAGGCTGACGGCAGGCTGGCCACCGGCAGCAACACACCACTCTCCCGCATTGTTTTTACCTCGTCTTCTTCTGCTATAGTTTCCAGATATCCCTGTTGTACTCTGCAATGGTCCGGTCAGAGGAGAAGAACCCGGCCCTGGCAATATTCACCAGCATCATCCTCTTCCATTTGTCCCTGTCCTCATAATCCGCAAACATCTTGTCTTTTACCTTGATATATTCCTCCAGATCCAGCAGTGTCATGAACCAGTCCTTGTTCAGAAGCTCCTTGTAGAGCCGCTCCAGGTTCTCCTTGTGCCCTATGGCCAGGGCTTCCTTGCTGACAATAAAGTCCACTGCCTTTTTGATCACGGGACTCTTCTTGTAGTAATCTTTTGATACATAATCCGCTTTTTTATAATGTGCAATGACCGTATCGCTCTTCTCCCCGAAGATGTAGATATTGTCGTCCCCTACCAGCTCGTGGATCTCCACATTGGCCCCATCGCTGGTGCCCAGGGTCACCGCGCCGTTTAACATGAATTTCATATTGCCGGTTCCGGAGGCTTCCTTGGAAGCCAGGGATATCTGCTCAGACACATCACAGGCCGGGATCAGCCTCTCCGCATAGCTTACGTTATAGTTCTCCACCATGACCACCTTCATATAAGGACTTACTTCCGGGTCATTGTTCACGATTTTACCCAGCACAAGCAGCAGGTGGATAATATCCTGGGCAATCACATAGGCCGGGGCCGCCTTGGCACCGAAGAGGAAAGTCATGGGTCTGACAGGCTTCTTCCCACCTTTGATCTCCAGGTATTTGTGGATGATATACAGGGCATTCATCTGCTGGCGTTTGTACTCATGGAGCCGCTTTACCTGGATATCGAAAATGGAATCCGTATCCAGGGTGATGCCCTCTTTCTCTTGAATGTATGCCGCCAGCTCCTCTTTCTTCTGCTTCTTGATCCCCTCAATGGCATCCAGGACAGCCTTGTCTTCTGCCTTTTCCATCAGCTTTTCCAGCTGGCATGCATCCTTTTTATATCCATCCCCGATAAGGCTGGTGAGCAGGGCAGCCAGCTGCCGGTTGCATGCAAGGAGCCACCGGCGGAAGGTGATACCATTGGTCTTGTTGTTGAACCTGTCCGGGTACAGTTCATAGAAATCATGAAGCTCTGTATCCTTCAAAATATCTGTATGGATGGCAGCTACGCCGTTGACGCTGTATCCATAATGGATGTCAATGTGGGCCATGTGTACCTTTTTGTCAGAATCAATGATCTGTACCTTCGGATTTTTATACTTTTTTGCCACCCGGGCGCTGAGTTCCTTGA
Source organism: uncultured Acetatifactor sp. (assembly GCA_910577665.1). Taxonomy (GTDB): domain Bacteria; phylum Bacillota; class Clostridia; order Lachnospirales; family Lachnospiraceae; genus Acetatifactor. Next base: position 128,412 of record CAJTOJ010000006.1, read on the forward strand.
TGATGGGTACCAGCTGGGGCACCACCCTCTCAATATAGGCAAGCGGCCACTTCTCCAGGGCTTCCGCAAGAATGGTGTGATTGGTATAGGCGCAGGTACGGCTCACCACATCCACGGCATCCTCCATGGTAAAGCCTTCCTCCCAGGTAAGGATACGGATCAGCTCCGGGATCACCATAGTGGGATGGGTGTCATTGATCTGGACAGCCACATACTCATCCATATGGTACAGGTCACAGCCTTTTTCCTTCAATTCTTTTATGATAAGCTGGGCACCGTTGCTGACCATAAAATATTCCTGGTAGATCCGCAGCAGGTTGCCGGCCTCATCGGAATCATCCGGGTACAGGAACAGAGTCAGGTTCTTCTCAATAGCCGTCTTATCAAAATGTATGCCATCCTTCACCAGGCTCTCGTCCACTGTAGCCACATCGAACAGATGCAGCTTGTTGCAGCCGTTCTCATATCCTATGACATCAATGTCATAAAGCACAGAGGTCACTTTCCTGTCCCCGAAGCACACCTGGAAGGAAGTGCCTGTAGGGTTCAGCCAGGAATCCCCGGTGATCCAGTCATTTTTCTGCGCACTCTGGCGCATATCCTGGAATACCTGCTTAAACAGACCGTAGTGGTAGTTCAAGCCAATGCCATCACCGGGCAGACCCAGGGTAGCAATGGAGTCCAGAAAACAGGCTGCCAGACGACCCAGACCGCCATTGCCCAGGGAGGGCTCGGCTTCCACCTCCTCAATGATGCTTAAGTCCTTCCCATTCTTTGCCAGGATCCCGGCCAGTTCCTCATAGACCCCTAAGTTGATAAGGTTATTGGACAGAAGCTTGCCAATCAGGAACTCCATGGAAATATAATATACCTTTTTCTTCCCTGATATGACGGGCTTGTCAGCCATCATCTCCTTGGTCATCTGGAGTACACAGCTATATAACTGTGCATCTGTACATTCTGCAATGGTTCTGCCATATCTTTTGTCTGCCAGTTTCTCTAACTGCTGTTCCAATTTCATATCCCATATCCTCCATTTATGGTCCCCCATGTAAGAATCTTACGGAAGATCCTCTTCCATATCCTTCCTTTTCTGTAGTACTTCCTGTAGAATAGCATAGGAAAACGTTTTCCGCAATGCCCAAATCCATTTCCTTTTATTTTTGTGCAAAATAGCTTAACAGATAATGTCCTTGTAGTACATTTTCACAATGCGGTGTGGCATGACCACCTGGCGGCCAGCCTGGCCGTCTATGAGAAGTTTTACCTCCTCCAGCGCCCTGCTGGAGATTCCATAGAAATCCTGGTACACCGTATTCATCTGTTTTCCCACATATCCCATCAGCGCAATGCCATCAAATCCACACACCGGCCGGAAAATATCCATGTCAATCAACGCATTCATGGCGCCAATAGCCATCAGGTC